>NZ_JABUEI010000001.1:0-753551 GCF_019836145.1 Rhodococcus sp. BP-241 | reverse complement strand
CCAGATCCCCACCACGCCCCACCCGGCACCCCTGGCGACTCCGCCGCGCGCGGTCACCCGGGCCCGTGACGCGCGAACGTGCCGTTCGACCTGCATTTATCCGGTTCACGGGGGTCGCGGAACGGTGGGGGACACCTCCACTACGCGCACGTGGGTCCTCCCGCTGCCGGACCGACTTCGCTGCTCTTTGTGCGTGCGACCTGGCCCTTTAGTGACGAGTCACTGAAATGTTCCGCCGTGTCGATTGAATGTGGGGGAAAGTGGGGTAATGTGGCGGACAGCGGGGATCGATGGAGTCCCGCGAACTGCACGACACGGGGTCGAGGAGGTGCCGAGTGTTTCTCGGTACCTACACGCCCAAGCTCGATGACAAGTTTCGACTGACGTTGCCGGCGAAGTTTCGCGAAGACCTGGCGGGAGGAGTGATGGTGAGCAAAGGGCAGGACCACAGCCTGGCCATCTACCCCCGTGACGTGTTCGCGGAGCGGGTGGCGAAGCTGTCGAAGGCCTCGCGGTCGAACCCGCAGGCGCGCGCGTACATCCGCAACCTCGCGGCCGGTACGGACGAGCAGCGGCCGGATTCGCAGGGTCGCATCACCATCGGGTCCTCGCACCGCGAGTACGCGGCGCTGTCGAAGGACTGCGTCGTCATCGGCTCGATGGATCATCTCGAGCTGTGGGACGCCGCGTCGTGGGAGCGGTACTCGCAGGAGCACGAAGAAGATTTCTCGCAGGCAGTGGACGAATCGCTCATGGACATGTTGTAGCCACACCCGGCCGGCGGCGAGTGCCGCGTGGCCTCTGCCCGAACCGGGCCTTGACGTACTTCCCCAACGCCAAGTACCGGTCGGACCCTGACGTACTTCCCCAACGCCAGGTTCCACTGTCGGACAGAGACCTCGACGCACTCACCGCTCCACCTGGCACGACACACAGCTCGAATGCGAATCAGGCGGGAGATCACCACCATGGCGGAGGACGAGCAGGCATCCGCCTCGCCTTTCTCGCACGTTCCGGTCCGTCTTCCTCGGGCCGACGAACTTCTCGGACCGGCGTTCGTCGCCGCTGCTGCGAACGACCGCGATCCCGTCTACATCGACGCCACTCTCGGCCTCGGCGGTCATGCCGAACACTTCCTCACCGCGTATCCGCGGTTGCGTCTCGTCGGTCTCGACCGCGACCCGGACGCGTTGGCCATGGCCGGAGAACGGCTGGCTCCCTTCGGTGACCGCGTCTCGCTGGTCGCGACCACGTACGACGGTATCGAGGTCGCGCTGGCGTCGGTCGGCCTCGGCGCGACGGACAGCGTCGACGGGATCCTCTTCGATCTCGGCGTCTCGTCGATGCAGCTCGACTCCGCCGATCGTGGCTTCGCCTACTCCGTGGACGCACCGCTCGACATGCGGATGGATCCCACGACGGGTCGGACCGCCGCGGACATCCTCAACACCGCGTCGCACGGTGAGATCGCCCGCATCCTCAGCACCTATGGCGAGGAGCGCTTCGCCGGCCGCATCGCCTCGGCGATCCTGCGCCGCCGGGAGACGGAACCGTTCGTCACCAGCGGGCCTCTCGTCGAACTGCTCTACGCGAGCATCCCGGCGGCGACGCGTCGCACCGGCGGACATCCGGCGAAGCGGACCTTCCAAGCACTGCGGGTCGCGGTGAACGAGGAACTCGACTCGTTGCGAGACGCCATCGCACCGGCTCTCGACTCGCTGGTCGTCGGGGGACGCATCGTCTTCATGTCGTACCAGTCCCTCGAGGACCGCGTGGTCAAGCAGGAGCTGACACCGCGCACCCGCTCCACCACGCCGGAGGGGCTCCCGATGGAGCTGCCGGGAAGCGGACCCGAGTTCCGGCTGCTCACTCGCGGCGCCGAGAAGGCCTCGCAGGACGAGATCGACGACAACCCCCGCGCGGCTCCGGTCAGACTGCGCGGCGCAGAACGCATTTCCAGGAGGTCGTCATGAGTGTTCCGGTGGACGTGACCGGATCGGACGGCAACCGCCGCGCCGGGTCCTCGCTCGAGACGGTGCGCGCACCGCGGCCTCCCGCTCGCACGGGCGCGGCCAAGCGCGCGTACGACAAGCGTCGCCAGCGTGCGATGTCCCACGAGTCCGACCCGCGCGCGCAACGACCCACCCGATCCGTCGCGGCTCGGATCCCGTTCGTGGCCAGCATCATCGGGCTCCTCGCCATCGGACTCGCCTCGACACTGCTGTTGAGCACACGCGCTGCGGAGGACTCGTACCTGCTCAGTGCGGGGCGTGCCACCAACCAGGAGCTGACGGAACGGGCCGCCGCGCTGCAACGTGACGTGGAGACAGCGAACTCGGCTCCCGAGCTGGCCCGTCGCGCGACCGCACAGGGAATGATCCCGACGAAGGACGTTCCGCGACTGGTGGTCCTGCCGGACGGCGTCGTCCAGGTGATCGGTACGCCGGCACCGGCCGCCGGTCCACCGGCTCCCGACTTCGCGGCCGCCACCCCGTCGGGCGGTGCGGCGACTCCGAGTGCGCGCCCCGGGGCACCCGCGTCCGGCGGGGAGGCGCTCACACCCGTCGGGCGCCCGGGTACGTCGCCGAGTGCGTCCGCGACCCCGACCACGTCGGCACCGGCAGCATCCACCACGCCGGCCCCCACGACGTCCGCACCCGCGGCACCGACGACCACGCCAGTGCCGGAGAATGCTGCGCCGCAGCCTCTTCCGGCTCCCGCCGCCGCGGTGGGCGAGCAGCAGGTACCCATCGCAGGAGGCGCTCGGTGACCACTCGACAGCCGTACCGGAGCACTGGCCGCGACCACGGCGACCCACGCGCTCGGCCGGCCACCGGCTCCGGTCCTCGCGGTCCTCGTCCGCCGCGTCGACAGGGTCCACGCAAGTCCGAGACGTTCGACTTCCGGTTCCGCTACGGCCGTTTCGCGATGTTCGCGATCCTGGGCGTCGCGACGCTGCAGTTGCTGTGGATCCAGGGCATCGACGCCCCGTCGCTGTCGGCGCAGTCGGCCAGTCAGCGCACCACCACCATCGTCGATCCGGCGACACGAGGGTCCATCACGGACCGGGACGGCAATCCCATCGCGTTCACGATGGAGGCGAAGGCGCTGACCTTCCAGCCGCAGCGAGTGCGTGTGGAGCTCGAGGAGGCGAAGGCGAAGGACGACACGAAGCCGGATCCGGACGATCGCATCCGCGAGGTCGCTGCCGGTGTCCACGGCATCCTGGGCGACCTGGTGTCGGAGAAGGACCTTCTCGACAAGATGACCGGATCCTCGTCGTTCGAGTACCTCGTGCGCAGCATCGATCCCGCCGTCGCGGCGACCATCGCCGAGCAGTACCCCGAGGTCGGCCTCGAGCGGCAGGACATCCGCGAGTACCCGGGTGGGGCGCTCGCCGCCAACATCGTCGGGGCGACCGGCTGGGACGGCCACGGCCTGCTCGGCCTCGAGGACTCCCTCGACCCGGTGTTGGCCGGTACCGACGGCTCCCGCACCTACGACCGCGGCAGCGACGGCGCGGTGATTCCCGGCAGTTGGCGCGACCAGCAACCCGCCATCGACGGCTCGAATGTGGAGCTGACGCTCGACAGCGACATCCAGTACTACGTTCAGCAGCAGGTCCAGCAGGCCAAGGATCTGTCGGGCGCCAAGAACGCGTCGGCCGTCGTCCTGGACTCGCACACCGGCCAGGTGCTGGCCATGTCGAACGACGGCACCTTCGACCCGGCCATCGGCGTGGGCAACAACTCGCCGACGGCGCAGATGGGCAACCTCGCGGTGTCCAGCCCGTTCGAGCCGGGATCGGTGAACAAGATCGTCACGGCGGCGGCCGCCGTCGAGGACGGTCTGACGAACCCCGACGAGGTGCTGCAGGTTCCCGGCAGCATCACGATGTCCGGTGCGACGGTCAAGGACGCCTGGGATCACGGCGTCGCGCCGTACACGACCACCGGTGTGTTCGGTAAGTCCTCCAACGTGGGCACGCTGATGCTCGCGCAGCGGGTCGGCGAGGATCGCTACGCGGACATGCTGGACAAGTTCGGGCTGGGACAGCGCACCGACGTGGGCCTGCCCGGCGAGAGTGCCGGCAGTGTCCCGGCCCGCGACCAGTGGTCCGGCGGCACGTTCGCGAACCTCCCGATCGGGCAGGGCCTGTCCATGACCCTGCTGCAGATGACCGGTATGTACCAGGCGATCGCCAACGACGGCGTGCGCATCCCGCCGCGCATCGTGTCGGCGACCGTCGGCAAGGACGGTCAGCGCACCGCGGAGCCGCAGCCCGAGGGCGTGCCGGTGGTCAGTGCCGACACCGCGCGCACCGTGCGCGACATGTTCCGGGCCGTCACGCAGAACGACACCGGCAACCAGCGCGGCACCGGTGTCGCCGCCGGTATCGAGGGATACCAGGTCAGTGGCAAGACCGGCACCGCGCAGCAGGTCGATCCGGAGTGCAAGTGCTACTCCAACTCGAACTACTGGATCACCTTCGCCGGCATCGCGCCGGCGGACGATCCGCGCTACGTGATCGGCATCATGCTCGACGCCCCGACCCGCAGCTCCGACGGGTCGGGCGGGCAGTCCGCCGCTCCGCTGTTCCACTCGATCGCGTCCTGGATGCTGCAGCGTGACGCGGTGCCGCTCTCGCAGGAAGGTCGTCGGCTCCTCCTGCAGGCGGACTGATCCGTCGACGGTGCAGGGCGTTCACCTGCACCGGGGCGGACTTCGCCATGGCACGTCTCGTGGCGTGCCGACTCGCCGGTAATCTGATGCGTCGGCCGCCGACCACCGGTCGGCGGCACTCGCATGTTCGGCGCCGAGGCAGTCACCGCACCGGCCCGAACACCCACCGTCCGCCCGTCACCACAGCAGAGGAGCGTCTCGAAGTGCCCAGCTCGACTCTCCGCCCGCAGCGGCCCACGGTCACGTCGGCGACCGAGCTGGCCGGAGAGATCGGTCTGCGCCACGGAGTGCTCGTCGACGGTGCGCTGGTCGACGCGACGGACGACGTCGGCGTCACGGGCATCGAACTGCGCGCGCAGAGCATCCTGGCGGGCGATCTCTTCGCGGCCCTGCCGGGCGCTCGGTCGCACGGCGCCGCCTTCGCGGGCGAGGCGCTCGAACGCGGAGCGGTCGCCGTGGTCACCGACGACGAGGGTGTGGCCCTCATGATCGGTTCCGGCGTGCCCGACGGCACTGCCGTCCTGGTGCATCCGCAGCCCCGCTCGATCCTCGGCACGCTGTCCGCGGCGGTGCACGATCGGCCGTCCGCCAAGATGACGGTCATCGGCATCACCGGCACCTCGGGGAAGACCACCACGTCCTATCTGGTGGAGGCGGCGCTGCGCGCTGCCGGACGCACTCCCGGGCTCATCGGCACCATCGAGACCCGTATCGGCACCGAACCGGTGCCGTCCGCGCTGACCACGCCCGAGGCTCCGAATCTGCACGCGATGTTCGCGGCGATGTACGAGCAGGGGGTGGACACGGTCGTCATGGAGGTGTCCTCCCACGCGCTGTCCCTCGGCCGGGTCGACGGCACCACCTTCGCGGTGGGCGCGTTCACGAACCTCTCGCAGGACCACCTCGACTTCCATCTCACCTTCGAGGACTACTTCGCGGCCAAGGCCCGGTTGTTCGCCGAGGACTCGCCGGTCCGCGCGGATCGCGCCGTCGTCTGCGTCGACGACCGGTGGGGCCGGCGCATGGCGGAGATCGCGGCGGCCGGGGGCCGAGCCGCCCCGCTCACCGTGGCGACCACGACCGAGGGGACGGCCTCCTGGTCGGTGACGTCCTGGTCGTCCGGGCCGGACGGCACCCAGCAGTTCGAGGTCGCCGCACGGGACACCGTCGTGTCGGCGTCACTCCGGATGCCGGGGCGGTACAACGTCGCCAACGCCGTGGTCGCCGCCGCCGTGTGCGCGGAGGTCGGGGTGGATCCGGCGGTCGCCCTCGCCGCGATGGCCGAGGTCGACGTGCCCGGCCGCATGCAGCGCGTCGAGCGTGGTCAGAACTTCCTGGCCGTCGTCGACTACGCCCACAAACCCGCCGCACTCGAGGCGGTGCTGGCCACTCTGCGCGCTCAGACCGACGGCCGCATCGCCGTCGTCGTCGGCGCCGGGGGAGACCGCGACGCCGAGAAGCGGCCGCTGATGGGCGAGGCCGCGGCGCGCGCCGCAAACCTGGTCGTCATCACCGACGACAACCCCAGATCCGAGGACCCGGCCGCCATCCGCGCGGCCGTTCGGCGAGGCGCCGACGCCGTCGGCGGTAGCGCCGAGGTGCGCGAGATCTCTCCGCGCGACGAGGCGATCCACGCCGTGGTGCAGTGGGCGAAGGACGGCGACGTCGTCCTGATCGCCGGCAAGGGCCACGAGGTGGGGCAGGACGTCGGCGGCATCAAGTACCCCTTCGACGACCGCCGTGTGCTCGCCGACGCCCTCGACCGACAGAAAGGCTCGATGTGATCCGACTGTCCCTGTCCGCCGTCGCGGACATCGTGGAGGGCACACTGCACGACGTCCCCGATCCCTCCGTGGAGATCACCGCCGGCGTCGAGTTCGACTCCCGGAAGATCACCGAGGGCGGACTGTTCCTCGCTCTGCCCGGTGAGCGCGTGGACGGCCACGATCATGCCGCCGGTGCCGTCGCCGCCGGTGCCGTCGCGGTGCTCGCAGCGCGGCCGGTGGGCGTTCCCGCCATCGTCGTCGAGCACGAGGACGGACCCGGCGCGGCCGTTCTGGACGCACTCGGGAAGCTGGCCGCGGCGTCCGTCGCCGAACTGGCCGCCGGCGATCTCACCGTCGTCGGTGTCACCGGAAGCTCGGGGAAGACATCGACCAAGGATCTGATCCGCGCGGTGCTCGAGCGTGCGGGCACCGTGGTCGCACCGCCCGGCTCCTTCAACAACGAGCTCGGGCATCCCTGGACCGTGCTGCGCGCGGACGCCTCGACACGGTTCCTCGTCCTCGAGCTGTCGGCGCGGGGACGCGGCCACATCGCCGCGCTGGCCGCGATCGCACCGCCGCGGATCGGTGTGGAACTCAACGTCGGCACCGCGCACCTCGGCGAGTTCGGCTCGCGCGAGAACATCGCCGAGGCCAAGTCCGAACTGGTGCAAGCGCTTCCGGCTGCGGAGGCCGGTGGTCTGGCGATCCTCAACGCCGATGATCCGCTGGTGGCAGCGATGGCGTCGAAGACCACCGCTCGCGTCGTCACCTACGGGTCGGACACCAGTGCCGACGTCCACGCGCTGGACGTCCGCCTCGACGAGACCGCGCGCGCGTCGTTCACCATGGTCACGCCGTCGGGGAGCGCTCCGGTGTCGCTGCTGGTCCACGGCGAGCACCAGGTGGGCAACGCATTGGCGGCGGCGGCCGTCGGCCTGGACTGCGGCATGGACGTCGAGACCGTCGCGGCCGCGCTGTCGGGCGCGGAGGCCGCCTCGGCCCGGCGCATGGACGTGCGCACGCGCGCCGACGGCGTCACCGTCGTCAACGACTCCTACAACGCCAACCCGGATTCGGTACGCGCCGCGCTGAAGGCGCTCGTCACGATGGCGCGCAGTGGCCGCGACAGGGGTCGGCGGTCCTGGGCCGTGCTGGGTGAGATGGCCGAACTCGGCGACGAGTCGGTGATCGAGCACGATCGGATCGGGCGCCTAGCGGTGCGTCTGGCCGTCAGCAAGATCATCGTCGTGGGAACGGGTCGCCCGTCGCACGGCCTGTACCAGGGTGCCGTCATGGAAGGGTCCTGGGGCGAGGAGGCCCACCTGGTTCCCGATGCCGACGCCGCGATCGCGCTGCTGCGCGCCGAGGTGGAGCCGGGTGACCTGGTGTTGGTGAAGGCGTCCCAGTCGGTGGGGTTGTGGACCGTCGCGGAGGCATTGCTGAGCGAGCAGGGGGAGACTCGGTGAGACAGATTCTGTTCGCGGGCGGTATCGCGCTGGCGGTGGCGATCCTGCTGACGCCCGTGTTGATCAAGGCGTTCTCGAAGCAGGGGTTCGGCCAGGAGATCCGGGTCGAGGGTCCTGCGAGCCACCAGTCCAAGCGCGGCACGCCCACCATGGGCGGCGTCGCGATCCTCGCCGGTCTGTGGGCCGGCTACTGGGGCTCGCACCTCATCGGCATCGGCTACGACGCGGACGGGCCGTCGGTGTCGGCGCTCCTGGTGCTGGGTCTGACGACGGTGCTGGGCGTGGTGGGCTTCCTCGACGACTTCATCAAGATCCGCAAGCAGCGCAACCTCGGACTGAACAAGACGGCCAAGCTGGTGGGTCAGCTGTTCGCCGCGGTGATCTTCGGTGTCCTCGCACTGCAGTTCAACGGTGCCGGCGGACTGACGCCGGGCAGCGTCCAGCTGAGCTACGTGCGCGACATCGCGACCGTCTCCATGGGCGGCATCGTCTTCATCCTGTTCTGCTACCTCCTCGTCAGCGCCTGGTCCAATGCGGTCAACCTGACCGACGGCCTCGACGGACTCGCGGCCGGATCGATGACCCTCGTGCTGGGTGCGTACACCGTCATCACGTTCTGGCAGTACCGGCAGGCGTGCACCACGAGTCCGGGACCCGGCTGCTACGACGTCCGTGATCCGCTCGACCTGGCCCTGATCTGTGCCGCTGCGGCGGGTGCGTGCATCGGCTTCCTGTGGTGGAACGCGGCGCCCGCCAAGATCTTCATGGGCGACACGGGCTCGCTCGCGCTCGGTGGCCTGCTCGCCGGCCTGTCCATCGTCACCCGGACCGAGCTGCTGATGGTCGTCATCGGTGCGCTCTTCGTGGCCGAGGCCGCGTCCGTCGTGATCCAGGTGGCGGTCTTCCGGTCGAGTCGCCGACGAGTGTTTCGGATGGCCCCGTTCCATCACCACTTCGAGCTCGGAGGATGGGCCGAGACGACGGTGATCATCCGTTTCTGGTTGTTGGCCGCCATCTCGTCGGCCGTCGGACTGGCTCTGTTCTACAGCGAGTACCTCTCGGCGATCGGCGACTGACGTGGTGTTGCACGATCCCCGCGAACCCCTCACGTCACCGCTCGACCTCCGGGGTCGCCGGGTTCTCGTCGCCGGTGGCCGGGTGTCCGGCCGCGCCGTGATTCCCGCGCTGCTCGAGGTGGGAGCCTCGGTGACGGTGGCCGACTCGGACGCGTCGTCCCTCGAGGCGTGCGCCGATCTCGGGGTGGACACGGTGTCGATGGACGCGATCGCCACCGACCGCGACGCGGTGGCCGAGAGCGCACTCGTCGTCACCAGCCCGGGATTTCGCCCCGATTCGCCGTTGCTCACCACCGCGCTCACGGTCGGCGTGCCGGTGTGGGGCGACATCGAGTTCTCCTGGCGTATCGATCAGGCCGAGGTCTACGGGCCGCCGCGCACCTGGTTGGTGGTCACCGGGACCAACGGCAAGACCACGACGACGTCGATGCTCGCGGCCGTCCTCGACGCGGCGGGCGTGGCGTCCGCGGCGTGCGGCAACATCGGCGTACCGGTCGTGGACGCGCTGCGACGCGACCCCCGGGCGGACGTGCTCGCCGTGGAACTGTCCTCCTTCCAATTGTTCTGGGCGCCGTCGGTGCGACCCGCGGCCGGGGTGGTGCTCAACATCGCCGAGGACCATCTCGACTGGCACGGCGGCATGGAGGCCTACGTCCAGGCGAAGCTCCAGGCGCTGCACGGCGACGTCGCCGTGGTGGGGCTGGACGACGCGATCGCGTCCACGCTGCGAGCGCGCGCCGCGGCTCCGATCACGGTCGGGTTCACTGCGCACGACCCTGCTGCCGGCGATGTCGGTGTCGTGGACGGCACGATCGTGGACCGCGCGTTCGGTGACGCCGAGTCGCTGGTGGAGACGGACGCCATCGAACCCGCAGGGCCCGCGGGACTGCAGGACGCGCTCGCCGCGGCGTCGCTCGCGCGCGCGGCCGGGGTCTCGGCCGAGCACATCGCGGCCGGTCTGCGGTCGTTCCGCGTCGGACCGCACCGCGCCGCCGTGGTGCGTGAGCTCGGTGGGGTGCTGTTCGTCGACGACTCGAAGGCCACCAATCCGCACGCCGCGAGGTCGTCGATCCTCGCGCACGAGCGCGTCGTGTGGCTCGCGGGCGGTCTGCTCAAGGGCGCGGAGGTCGACGATCTCGTCGCCGAGGTCGCCCCGCGGCTCGTCGGTGCCGTGGTGTTCGGCCAGGACGGCGACGTGATCGCGGCAGCACTCGGGCGACACGCGCCGGATGTGCCCGTGGATCGGGTGCCGTCGGGAGACGATGCTGGAGTGGCCGATGCGACTGATGTGACTGACGGTGACGAAGTGATGGCACAGGCGGTGCGGGCAGCCGCGCGCCGCGCCGAGCCGGGAACCACCGTGCTCCTGGCACCCTCGACCGCCTCGTTCGATCAGTTCCGGGACTACGGGCACCGCGGTGACAGCTTCGCCGCCGCCGCCGCGAGCCTCGGCCCGCACGATCTCGCTCCCACCGCCGACCACGGCACGCCGGCATGAGCCCGGCCCGCGGCGCCACGACACCCCCGTCGCGCGCCGGCGGACCCGTGACCGAGCCGGTCACCTCCGCCCGCCCCGGCCGTACGGCTCCGCGTCGACGACCCGTCCGCGCAAAATTCGAGACATGGGTGGACCGGCCCCTCGCGTCCTTCCACCTCATCGTCACCGTGGCGGCACTGCTCACCATCCTCGGACTCGTCATGGTGCTGTCCGCGTCGTCCGTCGAGGCCTACGCCGAGGACGGTTCCGCGTACACGATGTTCACCCGGCAGGCCATCTTCACCGTGGTCGGCCTGGTGCTGTTCGTCGTGGCGCTGCGCCTCCCCATCCGGATCCTGCGCAAGATGTCGTTCCCGATGTTCGTGGTGTCGGTGATCCTGCTGGTGCTCGTGCTGATCCCCGGCATCGGAACGGTCGCGCAGGGCACCCGCGGATGGTTCACCATCGGCGGAGTCGGCCTCCAGCCGTCGGAGATCTCGAAGGTGACCTTCGCCGTGTGGGGCGCGCACCTGCTGGCGTCGCGCCGGGCGGAGCGTGCCGACCTCAAGGGTCTGCTGATTCCCCTTGTGCCCGCCGCGATGGTGATCTTCTTCCTCATCGTGATGCAGCCCGACCTCGGTACCACCGTGGCCCTGGGCATCATCCTCATGGCTCTGCTGTGGTTCGCGGGTCTGCCGGTCAAGGTGTTCGGATCGGTCGTCGGCGGCCTCTTCCTGGCGGCGGTGGTGCTCGCCCTGACGGCCGGGTACCGCTCCGCGCGTATCCAGCAGTGGCTGAACCCCGGCAGCGACCCGCAGGGCACCGGATACCAGTCGCGGCAGGCGCTGTACTCCCTGGCCGACGGTGGGTTGTTCGGTCTCGGCCTGGGTCAGAGCCGAGCCAAGTGGAGCTATCTTCCCAACGCGCACAACGACTTCATCTTCGCGATCATCGGCGAGGAACTCGGCCTGGTCGGGTGCATCGCGGTCATCGGACTGTTCGGGCTGCTGGTCTTCACGGGCCTGCGCATCGCGGCGCGGGTGCCCGATCCGTTCATGAAGATCCTGGTGGCGACGTTCACTGTCTGGATCCTCGCGCAGGCCGCCATCAACATCGGCTACGTCATCGGGCTCCTGCCCGTGACGGGACTGCAGTTGCCCCTGGTGTCCGCGGGCGGAACGTCCACCGCCATCACACTTCTGGTGCTCGGGCTGCTCGCCAACATCTCGCGACACGAACCCGAGGCGGTGGCCGCACTCGCGTCGGGTCACGACGGGAAGTTCGGCAGACTGCTCAGACTGCCGGTGCCAGAGCCCTACTCGCCGGTCAAGGCGTCGCAGGCGCGAGGCGGAACGCGTGGTCCTGGCCGACCGGGGGTGGCGGGACCCGCTGCGCGCCAGGCGTTGCCGCCACAGGCGCGACGACGCGAGTCCGAGTCCCGCGCGGCACGCCCCGCTCCCGAGCGACACGCGTCCGGACGCCCGTCCGCGCGGGATCCCCGACGGGGCGCCGCGGACATGGCACGCAGCGCCGCTGCCCGCGACGCACGATCACGAGAACGGAGACATCACCGGTGACAGGCTCTTCCGGCGTGTCCGTCGTCGTCGCCGGCGGCGGCACGGCGGGACACATCGAACCAGCTCTCGCGGTGGCCGACGCCCTGCGGGAGCTGGACCCGTCGATACGGGTGACGGCACTCGGAACCGAACGCGGGCTCGAGACGACGCTGGTACCCGCCCGCGGTTACGAGTTGGCACTCGTTCCGCCGGTGCCGTTGCCGCGCAGGCTGACCCGGTCGCTGTTCGCGTTGCCGGCGAACGTCGTGCGATCGGTCCGCGCCACGCGTGCGGTCCTGCGCGACGTCGACGCCGACGTGGTGATCGGCTTCGGCGGGTACGTCGCGCTGCCGGCCTACCTCGCCGCTCGCGGCACGGTGCCCGTGATCGTGCACGAGGCGAACGCGCGGGCCGGTATCGCGAACAAGGTGGGCGCCCGCCTGGCGACGAGAGTCCTCGCCGCCGTCGCCGGCTCCGGGATCCACGGCCGCGGGTCGTCGGAGGCCGAGATCGTGGGCATCCCCGTCCGGCCGACCATCACCGAGCTCGACCGCGCCGGACTGCGCGCCGAGGCGCGTGCGCACTTCGGACTGCCGCAGCACGGTCCCGTGCTGCTCGTGTTCGGTGGGTCGCAGGGCGCCCGCTCGCTCAACCTCGCCGTGTCCGGCGCGTCGGCCGCGCTCGCGGCCGCCGGCGTGTCGGTGCTCCACGCGCACGGCCCGAAGAACACCCTCGACGTCGCCACGGCCGATCCGGACGCCCCCTACGTGGCGGTGCCGTACCTGACCCGCATGGACCTCGCCTACGCTGCCGCCGATGCCGTCGTGTGCCGGTCCGGCGCGATGACCGTCGCGGAGGTCTCGGCCGTCGGTCTGCCCGCCTTCTACGTACCCTTGCCCCATGGCAACGGGGAACAAGAACTCAACGCGGGCCCGATCGTCGCGGCCGGCGGTGGTGTCGTGATCGCCGACGCCGACCTCACGCCGGAGTTCGTGGCCACCGACGTGGTGTCGCTGCTGACCGATCCCGATCGCGTGTCGGCCATGAGTGCGGCCGCCGCGGGCGCGGGTCATCGAGGCGCCGCCGCGGAGGTCGCGCGCATCGTTCTCGAGGTCGCCGGACGAGGTGGTCGGGCATGACGCGACACACCGTCGACGCGACCCTGCCGCCCGAACTGCAGCGCGTGCACATGGTCGGCATCGGGGGAGCGGGCATGTCGGGGATAGCCCGGATCCTGCTCTCGCGCGGTGGCCAGGTGTCGGGCTCCGACGCCAAGGAGAGTCGTGGCGTGAAGGCGCTGCGCGCCCGCGGTGCCCAGATACGGATCGGGCACGACGCGTCGGCGCTCGACATGCTCGAAGGCGGCCCGACGGCGTTGGTCACGACGCACGCGGCCATCCCGAAGACGAACCCGGAGCTGGTCGCGGCCGCCGAGCGTGGTGTGCCCGTCCTCCTGCGTCCGGCCGTGCTCGCCTCGCTGATGAAGGGTTTCCGCACCGTCCTGGTGTCGGGGACGCACGGCAAGACCTCCACCACGTCGATGCTCGTCGTCGCGCTGCAGCACTGCGGTGCGGATCCGTCCTTCGCCGTGGGCGGCGAGCTGAACGAAGCGGGAACCAACTCTCATCACGGCACCGGCGAGGTCTTCGTCGCGGAGGCGGACGAGAGCGACGGGTCGCTGCTGCAGTACGACCCCGACGTCATCGTCGTCACCAACGTGGAGGCGGATCACCTCGACTACTTCGGCAGCGAGGATGCCTACGTCCAGGTGTTCGACGATTTCGCCGCTCGTCTGTCCGCCGGCGGTGCCCTGGTGGTGTGCACGGACGACCCCGGGTCGCGGGAGCTGGCGCGTCGGGTCGCCGCGAAGGCGACCGACGGTGTGCGGGTTCTGACGTACGGCTCCAAGGACGCGCAGGTCGACGGCGCCGAGGTGTCCGCGACGCTGCTCGGGTGGGAGCCCGAGGACACCGGCGGCGTGGTGCAGTTCCGGCTGGCCGGCGAGGACCGTGCCCGCACCGTGCGCCTGGGTGTGCCCGGCCGGCACATGGCGCTGAACGCGCTGGCCGCCATCGTCGCCGCGCGCGAGACCGGGGCCGGAGTCGACGAGATCATCGAGGGGCTGGCCGGGTTCGCCGGTGTGCACCGACGGTTCCAGTTGCAGGGCCGTGAGCGCGGCGTGCGCGTGTTCGACGACTACGCCCACCATCCCACCGAGGTCCGCGCGGTGCTCGGTGCCGCGGCGGACCTGGTGCGCACCGCGGACACCGCGACCCCCGGTCGCGTGATCGTCGTGTTCCAGCCCCACCTGTACTCGCGCACGGTGACCTTCGCGGACCAGTTCGCGGCCGCCCTGGATCTGGCCGACGAGGTGGTCGTGCTCGACGTCTACGGCGCGCGCGAGGAGCCGGTTCCCGGTGTCAGCGGAGCGACGGTGGCCCGGTCGGTGACCAAGCCGGTGCACTACCAGCCCGATCTGTCCGCCGTGCCGCGTCAGGTGGCGCACCTGTGTGTCGCCGGCGACATCGTGGTGACGATGGGCGCGGGCGACGTGACCATGCTGGGAAGCCAGATCCTCGACGCTCTCCGCTCCACCCCGGCGCGGCGCTGAGTTCGGGACGTGACATGGCAGGACGACAGACCGTGAACGCGCGCGGTACCGGCCGCACCCGACCCGCGGCCACACCGCGTCGTGTCGGTGCGGAGCGGTCGACGCGGTCGCGCACGTCGACGCGGGCGCCGGCGCGCGAACCGCGTGTCGGTCGCCGCGGCAAGCTGTTGATCCTTCTCGCGCTCGTCGCCTCGGTCGCCTTCGTGGCGGTGTCGTACTTCGGTCCGCTGTGGGCGGTCTCCTCCGTGCAGGTGAACGGCAACGCCGCGGTCTCGCGCGAGCAGGTCGTGCAGACGCTGGAGGTCGCGGAGGGGACACCCCTGCCGAGAGTGGACACGGATGCTGCCGCGGCGCGGGTCGCCGCCATCCCGAAGGTCGCGTCGGTCCGGGTCCAGCGCGTGTACCCGTCCACGGTGCGGGTCACGGTCGAGGAGCGCGTTCCCGTCGTCTTCTTCGACGCGGCGGACGGTACCCATCTGATGGACGCCGAGGCCGTCGACTTCGCGGTGGAACCGCCCCCGCCGGGGGTGGTGCGCATGGTGGTGGCCAGCCCGTCCTTCGGCAACCTCGAGACCCGTGCGGCCCTGTCGGTGCTCACCGCGCTGCCCGGTCCGCTGCGATCGCAGGTGGCACAGATCGACGCGCCGACCATCTCGGCGGTGTCGTTGACGTTGTACGACGGCCGGGTCGTGGTGTGGGGGAGCAGTGAGGACACGGAGTACAAGGCGTCCATCGCTCTGCCACTGCTCACTCAGCCGGGTCAGACCTACGACGTGTCGAGTCCGGATCTGCCGACCATTCGGTGACGGTGACGTCCCACATATTTTTCCTGCGCGTGTCGGCGCGCCTAATGGAACCCGCCGAGCGGTGTCTCTAGCGTTTCACCCAGTCGATCACTTGACATAACTATGAACCTATGGTTCAGGTTGAGGGTTTGCCTCGACTGCATCATGCACACCAACCACGGAAGGCGAGAGCCCATGACGCCCCCGCACAACTACCTCGCCGTAATCAAGGTCGTCGGCATCGGCGGCGGCGGCGTCAACGCGGTCAACCGCATGATCGAGCAGGGACTCAAGGGAGTCGAGTTCATCGCGGTCAACACGGACGCGCAGGCGCTGCTCATGTCGGACGCCGACGTCAAGCTCGATGTCGGTCGCGAACTCACCCGAGGCCTCGGCGCGGGTGCCGATCCCGAGGTGGGCCGCAAGGCCGCCGAGGATCACAAGGACGAGATCGAAGAGGTGCTCAAGGGTGCCGACATGGTGTTCGTCACCGCGGGCGAGGGTGGCGGTACCGGCACCGGTGGAGCCCCCGTCGTCGCGAGCATCGCGCGCAAGCTCGGCGCCCTCACCGTCGGTGTGGTGACGCGGCCCTTCTCCTTCGAGGGCAAGCGACGCGGCGGTCAGGCCGACGTCGGCATCCAGGGTCTGCGCGAGTCGTGCGACACCCTCATCGTCATCCCGAACGACCGGCTGCTGCAGCTCGGCGACGCGGCCGTCAGCCTCATGGACGCGTTCCGCTCCGCCGACGAGGTGCTGCTCAACGGTGTCCAGGGCATCACCGACCTCATCACCACTCCCGGCCTCATCAACGTGGACTTCGCCGACGTCAAGGGCGTCATGTCCGGTGCGGGCAGCGCCCTCATGGGCATCGGGTCCTCGCGCGGCGAGGGGCGCGCCATCAAGGCGGCCGAGTCGGCCATCAACTCGCCGTTGCTCGAGGCGTCCATGGAGGGTGCACGCGGAGTGCTCCTCTCCATCGCCGGCGGATCCGATCTCGGTCTGTTCGAGATCAACGAAGCGGCATCGCTGGTGCAGGAGGCCGCGCACATCGACGCCAACATCATCTTCGGCACCGTGATCGACGATTCGCTGGGCGACGAGGTGCGCGTCACCGTCATCGCCGCCGGTTTCGACGGCAGCGGTCCGGCCCGTCGCCCCATCGAGGCACCGCAGAGTCAGTCTCGCGGCGCCACCGTGGGAACGGCCCGCGCGGGCGAGACGCGTACCGAGGACGACGGTCCCGCCGTCTTCCGCGACGCGCCGTCCTCGTCTCTTCCCCCCATCGGCGAGCGCGCCGCGCGTGCCACCGGACATCCCGTCCGGGTGGAGGACGAGGGCGACGACGACGTGGACGTGCCCTCCTTCATGCGTCGGTGAGCATCTCCGACCGCGGCTACCGTGTCCGGCGCGTGACGACGTCACGCGCCGGAGGCGTGTCCGAACCGCCCTACGATTCCTTCAATCTCGGTGATCACGTCGGTGACGACCCGGCGCACGTGGAGGCCAATCGGCGTCGTCTCGCCGAGAAGATCGGTCTGTCTCCCGAGCGTCTCGTGTGGATGGACCAGATCCACGGTCGATCCGTCGCGACGGTGGACGGACCGGTCTCCGGACCGGTCGAGGCCACCGACGCCCTCGTCACCACCCAGCGCGACCTCGCGCTCGTCGTCCTGGCCGCCGACTGCGTACCGCTCCTGTTGTCCGACGATGCCGCGGGCGTCGTCGCCGCCGTTCACGCCGGCCGCGTCGGTGCTCGGATCGGCATCGTCCCGCGCGTTCTCGACGCCATGGTGGCCGCGGGCGCCGCCGTCTCCCGGATCGAGGCGTTCCTCGGCCCGGCGGCCGGGGGAGACGACTACGAGGTGCCCCGCACCATGCAGATCGACGTCGAGACCCACCTGCCGGGCAGTGCGACGCGTACTCGCAAGGGCACACCCGGTCTCGACATCCGGGCGGGCCTGCGTCGCCAGTTGCTCGAGGCCGGCGTCGCCGGAGTGGCCGCGGATCCGCGCGAGACCATCACGGACCGTTCGCTGTTCAGCCACCGCCGCGGGTCGCCCACGGGGCGGCACGCCGGTGTCGTGTGGATGGACACGACCTCGTGACCGCGCCGGACGATCGGCGGACGTATCTCGAGGACCATCTCGCCGAGGTCCGCGATCGGCTGTCGCGCGCCTGTGCGGCCGCGGATCGCGCACCCGATTCCGTGACCCTGCTTCCCGTCACCAAGTTCTTCCCGGCCTCCGACGTCGCACTGCTGCGCGAGCTCGGGTGCACCGAGTTCGGCGAGTCGCGCGAGCAGGACGCGTCTCCCAAGGTCGCCGAGATCGGCACCGACGGTGTGCGCTGGCACATGATCGGCCGCCTGCAGCGCAACAAGGCGAAAGCTGTTGCCGCCTGGGCACATGCGATCCACTCGGTGGACACCGACCGTCTGGTCACCGCACTCGGCAAGGCGGTCGCGGGTGCGGTGGACAACGGTGACAGGACTGCGGATCTGGACGTCTACGTGCAGGTGAGTCTGGACGGTGACACGCATCGCGGAGGCGTGGACCGCGAAGACCTGGAGGCACTCACCGCGCAGGTGTCCGAGACCTCGGGTCTGCGACTCGCCGGGCTCATGGCGGTGCCCCCGTTGGGTGCGGACGCCGACGCGTCGTTCGAGGATCTGCAGCGTCTTCACACGCAGGTCCTCGCCTCGCATCCGGGCGCGACCGGACTCTCGGCCGGGATGACGGGCGACCTGGAAGAGGCTGTCCGACACGGGTCCACGTGTGTGCGTGTCGGAACCGCAATCCTCGGCCCACGGCCGATAACCTCGCCTTGACGACATGAACACCATCGTCACCACGGACTTACTCCAGTCACACGAGTACCAGCCACACCGCCACGCCAGGAAGGTCGACCGATGAGCACGTTGCACAAGTTCAAGGCTTACTTCGGCATGGTCCCACTCGACGATTTCGAGGACGACTACCTCGACGACACGGATGCGCCCGTCGCATCCCGGTCGTCGCGTGGCGGATACGGAAAATCGATGGACGACCATGACTACGCCGATCGCGACTACGCCGAGCCGGCGTTCGTCGGTGGTCGCCGGGACGAGGACGACGACTACGAGCGTCCCGAGCCCCGGCACAGTGCTCGGGTGGCGCCGCTGTCGTCGCGCTCCGGTGGCGGATCCCGCTCCGGCGGCGCGATGCGCACCTCCACCCGCGGCGCCCTCGCGATGGACACTCGCATGGACCCGCACTCGGAGCTGCGTCGCAGCGAGCCCCGTCACGCCGAACCGCGCGTGTCCGACCGCCGCCAGGCCGCACTCGACGACGGGGGCCCCATGTCGACCATCACCACGCTGCGTCCGCGCGACTACAGCGAGGCGCGCACGATCGGCGAGCGCTTCCGTGACGGCACGCCCGTCATCATGGATCTGGTCGAGATGAGCAACGCCGACGCCAAGCGCCTCGTCGACTTTGCCGCGGGCCTCGCGTTCGCGTTGCGTGGTTCGTTCGACAAGGTCGCCACGAAGGTGTTCCTGCTCTCACCCGCCGACGTCGACGTCTCCGCCGAAGAGCGTCGCCGGATCGCCGAGACGGGCTTCTACAACCAGCAGTGACGTCTCACACGGCGCGGTGGGCCGGTCTCGCGGTGCGAGATGGCCTCCCCGTGTCGCGAGATGGCCTCCCCGTGTCGCGAGATGGCATTGTGGTGTCGTGCGTGATCAGAAAGTTGTGTCGGTGTCGGTCTCTCCTGCGTCTCGCAGGACGGTGAGCTGAGTGTTCGCGGTCCTGTACTTCATCCTCTTCGTCTTCTGGCTGTTGCTCATCGGCCGGATCATCGTCGAGTTCATCCGATCCTTCGCACGTGACTGGCGTCCGACGGGTGTGGTCGTGGTCGTACTCGAAGCGATCTTCACGGTCACCGATCCGCCGGTCAAACTGCTGCGGCGCATCATCCCGCCACTGAATCTGGGCGGTGTCCGGCTCGACCTGTCCATCATGGTGCTGCTCTTCATCGTCTTCATCCTGATGCGCGTGGTGCAGGGCGTCGGCTGACGGTGAGTTCCGTCGACGGCGACAGTGTCCCGTGTGACAGAATGTTGCTCGAAGGTGCACGATGAGTGACCATCGCTCTTTGTGCGATATAACTGAATGTCCTGGTTGCCCCCACTACGGCAGCCGGGTGCCACTGCCACTGTTGATCGAACGAATGCTCGCGTACATCGCTTGTCGATGCTCCACCGCTCTCGAGACGCGTGAAGGGACCCTTCCATGCCGCTGACTCCCGCCGATGTGCACAACGTCGCGTTCAGCAAGCCGCCCATCGGTAAGCGCGGATACAACGAGGACGAGGTCGATGCATTTCTCGATCTCG
Organism: Rhodococcus sp. BP-241; assembly: GCF_019836145.1. NCBI lineage: Bacteria > Bacillati > Actinomycetota > Actinomycetes > Mycobacteriales > Nocardiaceae > Rhodococcus > Rhodococcus sp. BP-241. Next base: position 733,757 of record NZ_JABUEI010000001.1, on the reverse strand, counting down.
TCGAACAGGAGCTGTCGCGCCTGATCGAGGAGAATGCCGACCTGCGTCAGCGGGTCGGAGAGCTCGATCAGGATCTCGCCGAGGCCAAGAGCTCGGCAGCGTCGCGTCAGAGCACCCCTGCCCCCGCGCCTGCTCCCACCCCCGCACCGGCACCGCGTCCGGAGCCCGCCAAGCCGGCACCGGTCGTCCAGGCCGCTCCGGCACCGGCTCCTGCCCCCGCCGCGGCGTCGTCCGCCGGCGATTCGAACATGCAGGCTGCGAAGATCCTGGGTCTCGCCCAGGAGATGGCCGATCGCCTCACCGGTGACGCGAAGACCGAGTCCGAGCAGCTGCTCGGGAGCGCTCGCGCCAACTCGGACCGTCTGGTCAGCGAGGCGCAGAGCCGCGCCGAGTCCCTCGTCTCCGAGGCTCGCCAGAAGGCCGACGCACTGCTGTCCGACGCACAGACGCGCTCGGAGACACAGCTGCGCCAGGCCAAGGAGAAGGCCGACGCGCTCGAGAGCGATGCCGAGCGCAAGCACACCGAGATCATGGCGACCATCAACCAGCAGCGTTCGGTCCTCGAGGAGCGCATCGAGCGCCTCAAGACGTTCGAGCGCGAGTACCGGGTCCGCCTCAAGTCCTACCTCGAGTCCCAGCTGCAGGAACTCGACCAGCGTTCGTCCGCACTGCCGGTCGACAGTGGTCAGGATCCGTTCAGCAAGGACAACGGCCAGTCGTCGAACTTCGGACAGTCGTACGCCAAGGGCAACAACTGATCCGTCCTCGTCGAGGCTGTTCCGGGGGGAACCAGCGGGGGGATCGAGGGTGAACGGATGAGTGCGTGCTTGTTCTGACGCTGGTTCTGGCGGGCGTCGGGTTCGCGTTACTCGTCGTCTCGCTCGTCACGGGATCCGTGATGTGGGCCTGGGCCTGCATCGCGGTGTGTCTCGTGGGTGCGGTCCTCTTGCTCGCCGGTGCCCTCGTGGGCCGGCGGCGGTAGACTTCCTCACGTCGAAGTACAAGTAGTTCAGCGACGATCCGGCCATCACCGGGGAGCTGTCCGGAAGAACGGTCTCGGCCCGCACGGGTCCGTGCTCAGTAGAACCGGACGGGTCGAGCCCGTCACAGCTCGATCGGAGAGTGGGTCGCCTCGGCGGCCAAGCGGGGTGGTACCGCGGCTTCCGGCGCAGAGTGCCGGTCGTCGTCCCCGTGCCGCATCGAACGGGCACAGGAGCACCGCAGCCATGACCACCACCGACGACACCTCGACACCCGACGCCGGGTACCCCCGCGTCCGCTACGCCTCGGAGTCCGGCAGTCCCGATTTCCCGGCTCTCGAGCAGCAGGTCCTCGCGCACTGGGACGCGGACGGCACATTCCGAGCCAGCGTCGACGCGCGTGCCGACGCGGATGAGTTCGTCTTCTACGACGGGCCGCCCTTCGCCAACGGCCTCCCGCACTACGGCCATCTCCTCACCGGCTACGTGAAGGACCTGATCCCGCGTTTCCAGACCATGCGCGGGCGCAAGGCGGAGCGACGGTTCGGCTGGGACTGTCACGGTCTCCCCGCCGAGCTCGAGGCGGAGAAGCAGCTCGGCATCACCGACAAGAGCCAGATCGACACGATGGGTCTGGCGGAGTTCAACGCGTACTGCAAGCAGTCCGTTCTGCGGTACACCGGCGAGTGGCGCGACTATGTCACGCGCCAGGCGCGGTGGGTCGACTTCGACAACGACTACAAGACGCTCGACCTGGACTTCATGGAGTCGGTCATGTGGGCGTTCAAGGAACTGCACGACAAGGGCCTGGTGTACCAGGGCTTCCGTGTGCTGCCCTACAGCTGGTACGAGCAGACGCCGCTGTCGAACCAGGAGACCAGGCTCGACGACGCCTACAAGATGCGTCAGGACCCAGCGGTCACGGTGCGGATGACGTTGAGCGCGCCCGGCTCCCCGCTCGACGGTGCGGACGCACTGATCTGGACCACCACCCCGTGGACCGTGCCGTCCAACCTGGCGATGGCCGTACGCCCCGACATCGACTACGTGCAGATCGAGGACGGCACGGGCGGCCGTGTCGTGCTCGCCCGAGATCGGGTGTCGCACTACGCCCGTGAGTTCGGCGACGAGCCCGTGGTGGTGTCCGAACACACCGGTGCCGATCTGATCGGTCTCGCCTACGCGCCGCCGTTCGATTTCTTCCTCGGTCACGAGAACAGTCACCGTGTGCTGTCGGCCGACTACGTGACCACCGACTCCGGTACCGGAATCGTCCACCTCGCACCGGCTTTCGGTGAGGAGGACATGGACGTAGCGACGGCCAACGGTATCGAGGTGGTGCAGCCGCTCGACGCCGGCGGCAAGTTCACCGCGATGGTGCCGCCGTACGAGGGTCTGATGATCTTCGATGCCAACCCGGTGATCATCAAGGACCTCAAGGCGTCGGGAAAGCTGGTGCGGCACGAGACCATCGAGCACTCGTACCCGCACAGCTGGCGTTCGGGTCAGCCGCTGATCTACATGGCGGTGCCGTCGTGGTTCGTCTCCGTCACCAGTTTCCGCGACCGGATGGTCGAGCTGAACCAGGACATCACGTGGGTGCCCGAGCACATCCGCGACGGCCAGTTCGGCAAGTGGCTCGAAGGCGCGCGTGACTGGAACATCAGCCGGAACCGCTACTGGGGCAGCCCCATCCCGGTGTGGGTGTCGGACGACCCCGCGTACCCGCGCACCGACGTGTACGGCAGTCTCGACCAGATCGAGGCGGACTTCGGCGTCCGTCCGACCGACCTGCACCGGCCGTTCATCGACGAGCTGACCCGTCCCAACCCGGACGACCCCACGGGCAGGTCCGTCATGCGTCGAGTCCCCGAGGTACTGGACTGCTGGTTCGAGTCGGGCTCGATGCCGTTCGCCCAGGTGCACTACCCGTTCGAGAACGCCGAGTGGTTCTCCACGCACAACCCGGGCGACTTCATCGTGGAGTACAACGGTCAGACGCGTGGGTGGTTCTACACCCTCCACGTCCTGGCGACGGCGCTGTTCGACCGGCCCGCCTTCCGGACGGTCGCCGCACACGGCATCGTGCTGGGCGAGGACGGGCTCAAGATGAGCAAGTCCAAGGGCAACTACCCGGACGTCAACGAGGTGTTCGACCGCGACGGCTCCGATGCCATGCGGTGGTTCCTCATGTCGTCCCCGATCCTGCGGGGCGGCAACCTGATCGTCACCGAGCAGGGCATCCGCGAGGGTGTGCGGCAGGCACTGCTGCCGATGTGGAACGCGTGGAGTTTCCTGCAGCTGTACGCGTCGAAGCCGGGGACGTGGCGGACCGATTCCACCAACGTGCTCGATCGCTACATCCTGGCCAAGTTGGCCGAGACCACGCGCGTCATCACCGAGGCGTTGGAGGCGGTCGACATCGCGGGGGCGTGCGACGAGTTGCGTCAGTTCTGCGACGCGCTGACCAACTGGTATGTGCGGCGCTCGCGTCAGCGCTTCTGGAACGAGGACGCCGACGCGATCGACACTCTGCACACGGTGCTCGAGGTGCTCACCCGCGTCGCGGCCCCGATGCTCCCGCTCGTCAGCGAGGTCGTCTGGCGGGGACTCACCGGTGGGCGCTCCGTGCATCTCGCGGACTGGCCGGTGGTCGGTACCGAGTTGCCGGCCGATCCCGAGCTGGTCGCGGCGATGGACGAGGTCCGCACCGTCTGCGGCGCGGCACTGTCGCTGCGCAAGGCGAAGAACCTGCGCGTCCGCCTGCCGCTGCAGGAGCTCACCGTCGCCGCCGACGACGCCGAGCGGCTGCGCCCGTTCGCGGACCTCATCGCCGACGAGGTGAACGTCAAGCGTGTCGATCTCACCGAGAACGTCGACGTGCACGGCCGTTTCGAGCTCGTCGTCAACGCCCGCGTGGCCGGTCCGCGTCTGGGCAAGCAGGTGCAGGCGGTCATCAAGGCGGTCAAGGCAGGGGAGTGGAGCGAGACCGACGGCGTCGTCACGGCGGCAGGTCTCGAGCTGCTGCCCGAGGAGTTCACCCGGCGCCTGGTCGCGGCGGAACCGGAGTCGACGGCGGCGCTCCCGGGCAATGCCGGGCTGGTCGTGCTCGACTCGGAGGTCACCGAGGAGCTCGAGGCCGAGGGGTGGGCCAAGGATCGCATCCGCGAGTTCCAGGACGCCCGACGCTCCGCGGGTTTGGACGTGTCCGACCGCATCGCGGTGACGGTCGACGTTCCCGCCGAGCGCCGGTCCTGGTTCGACACGCACCGCGATCTCATCGCCGGCGAGATCCTGGCCACCGATCTGCAGGTCGGCGATCCGGGTTCGGCAGCAGTCGATCTCGGCGACGGAGTGCGGGCATCGCTGGTGAAGGCCTGACGGTGTGAGCGGCGGGTCGGCCGAGCGCAGCAGACGCTGGGTGTTGCATCTCGACATGGACGCGTTCTTCGCGTCGGTCGAGCAGCTCACCCGGCCGACGCTGCGGGGCCGACCCGTGCTCGTCGGCGGTGGCGGTGGTCGAGGCGTCGTGGCGGGATGTAGCTACGAGGCACGCGTGTTCGGTGCCCGGTCGGCGATGCCGATGCACCAGGCTCGACGACTCGTCGGATCCGGTGCGGTGGTGGTGCCGCCCCGCGGCAAGGTCTACTCGGCTCTCTCCACCGTCGTCTTCGACACCGTGCGGCGCGTCGTGCCGGTGATCGAACAGCTCTCGCTCGACGAGGCGTTCGGTGAGCCCGCGGAGTTGGCGGGAGCGACCGTCGCCGAGGTGGAGGAGTTCTGCGCCGCGCTGCGTGCGTCAGTCCTGGACGCGTCCGGGCTCGTCGCCTCCATCGGAGCAGGAGCGGGCAAGCAGATCGCGAAGATCGGCTCGGGTCTCGCGAAGCCGGACGGCATCCGGGTGGTCTCTCCGGCGGACCAGGCCGCCCTCCTCGAGACTCTGCCGGTGCGGAAGTTGTGGGGCATCGGGCCGGTGGCCGAGGACAAGCTCCGCCGACTGGGAGTGCACACGGTCGGTGCGTTCGCCGCGATGCCGGAGGCGGAGGCCGCGTCCGTACTCGGTTCCGCCGTCGGCCCCAGCCTGCACCGTCTCGCACGTGGTCTCGACGATCGACCCGTGGCGGAACGCGCCGAGTCCAAACAGGTCAGTGCCGAGACCACCTTCGCCACCGACATCGTCGACATGGCCGGGTTGCGATCCGCCATCGTCGCCAGCGCGGAGGCCGCCCACACCCGATTGACGAAGGACGGGCGGGCGGCCCGCACCGTCGTCCTCAAGCTCCGCAAGTCCGACATGAGCATCGTGACCCGTTCGGCCACACTGCCGTACGCGACGGTCGATCTGGCGACGATCGTGGCCACCGCGCAGCGGCAGGCTCTCGATCCGCGCGAGCTCGGCAGTATCCGACTCGTGGGCGTGGGCCTCGCCGGGCTGTCGACGGTCCGGCAGGAGTCGCTGTTCCCCGAACTCGACCAGGAGGGCCTCGACGTCGACTCCTCGGTCACCGCGGCCGAGCCCGCGCCGGTCGTCACGAGCGACGTCCTGCTCTGGCGGCCGGGGCTCGACGTCCGACACGACGAGTACGGCCACGGGTGGGTGCAGGGCGCAGGGCACGACGTGGTGACCGTGCGGTTCGAGACGCGGAGCACGGGCCCCGGGGTGGCGCGGACCTTCTCCGGAGACGACGAGCACCTCGCGGTGGCGGATCCGATGGACAGTCTGGCCTGAGGCTCACCGATCGAGTCCTGTGACCCATCCGCGGGGCGCGCACCGCCGAATACGCGTGACTGCGGCGTCTGTCGCCGCACCCGTACGACGAGGAGTGCCCGTGCCCGGCACCGAGTTCACGCTGCGAGCCTCGCTCCCATGGTGAGCGATCAGCGGCACCCGCTCGCGGGTCTGCGCGGAGCCGAGTGGGTCGCCGTCTGTGCAGATCTCCTGTACGCGGACGGAGCGACCGCAGTACTCACCTCCGCGCACGCCCCGGACAGCAGGCGCGTGCTGTACCCGACCGCCCACGATGCCGTGCAGCTGGCGGATCTGCAGTACCTCCTGGGCGAGGGACCCCACGCGGAGACGATGGCAGACGGTCGGATGCACAGTGTGTCGGTCGACTCGGCGGCGGATTGCGCGCGATGGCCCCTGCTGGTCGACTGTCTCATCGAGTCTGGGGTGCGATGGGTCCGGACCGTCGCGCTCGGAACAGCCAGCCGGGTCGGCACCCTGCAGTGCCACGGACGCGGTCCCCTCGGCACACCCGACGAGAGGACCGTCGCGGCGGTGGGCAGACTCGCCGATGTGCTGGGCGACGAACTGGTCACCTCCGGCCTGGCAGGCGTACCGGCGGATCCGGGCGGTGAGTGCGACCTGATCGACGAGGCCATCGGTGTCCTGGCCGGTCGTCACCGGATCGACGCGCCCGCGGCGTCGGCCGTGCTGCGGGCGGCGGCGTTCGCGGCGGATCGCACGGTGGCTCTCCAGGCCCGAGCCGTTCTCGGCGTCTGAGCGGTGTGTCGGCAGCATCTGTCGACGCCCGGGACGACACGAGGGGGTTTCGGCGTCCGAACTGCTCGTCGTGACGGTCTTCCGGCGCTCGTTCCTTCCGTGTCTTCGGCGTTTCCGGTGACATGCGGGAAATGCGTTCGTGCAATTGTGATGTGTGCGAACAAGTACTGTCACCCGACATTTCCGTCCGTTACTGTGACCGAGTCCACTGACCTTCGGGGAAAGGCTCGTCATGAATGTCAGACTTCTCGCTCGGGCGTGTGCAGCGGCGTCTGTCGCCGCTGCGGCCCTGGTCGTTCCCAGCGCTGTGGCCACCGCGGCGCCGTGTACGGACGTCGACGTCTCGTTTGCACGCGGGACCGGTGAACTGCCCGGACTCGGCATCACCGGTGGACCTTTCACCAGCAGTGTCACCTCCACGCTCGCCGGACGGTCCGTCAGCACCTACGCCGTGAACTACGCTGCCGACTTCTCGCAGGCCAGCGCCGGGCCCGGCTCGCGTGACCTGGTCGCGCACATCACCTCCGTCGCAGCAGCATGTCCTGCAACGCAATTCATCATCGGTGGGTACTCACAGGGTGCCACTGTGGTCACCAATGCCGTGGGTCTGCGCACCCCGAGCAGTCTCACCGGTTCCGTGCTGCCCGCCGGCGTCGCCGACCGGGTCGAGGCCGTCGTCGTGTTCGGCAACCCGTTCGGTCTGACCGGGAGGACCATCGAGTCGGCGAGCGGAACCTACGGCCCGCGCGCCCGCAGTTTCTGCAACTTCGGAGACCCGGTGTGCCAGATCGGCGGATTCAATTCCTTTGCGCATCTCACCTACGCGAGCAATGGCAGCGCGGGTCAGGGTGCGACATTCGCAGCCTCCCGAATCAGCTGAATCGCTCATTGTTCGACTGATCGGAGCTCGGTGGACCGAATGTGCGCGGTGCATGCGGGTTCGGCGTCGAACCCGGCATCCTCCACCCGGCCAGGGGTTCGCCCCGTGCGCAGCGCGCGGTGTTCTGCGCAGGATGCAGAGTGCGCGCTACCCCGTGCGGTGCGCGCGGCGGCCACCGCGCCGACCGACGCCGCCCACCCTGTGACCCCTCTCGAGGGCGCGACGAGCTTTACCGTTTCCTCAGAACTGGTCGGTAAGGTCTGGCCCGACGCTCGATACCGAGTCAACTCACGAGATGTAAGGACGTACACGTGAAGCTTCCCCGTACCGGACGCGCACTGGTGGCAGGCATGGCAGTCGCCGCCGCCCTGACGATGACGGCGTGCAGCAGCGGCGAGGACGGCGGCACCACCGACGCCACCACGTCGGCAGCCACCACCTCCAGCGCAGTTGCCGAGGCACCGTCCGATCTCCCCCCGGTTCCCACCGCCGAGGAGCTGAACACGCGCCTGCAGGAGAGCCTCGATCCCAACGTGCCGCTCGAGCAGAAGGTCCAGTACGTGCAGGGCGCGGAAGCCGATCCGGAGCTCATCAACAAGGTCGCCGAGGCCGCTCGCGTGAACAACGCGAAGATTCAGGTCCTCGACGTGACCGATCTGGGCGACGGCACGCTCAGCTCCAACGCCACCATCGATCTCGGTGGCCAGGTCAACCCGCTCCAGGTCGCCTACGTGGCCGAGGACGGGGAGTGGAAGCTGTCGAAGGACAACGCTTGCGCGATCGTGTCGCTGGCGCAGCTGACCTCGCCTGCCTGCACCGCCTGACACCGCAGTACCGACCACACGACGCCGGCATCACCTTCGGGTGGTGCCGGCGTCGTCGTGTCTCAGCGCAGCCGGTCGGCGGCGGTGCGCGCGAGCGTCCGCACCAGGTCGGGGTCGACGGGCTCGGTCCCGGTGGCCACCAGTTGGCTCAGGGTGGATCCGGAGACGGTGAGGATCGCGTCCGTCGTCAGGGACACGCCGTCGCTGCTCACCGCGAGTCGCACCGCCACGGAGGCGTCGCCGATCGGGGCGACGTCGGTGAGCAGGGTCGAGGAGCCGACGCGGTAGTCCACCCGCACACCGTCGGCGTCCGTGCCGCTGAAGGTCGCGCATCGTGTGAGCGAGTCCTGCACGGCCGCGAACGCGGTGAGGGCGCCGGGACCGTCGTAGCTCGCGGCGTCCTGGTCGATCGACGAGAAGTCGGGTCCGCCGTAGGAGACGGATGCGGCGCTGATGACGCCGGGCACCTGGGTGGCGATGGGCGCCAGCACCGCGGCGCACTCGGCGGGGTCGGTGCTCGACCGGTCCTCGGCCGTCGCGCCCGGAGCGCTGGGGTCCAGCGGAGGCAGGTCGTAGCCGGTGTAGCCGGGTGGGAGGTCGGCGATGCTCAGGAGCCGACCGGCGAGCAGAGCGTTGTCGGTGATCGGGCCGGTGCCGGTGGCCGACGGCGGAGGGACCGGAGTGAAGGCGGGGAGCCCGACGGTGGGCGCCTCGGGCGTGGCCTCGCTCGGTGTGTCGCCGACGTCCCGATCGGTGCCGCATCCGACGAGCACCACCGCGAGCGCTGCCGTGACCGCGCCCAGTCGTCTCAACTCCACGTCACCGTGTTGCTGGTGGTCTGCTTCAGCGTCGTCTGGCTGTTGGCGTCCCGGTAGACCTGGTCGCCGCCGACGGCGACCGTGCCGCCCAGGGGAAGCGGCTTGGACGGATCGATCCGCAACTGCCCCTGGCCGGTCATCACGAACGACTCGATGTTCAGGGTGCCCTGCTCGTCGGGCAGCTGCCAGATCGGTTCCTCCGGCGACTGGGTCACGGCGACGTCGACCGTCGCGACGCCGTCGTCGAACGAGGTGAGTGTCGCCGTCGTCGTCTGCAGCAGCGAGATCCCGCTGACGACCTCCTGGGTGACGGTCCATCTCGCGCCGACGCCGATGGGCTCTGCCGGGAACGGGACGGCGCGGTACACCGCCTGGGACAGCGCCTGCTCGACGGCTGATCGAGCGATGTCCCGGGCGTCCGGCGACGGATCGATGGTGAGTGCGGTGACGGCACCCGACGGCGTGGTCGCGAAGCCTGCGGACGATCCCGCGGTGGGCCCGAGGCTCGCCTGCAGGGTGGCGTCCGACGTGGTGGCGGCACCGAGTGTCATGTCGACCTGGAGTCCGTCGGACCCGGCCGCCGAGCGTGAGGTCGCCGTCATCGGCAGCGTCAGCGGCGGGGTCGAGAAGTCCTGCGCCTCGGCAGCGTCGATCTGCTGGCTGATGGTCGACTCGGCCACGAGGGTCGCGGTCTGCTCTGCTTCCGACGGGGTCGCGGTGACGACGGTCCGCGGCTCGGCTCCGGCATCGACCAGCGTGGTGGTGACGGCGGAGACCGGGAGAGTGACCGCGGACGTGCTGGGGGTCAGCTCCTCGGTCGCGGGTACGTCGGTGTCGGTCCCGCACGCCCCGAGCGAGAGGACGACGGTGACCGCTGCCGCGGCGACGAGGGTGGTGGAGCGTCGGCGGGGTCGTGTCGAGAGCAGTGTCACGCGCCCGAGGTTAGCGTCGGATCCTGAGCGGCCGGTGAGCGGTGAGGGCAGGTAGTGGACAATGGTGGGGTGACCGATGTGGAGAATCCGGACCGACCCCTGGCCCGACGTACCCGACGGCTGTTCGCTGTCGCGGCGGTCGTTCTCGCCCTGGACCTGCTCACGAAGATCGTCGCGGTCGCCGTCATCGAGCCCGGTCGACCGATCGAGATCATCGGTGACACCGTCACCCTCCGCATGGTGCGCAACGCGGGCGCGGCGTTCTCGATGGCCACGGGCATGACCTGGCTGTTGACGCTGGTGGCCGTCGCCGTCGTGGTGGGTGTGATCCGCATCGGACGCACTCTTCGCTCCGGCTGGTGGGCCGTGGGCCTCGGCCTGGTGCTGGGCGGCGCGCTCGGCAATCTGATCGACCGATTCTTCCGCTCGCCCGGCCCGCTGCAGGGTCACGTCGTGGACTTCGTGTCCATCGGCTGGTGGCCGGTCTTCAACGTCGCCGATTCCTCCATCGTCTGCGGGGCCGTCCTGCTGGTGATCATCACGCTGTTCGGGATCGAGCCGGACGGGACTCGCCGTGCCGACGACAAGGGTGACGACGCCGCGGTGACCGAGAGCGCAGCGGCGACGGAGTCGGAGAAGAAGGCGTGAGGGAGACACGGTCGATGCCCGTTCCGGACGGGCTCGACGGCATGCGCGTGGATGCGGGACTGGCTCGGCTGCTGGGGTTGTCGCGGACCGTCGTCGCGACCCTCGCCGAGGAGGGCGCCGTCCAGGTCGACGGTTCCACTGTGGCGAAGTCCGACCGTCTCGGCGGCGGCACGTGGCTCGAGGTGGAACTGCCCGAGCCCGCGCGTCCGTTGACCATCGAGGCACAGCCGGTGCCGGGCATGGAGATCCTGTACTCGGACGACCACATCGTCGTCGTGGACAAGCCGGTCGGAGTGGCCGCGCACGCGAGCGTGGGCTGGACGGGACCGACGGTGATCGGTGGTCTCGCGGCCGCTGGATTCCGCATCTCGACGTCCGGGGTCCACGAGCGTCAGGGCATCGTGCACCGTCTCGACGTCGGGACGTCCGGCGTGATGGTGGTGGCGACGTCGGAGCATGCGTACACCGTGCTCAAGCGCGCGTTCAAGCAGCGCACGATCGACAAGCGCTATCACGCTCTGGTGCAGGGACATCCGGACCCGAGCAGCGGAACCGTCGATGCGCCCATCGGACGACACCGCAGCAACGACTGGAAGTTCGCCGTCACGGCCGACGGCAAGCCCAGCATCACCCACTACGACACGGTCGAGGCGTTCCAGGCCGCGAGCCTGCTGGACGTGCACCTCGAGACCGGGCGCACTCACCAGATCCGGGTGCACTTCTCGGCGCTGCGGCATCCGTGCTGCGGTGATCTGACCTACGGTGCCGATCCACGCCTGGCCGAACGGCTCGGCCTCGAACGCCAGTGGCTGCACGCCCGCGCACTCGGGTTCACTCATCCCGGTGACGGCCGCTACGTGGAGTTCTCGAGCCCGTACCCGGCGGATCTGCAGCACGCACTGGACGTGTTGAGAGCGGGCTGAGACGCGTGCGCGCCGTGTCCGCGGCGTCGGTCGTCGCGTTGATCGTCGCGGTGCTCGTGCTCGGTGTCCTCGACCCGGTCCGTGGTTCGTCGGTTCGCACCGATGCCCTCGGTCCCGACAACGACGAGACCGCCGCGCAGTACGTGGCCCGGGTGGACCCGCCCTCCGGCGACGGAGATCGGTGGGCGCTGGTGTCCTTCACCCGGTCGATGCGTGCCGACGAGATCGCGCCCACCGTCGACGGAATCAGGGTCTCGGTCGTCTATGCGCACGTGCCGATCGACCGCGTGCAGACCCCGCTCGTGGTGGTCCCGGTGCCGGACACCGACTCCGTGCTCGCGTCGTCCGTCCGTCTCGCCGCCGGCCTCGTTCCGCCCGGACGCGACCAGCGCGGGAACGCGATCGCGACGGTGGTGCGCGCACGCCTGCAGGCCGACTGTGACTGCGCCGCAGGAGTTCTGGTACGTGCGAGTGTTCCGGAACTCGCCGCGCTCGCGGGCCTGGACGGCATCCGCGCGGTCGAGGCATTGCCGGGGGACGCGGTCTACGGCCGGTTCGCGGTGGCACCGCTGTATCCCGAACGCGACGGCGACGCGGTGCAGCCCGACGACGGCCCGGTTCCCGCCTCCTGACCTCAGGACCCGAGCAGGCCGAAGCCGAGCACCGCCGAGTCGTCCGCCCAGTCCAGATCGTGAATGCGGATCCCGCCCATCTCGTTGCCGCCGACGGTCGTGACCGTGTCCCCGTCCACCGCGACCACGATGTTCGTGTGCTGCCCGACGAGCAGATCCCCGACGGGCCCACCCGACTCGTACAGGACGACGTCGCCGACCGCGGGGGAGTGGTCGCCGACCGGCGCGAAACGGCCCTGTTCCTGGTAGTACTCCGTCAACGTGTAGACACCGGGAATGCGCCACCCACCCGAATGCGGATTGGTGAACGGCTGTCCGGCCTGGCGCATCACGTGACTGACGAAGTCGGCGCACCAGGCCTCGTCGACGCCCTCGGAGTAGAACGTGGCGGGACGGGGATCGCGATACTCACGCTCCACCACCTCGAGCACACGCTGCTGCGCAGGGGACAGGGACGCGTCGGCCGCGGGGAAGTCGGCGGTGTCCCACGGGTACCACCGCTCGGGCGCGGTCCACAGCACCGCCGCGACGGCGACCACCGCGAGGGCGACGACGCCGGCGACGGTACGGCGGACGCGGGTGCTGGTGGGCATGCCTCGACGCTACCGAGCCGGGTCTCCGTGGTCAGGATCGCGGCGCCGATCTTCACGGAACCCTCACATGATGGACTGGGGACATGAGACGTGTGGGGCGCCGACATCTGATCCGTGCCGTCGGCGGGTCCGCCGCCGCGGTGCTCGTCGTCGTGCTCGGATCGGCGGCGTGGGTCGCCGCCTCGTCCCACGGTCGGCTGTACACGGCGGACACCGCGCCGCGCGCTCCCGTCGCCATCGTGCTGGGCGCTCGGGTCCAGGAGGGCGAACCGTCGTCGTTTCTCGCCGGTCGTCTCGACGCGGCACTCGATCTGGTGCGTCGCGGTACCGTGCGCGCACTTCTGTTGTCGGGCAACGCCGCCGGCACGTCGGGTGACGAGGTGGAGGTGATGACGCGCTACCTGGTGCGCCGCGGCGTCGATCCCGACCGCATCGTGGCCGACCCGTACGGTCTGACGACCCACGACACGTGCCGACGCGCTGTGGCGACGTACGGAGTGTCGACGGCCCTGATCGTCAGTCAGGACACCCATGCCGCACGTGCGATGGCCCTGTGCCGAGCTGCGGGGATCGATGCCGGCGGTGTCGTCGCTCCCTGTGACTGTTCCCGGCGCTCGCTGCTGCGGCAGTTCGTACGCGAGATGCTCGCGCGTCCCAAGGCCGTGGTGGACGTGCTCCGCGGCTCCGCGCCCGCGGTGCAGTCGCCACCGACCGACGCGGTGCGCCGCGCCGTCGAGATCGGCTGACCCGAGTCACTCGGATCACCTCGAGCCCAACCCTGTTCGCACCGTCGCACCGCGAGCAGTCCGGAGACCCGAGCGCGAGTGTTCCTGTCGCGATGCTTGCGGCGACAGCTCCGGCGCATCGAGCTCAGTCCGTTCGTCTCGCGGACGACGTCGTTGCGCGGCTTCGTGTTCGACGTGGCGACCGGTGCGCTGCGTGAGGTTCAGCCGGCCTGATCGAGCGTGTCGGTCAGCCTGCGCTGCCGCGGCGGGCCTTCTCCAGCGCGGCCAGTGTCGACATGACGGTGGCGCGCTGACGTTGCAGGTCGCTGAGCCGGGCACGCGCGGGCAGACCCGACGACGCCTCGGCGTCGGCGATGCCGGTCTCGATGGCGGTGAGCTGCTCGAGCAGACTGGTCACGCGATCGGCGAGCACGGCGACGTCCACCGTGCTGACGGCACCCGACGGAGCGGAGGACGACGAGCGGGACGGGGTGGTGCGGACGGCGGCGGACGCACCGGCGCGGGCCGAGGCCTTCCGGACGTCGGCGGCCGCGGGACGCTTCGGCAGGCGGACCCGGTCGAGAGCGGCACGCGCACTGCGAGCCGCGGTGCGGTGCTCGAGCTCCTCGTCGTCGTCGGACGTCACCGCGCCGCCCAGAGGACGCAGGCCGTACATGCCGATGAAGCGACGCGCCGCGTCGATCGTGTTCTCGTGTTCACGGCACTCACCGCACCGGGGCTCGTCCCGGTAGATCTCGATGTCGGTCCGGCTGCCGCACCACACGCAGCCGCCGGGACTCCACCGCCGGGTGACGGGGGTGTCGTCCGCAGCGGTGTCGTGGGGTGAGGTGGTGGTCATCGTGGAGGAGGCGCCGGAGCCGAGATTTCGATCGTCGATCACGTCGAACCAGCGTAGTGCACGACACGAGGCCCGAGGAGCGGGAGCGGCTGTCGCCTCGTGCTTTTCGCGTCGTCGGTGACCAACGTCATGACACACCCGGCTCCGCTCGGTCGTGTCATCGGCGTGTCGCGTCAGCAGACTCGTCGGTCTTCCCCCGGGGCTCCCGACCGTCCATACTCGGCAGTCGTGAGCACACTCGAAGTCACGATCGTCGCCGACGGCGTGCACGTCGCGTTCGGGCCGGACGTCAACTGGACACTGTTGGTCGACGGCGAGGACGTGACGCTGGTCGACTCGGGATATCCGCGGTACGTCGGTGCGGTCGTCGAATCGCTCCGTCGTGTCGGTCGGCGTCCGGAAGACGTGCGGGCGATCCTGCTGACACACGCGCACATCGACCACATCGGCGGCGCCGGCCACTTCGCCTCGACCTACGGCACGCCGGTGCTCACCTCGGACACCGAGGCGCGGCATGCCCGACGTGAGTATCTCGAACAGGCATCGCCGCTCGACGTGGCGCGTAACGTCTGGCGGCGCGGTGCGCTCGCATGGACGGTGCGCATCGCTCGCGCGGGCGGAACCGAATCGGGCGCCGTCGCCGACGCCGAGGGGTTCGACTCGGTCGTCGGATCCGTGCCGGGTGGGCCGTTGGACCTGCCGGGCGGGCCGGTGCCGCTCGACAGTTCGGGTCACACGTCCGGTCACACCGGGTATCACGTGCCGGGTGCGGGGGCCGTTCTGTCCGGTGACGCCCTGGTCACCGGACACGCTCTGAGCGTTCGGACCGGACCGCAGATGCTGCCGCCCCTGTTCGCGCACGATCGGCCGCGGGAGTTCGACGCGCTCGACGCCTTCGTCGGTCTGGACGCCGACGTCCTGATTCCCGGACACGGGGGAGTGCATCGCGGGTCCGTCGACGACGCGGTGCGGCGGGTCAGGTCCGCACGCGCCTGAGTCGACTCCGGGTCAGCGGGGTCGCCGAATGCGGATGGGACCCTTCGCCGTCGACGGGTCGACCACGTTCCCGCCCTGCGTGATCTCCGCCTCGCCCACGGCGACGAGACGGCGGGCGGCGCGGCGGACGGGTTCCATCAAGGGGCGCCAGTCGTCCGGCGCCACGGCGCGAGCCACGTCGGAGGGACAGATCGACGAATCGCGCGAGCGACTGTCGAGTAGCCGCCGGATCGCGTCCTCGAGACCGTCGTCGGCTCCCGCGGAGCCGGTGCGTCGGCACGCGTCGCTGCAGTACTTCACCGAGTCCCAGTCGCGTTCCCACTTCTTACGCCACTCGATCCGTCGACCGCAGACGACGCAGGTCTTGTCTGCCCGAGCCTCGGCCTCGCCGCTCGGCGCCTTCTTCCTGTGTGCCACCTCGTCGATTGTGCACCGGTCGGGGATAGCGTGAGCGCGTGCGCAGTCTCACGTCCTCTCTCGGCTCCCGGCGCGGTGGAGCTCCCCGGTCGTCCTCCAGCGTCGGCATGGCCAGCGGTGTCGGTGCGTACGGACTGTGGGGACTGTTCCCGGCCTTCTTCGGCGTGCTGTCCTTCGCCGGACCCGTCGAGGTCCTCGCGCACCGCATCGTGTGGACGTTGGTGCTCATGCTCGTCGTCCTGGCGGTGTTGGGACGACTGTCCACGCTGCGCGGTCTCCCGGCGCGCACGTGGGGTGTGGTGGCGTTGTCGTCGGCGTTCATCTCGATCAACTGGGGCGTCTACATCTTCGCGGTCTCGCAGGACCGTGTGGTCGAGGCAGCCCTCGGATACTTCATCAATCCGCTCGTCAGTGTCCTGCTCGGCGTCGTGGTGTTCCGGGAGCGGTTGGGCCGTGCGCAGATCGCGGCCCTCGCGCTGGCTTTCGTCGCGGTGGTCGTGCTCACCGTCGACTACGGACGGCCTCCAATCATCGCCCTCACCCTGGCCTTCTCGTTCGCGCTGTACGGCGTCATGAAGAAGGTGGTCCGGCTCGAACCCACCACGTCGCTGACCGCGGAGGGGCTCGTGGGGGCGCCGATCGCGATCGGTTACCTGGTGGTGCTGGGCGTTACCGGGGGAGCGAGCGCCCTCTCGCTCGGGGTGCCGCACGCCCTGCTGCTCGTCCTCGCCGGGCCCGTCACCGCACTGCCGCTGCTGCTGTTCGGGGTCGCCGCGCAGAAGCTGCCGTTGGTCACCCTCGGGCTGCTGCAGTACCTGACACCGGGCCTGCAGCTCGCGTGGGGAGTGCTGGTGCTGAACGAGGACATGCCCGCGTCGCGGTGGATCGGTTTCGCACTCATCTGGTGCGCGCTGGCGATCTTCACGGTCGACTCCGTGCGGCGTCTGCGGGCGCATCGCGTGGCGTCGGTGCCGGTCGAGGCGGCGTCCGCGGACACCCCGCGCTAGTCCTCATCCGTCACAGTCGTCACACGCCGCGTGTGCGGAGAATGTTGTCGGCCCGACGACCTAGAGTGGCTCCCGTGTCGGACTTCGTTCATCTCCACAATCACACCGAGTACTCCATGCTGGACGGGGCGGCGAAGATCGCGCCGATGTTCGCGGAGGCCCAGCGCCTGGGGATGAGCGCGGTCGGGATGACCGACCACGGCAACATGTACGGGGCCAGTGAGTTCTACAACGAGGCCAAGAAGGCCGGGGTCAAGCCCATCATCGGGATCGAGGCCTACATCGCCCCGGAGTCCCGTTTCAACAAGAAGCGCGTGCTGTGGGGAGACCGCAGCCAGAAGTCGGACGACGTCTCGGGCAGCGGCGCGTACACGCACATGACGATGGTGGCGGAGAACGCGACGGGTCTGCGCAACCTGTTCAAGCTGTCGTCCCTCGCGTCCACCGAAGGGCAGCTGGGCAAGTGGGCGCGCATGGACGAGGAGATCATCGCCAACCACGCCGAGGGCATCATCGCCACCACCGGCTGCCCGTCCGGCGAGATCCAGACCCGGCTTCGTCTGGGCCACGAGCGTGAGGCGCTCGAGGCGGCGGCCAAGTGGCAGGAGATCTGGGGCCCCGACAACTTCTTCCTCGAACTGATGGACCACGGTCTGTCGATCGAGCGGAGGGTGCGAGAAGGACTGCTGAGCATCGGGGAGCAGCTCGGCATCCCCCCGCTCGCGACCAACGACTGCCACTACGTCACCAAGGACGCGTCGGTCAATCACGAAGCGCTGCTGTGCATTCAGACCGGCAAGACGCTGAGCGATCCCACCCGGTTCAAGTTCGACGGCGACGGCTACTACCTCAAGTCCGCGGAGGAGATGCGCGCCCTCTGGGACGACGAGGTGCCCGGCGCGTGCGACTCCACGTTGCTCATCGCCGAACGCGTCCAGTCCTACGACGAGGTGTGGGAGCACCGCGACCGGATGCCGGTGTTCCCGGTGCCGGAGGGCTACACGCAGGGCACCTGGCTCCGCAAGGAGGTCATGGACGGCCTGCACCGCCGCTTCCCCGATGGTCCGACGGAGGAGTACCTCTCCCGTGCGGACTACGAGATCAGCGTCATCCTCGAGATGGGCTTCCCCGCCTACTTCCTCGTCGTCGGTGACCTCATCAACCACGCCAAGGAGGTCGGCATCCGCGTCGGCCCCGGTCGAGGTTCGGCGGCCGGGTCGCTCGTCGCCTACGCGATGGGGATCACCAACATCGACCCGCTCCCGCACGGTCTGCTGTTCGAGCGGTTCCTCAATCCCGAGCGCGTCTCCATGCCCGACATCGACATCGACTTCGACGATCGCCGACGCGGCGAGATGGTGCGCTACGCCACCGAGAAGTGGGGCAGTGATCGTGTCGCGCAGGTGATCACGTTCGGCACCATCAAGACGAAGGCCGCCATCAAGGACTCGGCCCGCGTGCAGTTCGGGCAGCCGGGCTTCGCCATCGCCGACCAGATCACCAAGGCACTGCCCCCGCCCGTGATGGCGAAGGACATCTCGGTCGCGGGCATCACCGATCCGACGCACGAGCGGTACAAGGAGGCCACCGAGGTCCGCTCGCTGATCGACTCGAACCCCGACGTCGCGAAGATCTACCAGACCGCCAAGGGTCTCGAGGGGCTGATCCGCAACGCCGGCGTCCACGCCTGCGCGGTCATCATGTCCTCGGAGCCGCTGACCGACGCCATCCCGGTGTGGAAGCGTCCGCAGGACGGCGCCATCATCACCGGCTGGGACTACCCGTCCTGCGAGGCCATCGGCCTGCTGAAGATGGACTTCCTGGGGCTGCGCAACCTCACGGTCATCGGTGACGCCATCGACAACATCAAGGCCAATCGCGGCATCGACATCGACCTCGACGCCCTGCCTCTCGATGATCCGGCGACGTTCGAACTGCTCTCGCGCGGAGACACTCTCGGCGTGTTCCAGCTCGACGGCAGCGCGATGCGGGACCTGCTGCGCAAGATGCAGCCCACCGGATTCGAGGACATCGTCGCCGTCCTGGCGCTCTACCGGCCCGGTCCGATGGGCATGAACTCGCACAACGACTACGCCGATCGCAAGAACGGCCGTCAAGAGGTCAAGCCGATTCACGCCGAACTCGAGGAACCGCTGAAGGTCATCCTCGGCGAGACGTACGGCCTGGTGGTCTACCAGGAGCAGATCATGCAGCTGGCGCAGAAGGTCGCCGGCTACTCGCTCGGCCAGGCCGACCTGCTGCGGCGCGCCATGGGAAAGAAGAAGCTGTCCGAGCTGGAGAAGGCGTACGCCGGATTCCGCCAGGGCATGCTGGACAACGATTTCTCCGAGGCCGCCATCAAGGCGCTATGGGACACCGTGCTCCCGTTCGCCGGCTACGCGTTCAACAAGTCGCACTCGGCGGGGTACGGGCTGGTGTCCTACTGGACGGCGTATCTCAAGGCCAACTACCCGGCCGAGTACATGGCCGGACTGCTCACCAGTGTCGGCGACGACAAGGACAAGGCGGCGATCTATCTCGCCGACTGCAGACGGCTCGGCATCACCGTGCTGCCGCCGGACGTCAACGAGTCCGAGCTCAACTTCGCCTCGGTGGGCGAGGACATCCGCTTCGGTATGGGCGCGGTGCGCAACGTGGGCGCCAACGTCGTGGCGTCCATCATCTCGGCGCGCAAGGAGAAGGGGAAGTTCACCGACTTCTCCGACTACCTGGCCAAGATCGATGCGACTGCCTGCAACAAGAAGGTCACCGAGTCTCTCGTCAAGGCCGGTGGTTTCGATTCGCTGGACCATCCACGCAAGGGTCTGATGCTGATCCACGCCGACGCGATCGACTCGGTGCTGGGCACCAAGAAGGCGGAGGCCATCGGCCAGTTCGACCTGTTCGGCGGCGTCGACGCCGACGAGTCCATCACCTCCGTCTTCAACGTGAAGATCCCGCCCGAGGAGTGGGACAGCAAGCACCGTCTCGCGTTGGAGCGGGAGATGTTGGGGCTGTACGTGTCCGGGCATCCGCTGAACGGAGTCGAGCACGTGCTCGCGGCTCAGTCGGACACCGCCATTCCCACGATCCTCGAGGGCAGTCTGAAGGACGGCACGCAGGTCACGGTGGGCGGCATTCTGGCCTCGGTCAACCGACGGGTGAACAAGAACGGTCTGACCTGGGCGTCCGCCCAGCTCGAGGATCTCACCGGCGGTATCGAGGTGCTGTTCTTCCCGCAGGCGTACTCCGTGTTCGGTGCGGACGTCGCCGAGGACGCCGTGGTGCTGGTGAAGGCCAGGGTGTCGGCTCGGGACGATCGGATCTCGCTCATCGCGAACGACATCGCGGTTCCCGATCTGTCGTCCGTCGGTGTCGCCAAGCCCGTCGCCGTCAGCTTGCCGACGCGTCAGTGCACCGCGGACAAGGTCGGGGCGCTCAAGCGGGTGCTGGCCAGCCATCCCGGCACCACCGACGTGCACCTGCGCCTCATCAGTGGCGACCGGGTCACCATGCTCAAGGTGGACGAGAAGCTGCGCGTCACACCGTCGTCGGCGCTGATGGGCGATCTCAAGGCGCTGCTCGGACCCGGCTGCCTCACCGTCTGACGCTGCCTCACCGTCTGACGACGGCCGACCGCTCGACGGCTGCCGCGAGGTAGGCATCGGGATCGACGCCGAACGGGTTGTCCCACAAGCCCTCCGCGATGACGTCGCGGTAGCGGTCGGTCGGCACTCCGCGTTCTCGCACGTGGCTCGACGTCAGAGTCATCGCCGGGACGCCGTCGATGTCGTCCAGGCGCAGCGCCGCGTCGTACTTGCCGCGGTGCGGCTCGGGCGACACCTCGACCGGCAGCAGCGCCCACGCTCCCGGCCGTGTCGGTAGGGACGCGCGGACGTCGAGTGTCTGCTCCGTCTGCGCGTTCTCCACCGTCGAGATGTGGTCGAGGGCGGCCCAGTCGAGCAGGTAGGCGCGGGCGATGCTGTCGGAGTCGGGGGAGGGTGTGAGCGAGAGGAACGCGGACGCTCCGGTCCACCGGGCCGAGACGCCGGCGAAGTACACCGCATGCGGCACGGTGATCCACCGGTGTTCGCGAGGAAGCGAGAGTGTCCGCTGGGCGGCGTGCGCACCGAATCTGCTGTCGGCCGCGGAGCCGCCCAAGTAGGCGTCGAGGCGTGCGGGCAGGGTGTTCGAGCCGTAGCCGACGTACCAGACGAGTTCGTGACTGTTCACAGGGACGGACGGTACCGTCGGATCGTCACGTCGAACTCGACCGAGAGGGATGATCGCATGATCACGAACTTCATCAACGCCGTGCTCGAACTCGTCGGTGGCATCGCCGCCGGAAGCAGCGGTCTCTACCTGGCCCCCGGTGTCCTGCCGTTCGGTTCCTGACATACGGCCGGACCACACGAACGCCGACGGGGCGCCCACGTGGAGTGGGCGCCCCGTCGGTGTCTGTCCGTGATCAGTGTCGGGTGCGGAACCGCTCGGTCGCGCCGAGGGCCCACCACAGCGTCACGCCGACAGCGGCGGAGGTGAGGACTGCCGTCTGCATGCTGACTGTCAGTGCGAGAGCGGCGAAGAGGATGACGGCGACCATGATGCTCTCGAGCTTGTAGAGCGGCCAGTCGGTGCCGGCCACGTCCACGGTACGAACGCTCGTCGAGTGCCGCGGGCGTGTGAACTGCAGGTCGACCGTGGTCATATTCGCCTCCCGAACCATTCGTGTTCCGTGTGCCGTGCGTTGGTCCCCAGGCTACACGTACATGGAAGTTAGGGCGACCGAAACCTCCTGATCACCCTGCGGATGGTTGCCGGAGACCGCCGAGGTGTGTGTACTGGGATCATGCCGCTGCACGGAGAGTACGAGCCGAGTCCGTCCACCTGGGCCGCCGATCAGGCCGACCTGTACGAGAGCTCGGGAGGGACCGAGGGCACCGAGATGCGGGGGATGCCCGTCATCCTCCTCACGACCATCGGGAACAAGACGGGCAAGCTCCGTCGGACCCCTCTGATGCGCGTGGAGCACGACGGTGCGTACGCCGCCGTCGCGTCGCTCGGCGGCGCGCCGAAGCACCCCGTCTGGTACTTCAACGTGCTCGCGAACCCCCACGTCGAACTGCGGGACAAGACCGAGAAGTGGGACATGGTCGCGCGCGAGGTCCACGGCGAGGAGAAGGCGCAGTGGTGGGAGCGCGCGGTCGCGGCCTACCCCGACTACGCGGACTACCAGAAGAAGACCGACCGCGAGATCCCTGTCTTCGTGCTCGAGCGGGCCTGAGCGCAGATTCGTCACCCCCGCCGGCGGCCGCTCCGCAGGTGAGGGTGGGTCGGTGGTCGTCGCACCACCGTGGCAGCATGTCCGTGTGACCGAGACGACGAGCCGTACCGACGCCGCTGCGCCGACCGCAGACGACATCGATGCCGCGGCCGTCCGGCTGCGGGACGTGGCCACCCGCACCCCGCTCGAGTTCTGCGAGCGGTTGTCCGAGCAGACGGGTGCGCGGATCCACCTCAAGCGCGAGGATCTCCAGCGCGTGCGCTCGTACAAGTTGCGCGGCGCGTACAACCTCATGCTGCAACTCGACGACGACGAGCGTGCGGTCGGTGTCGTGGCGGCGAGCGCCGGCAATCACGCGCAGGGTGTCGCGTTCGCGTGCCGGGCGCTCGGCATCCGCGGTCGCATCTACGTGCCGACCAACACCCCGAAGCAGAAGCGCGATCGCATCGCCTTCCACGGCGGCGACATGGTGCAGGTCATCAGCGTCGGTTCCACCTTCGATGCGGCCGCGGCGGCCGCCCTCGCCGACGTCCGCACCACCGGTGCCACCATCGTGCCGCCGTTCGACGACCCGAGAACCGTCGCGGGACAGGGAACCATCGCCGCGGAGATCCTGGAGCAACTCGGTGCCGCTCCGGACGTTGTCGTGGTCGCGGTGGGCGGTGGTGGGTGCATGACGGGCATGTCGGCGTACCTCGCCGAGCGGTCGCCGAACACCTCCGTCGTCGGTGCGGAACCCACCGGCGCCGCATCCATGGCGGCGGCGCTCATGGCCGGCGGCCCCGTCACACTCGACGAGATCGACCCGTTCGTCGACGGCGCCGCCGTGCGCCGGATCGGCGATCTCCCGTACCGGGTCGTGTCGTCGCTCGGCGCGACCGTCGCCTCGCATGCCTCGGTGACGGTCGGTGCGGGCCACGACGGACGCGGGTCGGTGGTGGTCACGCAGGTGGACGAGGGTGCCATCTGCACCGCGATGCTGGATCTGTACCAGAGTGAGGGCATCATCGCCGAACCCGCCGGAGCGCTGTCGGTGGCCGCGCTGTCGCAGATCGACATCCCGGCCGGCTCGTCCGTCGTGTGCCTGATCTCGGGCGGTAACAACGACGTCTCGCGCTACGGGGAGATTCTCGAACGGTCGCTCGTGCACAAGGGGCTCAAGCACTACTTCCTCGTCGACTTCCCGCAGGAGCCGGGCGCACTGCGCACGTTCCTGGACGTCGTTCTCGGTCCGGAGGACGACGTGACGCTGTTCGAGTACGTCAAGCGCAACAACCGCGAGACGGGTGCCGCGCTGGTGGGTATCGAGCTCGGTTCGGCCGCGGGCCTGTCGTCCCTCCTCGAGCGGATGGAGACGTCGCCGATGCACGTCGAGCATCTCGAGCCCGGGTCTCCCGCGTACCGCTACCTGACCTGAGTCATCCGGCTGACCCCTGACCGCTCGGGTCGACACTGCTCGAACCGCCACCGAGGAGCCGTTCGACCACGTCGCGGTGCAGGTCGGGCGGCGTGTGGGGGAGGCCGAGCAGCGCGGCGAGGTAGATGCCGTCGCCCACCAGCCGCACGATCTCGGCCTGCACCGGATCGGTCACCTCGCGCTGCAGCGCGCGGTCCCACATGCCCATGACGTCGATGACGGCCTGCTGCACCTCGCCGGGTCTACCGTCGATGCTGCGCAGCGCGGCGAGAGTGGAGCGGTAGAGCGCCACCTCCTCGGCGGACGAGGCGTCCGGTGGCTGGAGATACCACTGCGCCAGCGAGGTGCCGGCGGCCTCCGCCTCGACGCGTTGGACGTCGGATCGTTCACCGAGGCGACGCACCAGCGCGGCCATCATCGCGTCCTTGCTGGGGAAGTGGTACAGCAGACCGCCTTTCGAGACGCCGGCCCGAGAGGCCACCGCCTCGAGGGTGGCCTTGTCCGCGCCGTCGTCGAGGAGCAGCGTCTCGAGGGCGTCCAGGATGCGGTCGCGTGTGTCGGCTGCCATGACACGCACTGTACCGGCCGGACGGTTGTTGCTACGCTGTCGGTGTCCGTCGACTGTACCGTCCGGACGGTAAACGAAAGAGGTGCCTCGTGTCCGTGTCCCCGGCAGCGTCCGTGCAGCCGAATCCCGACGATCTCGTACCGGCCGGCGCCACCCGCCGCGACTGGCTCGGTCTGGTGGTGCTGGCCGGTGCCGTGATGCTCATCGCCGTCGACGGCACCGTCCTCGACATCGCGCTGCCGTTCCTCAGCGCGGATCTCCGCCCGAGCAGCACCGAGCTGCTGTGGATCATCGACGTCTACTCGTTCGTCCTCGCCGGCCTGCTGGTCACCATGGGCACCGTCGGCGACCGCATCGGACGACGGCGGTTGCTCCTGATCGGCGCGGTCGGTTTCGGGCTGTCCTCGGTGCTCGCCGCCTTCGCGGTCGACCCCGCGATGATGATCGCGGCCCGTGTGCTGCAGGGTATCTCGGGTGCCACGTTGATGCCCGCCACCCTGGGCCTGATCCGCACGATGTTCCAGGTGCGCCGTGAACGCACGCTCGCGATCGGTGTCTGGGGTGCCATGGCCGGCGGCGGCGCGGCGGCGGGTCCTCTGGTGGGCGGGTGGCTTCTCGAGCACTTCTGGTGGGGCTCGGTCTTCCTGATCAACGTGCCGATCATGATCGCGCTGGTCGTCGTGGGTCCGTTCACCATCCCGGAGTCCAAGGATCCGGAACCGGGCCGATTCGACGTACCCAGCGCCGCGCTGTCGATCCTGGCCATCGTTCCCGTCGTCTACGCGATCAAGGAGACCGCGGCTCACGGGCCGCACCCGTCGATGATTCCGGTCGCGCTGGTCGGTCTGGCCGCGGGCACCGTCTTCGTCCGCCGGCAGGGCCGACTCGCCGCTCCGATGATCGACCTGACGCTGTTCGCGCAGCGTCGCTTCGCGACGGCCGTCGCGACGAACCTGCTGTCCGTCTTCGCGCTCGCGGGAGTGCTGTTCTTCGGCTCGCAGTACCTGCAGTCGGTTCTCGGCACGTCCCCGCTGGAGGCCGGTCTGATCATGCTGCCGGGAACGGCGACGAGCATCGTCGCGTCGCTCGCCGCCGCACATCTCGTACGCCGCTGGGAGGCGGGCACCGTTCTCGCCGTGGGACTCGGGGTCTCCGCGGCGGGGGCACTGCTCCTGACACGTCTCGGTCAGACCGACGGCATCCCTGTGTTCATGGCGTCGTTCGTCCTGGTCGGTGTCGGCGCGGGCCTCGCGCTGACGCTGACGTCGGATCTGGTGGTCGCCTCGGTTCCCGCGCCGCGCGCCGGCGCAGCGTCCGCAATCTCCGAGACGGCGTACGAACTCGGGATCGCCCTCGGCGTCGCGTTGCTCGGTTCGGTGGTGATGGCCGTGTTCCGTGGCGGTATCGACACGTCGGCGCTCGACCCGGACACCGCGTCGGGTGCCCGCGAGACCATCGGCGAGGCGGTCTCGCTCGCGCGGACGCTACCGGCGGAACTCGGTGACGCTCTGACCAGTTCGGCCGGCGCCGCCTTCGTCGACGGGATGCACGTCGCGGCGGTGGCCACCGCGATCGTGCTCGCCGCCAACGCTCTCCTCGTGGCTCTGGCTCTGCGTGGCTCGGACGCCGGCGACGCGCGGGCCGAGCCGGAAAGTCACTCCAGCGATACTCACTCCAGCACGACGAAGGAGTGACCCGGAACGGTCGTCGCCGACGCGGTCGCGTTCGGCGTCGGCTCGTCCCACCACAGCAGCGGTGAGCCGCCCACCGGCACTGTCACCGGCGAGTCGGTGAGGTTGCACGCGATGCTCAGACCACGGCCCGCGGTGGGGTGCGCCCGGTGGATCACGATCCATCGGGCGTCCTCGTCGTAGTCGACGTGCACGCCGGTCAACCACGGGTTCGTGATCTCGATGCGCTGGGCGCGCAACGCCAGAAGTGCTCGGTAGCAGTCGAGTACGCGGGCGTGATCACCCTCGGTGACCTCGTCCCAGTTCAGCTTCGAGTTCTCGAACGTCGCGGGATCCTGCGGGTCGGGGATGTCCTCGCTGTCCCACCCGTGGGACGCGAACTCGGCCTTGCGGCCCTTCGCGGTGGCCTCACCCAGCTCGGGTTCGGGATGGGAGGTGAAGAACTGGAACGGGGTGGAGGCGTCGAACTCCTCACCCATGAAGAGCATCGGGGTGAAGGGGGACAACAGGATCAGCGCCGCCTTGACCGCCAGCTGCCCCGGCGTGAGTGAGAAGCCGGGACGATCGCCGATTGCGCGGTTGCCCACCTGATCGTGCGTCGTGGTGTACGCGACGAGCGAGCTCGCCGGGAGCACCCGTCGGTCCAGGGGTCGACCGTGCACGCGGCCACGGAAGGTCGAATACGTCCCGGCGTGGAAGAAGCCCTGCGTGATGGTGGTCGCGAGGCACTGCATCGAGCCGAAGTCACCGAAGTAGCCCTGACGTTCGCCGGACACCGCTGCGTGCACGGCATGGTGGACGTCGTCGTCCCACTGGGCAGTGAGGCCGTACCCGCCGCCCGCCCGGGGAGTGATGAGCGTCGGGTCGTTGAGGTCACTCTCCGCGACCAGGCTCAGGGGTCGACCGACGTGCGCCGACAGGGCCTCGGTCTCCACGGCGAGCTGCTCGAGGATGTGGGTGGCCGTGGTGTCGGCCAGGGCGTGCACCGCATCGAGACGGAGCGCGTCCACGTGGAACTGCTCGAACCACCGCAGTGCGTTGTCGATGATGTAGCGCCGCACCGTGTCCGACTCCGCGCCGGCCACGTTGACCGTCTGTCCCCAGGAGTTCGCACCCTCGGACATGTACGGGCCGAACTTCTCGAGGTAGTTGCCCGACGGACCCAGGTGGTTGTAGACCACGTCGAGCGTGACGGCCAGCCCCCGGGCGTGGCAGGCGTCGACGAACCGCTGGAAACCTTCCGGACCGCCGTAGCCCTCGTGGACGGTGTACCAGAGGACGCCGTCGTAGCCCCAGTTGTGTGTCCCGTTGAAACCGTTGACGGGCATGACCTCCACGAACGTCACGCCGAGGTCGACGAGGTGATCGAGTCGGTCGATCGCCGCGTCGAACGTCCCCTCCGCGGTGAAGGTGCCGATGTGCAGTTCGTACAGCACGCCGCCCGCCAGCGGGCGACCCGTCCACGCGTCGTCGGTCCACGCGAAGGTGTCCGCGGAGTACAGCGCCGACGCCTCGTGCACGCCGTCCGGCTGCCGCGGCGAGCGCGGATCCGGGATCACCGCATCGTCGTCGTCCAGGACGAAGCCGTACCGGGCACCGTCGGCGGCGGGCACCTCGGCGCTCCACCACCCGTCCTTCTCGGTCATCGGGTGCAGGTCGCCGTCGAGGTGCAGTCGGACCCGCTCGGGTGTGGGTGCCCAGACCGCGAACGTCCGGGGTCCAGTGGTGCGGGAAGCGGCGCGAACCGGAGTGCTCATGGACGCATCCTTACCCAGTAGCCGGGCCACCGACACCGGACCGGCGGGGGAGTTGCACCACACCCGGGTCGTCGGGTTCTGTCGCGGTGGTCGCGGTGAGTGCATGCTGGTGGTGTGGACGACGACATGCACGCCCGGTCCGACGACATCTACGAGCTCCCGATGTTCCCGCTCGGCTCGGTGGTACTTCCGGGGGACGACGTGCCGTTGCACGTGTTCGAGCCCCGCTACCGCGCGATGGTGCAGCACTGCCTGGACACCGAGTCGCACTTCGGGGTGGCGCTCATCGAGCGAGGCCACGAGGTCGGCGGCGGGGACGTGCGCGGCGTGGCCGCAGTGTCGACCCGGATCGACCGCGCCCTCCCCACACCGGACGGGCGCTTCGTGCTCGAGTGCCGCGGAGTCGACCGGATCCGCGTGCTGGAGTGGCTGCCGGACGATCCGTACCCGCGGGCGCGTGTCACCGCCTGGCCCGATCTCCCGGCGGGCGACGAGTCGCTGGACGAGGTGTACGACCTCGTGCAGGAGCGCACCGACCGGCTGTTCGAGATCCTGACCGGCATCGCACGCTCGCGTGATCTGCCCACACCCGAGGCGCCGCGTGTCGACGCGGACGGAACGCGCTCCGGCGCCGAGGTCTGGGAGTTCGCGTCGTCCCTGCCGCTCGGCTCGTCCGATCGCGCGAAGGTGCTCGCGGCAGAAACGGTCGGACGACGACTCCACGTCCTCGCGACCGCTCTCGAGGACGTCATCGCGATCGCCGAGTTCTCCGCGCTGCCCGATCTCTGACCGTCCGACGACGCGGTCGGGGTCTCGATCCGACAGTCGTGGTCCGCGGTCGTTGCTCGCCCACTAGGGTTCTCGGGGCGGGGGTACGCAATCGACACAGGAGGACCCGAGTGGCTCACGAGCGAGCGGGACAACGGGCACAGGCATCGGATCTGGTCGATCTGTCGCATCTGGTGACGGCCTACTACAGCGTGAAGCCGGACGTCGAGAATCCCGATCAGCAGGTGGTCTTCGGTACCTCCGGACATCGTGGATCGTCCCTGGACGGCGCCTTCAACGAAGACCACATCGTGGCCACGACACAGGCCATCGTGGAGTACCGGTCCGCGCAGGGCACCACGGGACCGCTCTTCCTCGGTCGCGACACCCACGCGCTCTCCGAGCCCGCGTGGGTCACCGCCGTGGAAGTTCTCGCGGCCAACGACGTTGCGGTGCTGGTGGATTCGGCAGACCGCTACACGCCCACCCCGGCGGTGAGCCACGCGATCCTGCGTCACAACGCCTCGGGTCCGTCGGCGCTCGCGGACGGCATCGTCGTCACGCCGTCCCACAACCCGCCGCGCGACGGCGGTTTCAAGTACAACCCGCCGAACGGTGGACCCGCCGACAGCGACGCCACCTCCGTGATCGCGGCGCGCGCCAACGAGATCCTGCGCTCCGGTGTGTCGTCCGTGAAGCGCGTGTCCCTGGCGTCGGCACTGGCCGGGTCCGTGCAGAAGTACGACTTCCTCACCAGGTACGTGGACGATCTCCCGTCCGTCGTCGACATCGATGCCATCCGGTCCGCGGGTGTGCGCATCGGCGCCGATCCGCTGGGCGGTGCGAGCGTCGACTACTGGGCGGCGATCGCCGAGCGACACCGCCTCGATCTGACCGTGGTCAACCCGCTCGTCGACGCGACATGGCGGTTCATGACCCTGGACACCGACGGCAAGATCCGGATGGACTGCTCGTCGCCCAACGCGATGGCGTCGTTGATCGGCGCCCGGCACGACTACGACGTGTCGACGGGCAACGACGCCGATGCGGACCGGCACGGCATCGTCACCCCCGACGGCGGACTGATGAACCCGAACCACTACCTCGCGGTGGCGATCGACTACTTGTTCTCGCACCGGCCGGGATGGCCCGCCGAGGCGGCGGTCGGCAAGACCCTCGTCAGTTCCTCGATGATCGACCGCGTCGTGGCCTCGCTCGGTCGCACCCTGCTCGAGGTGCCCGTGGGGTTCAAGTGGTTCGTGCCCGGTCTCGTCTCCGGTGAGATCGGGTTCGGCGGCGAGGAGAGCGCCGGCGCCTCGTTCCTGCGGACGGACGGATCCGTCTGGACCACCGACAAGGACGGCATCATCCTGGCCCTGCTCGCCTCCGAGATCACCGCGGTGACCGGGAAGACACCGTCGACCCGCTACCGGGAGCTCACCGAGCAGTTCGGTGACCCGTCCTACGCACGCACCGATGCGCCCGCGACGCGCGAGCAGAAGGCCGTGTTGGCGAAGCTGTCGGCGGAGCAGGTCACCGCGACCACCCTGGCGCGGGAGGACATCACCGCCACGCTCACCTCGGCTCCCGGCAACGGGGCGGCTCTGGGCGGACTCAAGGTCACCACGGACAGCGCCTGGTTCGCCGCTCGGCCGTCGGGTACGGAGGACGTCTACAAGATCTACGCCGAGTCCTTCCGCGGTGCGGATCACCTCGCCGAGGTGCAGAGCGCCGCACGCGATCTCGTGTCGTCCGTCCTGACCGGGGAGTGAGCGCCGCAGCAGGGGCCGGTGCCGGGACGCGGGGGACCGCCCCCGATCCCACCCGCGACATCTGGATCCTCGTCTCGGCCGCGTTCGTCATCGCACTCGGCTTCGGCATCGTCGCGCCCGCGCTCCCGGGGTTCGCGCTCGCCTTCGGGGTCGACGAGTTCGCGGTCACCGTCATCATCAGTGCCTTCGCGGCGACACGGCTGATCTTCGCGCCCGCCAGCGGATCGCTCGTGCAGCGCATCGGCGAGCGCCGGGTCTACCTCACCGGTCTCGTCGTCGTCGCGGTGTCGACCGGGTTGTGCGCACTGGCCCAGACGTACTGGCAACTCCTCCTCTTCCGGTCGCTCGGCGGTATCGGGTCCACCATGTTCACCGTGTCCGCGCTGGGACTGCTCATCCGGATCGCCCCGCCCGATCGCCGCGGGCGCGTCTCCGGCATGTACGCGTCGAGCTTCCTGGCCGGCACAGTCCTGGGCCCGTTCGTGGGCGGCATCGTGCTCGGTGTCGGAGGTCTGCGGGCGCCGTTCGTCTTCTACGCCGTGACGCTGGTCGCGGCCGCCGCCGTCGTCGCGGTGGGCCTACGAACACCCGCCGCGACCACGGAGGCCGATCGGGACGCGGCGGTCGTGCTGCGGTTCGCCGACGCCCTGCGCTCCCCGACGTACCGGTCGGCCCTGCTGTCCAACTTCGCCAACGGATGGGCGGTGTTCGGCGTGCGCACGGCCATCGTGCCGCTGTTCGTCGTCGCCGCGCTCGGACGCAGCGATTCCATGGCCGCCGTGGCCCTCGCGGTGTTCGCGGTGGGCAACGCGGTGGTGTTGGTGCCGGCGGGGCGATGGTCCGATCGGTACGGGCGCAAGCCGTTCCTCGTCGCCGGGCTCCTGCTGTGCGGCGCATCGACCGCGACCATGGGCATCTCGGGATCGACGGAGGTGTTCCTCGTGATCACCTTCGTCGCCGGGCTCGGGTCCGGGCTGATCACGCCGACCCAGCAGGCGGCGGTGGCCGACATGATCGGCTCGCGCGCCCGCGGAGGCCCCGTCCTCGCCGCATTCCAGATGGCCATGGACGTGGGCTCGGTCATCGGGCCGCTGGTCGCCGGTGTACTCGTGACGGAACTCTCCTACGCGGCCGCGTTCGGGACCTCGGGCGCCATCCTGCTGATCGCCGCGGTCGGTTGGATGGTGGTACCCGACACGCGGTCCGGGCGGGTGTCGCTGACCGGGAAGCCCAGCGCGGTGACGATCGATCCGGACGGCGACTCAGGCGGTGCCGACACCGATGAGGGATCCGACGGCGTAGGTCGCCGCGACGGCGAGTGAGCCGAACAGTAGTTGGCGGAGCGCTCCGACGACGGTCGACCGCGAGGTGAAGTGCGCGGCGAGCGCGCCGGCGATCATGAGGCCCACGGCGCCGCACGCGAGCCCGAGGGCGAGGACGTCCGATCCCAGCAGGAACGGTATGAGCGGAATGATCGCGCCGATCGAGAACAGGACGAAGGACGATCCGGCCGCCACCCACGGTGACGGCTTCTCGGTGGGGTCGACACCCAACTCCCGCGAGATGTGCAGATCCACGGCACGATCGGCGTCCGTGTGGATCTCGCGCGCGGCGACCGTGGCCGTCTCGGTCGACATGCCCATGTCGGTGAGCATGCCCACCAACTCCGCCTGTTCGGCCTCCGGGTACTTCGTCAACGCGGCGCGCTCGGTGGTCACCTCGGCATCGATCTGCTCGTTCTGGGTGGACACGGACGTGAACTCGCCGAGTGCCATCGAGAACGCTCCCGCTACGAGGCCGGCGATGCCGCTGAGGACCAGCGTGTGCGTCGAGACGCCCGCACCGCCGACACCCGCGATGAGCGAGGTGTTGGTCACCAGTCCGTCCATGGCCCCGAACGTGGCGGCCCGGAGCCAGCCTCCCGAGACGTCGGCGTGTGTGTGATCGATGTCGTGGGGCAGGCCGGGCCCTCCCTCGACGGGCACGGCGGACGCCTGCGGATCACGGGGCTCGATGTGGGTCACGGGGCGAATGTACGCGCGCCGGAACGTCTCTACCAGCAAGCATTGGCATACCTGACATCCAGTTCTCAGCACACTGTCAGTCGCGCGTGACACAGTATTCGCGTGAATGCCTCGAAATCGTCGTCATCGAAATCGTCGAGCAAGTACACGCCACAGAAGTCGTCGAGCACGTCGACCTATGTTCTGGGCGGTCTCGCTCTCCTGGTCATCGCGGCCGTCGTCATCGGCGGAGTGTTGTGGCAGAACTCCCGCAGCCAGCCGCGCGCCGACGGATACGGGTCCGTGCAGAATGCGGCGGTCACCTCCTCGGTCGACGACGACGGCGTGGTGCGGCTGGGTCTCCCGGAGGCGACACGCACGGTCGACATCTACGAGGACGCGATGTGCCCGTACTGCGCCGAGTTGGAGAACACCTACGGCCAGGAACTCGCGCAGAAGATCGACGAGGGCACCATCGCGGTGCGCTATCACATGCTCGACTTCCTGAATCAGTTGTCGCCCAGCGGTGACTACAGCACCCGTGCGGCCGCCGCATCGCAGTGCGTCGCCGCCACGGGCGACGGGCCCGCCTACTCAGCATTCCACTCGGCCCTGTTCTCGCCGGACTTCCAGCCGGAGGAGAAGGGCAGCGCGGACCACACCGCCGACGAGCTCGCCGCCCGCGCCACGGAGGCGGGAGCCTCCGACGAGGCGGCACAGTGCATCACCGACGGAACGCGAGTGGCGGACGCCGCCACCGACGCTGCGACGGGAAGCGCGGCGCTCGCAGCTGCCGGCGCGCGAGGCACTCCCACCGTCATCGTGGACGGCGCGATCGTCGACACCACCACCAACTCCGCCTGGGTGTCCGATCTCGGCTGACGCTGATTTGGACCTCGTCGAACCGATGGTGTAACTTCGGTCGGGCGTTCTTCGAGCGGTGCGAAACACTCTTTCTCACGGTCAGAAGAGCACGGGGCTATGGCGCAGCTGGTAGCGCACCACACTGGCAGTGTGGGGGTCAGGGGTTCGAGTCCCCTTAGCTCCACCGAGTAACGGCTCCACCGAAGTAGGCGGACACGCTAAAGGCCCCGTACCGGTCAGGTACGGGGCCTTTCGCGTGTGATGTGGTGTCAGTGCGCTGCGTCGTACGCGCTCTGCACCTCGGAGGGAATGCGCCCGCGGCTCGACACCGTGAATCCCGCGTCCACGGCCCATTCGCGTACGGCCCTGGTCTGTTCGGGACTGCGTCGTCCCATCGGCTTCGTGCTGCGTCGTCCGCTGTGCGTTCCGGCCGACACCTTCGCCGCGTGCTCGATGTAATAGCCCAGAACACGTCGGAACTCGGCGGCATTGTCGGGCCCGAGGTCGATCTCGTAGTGCGTGCCGTCGACCGCGAACGTGATGTGTTCGCCGTCGTCCTCGAGAGGTGTTCTGTCGATGTCGTCGACCAGCTGAACAACGACCTTCTTCGCCATGTCTTCTGCTTTCGTCGCTGAGCTCGGTTAATCACGCTTTGCCGAGACCATACCGTGTGAACCGCCCTTCCAATTCGGTCGGGGGCGCCGCGATACACGTCATTTTCTCGGGGCGCGGAGCCATTGTGCACGGATATCGCGATTCACGCTGTCCGGACTCGCGAACGGTCACGACGGGGTCACGGACGGCTACCGATCATCACACGTTCAACCAATTCGCCGTGCCATTCTTGGAAATCGCGAGAACATCGTGTCGGCGCACGTGCGCCGAGGTGGGAAGTGGGGCGTATGCGATCGTCGGTTGCACGACACTGTGGTGTCTCGATCCTCGCGGTCGCACTGGTCTCCGTGGCGGTCCCGCCGGGGGCCGCTGCGATCCCGGTGACACCGGACGCACCGCTCGGGGGCACCGTGATCTTCCTCGATCCCGGACACCAGGGAACGGGCCACGGGGAGAACCTCGCAGCGCAGGTGGACGACGGCCGGGGCGGTACGAAGGACTGCCAGACGAGCGGGATGACGGCGCTCGGCGGAACGCCGGAACACACCATCGTCTGGGACGTGTCGCAACTGGTGGCCTCGCGCCTCGAGAGTCTGGGTGCCGAGATCGTGCTGAGCCGGCCGGACGACACGGGATGGGGTGGGTGCATCACCGACCGCGCGCGAGCGGCGAGTGCATCGGGCGCCGCGGTGGCGGTGAGTGTTCACGCCGACTCCACCTCACTCCGGTCCGACGACGCGCATCACGGATTCCACGTCATCGTCCCGGCGCTGCCGGTGCCGTCCGCCGACGTCGACGAGGTGCAGTCCGGTGAAGGACGGCGTGCATCCACCGCCATGCGGGACGCGTAGGAGCGAGCCGGATTCACACCGGCGAACTATGCGGGGGTGGACGGGCTGCAGGTGCGATCCGACGTGGCCGCCCCCGCTCTCACGACCGTCCCCGTCGTCTTCCTCGAGATGGGCAACGGGTCGAACCCGTCGGATGCCGCCGAGCTCGAGAGTGCCGAGGGTCGCGCGTCCCATGCGGCGGCGATCGCGACCGGGATCGTCGATTTCGTGGCGGGAAGGCCGGAGGCCGGTCGGTAGGGGCGGGAAGGCTGAATCGGCTGACGTACCCTGACGCGGTGTCTCGCAGCGCTGTTCCGGTCGTCCTCGTCGCCGGGTACCTCGGATCCGGTAAGACGACGTTGCTCAACCATCTCCTCCGCCGCAATCACGGCATTCGAATCGGTGTGGTGGTCAACGACTTCGGCGCCGTGGACATCGACTCGATGCTGGTCGCCGGGCAGGTCGACTCGATGATCACCCTGGGCAACGGCTGTCTGTGTTGCGCCGTCGACACCGAGGATCTCGACGAGATGTTCGGAGCCCTCACCGCGACCAGTGCCGCCGTCGACGCGATCGTCGTCGAGGCCAGCGGTGTGGCGGAGCCACGTGCTCTCATCAGGATGGTCGTCGCGAGCACCGACTCGCGGATCCGGTACGGCGGCATGGTGATGGTCGTGGACGCCCTGCACGTACTCGAGTCGACGGCCCGGCACCAGCACCTCGCTCAGCATCTCGGACTCGCCGACCTGGTGGTGGTGAACAAAGCGGATGCGGTGGGACCCGGACGCATCGACGAGGTGCTCACGCTGGTGCGCGACGCGGCTCCCCCTGCCCCGACGGTGGTGACGTCGCACGGAGCCGTGGACGTGTCGCTCCTTCTCGATCCGCCGGAGCGCCCCGACGACGGGCCCCGGCAACTCGCGCTCGACGATCTGTTGCGGGAGCAGGACGATCCCCACGACCACCTGCACGCGAGTTACGAGACGTTCAGCGTAGAGACCAGCGACTGCCTCGATCCGCGGGCGTTCTTCGAGTTCCTCGAGAACCCGCCGCCGGGGCTGTACAGATCCAAGGGATTCGTTCGATTCGGCCGTGGCGCGGCGCGATTCGTCGTCCAGACGGTCGGCGTCCACATCGACGTCGAGACCGCCTCGTCCCGTGGAGACACCGCGCTGGTCTTCATCGGCTCGGGACTCGACGTCGCGGCGGCGCGTGCCCGGATCGAGGCGATGATCCGCACCGAGAGTGCGACCGACGCAGAATCACTCGTGGTGCACAGGTTCCTGCGCACCAGCGACCGCTAGAGCCCCACCCACTCGCTGGTGCCGCCGGGGAACTGCTGGCGCTTCCAGATCGGCACCTCGGTCTTGATGCGATCGACCAACGCCTGCAACGCTGCGAATGCTTCGGCGCGATGGGGAGACGCGACCGCGGCGACGAGAGCGGTGTCACCGATCGTCAGGTCGCCGACGCGGTGCACGGCCGCCGTCGGCAGGCCGGACGACGCGGCCGCGTCCTCGCAGCAGCGACGCAGGAACTTCTCGGCGTCGGGGTGGGCTCGGTACTCGAGTGCCGACACCGACTCGCCGTGGTCGTGGTCGCGGACGACTCCCCAGAACACCAGCACGGCACCGTGTTCAGGACCCGAGACGGCGTCGGAGACCTCCGCCGGATCGATCGGATCGCTCGAGATCCGGGCGAGAACCGTTGTCATTCGTGAGCACCGCCTCCGCGTACCTGGGCGACGAGATGGTCCACGATCGGATCCAGCACCGTCAATCCGTCCTTCACTCCGCCGGGTGATCCGGGCAGGTTCACGATCACTGTCTTCCCAGCGACGCCCACCAACCCGCGGCTGATCGAGGCGTGCACGGTGGCTGCCAGTCCCGTACGTCGGATCTCCTCCGCGACGCCGGGTAGTTCGCGGTCGAGCAGTGGCCGGGTGGCGTCGGGTGTGGCGTCGGTGGGGGAGACGCCCGTGCCGCCGGTGCTGATGATCAGGGCGGGTCCGCCGGTGAGGGCGTCTCGTAAGCCCGCGGCCACGTCGGCGTCTGCCACCACGAGAGGCCCCCGAACGTCGAAACCGCGGTCACCGAGCCACGACACGATGCGCGGTCCCGTGGTGTCCTCGCGCGTCCCGGCTGCGCCGCCGGTGGACGCGACGACGACGACCGCAGTTCGATCGCCGAGAGGCGTTGCTGTGGAGGAGGTGTCGGGCTGGTGGTCGTCGCGCGTCCACACGCCGCGCTTGCCACCCTCCTTGCGGATCAGACGCACCGACTCGATCGACGCTGCCGGATCCACGGCCTTGACCATGTCGTGCAGCGTGAGCCCGGCGATGGACACCGCCGTCAGTGCTTCCATCTCGACGCCCGTCCGCCCGGTCGTGACGGCTGTAGCCTCTATCGTGATCGTGTCGTCGGTGAAGCCGAAGGACACCGCGACCGAGGACAGCGGAAGCGGATGGCACAGCGGAATGAGATCGGACGTCCGCTTCGCTCCGGCGATGCCGGCGATGCGTGCGGTCGACAGGACATCGGCCTTCGGCATGCCGTCGGCACGCACCAGGGCGATCACGTCCCGAGTCGTCCGTAGGGACCCGGCGGCGACCGCGGTGCGCGTGGTCTCGCTCTTCCCGCTGACGTCGACCATGCGGGCCCGGCCGTCGGAGTCCAGGTGCGAGAGCCCTGTGGAGGAACTCCCGGATGAGTGCGCAGCGGATGAATCGTTCACAGCGGCCACACTCGCACACTGTTGCCCGCGGGCACCTCGACGGTGTCCGCGGGGACG
Source organism: Rhodococcus sp. BP-241 (assembly GCF_019836145.1). Classification (NCBI taxonomy): domain Bacteria; kingdom Bacillati; phylum Actinomycetota; class Actinomycetes; order Mycobacteriales; family Nocardiaceae; genus Rhodococcus; species Rhodococcus sp. BP-241. Next base: position 696,658 of record NZ_JABUEI010000001.1, on the reverse strand, counting down.
TCGACCAGGACATCCGCGGCGGCCATCGACACCACCAGGTGCGACCCCGGTCCGGACGACACCACGACGCCGGTCTTCGTGAGTCGGCCCCGCAGGAACTGACGCCGTCCGGGCAGGGATCGGACTGCCTCGTCGGCGATGCGCTCGGTGACGGTCGCGTCGGGGAGGCCCGAGAGCCTCCGGATCGCTGGACGGGCGAAGACGAGGTAGGACACCAGGGTGCTCACGGGATTGCCGGGGAAGCTGATCACCGGGGTGCCGTCGAGGTCGGTCCACCCCTGCGGCCCACCGGGCTGCATCGCGACGTGGGTGAAGGTTCCCCCGCGGGGGCCGAGCACGTCCCGGACCACCTCGAAGTCGCCCATCGACACACCCCCCGAGGTGATGATCACGTCCGCGTTCTCGGCGGCCTCGGACAGCATCGCGGAGAACTCGTCGGCGGTGTCGGTACTGCGGCCGCGGAACGTCACCACGGCGCCGTCCGCGGTCACCGAGGTCGCGAGCGTGAGACCGTTCGAGTCGTACAGCTGACCGGGTCCGAGTGCACTGCCCGCCTCGACGAGTTCGGCGCCGGTCGCGATGACCGCGACCCGCAGCCGGGGGCGGACGGTGACGTCGGATCGGCCGACGGCCGTGAGAGCGCCGAGGTGACGGGGGCCGAGCGTCGTGCCGGCCGGGACGACGACCGACCCCGCCGCGATGTCGCTGCCCTGCTCCCGCACGTACTCACCCGAGCGCCGTGAGCCGAGGATGCGGACACCGTCCCCGTCCATCTCGGTGTCCTCGACGGGGATCACCGCGTCGGCGCCCTCGGGTACCGGAGCGCCGGTCATGATCTTGCGTGCCGTGCCCGACCGATGCCGTTCGTCCCCGGCATCGCCGGCGGCGAGAACGCCGGTGACCGGCAGTGTGACCGGTACGCGGGCAACCGATTCCGCGTCGACCGCGTATCCGTCCATCTGGGAGTTCCGGAAGTTGGGGACGTCGATGAGGGCCTCGATGTCCGCGTGCGTCACGCGGCCGAGCGCATCGGTGAGCGGAACCGTCTCCGGGAGGCGAGCGGACCACGCGCGGGTGATCATCTCGTCGATCCGAACGGCGTGATCCTCGACCGAGCGTGCCGACGTCGTGTGCGCATGGCCCATGCGGTCATCCTAGAGCGGGAATGAGGACGGTCGGGTTCCCGTTGCCCCGAACGGGCATACTGACGTGAACGGCCAGTGGAGGTGATCGGATGACGACGGTGAGCATGGGAATTCCCAGCCTGCCCGGTGTCGTGCGCGCGCCGTCCATGGTCGGCCGTCCGGACGTTCCGCACCTGCTGGACAGTTTCGGTCGCATCGCGCGGGACCTGCGCATCTCGGTCACCGAGAAGTGCTCGCTGAGATGCACCTACTGCATGCCGGCCGAGGGGCTGCCGAACCTGGAGTTCGAACAGCTGCTCACCGCGCAGGAGATAGCCCGCCTCGTCGGCGTCGCCGATCGACTCCTCGGTGTGCGCGAGGTCCGCTTCACCGGCGGCGAGCCGTTGGTCCGCAAGGACATCGTGGACATCATTGCCCTGACCTCTCAGCACGCACCCGGTGTCGAACTGTCGATGACCACCAACGGCATCGGCCTCGAACGCCGAGCGGAGCGTCTTCGCGAGGCGGGTCTGACCCGAGTCAACGTCTCTCTCGACACGATCGACCGCAAGCACTTCGCATCGTTGACCCGGCGGGACCGGCTGCCCGCCGTGCTCGGCGGCATCGACGGGGCCCTGGCGGCCGGACTGACGCCGGTCAAGATCAACGCCGTTCTCATGCGCGAGACTCTGCACGGCGCTCAGGACCTGGTGCAATGGTGCCTGGACCGAGGTGTCGATCTGCGGTTCATCGAGCAGATGCCGCTCGACGCCGACCGGGAGTGGGCGCGCTCGACGATGGTGTCGGCGGCGGAACTGCTCGAGCTGCTCGGGGAGCGGTTCACGCTCACCGAGATCGGCCGCACCGATCCGTCCGCGCCCGCCGAGGAGTGGACCGTGAACGGTGGCCCCGCCACGGTGGGCATCATCGCCTCGGTCACCCGGTCCTTCTGCGCCGACTGCGACCGGACCCGGTTGACGGCGGAGGGGACCGTGCGGTCCTGCCTGTTCAGCGACTCCGAGACCGATCTGCGGGTGGCGTTGCGCGGGGGTGCGACCGACGAGGAGATCGCGGACCTCTGGCGTGGAGCGATGTGGAACAAGTGGGCCGGCCACGGGATGGAACGTGAGGACTTCGTGCCGCCGGAACGCTCGATGGGTGCCATCGGTGGTTGAGTCCGTGACTGTGGACGTGCGGTACTTCGCGGGGGCCGCGGACGCTGCGGGCACCACACAGGAGTCGTACGACCTGAGGGTCGGCGCGACCGTGGCGGACGTGAAGTCGGCGCTGCGTGGACGCCACGGGCAGAAATTGAATCGTGTGCTGGACGTGGCGGTGTTCCTCATCGGCGACGAGATGGTCCGCGACGAGGCCTACCCCGTCGGTTCCCGGATCGACGTCCTCCCGCCCTTCGCCGGCGGCTAGAGATGGCGTTCGTCAAACGGCGTGAGGACGCGCATCCCGACTTCTTCGCCGCCGAAGCTGCAGGTCTGCGGTGGCTCGCCGACGGGGGAGCGCCTACGGTCGACGTCCTCGAGGTCGCGGCCGACCACATCGTTCTCGAACGCCTCGACTCCGTCCGGCCGACGCCGGACGCTGCTCGCCGCTTCGGCGCACTGCTCGCCCGCACCCACGACAGCGGTGCCCCCCGGTTCGGCTCGCCGCCTGCAGGTTTCGACGGAACGCTGTTCATCGGATCGCGCACCATGTCGTCGGTGGAGCACGACCGCTGGGGTGAGTTCTACGCGCAGGAACGGGTGCTGCCGTATCTCCGTGTCGCGGTCGACGCCGGCACGGTCACGCGGGACGAGGCCGACCTCGTGGAGCGTGCCTGCTCCGTCGTCGCGGACGGGTCGTTCGACTCGACCGACCCTCCGGCGCGTCTGCACGGCGACCTGTGGACCGGCAACGTGCTCTGGACGCCCGGCGGCGTGACGCTCATCGACCCCGCGGCGCACGGCGGACACCGCGAGACGGACCTCGCCATGCTGTCTCTCTTCGGCTGTCCGCACCTCGAGCACCTTCTCGACGGCTATCAGGAGCAGCACGAGCTCGCTCCGGGTGCCGAGGAACGGGTGCCTCTGCATCAGCTGCATCCCCTCGCAGTGCACGCGGCGGGTCACGGCCGGAGCTACGGCGTGGCACTGGCCGACGCCGCGACGCGGACCCTCGCGCTGGCCTGAGGTCAGGCGGAGGCGATGCGGCGGGCGAGATCCTCCCAGCCGTCGGCGAGGCGCTCGGTGGTCATTCCGGCGTCGCGTTGCAGGTGCAGCACCAGAGTGGCCTCGAGCGGGGCGAGCAGCGCGTAGGCCAGCAACGTGACATCGCCCGACACGCCGATCTGCCGCAGCAGTGTGCTCACGTGGGTCAGGCCGACCGCGTGGGCGGGCGCGGAGAAGCGCGAGACGGGCGAGTTCTCGGCTGCCCGCAGCACCTCACCCTGCACGGCGACCAGGTCGAGGCGGGCACGGCCGAACGCGACGAGTCGATCGAGCGGTGGTGCGCCGGGGCCCAGCGGGGGAGGACCGAAGAGGAAGGCCTGTTGGAGTTCGGTCTCGGTGTGGTCCAGAAGAGCGAACATCAGACCCGCACGACTGCCGAACCGACGGAACACGGTGCCCTTGCCCACACCTGCGCGGGCTGCCACGGCGTCCATGGTGACGGAGTCCGCTCCGCGCTCGTCGACCAGCCCGATCGCGGCGTCGAGGAGCAGACGGCGGTTGCGCGCGGCGTCGCAGCGCTCGCTGTCGTCGGCCGCCATCGGCAGAGGGGCATGTGTCACATCGTCAGGATAGCGCGTCACGGAAGAAAGTGGACTACGGTCCGGTTGTAGATCACGGACACACTTCGTCGAAAGGACCCACCCATGAGCCGCGTCATCGCACTCGTCGGCAGCCTCCGCGCCGCCTCCATCACCCGTCGTCTCGCCGAGACCGCCGCGTCAGTCGCACCCGAGGGCGTCGAGGTCGTCATCCACGAGGGCCTCGGAGACCTTCCGTTCTACAACGAGGACATCGACACCCCCGAGTCGGTCGCCTCGCTCGACACCGTGACCGCTCTGCGCGCGGCCGTCCAGGACGCCGACGCCGTGTTGCTGCTCACGCCCGAGTACAACGGCACCATCCCCGCAGTACTCAAGAACGCCATCGACTGGCTCTCCCGCCCCTACGGCAGCGGCGCCATCTCCACCAAGCCGACCGCCGTCATCAGTTCCTCGCCGAGCTCGAACGGCGCCCGGTGGGCCAAGGAGGACACGGAGAAGGCGGCGCGGATCGCCGGCGCGAGCGTGCTCGACGACGTCGATCTCGCCATCGGTGGCGTGGTGGCCGCGATCGACGGGGGCCATCCCCGTGACAACTCACAGATCGCCGCGGACATCGCCGAGGTCGTCACGGCGCTCACCCGCGCGGAGCTCGTCGACGCCTGAGGCTCGAGGCCCCGTCCGCAGCGCGGTCTCACGACGCGCCCGAGGGGTCGCGACACGCCGGAGTTTTTCGCGTCCGACCAGGTAATTCCACCAGTGTCATTACAAAGTGTGGTGTTGCCTTGCACTGTCGGACACTAGGTGTAGTGTCTTGAACACCGAGAGGCCACAACGGCTCGAGGCCCGCATCACCCCCTTTTCGGAGGGGTGGATGCGGGTCCGGCCCGGTCTCTCGGACAGGTTGTCAGTGGTGTGCACGGCAGAGTCGGCGGGTCTCGCTTTCTCCAGTGCGATCCCACAGCAGCAGTGCAGGACAGCTCTCGGGCGAACAGCGAGCGCATCCGGACACAGGATGCGGAGAAGAGGATTCATGAGCGCCACCACCGTCACCGTCTACACCAAGCCCGCCTGCGTGCAGTGCAAGGCCACGTACCGCGCTCTCGACAAAGAGGGCATCGAGTACGACGTCATCGACATCTCGCAGGATCCCGAGGCACGTGACTACGTCATGGCGCTCGGCTACCTGCAGGCACCTGTCGTCGTCGCAGGCGAGGACCACTGGTCCGGCTTCCGTCCCGACCGCATCAAGACCCTCGTCACCGCCGCTGCCTGAAGCGCGTCCGCCGCGCCTTCCGACGAGGAGGCCGGCTCGGGTGAGTTCCCGACTCACCGCTGACGGCCGACCCACCCGGTCCGCGCCGTCGCGAATGTCGAAGAAGTGCGCAGAGTCGGCGGAGGATGGAGCATCGTGTCCGAATCGCTGGTCTACTTCTCGAGCGTCTCGGAGAACACCCACCGGTTCGTGGAGAAGCTCGAGATCCCCGCGACGCGCATCCCCGTTCGCTATCCCCGCGACGACGTGGAGATCGACCGTCCGTACGTCCTGATCCTCCCGACCTACGGCGGCGGCACCACCGCGCTGGGGCGCGACACGAGTTACGTCCCCAAGCCCGTCATCCGGTTCCTCAACGACGAGCACAACCGGTCCCTCATTCGCGCCGTCATCGCCGCGGGCAACACCAACTTCGGCGATTCGTACTGTTTCGCCGGGGACGTGGTCTCGGCAAAATGTCAGGTCCCGTTCCTCTATCGCTTCGAAGTCATGGGTACCCCGGAGGACGTGGAGCGGGTCCGCACCGGACTCGCCGAGTTCTGGGACCGGCTCGACGCGACCTGCACCATCTGATCGTCCGCACCAGTACCGCCCATCATCGATCTCAGGAGTACGCACATGGCACCGACCATCACCGACTCGTCTCCCGCCGTGTCGCGCCGTGACGACTCGGAGCTCGACTATCACGCTCTGAACGCGATGCTCAACCTGTACGGGCCGAACGGCGAGATCCAGTTCGAGAAGGACCGGGACGCCGCGCGGGCGTACTTCCTGCAGCACGTCAACCAGAACACGGTCTTCTTCCACAACCTCGACGAGAAGCTCGACTACCTGGTGGAGGAGAACTACTACGAGGCAGAGGTTCTCGACCAGTACTCGCGATCCTTCGTCAAGGGTCTGATCGAGCACGCCTACTCCAAGAAGTTCCGGTTCCCCACCTTCCTGGGTGCGTTCAAGTACTACACGTCCTACACGCTCAAGACGTTCGACGGGAAGCGCTACCTGGAGCGCTTCGAGGATCGCGTGTGCATGGTCGCGCTGACGCTGGCCGTCGGCAACGAGACTCTCGCGACCGACCTGGTCGACGAGATCATCGCCGGCCGCTTCCAGCCGGCCACTCCCACGTTCCTCAACTCGGGCAAGAAGCAGCGCGGCGAGCCCGTCTCCTGCTTCCTCCTGCGCATCGAGGACAACATGGAGTCCATCGGTCGCTCCATCAACTCGGCACTGCAGCTGTCCAAGCGTGGTGGCGGAGTCGCGTTGCTGCTCAGCAACATTCGTGAATCCGGTGCGCCGATCAAGCGCATCGAGAACCAGTCTTCGGGCGTCATCCCCATCATGAAGCTGCTCGAGGACTCGTTCTCGTACGCCAACCAGCTCGGAGCGCGGCAGGGTGCCGGCGCGGTGTACCTGCACGCGCACCACCCGGACATCTACAAGTTCCTCGACACCAAGCGCGAGAACGCCGACGAGAAGATCCGCATCAAGACGCTGTCCCTCGGCATCGTCATCCCGGACATCACGTTCGAGCTGGCGAAGAAGAACGAGGACATGTACCTCTTCTCGCCGTACGACGTCGAGCGCATCTACGGCAAGCCCTTCGCCGACGTAAACGTCAGCGAGACGTACCACGAGATGGTCGACGACGCGCGCATCCGCAAGACGAAGATCAAGGCGCGCGAGTTCTTCCAGACCCTCGCCGAGCTGCAGTTCGAGTCGGGCTACCCCTACATCATGTTCGAGGACACGGTGAACCGGGCCAATCCCATCGAGGGCAAGATCACGCACTCGAACCTGTGCTCGGAGATCCTGCAGGTCTCGACGCCGTCCACGTTCAACGAGGATCTCTCGTACAGCCATGTGGGCAAGGACATCTCGTGCAACCTGGGTTCGCTGAACATCGCGAAGACCATGGACTCGCCCGACTTCGCGCAGACCATCGAGGTCGCCATCCGCGGCTTGACGGCCGTGTCGGACCAGACCCACATCTACTCGGTGCCGTCCATCGAGCAGGGCAACAACACCTCGCACGCCATCGGCCTCGGCCAGATGAACCTGCACGGCTACCTCGCTCGTGAGCGCATCCACTACGGCAGCGAGGAGGGTGTCGATTTCACCGACATCTACTTCTACACCGTGCTGTTCCATGCGCTGCGGGCCTCGAACCGTCTGGCGAAGGAGCGCGGCAGCTACTTCGGAGGCTTCCCGCAGTCCAAGTACGCGTCGGGCGAGTTCTTCGACAAGTACACCGAGCGCGCCTGGGAGCCCAAGACAGCGCGTGTCCGAGAGTTGTTCTCCCAGTCGGGAATCAGCATCCCGACGCAGGACGACTGGGTCGAGTTGAAGGCGTCGGTGCAGCAGCACGGCATCTACAACCAGAACCTGCAGGCCGTCCCGCCGACCGGCTCCATCTCGTACATCAACTACTCCACCAGTTCCATCCACCCGGTGGCGTCGAAGATCGAGATCCGCAAGGAAGGCAAGATCGGCCGCGTCTACTATCCGGCGCCGTACCTGACCAACGACAACCTGGAGTACTACCAGGACGCGTACGAAATCGGCTACGAGAAGATCATCGACACGTATGCGGCAGCGACGCAGCACGTCGACCAGGGCCTGTCCCTCACGCTGTTCTTCAAGGACACCGCGAGCACCCGCGACATCAACAAGGCGCAGATCTACGCGTGGCGCAAGGGAATCAAGACGCTGTACTACATCCGGCTGCGCCAGATGGCCCTCGAGGGGACCGAGGTCGAGGGTTGCGTCAGCTGCATGCTCTAGTGGGCTTCGCCCCCGTGCGCCTTGTGCGCATCTGACGATGCGCAAAAGGCGCACGGACGGGTGTCGTACCGGTCGTGCACCATCCCCGCATGCGCATCCGGGGGGACGAACATGAACTGCATCGACTACTGGACGATCAGTCAGGCCTGTTCACGCAATCGCAGGTGACGGGCCTCGGGTACAGCCGAGACAGAGTTCGGCGCCACGTCGAGTCGGGCCGCTGGGCGATCGTTCTTCGGGGCGTCTACGCCATCGCAGCAGGTCCGCTCGATCGGGAACAGACTCTGCGCGCCGCCCTGCTCTACGGCGGCCCGGACTCCTTGCTCAGTCACCGGAGCGCAGCGGAGGAGTGGGGTCTGCGGCGAGTCTCATCGGGTGCACGCGCCCATGTCACGGTTCCCTACGGCCGTTCGGCGCGGTGCCAGAGTCCCACCAGGGTTCGCTCCCGAGTGACGGCGACGGGACCGGTGGCCCGCGTCGGGTCCGTTCTACATCCCGGGGTCGTGGTGCATCGGTCCCGCGCTCATGCACACATCGTGCACGACGGGCCGCTACCGAGAACCCGTGCGGCCGACACGGCGATCGACCTTGCGACATCCGAATCGACTGCGCGCGAAGCGATGACGAGTCTGGTGTCCTCCGTGAGCAGTCGGATCGTGCGCCTCGACGACATCCGTGAGCGACTCGAGAAGCGTCGCCCCTACCGCTACCGTGTGGCCCTCGAACAGGCTGTGCGGTACATGTCCGACGGGGTGCAGTCCGTTCTCGAACTCGCGTACGCACTCGAGGTCGAGCAGGCGCATGGATTTCCCGTCGGTGCACGTCAGAGCCCTGTTCGCGTCGACGGGCGGACATTGTTCGAGGATGTCGACTATTCGAACGTCGGCGTCGACCTGATCGTTCGCCTGGACGGCCGTCGGTTCCACGCGATGCCCGGCGTGGCCTTCCGCGACCGTCGACGCGACAATGCCGCGGAACTTGCCGGCCGCCCGCGTCTGGTCTTCGGATACGACGAGGTGGTCGACGATCCTTGCGGTGTCGCACGTGAGGTGACGACCGTCCTCCGTCGTGAGGGGTGGGTAGGCGAGTGGTCGGGCTGCGCCCGTTGTGAGCCTCGTGCGCATCTCTGAACGCGCATGAGGCGCACGGGTCGGAGACACACGGTGTTGTGTTGGCCCCCGGGGCATGCCACAACGGGTAGTGTTGCCGTCAGTGACAATTCGCGGCCACGGCCGCATTTCTCGCAGTCCCCGGCGCACCGCAGGTGCAGCCGTGAAGCAGAGTCATCGATCAGCAGGTAGGTACCCATGGTGAAGCTCATCGATCGCGTCTCCGCGATCAACTGGAACCGCGTCGTCGACGACAAGGATTCCGAGGTCTGGGATCGGCTCACCAGCAACTTCTGGCTGCCCGAGAAGGTGCCGATCTCGAACGACATCCCGTCCTGGGACACGCTGACGGACCACGAGAAGCAGCTCACCATGCGCGTCTTCACGGGTCTGACGCTGCTCGACACGATTCAGGGCACCGTCGGCGCCGTGTCGCTCATCCCGGACGCCATCACTCCGCACGAGGAGGCGGTGTACACCAACATCTCGTTCATGGAGTCGGTGCACGCCAAGTCCTACTCGTCGATCTTCTCGACGCTGTGCTCCACGCGCGACATCGACGATGCGTTCCGCTGGTCGGAGGAGAACCCGAATCTGCAGCGCAAGGCGTCCATCGTCATGGACTACTACAAGGGCGACGACCCGCTCAAGCGCAAGGTCGCCTCGACCCTGCTCGAGTCGTTCCTCTTCTACTCCGGCTTCTACCTGCCGATGTACTGGTCCTCGCGGGCCAAGCTCACCAACACTGCCGACCTCGTGCGCCTGATCATCCGCGACGAGGCCGTGCACGGGTACTACATCGGCTACAAGTACCAGCGTGGACTCGAGACCCGCTCGCCCGCCGAGCGCGAGGAGCTGAAGAACTACACGTTCGATCTGCTCTTCGAGCTGTACGAGAACGAGACCGAGTACACGCAGGACCTCTACGACGAGGTCGGTCTGACCGAGGACGTCAAGAAGTTCCTGCGCTACAACGCGAACAAGGCGCTCATGAACCTCGGCTACGAAGGCTTGTTCCCGAAGGACGAGTGCGACGTCAACCCGGCCATCCTGTCGGCGCTCTCACCCAACGCCGACGAGAACCACGACTTCTTCTCGGGTTCGGGAAGCTCGTACGTCATCGGCAAGGCAGTCAACACCGAGGACGACGACTGGGACTTCTGACCCACCTCACCTCGGGGCACCGTCCGCTTTGCGGGTGGTGCCCTGAGTCATGTCTGGTGAGCACGTCTCGAGTGCGAGGTGCTCCGGTTCCCGCAACCCGCTTCGGTTGTAGCAGGAGCGGGTTGCGGAAACCGGAGCACGTGCGCCGTTGCGCCCTCCTGCAACGGTTGTAGCCACCTTCACCGGTTGTGACCGGTGAAGGTGGCCGAAATCGGTGAGGGTGTGCGGGCGCGCCCGACACTGAGCAGCGGTGCACACAGGACGCGGCAGAACGGCACGGTCCGGCGCCACCTACCGCCGGAACCAGGCCTCCGGGCCGTGGTCCAGCGCCTTCGCGATGCGGAGAGTCGAGGTGTCGGTGATGTCCGCGGGCAGCGCATCGCGCGCGAACCACTGCACGTCGAGGTTCTCGTCGTCCGCGACCCGCGCCTCGCCGGCGACGTACCGGGCGAGGAAGCAGACGTCGAGGTACTGGGTGCGGTCGCCGTTCGGGTAGACGATGGGCTCGGTGACGTCGACACTCGTCAACCGCACGAGCTCGGCCGTCACGCCCGTCTCCTCCAGGATCTCCCGGAGGGCGGCCGGTCCGGGTTCCTCGCCGGGCTCGAGGACGCCGGACACCACGGCCCAGAGCTCGTTGTCCTTGCGACGCGTCAGCAGCAGCCGATCGTCGGCGTCGAGCACGACGGCACTGACACCGGAGAGCCAGAGCGGATCGTGACCGATCTTGGCGCGCAGGGTGGTGATGAACTCGGGTATCGGCACTCCCGGAACGCTACCGCCGACGCGTCAGACGTAGCCGTTCAGCGTGTTCGACACGTCGGTGAGGACCGCGCCCGCAGCCACGAGGCCCTCGCCCGACCACACCGTGTCGTCGACGCTGAACACGCGACTGTCCGTCGCGGCGCCGAGGTCCTTCCAGGCGTCCGAGTCCATGACCTCGGTGCCGCGTTCCAGCCCCGCCTGTCCGTCGAACATGACGTAGATCAGGTCGCCCTCCGCGTCGGACAGATCGTCCTGCGGGAGTGCGCGGGTCTCGCCCAGCTGAGGCCCCGGTCGTCGCACGCCCGCCTGCGCGAGTACCTGCCCCGCGAAGCTGTCGTCGCCGAGCAGTTGTGTGCCGTCGGCGCCGAAGCGCACGAGAGACGCCTCGGTGATGCGGGAGTTCTGCTCGCGGCCCACGGTCTCGGCGCGTGCGCGGTACTGCTCCGTCGCACGGGTGGCGGCGTCACGTCGTCCCATCGCCGCGGCCGCGAGCGTGGACCGTTCGAGCCACGACGACGACGCGCGCGTGAGAACGGTCGGGGCGATGCCGTCGAGTTGCGCGGTGACGGCGGGGTCGAGGGCGTCGCCGCCGATGATGACGTCCGGAGCCAGTGCTCGGATCGCGTCGACGTCGGGGGAGCCCTCGGGTCCGACGCCGGCGATCTCGGCGATGCCGGTGCCGAGGTAGTCCGGGCGCAGCAGGCCGGACGGGGGAGCGGTGGGAGCGAGCGGCGCCGTGGGTGCGCCGACGACGCGCTCCCAGGTGCCGACGGCGCACGACGCGTCGAGTGCCGTCATGGTGAGAACCACGACACGTTGCGGATCGGCGGGCACCGTGGTCGCACGGCCGCTGCCGACGACGAGCCGGGTGTCACCTTGCTGACCGACCGAGTCGACCGGCTGCGGGAGCGCGCACAGGCCGGCGGTGCCACGTTCGATGCCGACGACGCCGGCTCCGGCCACGTTCGTGGTGGTCCGCACAATGGTGGAGGCGTCGTCACTCGAGGTGTCGCCGCAGGCAGAGAGGGCGAGCATCGCGGGAATCGTCGCGAGGGCGACGACCGATCGAGCGTGACGACGAGAGCGATCCGACATGGCCGAGACCTTACGGGCAGTCCGGAAGCCGGTCGCTCGGCGAGTGGCGGGCAGGCCGTGCTCCGGTCGTGGAGGCTCTCGGAAGAGGGCCTCCCGCGGGCCGGAAAATGCGACACCCGGGTGGAAGTACGACACTTCGTAGGACCCGTGCCGCAGTTCGTGTGTCATGGGGTTACGATCCATAGAGCGCACGAATTTCATGCGTCCACCTCGGGCACGGGGAGACGCGCTTTCAGGAGGATCAGTGACTGCCCTAGCGCCCCAGCCAGTCCCCGAGCTGACGGCTTCACGGCCGTACCCGCCCCGTATGGGGCCCAAGGGATCGTTCATCCACAAGATGGTGACGACCACCGATCCGAAGACGCTCGGGATCATGTACATGGTCACGTCGTTCGGCTTCTTCTTGTTCGGTGGCGTCCTCGCCCTGCTCATGCGTGCGGAGCTCGCCCTCCCGGGCATGCAGTTCCTGTCGAACGAGCAGTACAACCAGCTCTTCACCATGCACGGCACGATCATGTTGCTGCTGTACGCGACGCCCATCGTGTTCGCGTTCGCCAACTACATCCTCCCGCTGCAGATCGGTGCGCCCGACGTGGCGTTCCCACGTCTGAACGCGTTCAGCTACTGGCTGTACCTGTTCGGCGCACTCATCGCCTCGGCGGGCTTCATCACCCCCGGTGGCGCTGCAGACTTCGGCTGGACGGCCTACACGCCGCTCACCGACGCCGTGCACTCGCCGGGCGTGGGCGCGGACTTCTGGATCATGGGCCTCGCGCTCTCGGGCCTCGGCACCATCCTCGGTGGCGTGAACATGATCACGACGGTCATCTGCCTGCGTGCCCCGGGCATGACCATGTTCCGGATGCCGATCTTCACCTGGAACATCTTCGTGACGATGATCCTCGTGCTGCTCGCCTTCCCGCTGCTCACCGCGGCACTGCTGGGACTGGCGGCCGACCGACACCTGGGTGCGCACCTGTTCGATCCGGCCACGGGCGGTGTGTTGCTGTGGCAGCACCTGTTCTGGTTCTTCGGTCACCCCGAGGTGTACATCATCGCGCTGCCGTTCTTCGGCATCGTGTCGGAGATCTTCCCGGTCTTCTCCCGTAAGCCGCTGTTCGGTTACACGGGCCTGATCTACGCCACCATCGCCATCGCGGCGCTGTCCATCGCCGTGTGGGCCCACCACATGTACGCGACCGGTGCGGTGCTGCTGCCGTTCTTCTCCTTCATGACGTTCCTCATCGCTGTCCCGACGGGTGTGAAGTTCTTCAACTGGATCGGCACGATGTGGAAGGGCCAGCTGACGTTCGAGACGCCGATGCTGTTCTCGGTCGGCTTCCTGGTCACGTTCCTCTTCGGTGGTCTGTCCGGTGTGCTGCTCGCCAGCCCGCCCATCGACTTCCACGTCACCGACTCCTACTTCGTGGTGGCGCACTTCCACTACGTGCTGTTCGGCACGATCGTGTTCGCGACCTACGCCGGTATCTACTTCTGGTTCCCGAAGATGACGGGCCGGATGATGGACGAGGCTCTCGGCAAGTGGCACTTCTGGGCCACCTTCGTCGGCTTCCACGCCACGTTCCTGGTGCAGCACTGGCTCGGCGCCGAGGGATTCCCGCGTCGCTACGCGGACTACCTCCCGTCCGATGGCTTCACGGTGCTCAACTCGATCTCGACGGTCGGTGCCTTCGTCCTCGGCGCCTCGACGTTGCCGTTCCTCTGGAACGTCTTCAAGAGCTACCGCTACGGCGAGGTCGTCACGGTCGACGATCCGTGGGGCTACGGCAACTCCCTGGAGTGGGCGACCAGCTGCCCGCCGCCGCGCCACAACTTCGTGGAGCTCCCGCGTATCCGCTCCGAGCGCCCCGCGTTCGAGCTGCACTACCCGCACATGGTCGAACGCATGCGAGACGAAGCGCATGTGGGACCGGGCCACGGTGGAGGCAAGACCACCGAGGTGCTCGAGCAGGCACGCCGCGCGCCGATCGCGACCAGCGATCACGAAGGTTCGGGCGACCGCGACAAGTAGTCCTCTCGTTCCACGACCGTTCCAGCGACGAGCCCCTCTCCTCACGGTGAGGGGCTTTTCGTGTGACAAGGAGATACCTCGATGGTGGAGACACCACCCCCGCCGACGTCCGTGCTCGTGACGGTCACCGGCGGTGACAAGCCCGGTGTCACATCCGTGCTCTTCGCCTCGCTGGCGCGACACGACGTCAGCGTCGTGGACGTGGAGCAGGTGGTCATTCGCGGTCGCCTGACGCTCGGTGTCCTGGGCAGTTGCCCCGGGGACGTCGAGAGTTTGCAGGAGCACCTCGAGGAGGCCATGGGCACGGTGGGTGTCCACGTCGACGTCGAGGTCGGGGGAGCGCACGGTCGTTCGCCCCTCTCCACCCACGTCGTCGTCGTGTTGGGACGGCCCGTCACCGCGCGAGCCATCAGCGTGCTGTCGAGTGAACTCGCGCGACAGGGCGCCAACATCGACTCGATCCGCGGTATCGCCGACTACCCGGTGACGGGACTCGAGCTGTTGGTCTCGGCCCGTCCGCAGGAGGAGGGCGGGCTGTCGAGCGACGAGGCCGACGAGGCGTTGCGGTCGGCGCTCGCGACCGTGGCTGCCGGAGTCGGTATCGACGTCGCCGTCGAACGGTCCGGACTGGCTCGTCGAGCGAAGCGCCTCATCGTGTTCGACGTCGACTCGACGCTGGTGCAGGGCGAGGTCATCGAGATGCTCGCGGCGCGGGCCGGAGTCGAGGACGAGGTCCGAGCCGTCACCGAGGCGGCCATGCGAGGCGAGATCGACTTCGCGGAGTCACTGCACCGTCGAGTCGCGACCCTGGCCGGGTTGGACGCATCGGTCATCGACGACGTCGCCGAGGATCTCGAGCTCACGCCGGGCGCGCGCACCACCATTCGGACGTTGCGACGACTCGGCTATCACTGCGGCGTGGTGTCGGGCGGTTTCCGGCAGGTGATCGAGGGCTTGGCGCACGAGCTCGAACTGGACTTCGTGAAGGCGAACACCCTGGAGATCGTCGACGGCAAGCTCACCGGCCGCGTGATCGGCGATGTCGTCGATCGCGCGGCGAAGGCGGTGGCGCTGCGCCAGTTCGCCTCACAGGTCGGTGTGCCGATGGAGCAGACGGTGGCGGTCGGCGACGGTGCCAACGACATCGACATGCTCACCGCGGCGGGTCTCGGCATCGCCTTCAACGCGAAGCCGGCGCTGCGCGAGGTCGCGGACGCGGCGCTGTCCTATCCGTTCCTCGACGCGCTGCTCTTCGTCCTCGGTGTCACCCGCAGTGAGATCGAGGCCGCCGACTCCCTCGACGGCGGGGTTCGCCGCATCCCCATCCCGTGATCGACGAGGGTCCCCTGGAGGACGTCCGGCCGTCCACCCTCGAGGAGCGCCACGCGGTGCTGGTGGCCGGGACGAGTGCGGCCGGTTCCTACGGCTCGCGAGTCGATCCGCCCGATCCTGCCGACGTGCGCGCGATGCCGCTGGTGCTCCACATCCCCAAGGTCGATCCGCCGGCCCGGTCCGACCTGCTGGCCGCGGCGGCGTCCGCGACGCTGCAGGTGTGCCTGGACGAGCGCATCGCCCCGGGCGGTCCCTGGCACGAGGAGTACACGGCGTGGCTGGGTGCGCGGATCCGCAAGGTGTCCCGTCGCGCGCGGGGCGCGCAGTGGACGGCGGCGCAGGAGGTGGACGGCGTGACCGTCGACGCGGGCGGGGCGTCGGCTCGGGCCTACGTGCCGTGCCGTGTGGGTGATCTGGACTCGAGGCTGCGCAAGCTCCAGGTGGGAGGCACCGACCTGCCGGCCGACGACCCGGGACCGCACGCCGAGGGTGCCGTGCGGCTCTGGGTGGACGCGGAGCTCGAGATGACCGTCGGCAAGACCGCCGCCCAGGTGGGACACGCCGTGATGCTCGCTGCCGGTGCCATGACGGTCGAGGACGTCCGGGTGTGGCAGGACGCGCAGTGGGCCGTCAGCGTTCGTGATGCCGATGCCGAGACCTGGTCTCGCCTCGTGGCCGAGTGCGAGCGCGGCACCGCCGTCGGCGTGCGGGACGCCGGCTACACGGAGGTCGCCCCCGGGTCGATGACCGTGATCGCCGAGCTGGACGTCCCGCGCACCGCCTGAGTCAGGACGGGATCGTCGAGATGTAGACGAGCACGATCGGACCGGCCACTCGGACGGTGCTTCCCGCGGTGACGGGCGACGCGTCCACCGGTCGACCGTCGGGTGTCGCGGAGTCGAAGACGGGAACGTAACCGGGTGCCTCGTCCGGCCCGTGTCGACGGTGATCGGGGAGGACGATGTTCGCATCGCCTCCCGAGTGCACCACCAGCAGAGCCGAATCGAAGGTCTCCGCCTCGACCCCTGCGTGTCGGAGCGCGGGGATGCGCACGTCGGATCCGTCGACCCAGGCCTGCAGGGTCCGGGCGTGATCGTCGTTCCACCGATCGCCGACGATCTCGGCCCCGTCGTGGTCGAACCACATGAGATCCGGTTCGCCGCTGGGTGTGTCACGACCGGCGAAGAACTCCTGTTGGCGCAGAACGGGTGCCGATCGACGCAGCCGCAGTGCTCGTCCCAGAGTCGCCGTCAGGGCGTCGTCCCGTCTCGACCAGTCGATCGCGTGCGCATCCGCGGCCGATGTTTCCTGCGGCACGCAGTAGGCATTGTTGTTGCCGTGCTGCGTGTGTCCCAGTTCGTCGCCGGCCAGGAACATCGGTGTCCCGGTGGACAGGGCCAGGGTCGACAGCAGCGCACGCACGTGTCGATCGCGCGCCGCGAGCACGGCGGGGTCCTCGGTCTCGCCCTCGACGCCGTGATTCACCGAGAGGTTGTTGTCGGTGCCGTCGCGGTTGGACTCGCCGTTGGCCTCGTTGTGCTTGGCGTTGTAGGACACCAGGTCTCGCGCGGTGAAGCCGTCGTGAGCGGTGACGAAGTTGACGGACGCCCACGGCCTGCGTCCGGTCGGCGCGAACAGATCCTCGGATCCCGCGAGGCGTGACGCCAGCTCACGCACACCGCCGTGCCCGGCGAAGAAGCGGCGCAGCGTGTCTCGGTAGCGGTCGTTCCACTCGCTCCACACGCCGCCGAACCCGCCGACCTGGTACCCGGGCCCGGTCGCGTCCCACGGCTCGGCGATCAGCTTGGCACGGCACAGGATCGGGTCGGCGGCGATGGCGCTCAACATCGGGGCGTGCGGATCGAAGCGCCATCCGCCCGGCCTGCCCAGAGTGCTGGCGAGATCGAAGCGGAAGCCGTCGACCCCCAGTTCGGTGACCCAGTACCGCAACGAGTCGCAGACCATCCGGACGACGGCCGGGGACGCGGCGTCGACGGTGTTGCCGCATCCCGTCAGATCGATGTCGTGACCGCGGGCGTCCAGCAGGTAGTACCCGCGCGCGTCCAGGCCGCGCCACGAGAGGGAGGGGCCGTCGACACCGCCCTCGCAGGTGTGGTTGTAGACGACGTCGAGGATCACCTCGATACCCGCCTCGTGCAGCGTGTCCACCATCGTGCGGAACTCGGTGACCTCGGCGCCGGGGACCGAGGCGTACGACGGTTCGACGGCGAAGTACGAGCCGGTGCTGTAGCCCCAGTGGTTGCGCATCCCTCGGGCGCGCACACCGGGTTCGGTGAGGCACGCGTGCACCGGAAGCAGTTCCACCGCCGTCACACCCAGCGTACGAAGGTGCTCGAGCACCGCAGGGTGAACGAGTCCGAGGTAGGTGCCGCGTAGATTCTCGGGGACGTCCGGATGGGCACCGGTGAACGACCCGACGTGCACCTCGTACACGACGGTGCGGTCCCAGTCGGTCTCGAGTCGCGGTGCGTCCGAGGCCGGCAGGGGAGCGGTGACCACCGCGAGGGGAGCGTGTCCCAGCGAGTCGACCGTCGACTGCGGTCCGAACGGGTCGTCGCGATACGGCAGGAGGGCTCGCGCGTCGCCGAGGCTGCCGACGATGCGCCGTGCGTAGGGGTCGAGAAGGATCTTGTGCGGATCGAACCGGTGACCGGCCTCGGGATTCCACGGTCCGGAGACGCGGTAGCCGTAGACGGATCCGACGCCGGCCTCGGCGACCACACCGTGCCAGATGCCGTACGTGCGCTGGGTGAGGAGGTGACGCGACTCCCGTGAGTCGGGGCCCGACCCGTCCACCAGACACACCTCGACGGCGTGCGCGTCGGGTGCGTGCACGGCGAAGCAGACGCCGCCCTCCACGGGGTGGGCGCCCAACGGGAAGGGCCTGCCCGACGCGGCGGCGGACTTCGGTGAGTTCTGTTCGTGCGACACGCGTGCTGATCCTGCCGTGGATGCACCCCGCGCGTGCGGGAAGATGGAAGGCGTGTCCTCTCCTGACCCAGACCTGCTCGTCGAACTCGCCGATGTCTCCGTCGTCCGCGGAGGGACGACCCTCGTCGGCCCCGTCTCCTGGAACGTGGAGCTGGACGAGCGGTGGGTGGTCCTCGGACCGAACGGTGCGGGCAAGACCACGCTGCTGCGCGTCGCCGCGGCGGAGATCTACCCGACCTCCGGCACCGCGCACGTGCTCGGCGAGACGCTCGGGCACGTCGACATCTCGGAACTCAAGCCGCGCATCGGCCTGTCGTCCTCTGCTCTCGCCGGACGCATCCCGTCCGACGAGGTGGTGGCCGATCTGGTCGTGTCGGCGGGGTACGCGGTGCTCGGTCGCTGGCGTGAGAAGTACGACGAGGTGGACGACGAGCGTGCGGTCGACATGCTCGAGACGGCCGGTATCGAGCATCTCGCTCGCCGGACCTTCGGGACGCTGTCCGAGGGCGAACGCAAGCGTGTCCTGATCGCCCGCGCTCTGATGACGGACCCCGAGTTGCTGCTGCTCGACGAGCCGGCCGCGGGTCTCGACCTCGGAGGCCGCGAGGATCTCGTGGCCATCCTCACCGACCTCGCACTCGACCCCGACGCCCCCGCGACGGTGCTGATCACGCACCACGTGGAGGAGATCCCACCGGGCTTCACCCACGCGATGCTGCTCAAGGAGGGCGGAGTCGTGGCGCAGGGTCTCATCGACGACGTCATCACGGAGGAGAACCTGTCCACCGCGTTCAGTCAGGCCATCGCCCTCGAGCGCACCGACGGGCGCTTCTTCGCGCGGCGCAAGCGGTCGCGGTCGTCCCATCGGCGAGCGCGGTGACCGAACCGGTCGCGCTGCGGGACGCCTCCACCGTCATCCTGCTGCGCGATGCGCCGGCAGGGCTCGAGGTCTTCCTGCAGCGGCGAGTCGGACGGATGGCGTTCGCCGCCGGCATGACGGTCTTCCCGGGCGGCGGTGTGGATCCGACCGATCGCACGCCCGCGGACGGGGAGGACCGGTGGGCCGGCCCGTCACCCGCGTGGTGGGCGGCACGGTTCGGCACCGACGACGACGCCGCGGCGCGGGCCCTGGTGCTCGCCGCGGTGCGCGAGACCTTCGAGGAGTGCGGTGTCCTGTTCGCCGGGCCCGACGCGCACACCGTCGTCGCGGACACGTCCGATCACGCCGACCGGCGTCGTGCCGTCGAGAAGCATGAGATCTCTTTCGGTGAGTTCCTGGCCGAGACCCGCCTGGTGGTGCGCTCCGATCTGCTGCGCCCGCACGCCCGTTGGATCACGCCCGAGGGCGAGACGACCCGTCGGTACGACACCCGCTTCTTCGTCGCGGCGCTCCCGTCCGGGCAACGTCCCGACGGCGAGACGTCCGAGGCCGTCGACGCCGCGTGGGTGCGGCCCGCGGATGCCCTCGACGAGTTCCGTCGCGGCGACCGCATGCTGATGCCGCCCACCTGGGCGTGCCTGCGGCATCTCGCCGGTCACGGGTCGGTGGCCGAGGCCATGGCCGCAGAGGCCGATCTGGCGCCGGTGCAGCCCGTCATCAGCGGATCGGGTGGATCCGTGCGGGTGAACTTCGACGGCGCCGACGAGTATCGCGCCGACCTCCCCCCACGCACCGAGCGGACGTCGAACAGCTAGCGTGCTGGCCATGGCTGAATTCGTGACTCTCGACGTGACCGACGGCATCGGCACCATCCGGCTCTCCCGGCCGCCGATGAACGCTCTGAACCGCCAGGTGCAGGGTGAGCTCCTCGAGGTGTCGCGGGCCGCCGCCGAGGATCCGGACGTCAAGGCGGTCATCGTGTACGGCGGTGAGAAGGTGTTCGCCGCCGGCGCGGACATCAAGGAGATGGCGGAGATGTCCGCGGGTCAGATGACCGACGCGATCGGCGCTCTGCAGGCCGGTCTCGGAGCGATCGCGTCCATCCCGAAGCCCACCGTCGCCGCCATCACCGGATACGCCCTCGGCGGCGGTCTGGAGGTCGCCCTCGGTGCCGATCGCCGCATCGCGGGCGACAACGCGAAGCTCGGCGTCCCCGAGGTGCTGCTCGGCGTCATTCCCGGCGGTGGCGGCACCCAGCGACTCGCCCGGCTGATCGGCCCGAGCCGCGCGAAGGACATGGTGTTCACCGGCCGTTTCGTCGGGGCCGAGGAGGCGCTCGCCGTCGGTCTCGTGGACGAGGTGGTGGCCCCCGATGCCGTGTACGAGGCGGCGCGCACGTGGGCCGGTCAGTTCGTCCGCGGTGCCTCGCGCGCCCTCGCCGCAGCCAAGGCGGCGATCGACGAGGGTCTGGACACCGACCTCGCGACTGGCCTGAAGATCGAGGCGCACGTCTTCGCCTCGCTGTTCGGAACCGAGGACCGCGCGATCGGCATGGCGTCGTTCCTCGAGAACGGCCCGGGCAAGGCCGACTTCACCGGCAACTAGCCTCCCGCACTCGTTCAGATAGGGTTCCCTTCCATGACCGCTCGTGAACCGCACACCGACACCGCCGCCTCGACCGCACCGTCGGATCCGGCGCCGCGCCCGCACGCGAGTGCCGAGGAAGTGCAGGCCGCACGGTCGGACACCAAGCTGGCCCAGGTGCTCTACCACGACTGGGAAGCGGAGACCTACGACGACAAGTGGTCGATCTCCTACGACCAGCGCTGCATCGACTACGCCCGCGGCCGTTTCGACGCGGTGGCCGGATCCGAGGCCCTGCCGTACGGTCGCGCGCTGGAACTGGGCTGCGGTACCGGCTTCTTCCTGCTCAACCTCATGCAGAGCGGCGTCGCCGCGACCGGGTCGGTCACGGACCTGTCGCCGGGCATGGTCAAGGTCGCGCTGCGCAACGCCGAGAACCTGGGCCTCGACGTGGACGGCCGCGTCGCCGATGCCGAGACCATCCCGTACGAGGACGACACGTTCGATCTCGTCGTCGGTCACGCGGTGCTGCACCACATCCCGGACGTGGAGCAGTCTCTGCGCGAGGTGCTGCGCGTGCTCAAGCCCGGCGGCCGGTTCGTGTTCGCGGGCGAGCCGACGACGGTGGGCAACTTCTACGCGCGGTGGCTGGGGCGTCTCACGTGGGAGGCCACGACCCGCACGACGCGGTTGCCGTTCCTCGCGGACTGGCGTCGCCCGCAGCAGGAGCTGGACGAGTCGTCCCGTGCCGCGGCACTCGAGGCCGTCGTCGATCTGCACACCTTCGACCCGACGGAGCTCGAGAACATCGCCGTCGCCGCCGGTGCGGACGACGTGCAGGCCAAGACCGAGGAGTTCGCCGCAGCGCTGCTGGGCTGGCCGGTCCGCACCTTCGAGGCGGCGGTGCCGGCGGAGAAGCTGGGTTGGGGCTGGGCGAGGTTCGCGTTCAACGGCTGGAAGTCGCTGTCCTGGCTCGACGAGAACGTGCTGCACCACGTCGTGCCCCGTGGCTACTTCTACAACGTGATGATCACGGGCACGAAGCCGGACACCGGCGCGCTCTGACGCGTCGGTGGGATACTCGTTCGACCTCGACGACGTCGAGTACCTGGCCGGGGCGTCCGACGCGCTGGCCGCGGTCGGTGACCGTGCGCTGACGCCCGCCACGCTGGTCTCGGACATCGGCCGGATCCGCAGCGCCTTCGGTGACCGCGCCGCCGCGCTGATCGAGACGGTCACCCTGCGTCGCAAGGCCGCGACCAAGCTGCCGTTCGCCGGAACGTGGTTGGTCACCGACGACGCGGTGCAGCAGGCCACCACCGAACAGGTGTCCCGGCACCGGGCCGAGCGGCTGCGCGGACGTCGCATCCACGACGTCACCTGCTCGATCGGCACCGAACTGCACACCCTGCACTCGGTCGCGGACATCGTGGTGGGTAGCGATCTCGATCCGGTGCGGTTGGCCATGGCACGACACAACGTTCCCGACGTGGCCGTGCTGCGTGCCGACGCGGTCGTCCCCACCACGCGCGGCACCGTCGTCGTCGCCGACCCCGGCCGCCGCGCCGGCGGCCGCCGCCGTCACGACCCCGCAGCCCTCGAACCCCCGCTACCGGACCTCCTCGACGCCTATGCCGGCCGCGACCTGGTGGTCAAGTGCGCACCGGGTCTCGACATCGACCGTCTCGACCTCGCGAACCGACACACGCGGGCCGAGGTCGAACTCGTCTCCCTCGACGGCGCCGTCCGCGAGGCGTGCCTCTGGCTGGGGGAGGTGGCGGACCCCGCTGTGCGTCGCCGCGCGACGGTGCTCCGGTCGGACGGTTCCGCGTGGGAGGTGACGGACGCCGACTCGGACGCCATCGACGACGATCGTGCCCCGGGCAGGTACATCGTCGATCCCGACGGCGCCGTCGTGCGGGCCGGTCTCGTGCGCCACTACGCCGCGAGACATGGACTGTGGCAACTGGATCCACGCATCGCGCACCTCACGGGAGACGCGATACCGGAGGGGGCGACGGGCTTCGAGATCCTCGACAGGTTGCCCTTCACCGAGAAGGTGTTGCGCAAGCGGCTCGCGGAGCTGGGATGCGGGTCGCTCGAGATTCTCGTCCGTGGCATCGACGTCGATCCTGCGTTGCTGCGCCCCCGGCTCGATCTCCGGGGCACCGTGCCGCTGGGGCTCGTGATCACCCGGATCGGGCGCTCGGGGGTGGCCTTCGTGTGCGGGCCGCGCACCGGGCCTCAGCGGAACGAGTAGAGGGATCCCAGCGCGGTCGGGACGACCACCTCGCCGTCCGAGCCGACGACGACTCCGGGGCTGTAGCCCTCGGCGCCGGGGAGCGCGTCCGTGTCGACCGTCTCGCCGGTGGCCGTGTCGAAGGTGACGAGTGCCAGCCCGTCACCGTCGCCGACCACCGTGAAGCCCGTGGTGCCACCCGCCAGTGCGGAGGAACCTTGTGTCACGAGATCTGGCCGCTCCCACAGCGTCTCGGGTCGCTCGCCCGCATCGCGGATCGCCCGCAGATGCGACCCCGCGCCGCCCGCGGGGACGATGGTGCCGTCCGCAGCGACGGACACACTTCCTGCCGCACGGTCACCGACGAAGTAGGACCAGATCTCGGAGCCGTCCTCGGTGGAGTACGCCCGCACGGTGCCCTCGACGTCCGTGAGGTACACGCGGTCACCGTCGGGTGACACCACGGGGCTCGATGTCACGGCGGCGGGAAGCAGGGGCGACGACCACGCCTCGGTGAGCCCGGGGGAGTCCCCGCCGGTATAGGAGAGCGCCACGAGCTGGGGAGCGATGGCGCCGGCGCGCCACAGGATGAGGTAGACGGTCGAGGACTCCAGGTCGACGGCCGGTGCCGCCGCGACGGCGCAGTCCGGCCCACCGCCCAGGCAGGCCAGCAGACCGTCGTCCGCGGGCCGCAGCGTGGTGTTCGGCGCGTCCAGGGGCGTGGGATTGGGGTTCAGGTCCAGTACGGGTGCGACCGCGTTCCCGGTCTGGTTGCTCAGCACGTTGATCTGACCGAACTGGGTGACCACCAGGACGTTGCCGTCGGGCAGGAACTGCGGGGTGCGCGGTACCCCGTAGACCGGTGTGCGCCAGCGCAGTTGACCGTTCTGGTTGATCGAGCTCATGCTGCCGTCGTCACCGGCGTAGAGGTTGGACGCCGAGTCGGCGACCGCGGTCGACGAGACGCCGGAGGGTCCGAGCGAGTTGCAGAACCGCTTGCGTCCGGTCTCGCCCTGGAACGATCCGAGCGCGCAGCCGGCGTCTCCGGTCATCGTCACCGTGATCTGACCGTTGGGCGCGACGGAGGGACGTGTGGACGTGGGAGCGCCGAGAGGGCGGGTCCAGTCGAGAGCGAGGGAGCGACTGCCCTCGGTGGTCACGGAGGCGGAGTTGTGGGCGTCGGCGAGACCGCCGCGCCAGCCCTCGTCGCCCAGGATGTCGATGGGCCGGGAGTCACTGCCACAGGCCCCGAGGGCGAGGGCGCCGACCGCGAGGAGAGCGGCACCGGCTCGACGAGTGCGCACCGAGGTACGCGGGTTCTCGTCGTGCATGCACTCTCCTGATGTCGGGTGATCGGCTCGCACGAGACTAACGGCTGAAACGATGCGTCACGGTTCCGACCCCCGGTGGTCGGCCCCCGGGTTCCCTGCGGCGGCGCCGACAGTAATGTGCCGCCCATGACCAGCATGTGGAACGCGCCGTTGCGCACCCGGTGGCGAGGATCGCGGCGACGTGACCCCGACCAGGCGCGCTTCCTCACGCTCGCGTCGCTGCGCTGGGTGATCGGCCACAAGGCGTACACGCCCTGGTACCTGGTGCGGTACTACCGCCTCGCGCGTTTCAAGGCCGCGAACCCGCACGTGGTGTTGCGCGGAATGGTCTTCCTCGGCAAGAACGTCGAGATCCACGCGACGCCCGAGCTGGCGCGACTCGAGATCGGTCGCTGGGTGCACATCGGTGACGGCAACGCGATCCGCTGCCACGAGGGGTCGCTGCGCATCGGTGACAAGGTGGTGTTCGGCAAGGACAACGTCGTCAACACCTATCTCGACATCGAGATCGGTGCGTCCACCCTCGTCGCCGACTGGTGCTACATCTGCGATTTCGATCATCGGACCGAGGACATCACGGTGCCGATCAAGGATCAGGGCATCGTCAAGTCGCCCGTGCGGATCGGCCCGGACACGTGGATCGCCGCGAAGGTGACCGTGCTGCGGGAGACCGTCGTCGGTCGCGGCTGCGTCCTGGGCGCGCACGCGGTGGTCAAGGGGCATGTGCCCGACTACGGGATCGCGGTCGGCGCACCCGCACGAGTGGTCCGGAACCGTCGCACCGACTGGGAGGCCGGCGCGGAGGACCGCGCGGCGTACATCGCCGCACTGGAGGACATCGCCCGCAAGAAGTCGCTCGGGAGCGAGTGACTCAGTCCCGTTCGGGCAGTGGACGTTCGCTGATCGTGGGCCTGCCCAGCGGAAAGCGCACCCGGCGCTTCGCGGTGGAGTAGACCGTGGCGGTCTCGCGGGCCACGGAGTGCCAGTCGAAGTCGGACGTGAGTCGCGCACGTGCCGCGTCACTCCGGGTACGTGCCGCAGCGGGGTCGTCGAGTGTGCGCCGCACCGCCGTCGCCAAGGAGCCGACATCGCCGGGAACGAAGGACATCCCGGTGACGCCGTCGACGACGGCTTCGCCCAGGCCGCCCGCGGTGGAGGCGACGAGCGGTGTGCCGGCCGCGGCGCCCTCGAGGGCGATGATGCCGAAGGGCTCGTATCGACTCGGCAGCACCAGCGCGTCCGCCCGGTGCAGATGCCCGAGAACGCCGTCGTGGCCGAGGGATCCGACGAACGTCACCGCCCGGCGCACCCGGTGCACACGCGCCAGATCGACGAGGTGGTCGAGCTGGGTCCCGTCGCCGACGACGGTGAGCGTGGTGCCGGGGTGCGTCCGTCGGACACGGGGGAGTGCCGCTATCAGATCCTGCACCCCCTTCTCGTACTCCAACCGACCCACGAAGAGCAGGGACGGGGCGCCGGTGCGCGCCGCGCGAGGACGGTATGTCCAGGTCCGGGTGTCGATGCCGTTGCGTATCACGTGGACCGGGGACGGAAGCGGACCGAAGAGGCGGACCACCTCGTCCTCCATTCCCGCGGAACACGTGATGACGGAATCGGATTCGTGCGCCAGCCACCATTCCACGGAGTGCACCTGGCGGTTCACGCGGCCGGAGACCCATCCGCTGTGGCGTCCGGCCTCCGTCGCGTGGATCGTCGAGACCAGCGGGACGTCGTAGTACTCGGCGAGCGCGATCGCCGGGTGCGCCACCAGCCAGTCGTGGGCATGGACGACGTCGGGAACCCACCCCTCGCCGATGCCGGGCTTGGAGAGTGCGAGGCCGGCGCGCACCATCGCGTGACCCATCGCGAGCGTCCACTCCAGCATGTCCACTCCGAAGGTGAAGTGCGCCGGATCCTCGGCCACGGCGACGACGAGCACGCCCTCGGCGACCGTGCTCACGGTGGGGTGGGTCGCCGCGTCGGAACCCGTGGGGCGGCGGGAGAGGACCACCACCTCGTGTCCGGCCGCGGCCAGTTCCACCGCGAGATGGTGGACGTGGCGACCGAGGCCGCCGACCACCACGGGCGGGTACTCCCACGAGATCATCAGGACCTTCACGCCCGCACCTCCCGACCCGTCGGTTGCAGACGCCGCGCATCGAGGTCCGGGAACAGATCGTCCGCCTGGTTCCACCCGGATGCAAGGTCGGCGGCTCGTGCGTGATGCCCGTGCACGCGGGCGTCGGCGATCTCGCGCACCGCGTGAGCGTGCTTGTGGGCGCGGTCGCGGGCGTACTGCGCGGCCGAGTCCTTGCTCACCATGAAGGCCCAGTCGCTCGAGACGGTGAGCATCGTCTCGCGCAGGATCTGGTCCGCGACACGGTCTCGCAGACCGCCGGGGGGTGCCGCGTCGACGGCGTCGAGCGCGGTGGCGGTGACCTCGGCGTTGAGATCGACCAGGTCGCGGACGGGATCGCCCGCCCACACCCGCCAGTCCTTCCCGCTGCCCCAGGAGGTGTCCGGGAGGTCGACGGGATCACCGACGTAGCCGTCTCGCTTCGCGCCCGCGAGTGTCCCGACGCGGATGCCGGCCTCGGGGAGCGCACGCAGGATGCCGGCCAACCATGCCGGACCCTCGTGCCACCAGTGTCCGAAGAGCTCGGTGTCGAAGGCGGCGACCACCAGTGCCGGGGACCCGGTGCGCGCGTGTTCGGAGCGCAGCCGGCGGCGAACCACGTCGACGAAGTCCTCGACGTGCGTGCGGACGGCTGCTGCGGCGCGCTCCGGGTCGTACGGCGCCTTGTCCGGGCCCGCGACGCTTCTGCCGGTGACCCGGGACGGCTTCAGCCCGGTGTCGTGGTCGTAGGTGTGGAAGTCGCGGTACGCGGAATGACCGGGATAACCGGACTTCGGGGACCACACGCGATAGCTGACCGGGAGATCGCGACCGAACGCGACGACGTGGGTGTCGCCGACCGGACGGCCGCACGTCGTGTCTCCGTGCAGAGCCGGGCCGTCGACCATGAAGTGTCCGACGCCCGCGGCGGCGTAATCGAGTTCCATCCCTGCGGTGAAGGCGCACTCGGGTGCCCAGATGCCCTCGGTGCCGCGGCCCCACCGGCGTACGGCGTCGGCGCGTCCCTCGCGGAGCGCGAACGTCCGCAGTCGTGGGTCGAGCAGAGGTTGGAACGGGTGCATCGACGGCCCACCGAGCAGTTCGACGGCGCCGGAGTCGGCCAGTTCGCGCAGTCGGGGGGCGCCGCCGTGGCGCCAGCGGGTCTCGAACTCGTGCAGAGCGGCAGCCGATCGCCGGTGTTCGCGGTGACCGAGCGCGCGGCGGTCCGGGTCACGGGACCCGGCGGCTTCGGCGGCGCGGAGCTGCCAGTTGCCGAGCCAGTGATGCATCCCGTCGAGGCTGTACGGATCGTCCAGTTGGGCGGCGAGTACCGGGGTGACGCCGAGGGTCAGCAGATCGGTGCGGCCCTCGTCGGCCAGGGTCCGCAGTTCGCGGACCACGGGCAGGTACGAATCTGCCCACGACTGGTAGAGCCACTCCTCCCCGACGGGCCACCGCCCCTGGTGGGCGAGCCACGGGAGATGGGAGTGCAGGACGAGCGCGAACATGCCCGGTTCGTCGGCCGAGGTCGCGCTCGTCACGTGCTGGACGGTTTCCGGGCCACCGCGACGAGATCCAGGCTCTCGTCGATCGCCTCGGCGTGAAGGTCGAAGTCGTCGACGGTGATGCCGGCGACGTCGGCGACCAGGGTCGCGGGCCACGGCTCACCGGCGAGCGCGCGGTCGATCTGCGCGTCGATGAACGATCCGCCGTGGGTCGCGTCGAGTTCGCGCAGTCGCTCGCCGTGATGCACTCCGGTCATCGAGTCGATCTCGAATCCCGTGTCGGACAGTAGTTCCCGTAGTTCCGCAGCTGCGAGCTCGCGGGTGTGGAAGGGGTTCAGCGGGGTGTCCCGGCCGGGGGAGAACGTGATGCGGTTGGGAGTGCTGACGAGGAGGACGCCGCCGGGAACCAGAACCCGGAGGCACTCCCGCAGGAACTCGGCCTGGTCCCACAGATGTTCGATCACCTGGAAGTTGACGACGACGTCGACGCTCTCGCCGCGCAGCGGCAGCATCGCGAGGTTGCCTCGGGTCATGGCGACCGACGGGTACCGGCGAGCGACGTGTTCGGCGGCGCTGCGGTCGTAGTCGAGACCGATCACCCGTGTCGCCGTCCGCGCGATCAAGTCGGCGCCGTAGCCCTCGCCGGAGCCCGCCTCGAGCACCACTCGGTCGGCGCAGGCCGGTGCGAGACGGCGGTACACGACCTCGTGCCGACGGAACCAGTAGTTCTCCTCGGCGATGCCGGGCACGGTGCGCTCGCCGGTGAGCGGGAGGGGTGTCTCGGTCGACACTGTCGTGTCGGTCGCGGCGTCGTTCATCCGGGCGACAGTAGTTCCCACCTGCCCGGTCGAGCGACGCCGGTCGGCGGTCCGAGGGGCCCCGGGGGGTGATTTCTCGGCGCGACAGGAGTAAGTTACCCATCAGTAACCACGAATGGGGTAACGTCCGTGACACGTCGGTTCCGGGGCTTCGGCCCACCGCGCGCAGCGTGAACTCCGAATACGTTTCGGGCCCCGCGCTACGAGATCAAGACCTGATTCACCGAGACAGGACACAGGAGGTCGACGAAGACCCATGACGAACATCGTCGTACTGATCAAGCAGGTTCCCGACACGTGGTCCGAGCGCAAGCTCTCGGACGGCGACTACACGCTCGACCGCGACGCGGCCGATGCCGTGCTCGACGAGATCAACGAGCGCGCCGTGGAGGAGGCACTCCTGATCAAGGAGCGCGACGGCGGCGAGGTCAAGGTTCTCTCGGCAGGACCCGACCGCGCGACCGAGGCCATCCGCAAGGCCCTCTCCATGGGCGCGGACAGTGCTGTGCACGTCAACGATCCGGCCATGCACGGTTCCGACGCCATCCAGACCGCGTGGGCTCTCGCTGCCGCACTCGGCCAGGTGGAGTTCGAGAACGGTGAGGCCGCAGATCTGGTCATCGCCGGCAACGAGGCGACCGACGGCCGCATCGGCGCGGTCCCCGCCATCATCGCCGAGTACCTCGGCATCCCGCAGCTGACCCAGATGCGCAAGCTGGTCGTCGCCGACGGCAAGGTCAGCGGCGAGCGCGAGACCGACGAGGGCATCTTCGGCCTCGAGGCGGATCTCCCCGCGATCGTCAGCGTCACCGAGAAGATCAACGAGCCGCGCTTCCCGTCCTTCAAGGGCATCATGGCCGCCAAGAAGAAGAGGGTGCAGGTCCTCACCCTCGCCGACATCGGCGTCGATCCGGAGACCGTGGGCGTCGCGAACGCCGGCACCACCGTCACCACGGTGACCCCGAAGCCGCCGAAGACCGCTGGTGAGCGCGTGAACGACGAGGGCGACGGCGGAACCAAGGTCGCCGAGTACCTCGTCGCGCAGAAGATCATCTAGATCCCCGTCACCAGCACACATTCGTCTCACTGCAGTACAGGAGAAACACCATGGCAGAGGTACT
This sequence comes from Rhodococcus sp. BP-241, assembly GCF_019836145.1. NCBI lineage: Bacteria > Bacillati > Actinomycetota > Actinomycetes > Mycobacteriales > Nocardiaceae > Rhodococcus > Rhodococcus sp. BP-241. Next base: position 666,673 of record NZ_JABUEI010000001.1, on the reverse strand, counting down.
CGTACTCGTCGAGCACGCAGACGGGGCACTGAAGAAGGTCACCAGCGAGCTCATCACGGCCGCCCGCGTTCTGGGTGAGCCGTCCGCGGTGGTCACGGGAGCGCCGGGCACCACCGACGCGATCGCCGCCGCACTCACCGAGGCCGGCGCCGCGAAGATCTATGTCGCGGAGTCCGCCGACGTCGACGGCTTCCTCGTCACGCCCAAGGTCGACGTGCTGTCGTCCCTGGCCGAGTCGGTCTCGCCCGCCGCGATCCTCACGTCCGGTGGCATCGAGGGCAAGGAGGTGGCGGGTCGTCTCGCCGCTCGCCTCGGTGCCGGACTGCACCAGGACGTCGTGGCGATCAACGCCGACAAGTCCGCCACGTACTCCATCTTCGGTGGCGCGTTCACCGTCGAGGCGAAGACCAACGGCGACGTCCCGGTCATCTCGCTCCGCCCGGGTGCCATCGACGCCGAGCCGCAGGCCGGTGCCGGTGAGCGTGTCGACGTCGAGGTTCCCGCGCAGGAGGAGGCCGTCGTCAAGGTCACCTCGCGTGAGCCCGTCGCCGGCGGCGACCGCCCCGAGCTCACCGAGGCGTCGGTCGTCGTCTCCGGTGGTCGCGGTGTCGGCAGCGCGGACAAGTTCTCCGTCGTCGAGGACCTGGCCGACTCGCTCGGTGCGGCCGTCGGCGCGTCGCGTGCAGCCGTCGACTCGGGCTACTACCCGGGCCAGTTCCAGGTGGGTCAGACGGGCAAGACCGTCTCGCCCCAGCTGTACGTCGCGCTCGGCATCTCCGGTGCGATCCAGCACCGCGCCGGCATGCAGACGTCCAAGACGATCGTCGCCGTCAACAAGGACGAGGAAGCACCGATCTTCGAGATCGCGGACTTCGGCGTCGTGGGCGACCTCTTCGACGTCACGCCTCAGCTCGCCGAGGCAGTGAAGAAGCGCAAGGGCTGATCCCCTCAGCAGTACCCGAGAGCCCCGCTACCGTTCGTCGGTAGCGGGGCTTTCGTCGTTCGTGCACCTTCCGGTCACGTCGTGTTGTGAGTGCCGTCGAGTGGGCTCGATAGATCTATGTGCCATGACATCAGATGTGTGCGACTCGGCACCGACCGTCATCACCCCGTCCTCGGCCGACGAGCACGTGCTCGTCTCCGACAAGCACCACTCACTCGTTCTCGGATCCACCCCGGAACACGTGCTCGCGGCGCAGCGGTTGCGCGCCACCGTGTTCGGCTCGGAAGCGGGGTACGAGTCGACCACCTTCGACGGCGGCCTCGACGCCGACCGCTTCGACGACCACTGCGATCACCTGCTCGTCGTCGACAACCGCACCGGCGATCGTGTCGGCTGCTACCGCATGCTCACCCCGGACGGTGCGGAGCGCGCCGGCGGGTACTACACGGCGACGGAGTTCGACATCAGCGAACTGCGTGCACACGAGTTGCGGACGGTCGAGATGGGTCGTGCGTGCGTCCTGGAGGGCCATCGATCCGGCTCGGTGCTGGCGCTGATGTGGTCCGGGATCCTCCGGTACATCGACCTCGGTGGCTACGACCGGGTGATGGGCTGTGTGTCGGTCCCCATGGCACTCGGCGACGGGGAGCCGGACGGCGCGCACGTCAAGGGCGTGTACGACCTCGTCGAGAAGCGGCACCGCTCCGAGGTCCGCGCGTACCCCCGCACCCCCGTGCGCGTCGACGGTGTCGCCCTCGCCGACATGACGGCGCCCGCCCGCACCTCGGTGCCGGCCCTGATGCGCGGCTATCTGCGCATGGGCGCCTCGATCTGCGGGGAGCCGGCCCACGATCCCGATTTCGGCGTCGCGGACTTCGTCACCCTCCTGCACATGAAGGACGCCAACGTCCGCTATCTCGACCGGCTCCGCTCGGCCGCGGCGACCGCGGAGTCGCACGCGTGACGACACACGCCTGGATGCCCGCCAGCCCGTGCGGGACGGGGTGCCATCCGGCGGTCTCGGCGACCGTGGGCACCGCACGCGTGGTGGTGCGCTGCGTCCTGGTGGCGGTGCTGCTCGCCGTGGTCCCGCTCCTGCTGGCGGGCCGGGTGTTGCCGGCGGGCGGTCGACGCGCCGCCGCACGTGCCGGAGCCAGGGGACTCCTCGGCGCGCTCGGTGTCCGGGTGACTCTGGACGGCGACCGCACGGCCGAGCCCACCGGCGTCGGAACGCTCGTCGTCGCCAATCACGTGTCCTGGACGGACGTCCTGGTGCTGGCAGCCTGTCTCCCGTGCCGCTTCGTCGCCCGCGCGGACCTCGTGGACTGGCCCGTCCTGGGTCTGCTCGCACGCATCGTGCGGGTCGTCCCCATCGCCCGTGAGCGACTCCGCTCCCTGCCCGGCACCGTCGACGAGGTGACCGAGGCCTTGCGATCGGGAGCCACGGTGGTCGTCTTCCCCGAGGGCACCACCTGGTGCGGAACCGCCTACGGATCGTTCCGTCCCGCCCTGTTCCAGGCGGCCATCGACGCCGGTGCGGTGGTGCGGCCGATCGCGGTCACTTACCGCGACGTCGACCACCGTCCGACGACGGCCACCGCCTTCGTGGGCGACGAGACCATCGGCGAGTCGATGTCGAGGATCCTGCGGCTGAAGGGCGTCCGTGCCGCCGTGCGGGTGTGCGAGGACATCGCGCCCATCGACGATCGTCGACTGCTGGCGCGCAGCGCGGAGTTGGCCGTGCGCCGACACCAGGACGAGACGGCAGTTCCGCCCCTGCGCGTCACCCGCACGCGACTGCCGCGCCGGGATCGGCTCGCCCAGCCGGTCCGCCCCGGTGAGTACGCCGGAACCGTCGTGCGGGCGAGCTGACGCACGGCAGTTCGGGCGTGCTCGCGCGGGGGAGAGGCGGGGTCCGCGACCGGTTATCCTGGACCACGTCATGCCACAGCCCCCACGTGTGCCCGGAACGCCGGTGTACCTCGATCATGCCGCGACCACTCCGATGGTCCCCGCGGCGATCGAGGCGATGACGGAGATCCATCGGACCGTGGGAAACGCGTCGTCCCTGCACGGATCGGGGCGCACGGCCCGCCGCCGCATCGAGGAGTCGCGGGAGTCCATCGCCGCGGCGCTGGGCGCTCGTCCGTCCGAGGTCATCTTCACCTCCGGCGGCACCGAGAGCGACAATCTGGCGGTCAAGGGTATCTTCTGGGCACGCCGAACGCGTGATCCTCGTCGCGTCCGCGTGATCACCAGCTCGGTCGAGCATCACGCCGTGCTCGATGCCGTGGAGTGGCTCGAACGTCACGAGGGCGCCGCGGTGTCCTGGTTGCCGGTCGAGGCCGACGGCCGCGTCCTCCCGTCGACGCTGCGCCGAGAACTCGAGCTGCACGCCGACGAGGTCGCCGTCGTGTCGATCATGTGGGCGAACAACGAGGTGGGCACCATCATGGCGATCCGCGAACTCGCTGCCATCGCGGCCGAGTTCGACGTGCCCATGCACAGCGACGCGGTCCAGGTGGCCGGTGTCCGTGAGCTCGACTTCGCGTCCAGTGGTCTCTCCGCGCTGTCCATCGCGGCACACAAGTTCGGCGGACCCCAGGGCGTCGGCGCGCTGCTGCTCGGACGCTCGGTGCCCTGCGAATCACTGCTGCACGGAGGCGGTCAGGAACGCGACGTCCGGTCCGGGACGCCCGACACGGCAGGTGCCGTGGGCATGGCGGCCGCCCTCGAAATCGCCGTCGCCGGACGGGCCGACACCGAGGCGCGGCTCGTGGCGTTGCGCGAGCGTGTCATCGAGGGTGTCCTCGACGCGGTGCCCGGCGCGTCGGTCAACGGTGCCCGCGGCGCGGACAGACTCCCCGGCAACGTGCACGTCACGTTCCCCGGATGCGAGGGCGATTCACTGTTGATGTTGCTCGACGCCTCCGGTGTCGAGTGTTCGACGGGATCCGCGTGCACGGCGGGTGTCGCGCGGGCGAGTCATGTGCTGCTGGCGATGGGCGTCGATGCGGCCGATGCCCGCGGATCACTGCGGTTCTCCTTGGGCCACACCAGCACCGACGCCGATGTCGACGCACTGCTCGAGGTCCTGCCGCGCGTCGTCGAACGTGCGCGGGCCGCCGGCATGGCGTCCAGTTCGAGATGACGAGAACGTCGAGACGAGAAGAGTGGTGACATGAGAGTTCTGGCAGCGATGAGCGGCGGCGTCGATTCCGCCGTGGCGGCGGCGCGTGCCGTCGATGCCGGCCACGAGGTGGTCGGGGTGCACCTGGCGCTGTCCACCGCTCCCGGCGCTCTGCGCACCGGGTCGCGCGGGTGCTGCTCCAAGGAGGACGCCGGGGACGCGCGCCGCGCCGCGGACGTGCTCGGGATCCCGTTCTACGTCTGGGATTTCGCGGATCGGTTCAAGGAGGACGTGATCGACGACTTCGTCGCGTCCTACGCCGCAGGCGAGACCCCGAACCCGTGCCTGCGCTGCAACGAGAAGATCAAGTTCGCGGCGCTCGCCGATCGGGCCGAGGCGCTCGGTTTCGACGCGGTCGCCACCGGCCACTACGCCCGGCTCGAGGACGGCGTGCTGCGTCGTGCGGTCGATGCCGACAAGGACCAGTCGTACGTGCTGGGCGTCCTCACCGCGCGCCAGCTGTCCCGTGCCCTGTTCCCGATCGGGGACACCCCGAAGGCGGAGGTGCGTGACGAGGCCGCCCGCCGCGGTCTCGCCGTCGCGGACAAGCCCGACAGTCACGACATCTGCTTCATCCCGTCCGGCGACACCCGGGCGTTCCTCGGCGCCCGTATCGGCGTGCGCCCCGGATCGGTGGTCGACGCGGACTCCGGCGCGGTGCTCGCCGAGCACGACGGTGTGCACGGGTTCACCGTCGGCCAGCGCAAGGGCCTGGGCGTCGAGGGACCGGCCGCCGACGGCAAGCCGCGGTACGTCACCTCCATCGAGCCCGAGACCGGGACCGTTCGGGTCGGCTCGGCGAGCCGCCTCGACGTGTACGGCATCGATGCGAGCACACCCGTCTGGACGTCCGGCACGGCGCCCGAGGGCGACGTGGACTGCGTCGTCCAGGTCCGGGCACACGGCGGACTCGCGGACGCCGTCGCTCGTGTCGTCGGCGACACCCTGCGCATCGGTCTGCGGTCCCCGCTCACCGGAGTCGCACGTGGTCAGGCAGCCGTGCTGTACCGCCCCGACCCGGCAGGCGACATCGTGGTCGGCAGCGGCACCATCGCGGGAACCTCCGCCGAGTCGCCACTCACCGCGTCCGCTTGCCCGTGACGGATCCTGCTGCCGCTCTGGCAGGCGTGGCGACGGGCGTCGGCTCGTGGCCGGGAACGGACATCGCGAACGCCGTCACGACGGTGATCGGCGAGCTCCCCGACCTGCCGCACGTCGTGGAACTCCCGGCGCGAGGTCTCGGCGCCGACATGATCGGACGCACCGGCGTGCTGCTGGTCGACATCGAGATCGATGCGGCCACCAGCGGATACCGCGTGAGCCGACGGCCGAGTACGACGAGCCGCCGGGCCCGCGACTTCCTGACGGAGGACCTCGACGTTCTCGAGGAGCAGTGGGAACTGGCCGGGCTGCGCGGATCCGGCCGCGCCGTCAAGGTGCAGGCCGCGGGCCCGCTGACGATGGCCGCGGACATCGAGCTGGCGTTCGGTCACCGCGCCTTGACCGACCGCGGTGCGGTGCGCGACATCGCCGGGTCGTTGGCCGAGGGAGTGGCCGCGCACGCCGACGAGGTCGCGAGGCGGCTCGGCGCCGAGGTGGTCGTCCAGTTCGACGAACCTCGCATCGCGGCCGTGCTGGCCGGTCGCCTGCAGGGCGTGACGAGCCTCGAGCAGATCGCCGCGGTGCCGGCGCCGGAGGTGGCCGACCTGCTGGGCTCGGTGGTGCAGCGGGTGAACCGACCCGTGATCGTGCACACGTGCTCCGCCGACGTCCCGTTCGAGGTCTTCGGACGCAGCGGGGTGCACGGCGTCTCGTTCGATCTGTCCCTGCTGCCCACGTCGCGGTACGACGCGGTCGGCGATTACCTGGAGAGCGGCGGTGTCGCCGTCCTGGGGGTGGTGCCGGGAACCGACCCGGATAAGTACCCGGCGTGGCGCGAGAGTGCGGCGCCCGCAGTGGAACTGATGGATCGGTTGGGCTTCCCGAGGCGGTACCTCGCCGAGCGCGTCGCCGTCTCACCCACGTGTGGGTTGTCCGGCGCGAGCCTGCCGTGGGCCCGGCACGCTCTGACGGTGCTGCGCGACGTCCGCGCTGCTTTCACCGAGGATCCCGACGCGCTGTGACACCGGCCTTCGTCACCGGGAACGGTGTCGGAGCGCTCCGATAGTCTGCGATCGTGGACGAGATCGAGACACCGCCGGACCTGGTCCCGGCCTCACCCGAGCAGAAGCAGGAGTGGGACGCGCTGGCCGAGGAGGTCCGCGGTCACCAGTTCCGGTACTACGTGCGGGACGCGCCGATCATCTCGGACGGGCAGTTCGACGAGTTGCTGAAGCGCCTGCAGGCGATGGAGGAGGAGCATCCGGATCTCCGGACGCCCGACTCGCCGACGCAGCTCGTCGGTGGCGGCTTCGAGACGGACTTCACGGCTGTCGACCACCTCGAGCGAATGTTGTCCCTGGACAACGTGTTCGACGCGGACGAGCTGCGTGCCTGGGCGCGCAGGGTCGAGGTGGAGGCGGGGGAGAACCTGCACTACCTCTGCGAGGTCAAGATCGACGGTGTCGCGCTCAATCTGGTGTACGAGAACGGCCGACTGGTGCGCGCCGCCACCCGCGGTGACGGACGCACCGGGGAGGACGTGACGCTCAACGCGCGCACCATCGACGACATCCCCGAGGTGCTCACCCCGTCGGACGAGTTCCCGGTCCCGACGCTGCTCGAGGTGCGGGGCGAGGTGTTCTTCCGGCTCGAGGACTTCCAGGCGCTCAACGCCTCTCTCGTCGAGCAGGGCAAGCCGCCGTTCGCCAACCCGCGCAACTCCGCCGCGGGGTCGCTGCGGCAGAAGAACCCCGCGGTCACCTCGCGGCGGCGGCTCGGCATGATCTGTCACGGGTTCGGCCGGATGGAGGGCTTCGCCCCCGCCGCCCAGTCCGTCGCGTACGACGCGCTCGCCGCCTGGGGTCTGCCGGTCTCGACTCACACCGCACTGGTGCAGGGCGTCGACGCGGTGGTCGAACGCATGGAGTACTGGGGCGAGAATCGGCACTCGGTCGAGCACGAGATCGACGGCCTCGTGGTGAAGGTCGACGAGATGGCGTTGCACCGCCGACTCGGATCCACGTCACGCGCACCCCGCTGGGCCATCGCCTTCAAGTATCCGCCGGAGGAGGCCACCACGACGTTGCTCGACATCCGGGTCAACGTCGGTCGCACCGGGCGAGTGACGCCGTTCGCGTTCATGGAGCCGGTGCTCGTGGCGGGGTCGACGGTGTCCCTCGCGACGTTGCACAACGCGTCCGAGGTCGTGCGCAAGGGCGTGCTGATCGGAGACACCGTGGTCATCCGCAAGGCGGGCGAGGTGATCCCGGAGGTGCTCGGTCCGGTGGTCGACGCGCGCACCGGGGACGAGCGGGAGTTCGTCATGCCGACGCACTGCCCCGAGTGCGGAACCGAGCTCGCACCGGCCAAGGAGGGCGACGCCGACATCCGCTGTCCCAATTCGCGTTCGTGCCCGGCGCAGTTGCGGGAACGGGTCTTCCACGTCGCGGGCCGTGGCGCGTTCGACATCGAGGTGCTGGGGTACGAGGCCGCGACGGCGCTGTTGTCCGCACACGTGATCGAGGACGAGGGCGATCTGTTCGATCTCACCGAGGACCAGCTCACCCGGACGGATCTCTTCCGTACCAAGGCGGGAGCGCTGTCCGCGAACGGTCGGCGATTGCTGGACAACCTGGGGCGAGCCAAGGATCAGCCCCTGTGGCGGGTGCTCGTCGGATTGTCGATCCGCCATGTCGGGCCGACCGCCGCCCGCGCCCTCGCCGCCCGCTTCGGGTCACTCGACGCCATTCGGGCGGCGACGGAGGAGGAACTGGCCGCCGCCGACGGGGTGGGCCCCACCATCGCCCGCGCAGTCGTCGAGTGGTTCGACGTCGGCTGGCACCGTGCCATCGTGGAGAAGTGGTCGGCGGCGGGCGTGCGCATGGAGGACGAACGCGACGAGAGTATCGAGCGCACGCTCGACGGTCTGTCGATCGTCGTCACCGGATCGCTCGCCACGTTCACGCGTGACGACGCGAAGGAGGCGATCCTGGCCCGCGGCGGCAAGGCGGCCTCGTCGGTGTCGAAGAAGACGGCGTTCGTGGTCGTCGGCGACGCGCCCGGATCGAAGCACGACAAGGCGCTCGAACTCGGTGTTCCGGTGCTCGACGAGGACGGGTTCCGCACGCTGCTCGGCGAGGGGCCCGACGCGGCCCGCGCGCTGGTCGCCGGGGCGGACTCAGCCGAGGACGGTGGCGACGATGCCGGCCAGGTAGCCGAGCCGGGCGATCTCTGACGGTCGGAAGTCCGGTCCGCCGGGTCGTCCGAGCACCAGCACGGTGCCCGACGATCCGAGTGGCGCCGCGGCCAGTGTGGTGTCCATGTCCTTCCACGACTGCGGAACCCATGCTCCGGTCGGGTCGAGGACTGCCGGCTTCTCGAGGGGCATCCACGGCATGTCGTCGGCCCGCGACTCGGGCGCCCCGGAGCTGCCGACGATGACGGCCGGACCGTGATCCGACATGCCCACCACGGTGCTCCATCCGACGCGCAAGACCCGCGGCGCACCGTCCACGAGCACCTGCAGACGGTCGTCGTGCGCCGTGGCCACCTGATCGATGAGCTCGAGCTCGCGGTGTGTGTCCAGGATGCCGGCGTAGGGACGGATGGAGTCCACGCGGACGTCGGTGAGCTTCTCGGCCGCGGTGATGAGTGTGTCGGGGAGGGCGCCCGGCGCGACGTCCACCACCAGATCGTCCACCGCGAATCCGGCTCCGCGTTCGATGACGTCGAGCGACAGGATGTCGGCCCCCACCGAACCCAGGGCGACGGCGAGCGACCCGAGACTGCCCGGACGGTCGGGCAACTGGACCCGCAGGAGATACGACACGCCGACATCCTCGCACTCGACGCCGTCTCCATCGAGTCGCACGCGGCCCACGAGAAGGTGGAGGACGGCCGGGATCGCCGTCCCTCGCCGCGACGCGAGGCCGTGACGGTGGGGTGGTCGCCACGAACTAGGCTGCTCGGCATGCGTTACGAATCGAAGGGGGCCTGACGGACGTGTCTGCCATATCCCGCGACGAGGTCGCCCACCTCGCACGACTGTCCCGGCTCGCGCTCGAGGAGCACGAACTCGATGCGTTCGCCGGTCAGCTCGACGCCATTCTGGGCCACGTGAAGGCGGTGTCGGAGGTCGACGTCTCGGACGTCGACGCCACCGCGAGTCCGCTCGCTGTGACCAACGTCACTCGGCCTGACGTCATCGTCCCGGGTCTCGGCCCGGACAGTGCCCTCGCCGAGGCGCCCGCGTCCGAACAGAGCCGCTTCGCGGTGCCGCGCATCCTGGGAGAAGAGTGATGACCGCCGCCGAGCAGACCGATCTGATCCGGTCCACCGCGTCCGACCTGGCCGCGAAGATCCGCACCCGCGAGGTCTCCGCCGTGGAGGTCACTCGCGCCCACCTCGATCGCATCGCCGAGGTCGACGGAACGCTGCACGCCTTCCTGCACGTCGCGGGGGACGAGGCGATCGCCGCCGCCCAGCGCGTCGACGACGCGTTGGACGCGGGTGAGACGCCCGCGTCGGAGTTGGCCGGCGTCCCGTTGGCGCTGAAGGACGTGTTCACCACCACGGACATGCCCACCACCGCCGGCTCGAAGATCCTCGAGGGATGGGTATCGCCGTACGACGCCACGGTCACCGCGAGGCTGCGTGCCGCGGGAATCCCGTTGCTGGGCAAGACCAACATGGACGAGTTCGCGATGGGGTCGTCCACCGAGAACAGCGCGTACGGACCCACCCTGAACCCGTGGGACACCACTCGGGTGCCGGGTGGATCGGGCGGCGGTTCGGCCGCGGCGCTCGCCTCGTTCCAGGCACCGTTGGCCATCGGTACCGACACCGGTGGCTCGATCCGGCAACCGGCCGCCGTCACCGGAACCGTCGGGTGCAAGCCGACGTACGGCGGCGTCTCCCGGTACGGGCTCATCGCCTGCGCCTCCTCCCTGGATCAGGGCGGTCCCTGCGGGCGGACGGTGCTCGACACCGCGTTGCTGCACCAGGTCATCGCCGGACACGACCCCCGCGACTCGACGTCGGTCGACGCGGCGGTGCCGGACGTCGTCGCGGCGGCGCGCCGCGGCGCGGGTGGAGATCTGACGGGCGTGCGCGTCGGCGTCGTCAAGGAACTGCACTCGGACGCCTATCAGCCGGGGGTCATCTCCTCCTTCGACGCCGCCGTCGAGGTGCTCACCTCGCTGGGCGCCGAGGTGGTGGAGGTGTCGTGCCCCAACTTCGATCACGCCCTCGCCGCGTACTACCTCATCCTCCCGTCGGAGGTGTCGTCCAACCTCGCCCGCTTCGACGCGATGCGCTACGGACTGCGGGTCGGTGACGACGGAACGCACAGTGCCGATCAGGTCATGGCGATGTCGCGTGCCGCCGGGTTCGGCCCGGAGGTCAAGCGCCGCATCATGATCGGGACGTACGCGCTGTCGGCAGGCTACTACGACGCGTACTACGGCCAGGCTCTGAAGATCCGGACGCTCATCGCCCGGGACTTCGATCGTGCCTACGAGAAGGTGGACGTCCTGGTGTCGCCCACCACCCCGTCGACGGCGTTCGCGCTGGGCGAGAAAGTCGACGACCCCATTGCCATGTACCTGTACGACCTCTGCACCCTGCCGACCAACCTGGCCGGTCACCCGGCCATGTCGGTGCCGTCCGGTCTCGCGGACGGTCTCCCGGTCGGGCTGCAGATCATGGCTCCGGCGATGGCGGACGATCGCCTCTACCGGGTCGGTGCGGCGTACGAAGCCGCACGGGGAGAGTTTCCCCAGCCGTCCGCGATCTGATCCGACCGTGCCTCCGCGCGCCGGAGGTAGCAAGATGGTGACGAGCATCGTGCGCGGCGACCCCGCGTCGACACCCGCGAACGAGAGGCACCGACCCATGCGTATCGGAGTACTGACCGGCGGCGGCGACTGCCCGGGACTCAACGCGGTCATCAGGGCCGTCGTACGCACGGCGGACGCCCGCTACGGGTCGTCGGTGGTCGGATTCCTCGACGGCTGGCGCGGCCTGCTCGAGGACCGTCGTATCCAACTGCGCAACGACGATCGCAACGATCGACTGCTCACCAAGGGCGGCACCATCCTGGGGACCGCACGCGTCAATCCCGAGAAGCTGCGGGCGGGGCTCGACCAGATCAAGCAGACGATGGACGACAACGGCATCGACGTGCTCATCCCCATCGGCGGCGAGGGCACGTTGACCGCCGGACACTGGCTGTCGCAGGAGGGCGTGCCGGTCATCGGGGTTCCCAAGACCATCGACAACGACATCGACTGCACCGACGTCACGTTCGGTTTCGACACGGCACTCACCATCGCCACCGACGCGATCGATCGGCTGCACAGCACCGCCGAGTCCCACCAGCGCGTCATGCTCGTCGAGGTGATGGGACGGCACGCCGGCTGGATCGCGCTGCACTCCGGCCTCGCGTCCGGTGCGCACATGACACTGATCCCCGAGCAGCCCTTCGACGTCCAGGAGGTGTGCGATCTGGTGAAGAAGCGGTTCCAGCGCGGGGACTCCCACTTCATCTGCGTCGTCGCCGAGGGAGCGACGCCCAAGGAGGGGTCGATGGAGATTCGCGACGGAGGAATCGACGAGTTCGGCCACGTCCGGTTCACCGGTGTCGCACAGCAATTGGGCGTCGAGATCGAACGCCGCATCAACAAGGAGGTCCGCACCACGGTGTTGGGCCACGTGCAGCGCGGCGGCAAGCCCACTCCGTACGACCGCGTCCTCGCCACCCGTTTCGGCGTCAACGCCGTCGACGCCGTGCACGCGGGGGAGAAGGGCAAGATGGTCTCCCTCCAGGGCGCCGAGATCGGCCTGGTGGACCTCGAGGAGGCCGTCCGCCAGCTCAAGCGGGTTCCCGAGAGTCGCTACCTGGACGCGGCCGCCTTCTTCGGCTGACACCGAGGGGGTTCGGCCCACCGGTCCGCAGTAAACTCGGCACCATGACTGCTGCCACCTCATCGCACTCGACGAGCCTGATGGACTACGACGAGGTGATCTCCCGGTACGACCCTGTGCTGGGCATGGAGGTGCACATCGAGCTCGGTACCGCCACCAAGATGTTCTGTGGGTGCCCCACCGAGTTCGGTGCCGAGCCCAACACCCAGGTGTGCCCGGTGTGCCTCGGCCTGCCGGGTGCGCTGCCGGTGGTCAACGCGGCTGCCGTCGAGTCCGCCATCCGGATCGGCCTCGCGCTGAACTGCTCCATCACGCCGTGGGGTCGGTTCGCGCGGAAGAACTACTTCTACCCGGACCAGCCGAAGAACTACCAGATCTCGCAGTACGACGAGCCGATCGCCACCGAGGGTTACCTCGACGTGGTGCTCGACGACGGGTCCACGTGGCGGGTCGACATCGAGCGCGCCCACATGGAGGAGGACACCGGCAAGTCGTTGCACGTCGGCGGCGCCACCGGTCGTATCGACGGAGCGAGTCACTCACTGCTGGACTACAACCGGGCCGGTGTACCTCTCGTCGAGATCGTCACCAAGACCATCGAGGGCGCCGGGGACCGCGCGCCCGAGGTGGCCCGCGCCTACGTCACCGCGCTGCGGGAACTGATCCGCGAGCTCGGCGTGTCCGACGTGCGGATGGACCAGGGCTCGCTCCGGTGCGATGCCAACGTCTCGCTGATGGAGAAGGGCGCCACCGAGTTCGGCACCCGGACCGAGACCAAGAACGTCAACTCCCTCAAGAGCGTCGAGGTCGCCGTCCGCTACGAGATGCGCCGTCAGGCAGCAGTTCTCGCGGACGGCGGCGAGATCGTGCAGGAGACGCGGCACTTCCAGGAGGCCGACGGCAGCACGGCGCCCGGTCGCAAGAAAGAGACCGCGGAGGACTACCGCTACTTCCCGGAGCCCGATCTCGAGCCGGTCGCCCCGGACGCCGCCTGGGTCGAGGAACTGCGCGCCACCATTCCCGAGGCGCCGTGGATCACCCGCTCTCGCATCCAGAAGGAGTGGGGCTGGTCCGATCTCGTCATGCGCGACGTCGTCAACGCCGATGCGCTCGGCCTCATCACCGCGACCGTCGACGCCGGTGCGACACCCGACGCCGCCCGCAGCTGGTGGGTGGCGTACCTGTCGCAGCAGGCCAACACCCGCGGCGTCGAACTCGCGGACCTGGCGATCACCCCGGCCCAGGTGGCCCGCGTCGCCGCGCTGGTCGCCGACCGCACACTCACCAACGCCAACGCCCGCAAGGTGGTCGACGGTGTCCTCGATGGTGAGGGTGACCCCGACGCCGTCGTCGAGGCACGCGGACTCGCTGTCGTGCAAGACGATTCGGCGCTCGAGACGGCTGTGTCCGAGGCGCTCGCGGCCAACCCCTCCGTCGCGGAGAAGATCCGCGGCGGCAAGGTGCAGGCCGCCGGGGCCATCGTCGGTGCCGTCATGAAAGCGACCAAGGGCCAGGCCGACCCCGCGCGAGTCAAGGAACTCGTCATCGCCGCCTGCAGCTAGAACGACCTCCGGCCTTCCCGCTAGTCGCTCCCGCCGCCGCCGGCCGGCACCGGCACGATGACCACTCGGTCGTCCGTCGGCACCGGCTGGCCGCCGTCCTTGTTCACGGTGGTCACCCACACCTGGCCCTGAGCGCCGAGCGACGCACCACGCAGGCGGCCGTACCGGTCCTGTGCGGTGAGGGTCGGCGGCGTCGTCACCGCGTTGGTGTCCGGGTCCACGGGAACCAGTGCCAGCGCACGGGCACCGGACATCGACACGGCCACCGAGCCGGGTGCGGCCGCGCATCCGCCGACGCCCGGCTTGTCCGGCCACGTCCACACGGGACTGACGACGGCACCCTCGGGCGTGATGCGGGACAGCCGGTCCTCGGTGGCCGTCGCATCGGTCACCCAGGTGCTGCCCGTGGCGTCGATGCAGACGTCGCCGGCGCGGCCGATGCCGCTCATGACGACGCGGGGAGCCGAGGTGGAGTCGACACGCGGGTCGGTGACGGCCAGAACCTTGCCTGCAAGCGACGCCGGGTTCGCCGCAGCGGCGGGATCGCCCCCGTCGCCGGTGATCACCCGGAGTTCGTCGGGTGACGAGAAATCGAGGGCACCCGAGCTGGTGGTCCCGCGGGGGATGCCGGCGAGCACGGTCTTCGGGACGTCTCCCGCCGCGATGCGCACCACGCGGTTGTCGGTCGCCGTCGTGATGTACGCGTAGAGGAGGCGGTCCTCGTCGTAGGTGGGGGACAGCGTGATGTCGAGCAGTCCGCCGTCGCCGTCGCCGTCCACCGGGACGGTCACGACGGGTCGGGGCGCCTGGCCCGGAGCCACCTGGAAGATGGTGCCGGTGCGACGCTCGCCGACCAGGGCCGATGCCCCGCCGGGAAGGACGACGAGGCCGGACAGGGTGTCGAGACAGGTCGCGACCACGTTGGGATCCGGATCCACGCAGGGGCCGGTGGCCGGCGACGGCGCGGGCGGCGTGCTGGAACCCGGCGCTCCCGGCTCCACCGGTTCGATGTCGGCAGCGCCGAACGTGGGTTCGGGTGAGAACTCCGTCGAGGCGGAGTCGTCGAAGCGTGCGCATCCCGCGGAGGCCGTGACGATCGCCATCACCGCCGCGCCGAGCACGAACGATCGCCGGGCCGCGCGCCGAGTCCCACCCACTGTCATGAGATCCCACGGTACGGGTCGCGCCTGCGCCGGGAACGGGCCCGCCGCATCTACGCTGATGCACGTGAGTGAGAAGTCCGATGACACAGGCCGTTCCCCGTCCGGTTACGAGCCGGCGGCGAGTCCCTACGACCAGCCGACCGAGCGGATAGGCGGGGGCAGCGGAGCACAGCTCCCGCGCACCGACGACGAACTCGACGCCGACCGGTCGCGTACCGCGCATCCCACCGAGAAGCTCACCGGCTACCCCGGTGACACGACGACGGCGAGTCGCACCGAACCGGCCTACGACGACAGCGCGACGCGCGCGATCCCGGTGGCAGGAACCGACCGCACGGCGACCCCGGCCGAGGTGCGGCCCGAGGTGGTCCCGGAGCGTCGCGGCACGCTCGATCTCGGACTGCTGATCCTGCGCGTGAGCGTCGGCGCGATCGTGCTTGTGCACGGTCTGCAGAAGCTCACGGGATGGTTCGACGGTCCCGGGCTCTCGGGCTTCCAGGAGATCGTCGCCGGGTCCGGCTACGACCAGGCACGTCTGCTGTCCATTCTCGGTGCGGTCGGCGAGGTCGCCGGCGGTGCGCTGCTGATCCTCGGCCTGGCCACGCCTCTCGCGGGTGCCGCAGTCCTCGCCGTCATGATCAACGCCTGGCTCGTGCGTCAGGTCGGCGAGCCGGGGTTGCAGTTCTTCGCCCCTGCAGGTGTCGAGTACGAGACGCTGCTGGTGCTGGCGTCGGCGTCCATCATCCTCACGGGCCCCGGACGGATCGCCGTGGACGGCGGACGTGGATGGGCGCGCCGCCCCTTCATCGGGTCGTTCCTCGCGTTGGCCATCGGCATCGGCGGTGCTGCAGCGCTGTGGATCTTCCTGAACGGCGCCGACCCCTTCGCCTGATCCGTGCGTCACCGTCCACAACTCGGCCGGATCGACGGGATTCCGTCGATCCGGCCGAGTTGTGGTCGTTCAGGCCCGCGGTTCGGCCTCGTGCTGCTCGACGGCGGACTCGGCCTCGACCGGTTCGTCCTGAGCGGGCTCCTCGACCGGCGACGGATCCGGCACCGCGCCGCCGCTCGCCGCGGACAGAAGCGGGAGCTTGTCGACGGTCACGCCCGGCATCCGGACGGTCGAGCCGTCCTCGAGGGTCGCCTTGCCCCACCCGAGCTTCGGGAACAGCAGTCCCGTCACGGACGACCACGGCACCGTGGTGGAACGGAACGCCCGGCGCGAGACGAACCGCTCCGGAGTGACGGTGGTCCGGACGCGGATGATCCAGTACCCCAGCAGGACCGGGAGCGCGAGCATCCACCCGAAGAGCTCCGGCGCCCCGACCACGGGGAACGTGACCCCGAACAGGAACAGCGCCACGCCGGACAGCGCCAGGGCCGGGATGCGGAACACCGTGGGGGCCGCGGGGGAGGCGTCGGAAGTGGGGCTCTCGGTATGGGAGACTGTCACCGGTGGTTCGGACTGCTGCGAAGACGACACCCCTCCATCTTCGCACTGCATAACGCCATCCCACATAATGGGACAACGAGTTCGGTAAGTTTGACTGGCACCGCATCACGCGCCTAACGTCACACGCGTGAAGCGTGAAGAGTTCCTCGTAATCGGCAGGCGCGTCGTCGCCTGAGCCGAAACGTCTTCACGCTCAGCCACGACGCGCCACCCTCGTACAGCATCTGCTGGCGAGGGTTTTTTCTTGCCCGGATGAAGTTCTAAGGAAGCACCAGTGAGCGCACCCACCGCCCGGCCCGGCCCGGCACCACGCAAGGCTCCGCCCGCCGCCGATCGTCCCACTCCGTCCGCGACGCCGCAGCGTCGTCCCCTCGCGCCCGAGCGCGTGACCGGAGCGAAGTCCGTCGTCCGCGCACTCGAGGAGCTCGAGGTCGACGTCGTCTTCGGCATTCCCGGTGGTGCCGTACTTCCCGTCTACGATCCGCTGCTCGACTCGGCGAAGGTCCGGCACGTGCTGGTGCGACACGAGCAGGGTGCCGGCCACGCCGCCACCGGCTACGCGCAGGCCACCGGCCGCGTCGGCGTGTGCATCGCGACGTCCGGTCCCGGCGCCACCAACCTGGTGACGCCGCTGGCCGATGCGCAGATGGACTCCGTCCCGGTCGTCGCCATCACCGGACAGGTCGGCCGCGCGCTGATCGGTACCGACGCCTTCCAGGAAGCCGACATCTCGGGCATCACGATGCCCGTCACCAAGCACAACTTCCTCATCACCGACCCGCTCGACATCCCGCGCATGATCGCCGAGGCCTTCTACCTGGCGTCCTCCGGACGACCGGGCGCGGTGCTCGTCGACATCCCGAAGGACGTCCTGCAGGCGCAGACCACCTTCTCGTGGCCGCCGGAGATGAAGCTGCCGGGCTACCGCCCGGTGACGAAGCCGCACGGCAAGCAGGTGCGTGAGGCCGCGCGGCTCATCGCGGCAGCGAAGAAGCCGGTGCTGTACTGCGGCGGCGGCATCATCAAGTCGAACTCGTCGCCCGAGCTCCTCGAGCTGGCGGAGCTCACCGGCATCCCCGTCGTGACGACACTGATGGCGCGGGGCGTCTTCCCGGACAGCCACGACCTGAACCTCGGCATGCCCGGCATGCACGGAACGGTCGCCGCGGTCGCCGCACTGCAGAAGAGCGATCTGCTCATCACGCTCGGTGCTCGTTTCGACGACCGCGTGACCGGGCAGCTCGACTCGTTCGCCCCCGAGGCGAAGGTGGTCCACGCCGACATCGATCCCGCCGAGATCGGCAAGAACCGGTTCGCCGACGTGCCGATCGTGGGTGACTGCCGCGAGGTCATCGTCGAGCTGATCGAGGCGATCCGCGCGGACCAGGCCACCGGCACCGCGCTGGATCTCGCCGACTGGTGGACCTACCTCGACAACGTGCGGCGCACCTACCCGCTGAGCTACGACCGTCCGTCGGACGGTGCGATGTCGCCTGAGTTCGTGATTCAGTCGATCGGCAAGTTCGCCGGACCCGACGCGATCTACTGCGCCGGGGTCGGACAGCACCAGATGTGGGCCGCTCAGTTCATCAGTTACGAGAAGCCGCGGACGTGGCTCAACTCGGGTGGACTCGGCACGATGGGCTACGCGGTCCCGGCCGCGATGGGCGCCAAGATGGGTCTGCCCGACACCGAGGTCTGGGCCATCGACGGTGACGGCTGCTTCCAGATGACCAATCAGGAGCTCGCGACCTGTGCGGTCGAGGGCATCCCGATCAAGGTCGCCGTCATCAACAACGGCAACCTCGGCATGGTGCGGCAGTGGCAGACGCTCTTCTACGAGGAGCGCTACTCCAACACCGAGCTCGGCACGCACGGCGCCGTCCGCATCCCCGACTTCCTCAAGCTCGCCGAGGCGCTGGGATGCGTCGGACTGCGGTGCGAGCGTGAGGAGGACGTCGACGCGGTGATCGCGCAGGCGCGTGCGATCAACGATCGCCCGGTCGTCATCGACTTCATCGTCGGCAAGGACGCCCAGGTGTGGCCGATGGTCGCTGCGGGCACCGGCAACTCCGAGATCATGGCCGCCCGCGGCATCCGTCCTCTGTTCGACAACGACGAGGAAGCGGCGCAGGAGCCCGGCTCGGTCGGCGACGTCACCGAGGCGGCCCAGGGCGCGAATTCGAAAGGCATCGACCTGTGAGCACCAGTCACACCCTGAGCGTGCTCGTCGAGGACAAGCCGGGCGTGCTCGCACGCGTGGCGTCGCTGTTCTCGCGCCGCGGATTCAACATCGCCTCCCTCGCGGTGGGCGGCACCGAGGTTCCCGAGATCTCGCGCATGACCATCGTCGTCACGGTCGACGAGTTCCCGCTCGAGCAGGTGACGAAGCAGCTGAACAAGCTCGTCAACGTCATCAAGATCGTCGAGCAGGAAGCCGATTCGTCGGTCGCCCGTGAGCTCGTGCTCATCAAGGTCCGCGCCGACGCGAGCGTGCGGAGCGAGGTCATAGAGACGGTGAACCTGTTCCGCGCCAAGGTCATCGACGTCTCGCCGGAGGCAGTCACCGTCGAGGCGACCGGTACCCGCTCGAAGCTCGAGGCGTTGCTCCGGATGCTCGACCCGTACGGTGTTCGCGAGATCGTCCAGTCCGGCGTCGTCGCGGTGGGTCGTGGACCGAAGTCCATCACCGCGTCCCGCTAGTCACCCAACCCAGTAGTTTCGATTACCCGGTCACATGCGACCGGGACAGATGTAGGAGGAAACCACAGTGGCAGTCGAGATGTTCTACGACGACGATGCCGATCTCTCGATCATCCAGGGCCGCAAGGTCGCTGTGATCGGATACGGAAGCCAGGGCCATGCGCACTCGCTCAGCCTGCGCGACTCGGGCGTCGACGTCCGTATCGGTCTGAAGGAAGGCTCCAAGTCGCGTGACAAGGCTGCCGAGCAGGGCCTTGGCGTGGGCACGCCGGCGGAGGTCTCCGAGTGGGCCGACGTCATCATGCTGCTCGCTCCGGACACCGCCCAGGCGCAGATCTTCAAGGACGACATCGAGCCCAACCTCAAGGACGGCGACGCGCTGTTCTTCGGCCACGGCCTGAACATCCACTTCAAGCTCATCGAGGCCCCGGCCAACATCACCGTCGGCATGGTCGCCCCCAAGGGACCCGGCCACCTCGTGCGCCGTCAGTTCGTCGACGGCAAGGGTGTTCCCGCCCTCATCGCCGTCGACCAGGATCCGAAGGGTGAGGGCCAGGCTCTCGCGCTGTCCTACGCCCGCGGCATCGGCGGCACGCGTGCCGGAGTCATCAAGACCACGTTCAAGGAAGAGACCGAGACCGACCTCTTCGGTGAGCAGGCCGTGCTGTGCGGCGGTACCGAGGAGCTGGTGAAGACCGGCTTCGAGGTCATGGTCGAGGCCGGCTACGCGCCCGAGATGGCGTACTTCGAGGTGCTGCACGAGCTCAAGCTCATCGTCGACCTCATGTACGAGGGCGGCATCGCGCGCATGAACTACTCGGTGTCCGACACCGCGGAGTTCGGTGGCTACCTCTCCGGGCCGCGCGTCATCGACGCCGGCACCAAGGAGCGCATGAAGGCGATCCTGGCCGACATCCAGTCGGGCGAGTTCACCAAGCGCCTCGTGGCCAACGTCGAGAACGGCAACACCGAGCTCGAGGGCCTGCGCAAGCAGAACGCCGAGCACCCCATCGAGGTCACCGGCAAGAAGCTGCGCGACCTCATGAGCTGGGTCGACCGTCCCATCACCGAGACGGCCTGACTCTCGCATTCCTGACACGGGGCACCCGCGGTCGAGTTCCTCGACCTCGGGTGCCCTGCGTCGGGTCGCGGCTCGGCCACTAGGCTGACGCCCGCACGAATCCGGAACCACACCTCTTCTCCGTCACCTGATCAGGGAGTTCTCCACGTGAGCCAGCCAGGCCGCCCCGTCGTCCTCATCGCCGACAAACTTGCGCAGTCCACCGTCGAGGCTCTCGGCGACGGAGTCGAGGTCCGGTGGGTGGACGGTCCGGATCGTCCGGCCCTCCTCGCCGCGGTCCCCGATGCCGACGCCATCCTGGTCCGCTCCGCGACCACGGTCGATGCCGAGGTGCTCGCTGCCGGAACCAAGCTCAAGATCGTCGCCCGCGCCGGCGTCGGCCTGGACAACGTCGACGTCCCCGCAGCCACCGAGCGCGGCGTGCTCGTCGTCAACGCCCCCACGTCCAACATCCACACCGCCGCCGAGCACGCGGTGACGCTCCTGCTCTCGGCTGCTCGCCAGATCCCCGCCGCCGACGCCACACTGCGTCAGCACGAGTGGAAGCGCAGCAAGTTCAACGGCGTCGAGATCTTCGGCAAGACCGTCGGCGTGGTCGGGCTCGGCCGTATCGGTCAGCTCTTCGCGCAGCGTCTCGCCGCGTTCGAGACGCACATCATCGCGTACGACCCCTACGTCTCGCCGGCTCGTGCCGCGCAGCTCGGTATCGAGCTGGTCAGCCTCGACGAGCTTCTCGAGCGTGCCGACATGTTCTCCGTACACCTGCCGAAGACCCCCGAGACCAAGGGTCTGATCGGCAAGGAGGCGCTCGCCCGGACCAAGAAGGGCGTCATCGTCGTCAACGCCGCCCGCGGTGGACTGGTCGACGAGCAGGCTCTCGCCGACGCGATCACCAGCGGCCACGTCTTCGCCGCGGGTATCGACGTCTACGCGAGCGAGCCCTGCACCGACAGCCCGCTGTTCGAGCTCCCGCAGGTCGTCGTCACCCCGCACCTCGGTGCCTCGACCACCGAGGCCCAGGACCGCGCCGGCACCGACGTCGCCAAGTCCGTCCTGCTCGCCCTCGCCGGCGAGTTCGTGCCCGACGCGGTGAACGTCTCCGGCGGTGCCGTCGGCGAGGAGGTCGCGCCGTGGCTCGACATCGTGCGCAAGCAGGGCGTCCTGCTGGGTGCCCTGTCGGACGAGCTCCCGACGTCGCTGTCCGTCGACGTGCGCGGTGAGCTGGCGTCCGAGGACGTCGACATCCTCAAGCTGTCGGCGCTGCGGGGACTGTTCTCCGCCGTCATCGAGGACGCGGTCACCTTCGTCAACGCACCGTCGCTCGCCGAGGAGCGTGGTGTCACGGCCGACGTGACCAAGGCCAGCGAGAGCCCCAACCACCGGAGCGTCGTCGACGTCCGAGCGGTCTACGGCGACGGGACCGTCGTCAACGTCGCGGGCACCCTCACCGGTCCCCAGCACGTGGAGAAGATCGTCAACATCAACGGCCGCAACTTCGATCTGCGCGCCGAGGGCAAGAACCTCATCGTGACGTACGACGACCGTCCCGGCTCGCTCGGACGCATCGGCACCGCCCTGGGCGACGCCGGTGTCGACATCGCCGCCGCGGCACTCAGCCAGGACGCGGAGGGCGGTGGCGCCACCATCCTGCTGCGCGTCGATCGAGATGTGGCGCAGGACGTTCGGGACGCCATCGCCGCCTCCGTGGGCGCGACGACCATCGAGCTGGTCGACCTGTCCTGATGTCGACGCCGAACGAGGGGACTTCGATGAAGCTGGGTGTCGTGGCCGGAGACGGCATCGGACCGGAGGTGGTGGCCGAGGCGCTCAAGGTGCTCGAGGTGGTCGCGCCCGGTGCGGAGACCACGGAGTACGACCTGGGTGCACGGCGCTATCACGCGACGGGGGAGATCCTGCCGCCGTCGGTTCTCGAGGAGCTCCGCGGCCACGACGCCATCCTGCTCGGCGCCATCGGTGATCCGTCGGTGCCCAGCGGTGTGCTCGAGCGCGGATTGTTGCTGACCGCGCGATTCGCGCTGGATCACCACATCAACCTGCGCCCGTCCAAGCTGTACCCGGGTGTCGTCGGTCCGTTGGCGGGCAACAAGCCGGTCGACATCGTCGTCGTGCGGGAGGGCACCGAGGGCCCGTACACGGGCAACGGCGGCACCATCCGCGTCGGCACTCCGCACGAGGTCGCCACCGAGGTCAGCCTCAACACGCGGTTCGGTGTGGAGCGCGTGGTCCGTGACGGCTTCGCGCGAGCGATGGGTCGTCGCAGGCACCTGACCCTGCTGCACAAGACGAACGTGCTGGGGTTCGCGGGATCGCTGTGGAAGCGGACGGTCGACGAGGTCGCCGCAGAGTTCCCCGACGTCGAGGTGGCGTACCAGCACATCGACGCGGCGACGATCCACCTGGTGACCGACCCGGGCCGCTTCGACGTGATCGTCACCGACAATCTCTTCGGCGACATCATCACCGATCTCGCGGCCGCGGTCGCCGGTGGTATCGGTCTGGCCGCGAGCGCGAACATCGATGCGACGCGGACGAATCCGAGCATGTTCGAGCCCGTGCACGGCAGTGCGCCGGACATCGCCGGCAAGGGAATCGCCGATCCGACGGCCGCCATCCTGTCGGTGTCGCTCCTCCTCGCACATCTCGGCGAGACCGAGGCGGCGGCGCGCGTCGAGTCCGCCGTCGCGCAGGACCTGGCGACGCGCACCGCCGGGGACCCGGGCACGACCGCGACGATCGGCGATCGGATCGCCTCACTGGTGTAGTCGGTCTCGCGCTTCTCGCGGAATGGTCGGTACCGCGAGAAGCGCGATCGCCGCGGACACCCCGAACGCCACCGCGTACGACGTGTGCGTGATCAGGGCGCCGAACACCGGGGGAACCGCCGACGCGGCGATGAACTGACTGGTGTTCTGCGCGCCGAGTGCTCGCCCGCTCCAGAACGGACCCGCCCGCTCGGCCACGGCGGTGAATGCGAGCCCGTTGGGTGACACCGTCGCCACCGACGCGACCACGAGTATCACCACCGATACCGCGAGGCCGGCGGCGTCCGCGATCGCCAGCGCGGCCATCACGGCCACGACGCCGACGGCGACCCACCGCATCGGTCCGAGTCTGCTGCCCACCCGGTCCGACACTGCGCCGGCGGCGATGCGTCCTCCCGCTCCGAGAATCTGCGAGACGGTGATCAGGACACCGGCGGCCTCCGGGGACCAGGCCCGTTGGTCCACGAGCCAGACGAGGGCGAACGTCCACACCACGTACTGCGGCACCACCAGCGCGACCGACGCACCGTGTATGCGCCAGAGATCGCGACGCCCGCGGTAGGGGTTGGCGAGGAGATCGGCACTCGAGGCGGCCGATCGGGAGGGCCGCGGCGGATCGAACACACCGACGAGGCAGGCGAGAGCGGAGAGGGCGGACGCGACCGCGGGAAGGAGCATCGCGGTTCCCACTCCGTGATCGCGGGCGATACCGGGAATCAGCAACGCGGACAGCGCGACTCCGAGAGGGAGTGACATCTGCCGGATTCCCATCGCCAGGCCGCGGCGGTGGGGAGGGAACCACCCCACCACCACGCGTCCGGTGGCGGAGTTCACGCTGGCGGCGGCCATGCCGCCGAGCAGCAGGAAGACGGCCAGCGCCACCGTGGACTCCGTCGCGGCGGCGCAGAAGGCGGCCATCGACGTCAGCACGGAACCAGCGATCAGGGATCGCCGTTCGCCCACGCGGTCGACGACGGCGCCCCACGCGAACAGAGTCAGGACGATGCCGGCCGTCGGCATCGCCACGACCAGACCCGCCGACGCGAGCGAGAGTCCGCGCTGATCCCGAAGTGCGGGGATGAGGAAGGCGGCGCCGTTGAGAAGCAGTGCCGTGGAGGCCGTCGCGAGCATGCCGATCACGAGCATCGCCCACCGACCCGCCGTGGACGTGGTGTAGCGCTGGGCGCGACTCATACCGGCTCCGTTCTCACTATATGGGATAACATTCTCGCCTGTTGAACTCCCGGTCGCCGATGCTACCCCGTACGTGATCGTCGTTCGTCGCCCGCCGGTGTCCGCTCGACGCCGCTCGATAGACTTCCGCCATGCGTCTTGGTCGAGTAGCGAGTCCCGACGGTGTTGCATTCGTCGCCATCGAAGGCGACGGAGACGAGAGGACGGCGCGAGAGATCGCGGAACATCCCTTCGGCACACCCACCTTCACCGGCCGGAGCTGGTCCCTGGCCGATGTCCGCCTGCTGGCGCCCATTCTGGCCAGCAAGGTGATCTGCATCGGCAAGAACTACGCGGCGCACGCCGCGGAGATGGGCTCGGACGCACCCGAGGACCCGGTCATCTTCATCAAGCCCAACACGTCCATCGTCGGACCCGGTGCGAACATCGTGCGTCCGCCGACGTCGTCCGAGGTCCACTTCGAAGGTGAGCTCGCGGTGGTCATCGGCCGTCCGTGCAAGGACGTCCCGGCAGCACGCGCTCTCGACGTGGTGCTCGGCTACACCGTTGCGAACGACGTCACGGCCCGCGACAACCAGCGCCACGACGGTCAGTGGACCCGCGCCAAGGGTTACGACACCTTCTGCCCACTCGGCCCGTGGATCGAGACCTCGCTCGACGCCTCGGATCTCGCTCTGACCACCACGGTGGACGGCGCGGTGAAGCAGAACAGCCGTACGTCGCTCCTGCTGCACGACGTGCCGAAGATCATCGAGTGGATCTCGTCGGTGATGACGCTGCTTCCCGGCGACGTCATCCTGACCGGCACCCCGGAAGGCGTGGGGCCGATCGTGGCGGGCGAGAGCGTGTCCGTCGAGATCGAGGGCATCGGCACGCTGACCAATCCGGTGGTGGACAAGTGACCGCCGCGAGCGTTCCCGCATCCGACGTCCGCGTCCGGTTCTGCCCGTCGCCCACCGGAACCCCGCACGTCGGGCTGGTGCGCACGGCGCTGTTCAACTGGGCGTTCGCCCGCCATCACGGCGGCGCATTCGTGTTCCGCATCGAGGACACCGACGCCGCACGTGATTCCGAGGAGTCGTACCAGGCGCTGCTCGACGCGCTGCGGTGGCTCGGACTCGACTGGGACGAGGGTCCCGAGGTCGGTGGGCCGTACGAGCCGTACCGGCAGTCGTTGCGCCGCGATCAGCACCTCGCCGTGGTGCAGCAGCTCGTCGACGCGGGGGAGGCGTACGAGAGCTTCTCCACACCGGAGGAGGTGGAGGCGCGGCATCTCGCGGCCGGCCGGGATCCGAAGTTGGGCTTCGACAATCACGACCGCACGCTGACCGACGAACAGCGGGAGGCCTTCCGCGCCGAGGGACGCAAGCCCGTCGTCCGGTTGCGTATGCCCGATCACGATCTGTCGTGGAACGACCTCGTGCGCGGCGAGACGACGTTCCGCGCCGGCACGGTCCCCGACTTCGCGCTCACGCGCGGCAACGGTGTCCCGCTGTACACGTTGGTGAACCCCGTGGACGACGCGCTGATGAAGATCACGCACGTCCTGCGCGGTGAGGACCTGCTGTCCTCGACCCCGCGTCAGATCGCGCTGTACGAAGCCCTCGTGCGCATCGGTGTGGCAGAACGCATTCCGCAGTTCGGGCACCTCCCGTTCGTGATGGGGCAGGGCAACAAGAAGTTGTCGAAGCGCGACCCCGAGGCCGATCTCTTCCTGCACCGGGAGCGCGGGTTCGTCCCCGAAGGCCTGCTGAACTACCTGGCTCTCCTCGGGTGGGGATTCTCTGAGGACCGGGACGTGTTCTCGCTCGACGAGATGGTGGGTGCCTTCGACATCTCGACGGTCAACTCGAATCCGGCCCGCTTCGATCAGAAGAAGGCCGACGCCATCAACGCCGAACACATCCGGTTGCTCGAGCCGGCCGACTTCGCCGCGCGCCTGCGGGCGTATCTCGAGACGCACGGCCATCCGATCGGGGTGTCGGACGCAGCGTTCGCCGAGGCCGCGGAACTGGTGCAGACGCGCATCGTCGTGCTGTCCGACGCCTGGGGACTGCTGAAGTTCCTGCTTGCCCCCGCCGACGAGTTCACGGTCGATCCGGCATCGGCAGCCAAGAATCTGGGCGCCGACGCGGCACCCGTTCTGGACGCGACGGTGAGCGCGGTCGAGGGCGCACCGGAGTGGACTGCGGAGGCCTTGGAGTCGGCTCTCAAGGTCGCGCTGATCGACGAGATGGAGCTGAAGCCGCGTAAGGCGTTCGCGCCGGTGCGCGTGGCGGTGACCGGTTCCCACATCAGCCCACCGCTGTACGAGTCGATGGTGCTGCTGGGCCGGGAGCTGACGCTGGCCCGATTGCGGTCGGCCCGTGCGTCGATCGTCTGAGGTGACTCGGGGCAGTTCGGGCGAAAGGGTGCGGTGATGAGCTTCACCGATCGGATCGACAGATTTCAGCAGCGGCATCCCGCCATGGGATTCCCGTTGGCCGTGTTCTACAAGTTCTTCGACGACCAGGGTGGCTACCTGGCAGCGCTCATCGCCTACTTCGGTTTCATCTCGCTGTTCCCGTTGCTGCTGCTGTTCTCCACCGTCCTGGGCATCGTCCTGGCCGGTGATCCCGAACTGCAGCAACGGATCATCGATTCGGCCATGAGCCAGATCCCCTTGATCGGTGAACAACTCGGCCAACCGGAAGGGCTGAGCGGGGGGACCGGGGCCATCGTCATCGGTGTCCTGGGATCGCTCTACGGCGGCCTGGGTGTGGCGGTGGCCGCACAGAACGCGATGAACGTCGCCTGGTCCGTCCCGAAGAACGATCGCCCCGATCCCGTCCGGGCGCGGGTGCGCGGCTTCGGCCTGCTGCTGACCGTCGGGACGGCCGTCATCGGCGTCACGGTCCTGAACGGTTTCAACGCGGCGGGCTTCTTCGGCACGGTCGCACAGGTGCTCGTCACGATCGCGGCGATCGTGCTCAACACCGCCACGTTCGTCGTGGCGTTCCGGCTCGGGACCACGCGTGCGGTGAGCGTGCGCGACGTGCTTCCCGGAGCCGTCATCGGCGCGCTGCTGTGGCAGGCCCTGCAGTCCTTCGGTGGGCTGTACGTCCAACGCGTCGTCGGCGGTGCGGACACCACCAACGGTGTATTCGCGATCGTCCTCGGGCTGCTCGCGTTTCTCTACATCTCCTCGCTGGTGTTGGTGCTGTGCATCGAGGTGAACGTCGTGCGGACCGACAGGTTGCACCCGCGCGCTCTGCTCACCCCGTTCACGGACAACGTCGAACTGACCGACGGTGATCGAGACGCGTACACGGCACAGGCGGAGGCGCAGCGAAGCAAGGGTTTCGAGGAGATCGAGGTCACCTTCGGCGAGCCCGACGGGTCGCAGTCGACCGACTCAGCCCGCTGACCAGCTGATTTGGTGAATGCGGGATGGTGTTTGGTAGTGTTCTCCACGGCTCGAAACGGCCCGGAGAACGCGGCCGGACCAGGCCATTGGGGTATGGTGTAATTGGCAACACAGCGGTTTCTGGTACCGCCATTCTAGGTTCGAGTCCTGGTACCCCAGCAGAGAAACACCCGATTTCGTCGGATGCTCTCGGCCGGTTATGCTCGTCCGGTTGCTCCACCTGATTCACAGATGAAGATCCTGGCCCCGTCGTCTAGCGGCCTAGGACGCCGCCCTCTCAAGGCGGTAGCGCGGGTTCGAATCCCGTCGGGGCTACAACAGTCGAGGACCACCGCGATGCGGTGGTCCTCGAGTCGTTTCCGGGGAAGCTGTGCCCTCACGCTCCGGTGGTGAGGCCGTGTCGGTGTGTCGTAGGTTCACTGGGTGTCCTCACTACTCATCGCTGTTCCCGTCTACGGCCAGATCGACTACACCCACGCTGTGGTCCAGGATCTGCGACGCGAGAACGCCACCTTCGTGATCATCGACAACCGCGGTGACTACGTCCCGCTCGCCGACGAGCGCGTCGTCACGCCCGGCCGCAATCTCGGCTGGGCCGGCGGATCGAACCTCGGGTTCCGCATCGCATTCAGCGACGGCCACACCCATGCGATGACGCTGAACAACGACACGCGATTGTCCCGCGGGTTCCTCGACGCGGTGACCGATCCGCAACTGCCGACCGATGCAGGCATCGTCGTGCCCGTCTACGACGACGCGTACGGCCACCGAGACATGAAGACGACGTACTCCGGGCCGGCCGAGGATTACGTTCCGGTCGACAGGTACCGCACGTGCTACGCCGTGGACGGAACCGCCATGACCATCACCAAGGACACCTGGCTTGCGCTCGGCGGATACGACGAACGCAATTTCGGGTCCACGGGGTGGGGTGCGGACGTCGACTTCTGCATCCGTGCTGCAGCAGAAGGATTCGGCAGTTATGTCACCGAGCGCGCGTTCATCAACCACTTCGGCCGAGCAACGGCCATCGCGATGATGGGCAACCGCAAGTACCTCGCCAAGTCCGCGGTGGGCATGGTGGGCGGTGTGCTGCGCCTGCACCGGGGCAACGTGAGGAACTGGCTGTCCACGCCGCAGCCGACGGTGCACGAGTTCCGGTAGCCCGACAGAGACGCTCCGCCTCAGAGGCGTTTCTGCACGGCGTCCGCGGCCGCGAGAAGGTCGGCGGCCCAGCGCGCTCCGGGGCGGCGCCCCATGCGGTCGATCGGGCCGGACACGGAGATCGCGGCGACCACGCGGTCGTCGCGTCCGCGGATCGGTGCGGCGACGCTGGCGACGCCGGGCTCGCGCTCGGCGGCGCTCTGCGCCCAGCCGCGCTTGCGTACCTCGGCGAGCACCCGCTCACCGAAGGCGGCGTCGGGGAGGACGCTGCGCTGTAGTGCGGGGTCGGCCCACGCCAACAGCACCTTGGCGCCGGAGCCGGCGGTGAGGGGGAGGCGGGCGCCGACGAGCACGGTGTCGCGCAGCCCGGTGGGAGGTTCCATGGAGGCCACGCACACGCGCACCGTGCCGTCGATGCGGTAGACCTGCACGCTCTCCCCGGTGATCTCGCGCAGCCGTGGCAGCACCGTGGCCGCGGCGTCGAGAAGGGGGTCCTCGGCGGTGTGCGCGAGTTCGGCGAGCGCCGGCCCCGGTCGCCACAGTCCGTCGGCGTCACGGCTCAGCATGCGGTGCGTCTCGAGTCCGATGGCGAGCCGATGCGCGGTGGCGCGGGGGAGTCCGGTGGCGGAACACAGGTCGGCGAGGCTGCACGGTTCGAGTGACGCAGCCTGCAGAACGCTCATTGCTTTGTCCAGAACGCCGATGCCGCTATGCTGTCCCATGTAGCGATACTAGCGTCTCACAACGTGAGATGGTGATCGTCGTCGGTCGAAAGGTGGAGTCATGGCAGCGAAGACCCTGGCGGAGAAGGTCTGGGATCAGCACGTCGTCGTTCGCGGCGGTGGTGAGGGTGACGCGACCAAGCCGGATCTCGTCTACATCGATCTCCACCTCGTGCACGAGGTCACCAGCCCGCAGGCGTTCGACGGACTGCGTCTGGCCGGTCGGCCCGTGCGCCGGCCCGATCTGACGATCGCGACGGAGGACCACAACGTCCCGACGGTCGACATCGACCAGCCGATCGCGGATCTCGTCTCCCGGACGCAGGTGGACACCCTGCGGCGCAACTGCGAGGAGTTCGGCATCCGCCTGCATTCGATGGGCGACATCGAGCAGGGCATCGTGCACATCATCGGGCCCCAGCTCGGTCTGACGCAGCCGGGAACCACTGTCGTGTGCGGGGACAGCCACACCTCGACGCACGGCGCGTTCGGCGCCCTCGCGATGGGCATCGGCACCAGTGAGGTCGAGCACGTGCTGGCGACCCAGACACTGTCGTTGCGCCCCTTCAAGACCATGTCGGTCACGGTGGACGGCGAGCTCGGTGACGACGTCGGCAGCAAGGACCTGATCCTGGCGGTCATCGCACAGATCGGTACGGGCGGTGGGCAGGGCTACGTCATCGAGTACCGCGGCGAGGCCATCCGGAAGATGTCGATGGAAGCGCGGATGACCATCTGCAACATGTCCATCGAGGCGGGCGCGCGCGCGGGCATGATCGCCCCCGACGAGATCACGTTCGAGTACATCAAGGGTCGGCCGCACGCTCCCTCCGGTGAGCTGTGGGAGCAGGCCGTCGCCGACTGGTCCACGCTCGTCACCGACGACGGTGCCGTCTTCGACAAGGCAGTGCGGATCGACGGGTCGGCGCTGACTCCGTTCGTCACGTGGGGCACCAACCCGGGCCAGGGCGCCCCCCTCAGTGCGTCGGTACCCGATCCGGCCGAGATCCTCGACGAGGGCGAGAGTCAGTCCGCCGAGAAGGCGCTCACCTACATGGGTCTCGAGCCGGGCACGCCGTTGCGCGACATCGCGGTCGACACCGTCTTCCTGGGGTCCTGCACCAACGGTCGGATCGAGGATCTCCGTGTGGCAGCGAAGATCTTGGACGGCCGTACCGTTGCCGACGGTGTGCGGATGCTCGTCGTTCCCGGCTCGATGCGCGTGCGCGCACAGGCCGAGGACGAGGGACTGGGCGCGATCTTCACTGCCGCAGGGGCGGAATGGCGCCAGGCGGGGTGCTCGATGTGTCTCGGCATGAATCCCGATCAGCTCGCTCCGGGTGAGCGATCGGCCTCGACGTCGAACCGCAACTTCGAAGGGCGTCAGGGCAAGGGCGGCCGTACGCACCTCGTCTCGCCGGCCGTCGCCGCCGCCACCGCGGTGCGTGGACGGCTGTCGGCTCCCGGCGATCTCGGCTGAGTCGACCGAGAATCCGTCCGCCCCGTCCCTCGTACGCCCCGTCAGGAGCTCGTCATGGAATCGTTCACCACGCACACCGGAATCGGTGTCCCGCTGCGCCGCAGCAACGTCGACACCGACCAGATCATCCCCGCCGTGTACCTCAAGCGCGTGACCCGAACGGGTTTCGAGGACGGGCTCTTCGCGGGGTGGCGCACCGATCCCGGTTTCGTCCTCAACGCCCCGCCGTTCGACAAGGGTTCGGTTCTCGTCGCCGGACCCGATTTCGGCACCGGGTCCTCTCGGGAGCACGCCGTGTGGGCACTCTCGGACTACGGATTCCGGGCCGTGATCGCGTCCAGATTCGCCGACATCTTCCGCGGAAACGCCGGAAAGGCGGGTCTGCTGGCCGCCGTTGTCGAGCAATCTGATGTGGAACTGCTGTGGAAATTGCTCGACGAGCGCCCCGGGACGGAACTCACCGTCGACCTCGAGACGAAGACGATCAGCGCCGGAACACTGGTGGTGCGCTTCGATATTGACGACTACACGAGGTGGCGTCTGCTGGAGGGGCTGGACGACGTCGCGCTGACGTTACGCCAGGTAGAGGCCATTTCCGAGTTCGAGAAGTCGCGTCCGGAATGGAAGCCGAAGACACTTCCGGCGCCCGATCAGGCTCGGTGATTCCGGGCCGAAAAGGTCCTTCCCGCGACACTCATTGTGGCTGCGACGATTACAGCCGAACAGACTGTTTTGGCGTGGCTCGTGGACTCGTGCGCATTTCCGGTTTACCGTGGTACTCAGTCGGTCCGACGACGGGCCAATCAGTATGCGGAGGAATCACCGATGAACAAGGCAGAACTGATCGACGCCCTGACCGAGAAGACAGGCGCGGATCGCCGGAGCGCCACGGACGCTGTCGAGAACATCGTCGACATCATCGTGCGCGCCGTGCACCGCGGCGAGTCGGTCACCATCACCGGCTTCGGTGTCTTCGAGCAGCGTCGCCGTGCGGCCCGCGTCGCTCGTAACCCGCGCACCGGCGAGACCGTCAAGGTCAAGCCGACGTCCGTTCCCGCGTTCCGTCCCGGTGCTCAGTTCAAGGCCGTCATCGCCGGTGGCCAGAAGCTGTCCGCCACGGGCCCCGCCGTGAAGCGTGGCGCCTCCGCAGCCCCCGCGAAGAAGACTGCGGCAGCGAAGAAGACGGCAGCGGCGAAGAAGACCGCGGCCAAGGCTCCCGCGAAGGCGGCGACCAAGGCTCCCGCCAAGACGGCGGCGAAGAAGACCACGGCCACCAAGGCACCGGCCAAGACGGCGGCGAAGAAGACCACGGCCACCAAGGCACCGGCCAAGACGGCGGCCAAGAAGACCACCGCCACAAAGGCACCCGCCAAGACGGCAGCCAAGAAGACCACCACGGCCGCCGCGAAGAAGACCACGGCGACGAAGGCACCGGCCAAGACCGCAGCCAAGAAGACCACCCCGGCCAAGAAGGCCGCGCCCGCGAAGAAGGCGCCCGCCAAGAAGGCGCCGGCGAAACGTACTGCACGCAAGTAACGTTCCCGTTCGGCACGAAGGAGCCCCGGACCATCGGTCCGGGGCTCCTTCGTGTTCGTGTCGGCCGTACCGGCAGTTCAGTCGTGCCGGCTACGCGGGAGTGGCGAATCGGTGTAGTCCGCTGCCACCAGCACACCACCGACGAAGCTGAGCACCCAGACGCTGGCCTTGCGTGATCGGGTGCGGGAGAGTTCGACGCCGTCGCTCTCGGCCCACCACTCCATCAGGTTCGGAATCACCTTGCCCTGACTGCAGATCACCGGGACGCCGGACGTCGAGGCGATGATCTCGCGTGCGCGCTGACGTCCCTTGTCGGGATCCTGCGCGTACCCCTCCTCGGTCAGCGTGGGCTCCAGGGCCAGATCGACTCCGACGGACTCGGCCCACGGCGCGATGGTCTGGACGCACCGAGCACGCTCGGCGGTGAATCCGTCGGTGCCGCCGTAGGCCTGGATCAGAGGAACCAGTGCGGCCGCCTGGCGGACCCCGACGCTGTCGAGAGGCCGTTCGGCGTCGTCCCCCTTGTAGCGAGCCTTGCTCCCCGCCCGCGCATGGCGCACCAGCACAGCCGTACTCGTCGGGACCGGGTGCTGCGCGAAACGGCCGACGACGTCCCGGTCCGCCTCGTAGGTCGCGAGATCACGAGCCTCGGCGGGTGTGAGCCACCGCAGTTCGTCGACCTCGTCGTTGACGGCGAACTCGCCGTCCACGACTCGAGCGGCCCAGTAGTCCACCTGCTTGATCTTCTTCGAGCGCGGGAGCGGGTAGGTGGTGGTTCCGAGACCGTGTCCGAGAACGCACCGGAAACCGGTCTCCTCCCACACTTCTCGGACGGCGGCGACAGCGGGTACCTCGTCGGCCTCGACCTTGCCCTTCGGAAGGGACCAGTCGTCGTAGCGCGGTCGATGCACCAGCGCCACCATCGGCTCGTCGCCCTCGGGGCCCGGACGCCACAGCACCGCACCCGCGGCCAGGACCGGATCAGGCGTCTTCGATGCGCGTGAGCTGGTCATCGACCCACCTCACGATCCGGTGTAGCGACGCTGGCGCATGAGGGACACCTGGTGATCCCGCACCGTCTCGCCGCTCGCGGGGGACGCCGTCCAGGCGCCGTCGGACTGCAGTACCCAGCAGCGGGTCGTGACGTCCATGGCCGAGTCGAGCATCGAGTTCAGCTGACCGGACAGCTTCGGG
Source organism: Rhodococcus sp. BP-241 (assembly GCF_019836145.1). Taxonomy (NCBI): domain Bacteria; kingdom Bacillati; phylum Actinomycetota; class Actinomycetes; order Mycobacteriales; family Nocardiaceae; genus Rhodococcus; species Rhodococcus sp. BP-241. The sequence continues at coordinate 633,074 of NZ_JABUEI010000001.1, read as the reverse complement.
TCCTTCACCTGAGCCATGACCTCCACGCGTCGATCGAGGTTGCGGTGCATCATGTCCGCGCTGCCGATCCAGAACTCGTCGATCGCCTCGAAGTGCAACACACGCGAGTGTTCGAGGAACCGTCCGAGAATCGACCGCACCTGAATGTTCTCGCTGAGACCGGGTACGCCCGGCTTGAGAGCGCAGATACCGCGCACGACCACCTCGACCTGGACGCCCTCGGTGGACGCCCAGTACAGCGCGTCGATCACCTGCTCGTCGACGAGTGCGTTGGCCTTCAGGCGGATTCGGGCTTTCGCGCCGTCCTTGTGCGCCCGCACCTCGGCCTCGATGCGCTCGACGATTCCCGCCCGCACACCGAACGGCGCGACGAGGAGGTTCCGGTACTGCTCCTTGCGCGAGTAACCGGTGAGCGAGTTGAACAGGTCGGTGAGGTCGGCGCCGATCTCGTCGGCGGCCGTGATGAGACCCACGTCCTCGTAGAGTCGGGCGGTCTTGGGGTTGTAGTTGCCGGTGCCGATGTGGCAGTACCGGCGAATGGTGTCGCCTTCGCGGCGGACGACGAGGCACGTCTTGCAGTGGGTCTTCAGGCCGACCAACCCGTAGACCACGTGCACGCCGGCCTGCTCAAGTTTGCGTGCCCAGGCGATGTTGGCCTGTTCGTCGAAGCGCGCCTTGATCTCCACGAGAGTCACGACCTGCTTGCCGGCCTCTGCCGCGGCGATCAGCGCGTTGACGATGGGGGAGTCGCCCGACGTCCGATAGAGGGTCTGCTTGATGGCGAGCACGTGCGGATCGGCTGCCGCCTGCTCGATGAAGCGCTGCACGCTGGTGGAGAACGAGTCGTACGGGTGATGCAGCAGCACGTCCCCGTCGCGCAGCGTGGAGAAGATCGACTTGGGCGTCTCGCGCTCTCCGAAGGCGGGGTGCGTCGCCGGCACGAACGGTGCGTCCTTCAGGACGGGCTTGTCGACGCCGTAGAGCTGCATGAGGCACGACAGATCGAGCAGTCCCGGCACCTGGATGACATCGCCGGGATCGACGTCCAACTCGCGCAGCAACAGGCTGAGCATGTGGTCGGTCATGTCGTCCGCGACCTCGAGGCGCACGGGCGATCCGAAACGGCGGCGCGCGAGTTCGCGCTCGAGGGCCTGCAGGAGGTCCTCGTCCCGATCCTCCTCCACCTCGAAATCGGCGTTGCGCGTAATGCGGAAGGCGTGGTGCTCGACGATCTGGAGTCCCGGGAACAGAACGTCGAGATGCGCCGCGATGAGCTCTTCCATGGGAAGGAACGCGGGCACGGCGCCGACGTCGCCTCGGTGCAACTGCACGAACCGATCGACGTTGTCCGGGACCTTCACCCTGGCGAAGTGCTCGCCGCCCGTGGTCGAGTCCTTCACCGTCACAGCGAGATTGAGGCTCAGTCCGGAGATGTACGGGAACGGGTGGGCGGGATCCACGGCCAGCGGGGTGAGGACGGGGAACACCTGCTCGGTGAAATACCGTGTCAGACGGGTTCGCTCGTCGGAGGTGACCTCCGACCACCGGATGACCGAGATCCCCTCGTTCGCCAGCTCCGGCAGGATGCGGTCGATGAAGGTGCGGGCGTGACGGTCGGCGATCTCCTGGGTGCGCCGGGCGATCAATGCCAGCTGCTCGCGGGGGGAGAGTCCGTCGGCGGAGCGGACGGACAGGCCGGTCTCGTCGCGGCGCTTGAGGCCGGCCACCCGCACCATGTAGAACTCGTCGAGGTTGCTGGCGAAGATGGCGAGGAACTTCGCCCGCTCGAGCAGCGGAAGCGACGAGTCCTCCGCGAGTGCCAGCACCCGTGAGTTGAAGTCGAGCCAGCTCAACTCGCGGTTGAGATAGCGGTCCTCCGGGAGCAGGTCCACCGGCACCGCGGTGTCCGATGTCGCGGCCGGCGGTGCCGTGGGTGCGGAGGGTGCGCGGCTGGCCAGCGGCGCGCTCCACTCACCGTCGACGGCGTCACCGGGTGCTGCGGAACTCGTGGGGGCCCCGGAACGGGAAGGGGCGTCGGTCGTGCTTTCGGTCGCCTCGTTGGTCACGCGTCGATCATCCCTCACGCGGGCCGTGCGCGAGTAGTCGACCGCGTGCGAATTCGCGACGGGCATCGCCCGGCCGTGTCAGCGCGCGGCGGTCCAGCCGAGCTCGGCGAGCAGCGCGGCGGTGTGCGGCCCCACCCCCAGGTCGAGGGCGGCGCGGACGTCGTCCGCCGTGTCCACGTCCAGACGCAGACCCGGCCAGGTGCCGCGGAGAGGGAACGCCCCGGAATCGACGTGGCGCGAGGCCGAGTCCGGACCGAACCGTGGTTCGAGGCGCCGGGGGCGACCCCGCACGATCAGGGCCGACGTTCCGGTTCCGGTGTGATCGATCACCACCGAGCGGGTGTCCGGGGGAGCGGCGGCGTAGGCCGCGACCAGTTCCGCGGTGCGCAGGGCGGGGAGGTCGGCCTGCAGGGCGATCACGTCGCCGCCGTGGGCGTCACTGATCGCGTCGTCCGCTGCGGACAGGGCGCGGTTGAGTCGCTCCACGGTGGTGGCGGCACCCGACTCGGGTTCGGACACCGTGTGTCCGCCGAGGGCGACGGCGACGCTCGCGACGCGAGAGTCCGGCGTGACGACCGACCATCCGGTGACGACGTCCGCCGCTGCGGCGGCCGACGCGGTGTCGCGCAACATCGCCAGCACGAGTTCGGCGCGTTCGTCGCCGGGGAAGGTCGTGGACAGTCGGCTCTTCGCGTCGACGAGGTTCTTCACCGCGAGCACGAGATGGACACCGCGCCGTGGGGCGGTGTCGGTCGGAGGTCGACTGGGCGTGCTCATGACTGTCGATCCTGCCAGCAGTCATTACCGCCGACTTCGTTCGGCAGGCCTCCGACATCGCTACTGTGAGCCGCCAGGGCTGCCGAGCGGGCGACGGCCTCGTGTCGATCGAGGAAAGGCTGGGTCATGGTCAAGGCAGCGGTGCTCGGTTCCGGTTCGTGGGGAACCGCGTTCGCGAAGGTGCTCGCCGACGCGGGCACCGACGTGACCATGTGGGCGCGTCGAGAGGAACTCGCGACGTCCATCCAGGAGAACCACCGGAACGACGACTACCTTCCGGGAGTCGCACTGCCGTCGGCCATTCGAGCGACTCACGACGCCGCGAAGGCGTTGGACGGGGCCTGCACGGTCGTCCTCGCGGTGCCCTCGCAGGCCTTGCGCGCCAACCTGGCGGAATGGGCACCGCTGATGGGGTCGGACGTCACCCTGCTCTCGCTCGCCAAGGGCATCGAGACGGGGACCCTCATGCGCATGTCGCAGGTGATCTGTCAGGTCACCGGTGCGGACCCGAGTCGCGTCGGCACGTTGTCGGGACCGAACCTCGCCAAGGAGATCGCCGCCGAGCAACCCACCGCGACGGTCATCGCGTGCCCGGACTCCAATCGCGCGATCGCGCTCCAGTCGGCGTGTGCCACCAGCTACTTCCGCCCGTACACGAACTCCGACGTCATCGGGTGCGAGATCGGCGGTGCGTGCAAGAACGTCATCGCCCTCGCGTGCGGCATGGCGGCGGGTATCGGTTTCGGGGAGAACTCGGTCGCCAGCATCATCACCCGCGGTCTCGCCGAGGTGACCCGTCTCGGTGTCGCGCTCGGCGCCAACCCGTCGACGCTCGCCGGTCTCGCCGGGGTGGGTGACCTCGTCGCCACGTGCTCGTCCCCGCTCTCGCGTAATCGCACGTTCGGCGAGCGGCTGGGGTCGGGTGGCTCGCTGGAGAGTGCGCAGGAAGCGGCGCACGGTCAGGTGGCCGAGGGTGTGAAGTCGTGCACATCCATTCGAGCTCTCGCGGAGGCCTACGACGTGGAGATGCCGCTCACCGATGCGGTCCACCGGGTCTGCCACGAGGGCCTCTCCGTTCCGGACGCCGTCCACAGCCTCCTGGGGCGTCGTCACAAGCCGGAGTGAACCGCGGCGGTGCGCGTCACGCCTCGTCCGGGGTTCGCCGGTACGGTGCTCACGTGACCGATCCCATCAAGGTCGCCGTGATCTACGGCGGTCGAAGCAACGAACACTCCGTCTCCTGCGTCTCGGCAGGAAGCGTCATGCGTCACCTCGACTCCGACCGCTTCGACGTGATCCCCATCGGTATCACGCGCGCCGGAACGTGGGTCGAGGGCACCGCCGACCCGACGGAGTTGCAGATCCGGGATCGGGTTCTCCCGTCGGTCGCCGGTGCGGGCGTCCCGCTCGCTCTCGGAGTCGATCCCGAGAACCCCGGTCGCATCACGCGCTCCGTCGACGGGACGGCCGAGGACATCGGTGCGGTCGACGTCGTCTTCCCGGTGCTGCACGGTGCCTACGGCGAGGACGGCACGGTCCAGGGGCTGTTCGAGGTCGCCGGCGTCCCCTACGTGGGACCGGGAGTCCTCGCGAGCGCCGCGGCGATGGACAAGGAGTTCACCAAGAAGCTGCTCGCGGCCGAGGGCCTTCCCGTCGGGCGCCAGGTCGTCCTGCGCCGCGATCGCGAGACCCTGACCTCCGACGAGCGCGACGTCATCGGTCTCCCCGCGTTCGTGAAGCCGGCCCGCGGCGGATCGTCGATCGGGATCACGCGCATCGTCGACTGGGCCGAGTTGGACGACGCGGTGGCCGTTGCGCGAGAACATGATCCGAAGGTCGTGATCGAGGCCGCCATCGTCGGCCGCGAGGTGGAGTGCGGTGTCCTGGAGATGCCGGACGGCTCCGTCCGCGCCAGCGTCGTCGCCGAGATCCGCATGGACGAGGCCTCGGCGTCGGCCGGTGGTGCGACGTTCTACGACTTCGACAGCAAGTACCTCGACGACGTGGTCGAGTTCGACATCCCGGCCCTGCTGGACGACGACGTCTCGACGGTGCTGCGGGAGATCGCGGTCCGTGCCTTCGCTGCGCTGGATCTGCAAGGTCTCGCGCGCGTCGACTTCTTCGTGACCGACGACGGTCCGGTGATCAACGAGATCAACACGATGCCCGGCTTCACGGCCATCTCGATGTACCCGCGGATGTGGGAGGCGACGGGCGTCGGCTACTCGGAGCTCGTCGGCACTCTCGTCGACACCGCGCTCGCACGGGGGACCGGACTGCGGTGAGAGGTCGGCCCTGCCGGATCAGTTGATCGGAGCGGGGTCCAGCGGCGTCTGCGGAAGGGCTCCCGACACCGCGGCAGACAGGGCCTGGATCGGTGTGGGGCCCGTGCCGTCGGGGATGGTGGCCGCGGCGTACACGCCCCGGTCGACGACGAACCAGGTGCTCGCGGCGAGGCCCTGATCCGCGCCCGACACCCGGAACCACTGCACGCCGTCGACGACGTCGAGAGCGGCGGCCTGATCGAATTCCGCCGGACGCTCGAGCCCACACCGCAGCACGATGGGGTCGGTGACGTCCTCGGACTGCCAGGCGGCCGCACCCACGGGCGCGGGGTCGGCCAGCTCGGCGCGAGTGAACGAGTCGAACGTCTCGGGCAGTGCGCCGAGCAACGTCGCGCACTGGGTGCTCTCGGCGAGCGGCGAGGGGACCGCGCCGAGAGCGACGGGCTCGCGGACGGGAGTTCTGTTCGCCATGACCGCCGCGACGATGATGCCGACGACGAGCGCGACGGGCAGGGCGATCGCGGTGGCGATCAGAGCGGGGTGCAGACCCGTGGCCGACTCGTCCGTCGCGGTCGGTTCGTCCTGCGTCATCGTGCTCCCTCGTGTCGAACGGTCTCGGCGGAAACGTTACCCGCGCCCTGACGGGGGCCCGGATGCGTGACGACGACGAGGCCCCGTGGGATGCTGCACGACGGTGATCCACGACGGTGATGGAGGAGTTCTGTGTCACAGGCGGACGATCCCGCGACCGGGACGGTGGGGGATCTCGGTGAGTTCGCACTCATCGGCCGCGCGACGGCCGGCCGTGTCCACCCCCCATCGGTCGCGATCGGGCCGGGGGACGACGCGGCGGTGATCGCCGCCCCCGATTCCCGCGTCGTCGTCACGACCGACATGCTGGTGGAGGGTCGACACTTCCGCCTCGACTGGTCGAGTCATCACGACGTCGGCCGAAAGGCCATCGCGCAGAACGCCGCGGACATCGCCGCGATGGGCGCGCGGTGCACGGGATTCCTCGTCTCGATGTCGTGCCCGTCGACCACCGCGGTGTCGGACGTGGACGCGCTCACCGCGGGTCTGTGGGCGGAGGCGACGCGAGTCGGCGCGTCGATCGTCGGCGGGGACGTCACGGGAGGGGACCGGCTGGTGTTGTCGATCACCGCGCTGGGTGATCTCGAGGGTCGACCCCCGGTGCTGCGGTCCGGTGCCCGGCCGGGGGACGTGCTCGCACTGTCCGGACCCACCGGCCGGTCCGCTGCCGGGTGGGCACTGCACGAGGCGGGCTCGACCACCCACCCGGATCTGCTGGCAGCACATCGCGTCCCGACGCCCGATCCCGCCGACGGTCCGGCCGCGGCGCGCGCGGGAGCGTCGTCGATGTGCGACGTGTCCGACGGCGTGATCGGCGACGCGGGACATCTGGCGGCGATGTCCGCTGTGCGGCTCGACATCTCGTCGGCCGACATGGAGATCCCCGAGGACGTGGTGCACGCCGGCACCGAACTCGGCGTCGACCCGCTGCACTGGGCTCTCGGCGGCGGGGAGGACCACGTGCTGCTCGCGACCTTCGCCTCCGACGACGTGCCGACCGGCTGGCGCCGGATCGGATCCGTGAGTGCGGGAACAGGAGTCACGGTGGACGGTGTGCGATGGGAAGGACCTGCGGCATGGACGAGCTTCTGACGGTCACGACCACTCGGCTCGACGACCCGGACGTGGTCGCGATGATCGACGAGGTCCAGCAGGAGTACGTGCGCCGCTACGGCGGCCCCGACGAGACGCCGCTCGACGTCCGGGAGTTCCTGCCGCCGCACGGCGTGATGCTGCAGGCCGTCCTGGACGGCGCCGTCGTCGGTATGGGCGGCTGGCGGACCCACGAGCACGGAGGACCCGAGGCGGAGGGCCTGCGCACCGGCGACGCGGAGATCAAGCGCATGTACGTCCGCACCGAGGCGCGCGGCGCGGGCGTCGCGCGTGCCCTGCTGCGGACGATCGAGGACACCGCCCGCGACGCTGGCCGGCTACGACTGGTCCTCGAGACCGGACTGCGTCAACCCGAGGCCATCGGCCTCTACACCTCGAGTGGGTATCGACCGCTCGTACCGAAGTTCGGCCTCTACCGGCACGAGGAGCAGTCGGTGTGCATGGTGAAGGATCTGACCGGATGACATGCTGGAGCCATGACCGTCTACGCACTCGGTGACCGTGAACCCGACATCCACCCCACCGCCTATGTGCATCCCGATGCCGTCGTCATCGGTGCGGTGACACTCGCTGCGGGAGTGTCGGTGTGGCCCGGGGCGGTGCTGCGCGGCGACTACGGGACCATCACCGTGGGGCAGGACACGAACATTCAGGACGGCACCGTCGTGCACTGCACGCCGATCCACCCGACCGTGATCGGCGCCGGGTGCGTCGTCGGGCACAACGCGCACGTCGAGGGGGCGACCATCGGAGACGCGTGCCTCATCGCGTCGGGCAGTGTCGTCCTCAACGGCGCGTCCATCGGATCCGGCGCGATCGTCGGCGCCGGCGCCGTGGTCCCCTTCGACGCCGTCGTGCCCGAACGCCGGATGGCACTGGGGGTTCCGGCCAAGGTCCGCGAGAGCCACGAGGTGGCGGAGGGGCACGTGGACGTCAACGTCGCGATGTACAAGGCCAATGCGGAGTACTACCGGGGCGCGCTGCGCGTGCTGTCGTGACGGCGCCCGTCGCGGATCCGGGGTGGGCGTCCGCGCTCGGTCCGGTGGCCGACGACATCGCCCGGATGGGCGACTTCCTGCGCGCCGAGAACGCCGCCGGGCGAGGCTACCTGCCCGCCGGGGAGGACGTGCTGCGCGCCTTCAGCCGCCCGTTCGAGGAGGTGCGTGTGCTGGTGCTGGGACAGGATCCCTACCCGACGCCGGGACATGCTGTGGGACTCAGCTTCTCGGTCGCGCCCGACGTGCGGCCGGTCCCGCGCAGTCTCGCGAACATCTTCACCGAGTACAGCGCCGATCTCGGCCTGCCGACACCCACCACCGGTGATCTGTCTCCGTGGGCCGATCGTGGTGTGCTCCTGCTGAACCGTGTTCTGACCGTGGAACCGGGCAAGGCGGCGTCGCACCGGCGCAAGGGCTGGGAAGCGGTGACGGCGCAGGCGATCACCGCTCTGGTGAACCGACCCGGCCGCCCCCTGGTCGCGGTCCTCTGGGGACGCGACGCCGCGACGGCCAAGCCGCTGCTCGGGTCCACGCCCACGGTCGAGTCCGTCCATCCCTCACCGCTGTCCGCGTCGCGAGGGTTCTTCGGTTCACGGCCGTTCAGCACCGTGAACGACCATCTCGCGACGCTGGGCGAGGAACCCGTCGACTGGCGTCTGGACTGAGGCGGCCGTCAGTGGCCGAAGGACGGCCGGCGCTTCTCCACGAAGGCGTCGACACCCTCGATGCCGTCCGCGGTGGACGCCTGGTGAGAGATCGAGTCGGTCTCGGCGTCGAGCTGATCGGACAGCGACGCGGAGTCCGAGGCGAGCAGTAACCGCTTGGTCGCACGGGACACCTCGGTGGGCCCGGCCGCGAGAGAGCGCGCCACCCGCTCGGCCTCCGATGCGATGACGTCGTCACCGACCAACCGTGTCAGCAGACCCAGGCGGTAGGCCTCGTCCGAGCCGAGAACGCCGTCCGTGAGCAGGATGTCGCGCGCGCGGCGGGTGCCGATGATGCGGGGGAGAGCCCACGTCAGACCGCCGTCCGGAGTGAAGCCGAGCGCCGGATACGCGGGACGGAGCCGGGTGGATCGACCGCCGATCGCGATGTCGGCGTGACACACGAGCGACATGCCCGCGCCCGCTGCCCAGCCCGGTACTCCCGCCACGACGGGGACCGACACCGAGGTGAGCGCGCGGACGAAATCGTGGAACGTGTCGGCGAGCTGCCGGACGAACGCGCTTCTGTCGGGCGCCCCGTGGAAGGCGCGCACGTCGCCACCGGCGCAGAAGTTGGATTCGGCGCCGACGAGCAGCACGGCGCCCACGGACTCGTCGAGATCGGACAGCGACGCAGCGCCTGCGGCCATCGCCTCGCCGTTCAGCACGTTGCCGCCGCGGGGCGTCGCCACCCGTACGTACAGGACACCGTCCTCGACGGTGACGGGGGACGTGGCCGGGGGGTCGACTGATTCGGTCATCGTTCGAACTTAGACCAGGACCGCTCGGCTCCGGAAACGACAGAGTCGCCGGAGATGACAGAGGCCCCGATACCGAGGTATCGGGGCCTTGCCGTGAAAATGTCGTGCGGGAACGTCAGCCCCGGACCACCTTGCCGGCCTTGAGGCACGAGGTGCACACATTGAGCCGACGAGAGTTACCCGGCGCGACCTGCGCGCGGACGGTCTGGATGTTGGGGTTCCAGCGACGGTTGGTACGGCGGTGCGAGTGCGAAACCGACTTACCGAAGCCGGGTCCCTTGGCGCATACGTCGCAGACGGCAGCCATAGTCGCGAACTCCTTGGTATTCGAGGTGAGACCGGGACACGATTCGAACCGTGGCCGGTGTGGGGCAAGATCTTCGTACAACTGCGCCCGATACCTCCGGGCATGCCGGACGCGTCAGACGCAACCCTGCAAGACTAGCCGCTCGGGTGCCCCGAGTCCAAACCGGCCCGCACGCGCCGATGCCGCAGGTGCCTGGTGGAATGGTCGCACAGATGGCGGCAGCATCAGGACGGGAGCAGCGCGGTGGTTCAGCTCGGTGACCGGCTCGACCACGCACTGGGTCGCAGGGCCGCCGATCCGCTCGAGACGGCGTTCGGTCTCGTCACGGTCGAGGACCTGCTGCGTCACTACCCCTTCCGCTACGTGACACAGGGTCAGGAGCTGGCCCGCAAGGACCCGGACGACGGTGAACGCATCACCGTCGTGGGGACGGTGTCCAAGGCGGACCTCGTGCCCATGAAGGCGCGCAAGGGCCACATGCTCAAGGTCGTGCTCACGTGCGACGGTCAGAACGTCTCCGCCACCTTCTTCAACGGTCACAAGGTGCGTCACAACATCACGGTGGGATCGCGCGCGATGTTCTCGGGCACGGTCAAGTGGTTCCGGACGTCCTGGTCGCTGAACCACCCCGGTTACCTGATGCTCGAGGGCGACGAGGACGACCTGGTGGGGCGCCCGCACGGCGGTGGCGAGCTCGCCGGCATGGCTCGCGGCGCCACGGACAGTTCCGGTGCGGTGAACATGTCCATGCTGTCGCTTCCGTTCCTTCCCATGTACGCGGCGACGCGGGAGGTCGAGAGCTGGACCTTCCTGCGCTGCGTGCGTCAGGTCCTGGACCAGCTCGATCGCGTCGAGGATCCGCTGCCCGAGACGGTGCGCGCCGAGCACGCGCTGATGAGCCTCGACGACGCACTGCGGGTCGTGCACTTTCCGGAGTCCGAGGACGACATCGAGAACGCGCGCTACCGTCTGCGCTTCGACGAGGCGACGGCGTTGCAGTTGGTGCTCGCCGAACGGCGCCACTCGGTGGCGGTGCGCACGGCGCCGGCCTGCCCGCGCGTGGCAGACGGTGTCGCCGCCGCCTTCGACGAGGTGCTGCCGTTCGAGCTGACCGACGGGCAGAAGGAGGTCGCCGAGGAGATCGAGAGCGACCTGTCCCGCACTCGGCCGATGAGCCGGCTCCTGCAGGGTGAGGTGGGATCGGGCAAGACGATCGTCGCTCTGCGCGCCATGCTGCAGGTGGTGGACGCGGGACTGCAGTGCGCGTTGTTGGCACCCACCGAGGTGCTCGCCACACAGCACCACCGGTCGAGCACGCGGCAACTCGGGGCGCTCGCGACGGCCGGGGAACTGGGTGCGCCCGACCGCGCCACCCGAGTGGTGCTGCTGACCGGATCGATGTCGACGGCCGCGAAACGTGCCGCGCTGTTGTCGATCGTGACCGGAGACGCAGGCATCGTCATCGGCACTCACGCACTCATCCAGAGCACGGTGTCGTTCTTCGACCTCGGGATGGTGGTGGTCGACGAGCAGCACCGCTTCGGAGTCGAGCAGCGGGACGCGTTGCGCGCGAAGGCGAGAGAGGGCGTCAGCCCGCACCTGCTGGTCATGACGGCCACGCCCATTCCGCGGACGATCGCCATGACCACGCTGGGCGATCTCGAGACGTCCACCCTGCGTGAGCTTCCCCGCGGACGCGCGCCCATCCGCACCTCGGTCGTTCCCGCCCAGCACAGACCTGCCTGGGTCGAGCGAGCGTGGAGCCGGATCTCCGAGGAGGTGGCCGCCGGCCGCCAGGCCTACGTGGTGTGTTCGCGGATCGGCGACGAGAAGCCCGAGGATCTCGGCAAGGACACTCCGGACACCGCGTCGGCGGTCGACGTGTACGAGTCGCTCCGCGCCGGCGCTCTGGCGAACCTGCGCGTCGGGTTGCTGCACGGGCGGCTGCCCACGGAGGAGAAGGACGAGGTGATGTCCGCGTTCAACGACGGCGACATCGACGTCCTCGTCTGCACCACCGTGGTGGAGGTCGGTGTCGACGTCCCCAACGCCACGGTCATGGTCATCGTGGACGCCGACCGGTTCGGCGTGAGTCAGCTGCATCAGTTGCGTGGCCGCATCGGTCGTGGCGGCCACCAGGGTCTGTGCATCCTGCTCACCGAGCTCGCACCGGGCACCCCCACCTACGCGAGGCTCGAGGCCGTCGCGGCGACGACCGACGGGTTCGAGCTCGCCGTTCTCGATCTACGGCAACGCCGGGAGGGTGACGTGCTGGGCGCAGCGCAGTCGGGCACCACGACGACCCTGCGACTGTTGTCACTCCTCGATCACCTCGACATCATCACCGCGGCCCAGACCTTCGCCCGCGACGTCGTCGATCGGGACCCGGGGCTCGTGGAGCACCCCGGTCTCGCGGCGATGATGCGATCCGCCGTGGACGCGACCAGGGTGGACTTCCTCGACAAGGCGTGAACGCCCGACCCGGTCAGTGCATGTGGCTTCCCCCGTTGATGTCCAATGTGGTGCCCGTCAGGTAGGACGCGTCCTCCGACGACAGGAACGTGATGATCGCGGCGACCTCACGAGCAGTGGCGACGCGTCCCACCGGGATGCCGTCGGCGATCGCCTGCTCCTGCTCGGGCGTGCTCCCCACCCGGATGGCGGTGTCCGCGGCGCCCGGCGTGACAGCATTCACCGTGACACCGGTGTGTCCGATCTCGCGGGCCAGCGCCTTGGTGAAACCGAGAACCGCCGCTTTCGCCGAGGAGTAGGGCACCTTGCCGAACACGCCGCCGCCGCGTTGAGCCGACACCGACGACATGTTGACCACGCGTCCCCACCCGGCATCGATCATCGCGGGGAGGAAGGCCTTCGTGACGAGGTAGGTGCCGGTCGCGTTGACCGCCATCACCTTGTTCCACAGGTCCAGCGTGGTCTCGAGAAACGGCACCGGTGACGTGATGCCGGCGATGTTCGCCAGGGCGCCCACGGTGGGGAGCGATCCCGACTCGACCTCGGCGGCCACGGCCGCACGAGCTCGCTCCACGGACGACTCGTCCGCCACGTCGACCTCGTGGCCGAAGGCCCGGACGCCGTACGCATTCGCGATGTCCGCGGCGACCTTGGCCGAGGCCTCCCCGTCGAGATCGAGGACGACGACTGCCCAGCCCTGCTCGGCGTACAACGCCGCGGTCGCGCGGCCGAGGCCCCGTTCCGAGGCAGCTCCCGTGACGACGGCGGTACGGCTGACGGTGGCCGGTCGGGCCAGAGTGTCGAACATGGTGATCTCCGATACGGGTGTGGGGGAACGGCTGTCGAGGCTGGTGTCACGGTTCGAGAGGGGCGACGGCCGGTGTCGGCCGCCTGCGAAGGCTCGTCGTGATGCAGCACACAGTAAGACCCGAACTGCGGTCCAGTCAACTGTTGGACACCAACAGTTGACTGTTGACAGTGAACGTGCGGTGGGTCACACTCGTAATCGATGACGGCATCCGTCACCCTTTCCTCACACCTCCAACACCTCGAAAAGGGGTAGTCATGAGCAGCGAGACTCTGGCCATGCGCGGGCAGGTCCACGGCACACCCGACGCCAAGCGCGTCGCCGTGGGGTCGTCCGTCGGCGCGGTGATCGAGACGTACGACTTCATCGGTTTCGGCACCGCCGCGGCGCTCTACTTCGGAACGGCGTTCTTCCCGGGCCAGAGTTCGGTGGCCGGCACCCTGGCCGCCTTCGCCACGCTCGGCGTCGGCTTCGCGGCACGCCCGATCGGAGGCATCATCGGCGGCCACCTCGGTGATCGTGTCGGGCGCAAGCCCGTTCTGGTGGCGTCGCTCATCGTGATGGGACTCGCGACGTTCGTCATCGGTCTGTTGCCCACCTACGCCCAGGTCGGCGTCGTCGCGCCCGTGCTGCTGGTCATCGTCCGCATCGTCCAGGGACTGGCGTTCGGTGCCGAGTGGGGCGGAGCGATTCTGATGAGCTACGAACACGCCCCGTGGCGGCGCAAGGGCGCGTTCACCGGCATCGTGCAGGCGGGATTCCCGGTGGGTCTCCTGCTCGCGAACCTGGTGTTCCTGTTCAGCGTGCACCTCGGCGGCGACTGGGCCTGGCGCGTTCCGTTCCTCGCCAGCATCGTCCTCGTCGTCGTCGGGCTGATCATTCGATCCAAGGTCCCGGAGTCCCCGGTGTTCGACGAGGTCAAGGAGTCCGGCCAGGTCCAGCGTGCGCCGATCGTCGAGTCCGTGAAGCAGGACTGGCGCAACATCCTGCGGGGTATCGGACTGCGCATCGCCGAGACCGCCGGCTACGCCGTGTCCATCACCTACATGATCTCGTACCTGCACAACGAGGAACTGGCGACGAAGTCCGAGACCCTGACCGCTCTCTGCATCGCGTCGGCGCTGGGCATCGTCGCGACCGTCGGTTGGGCGACTCTGACGGACAGGATGGGCCGCCGACCCGTCTACATCGGAGTGTGTGCGTTCGGGGTGTTGTTCGGAATCCCGATGTTCCTCCTCGTCAACACGGGCACCTTCATCCTCGTCGCCGTCACCTTCGTCCTGGCCTACACCGTGTGCCAGAACGCGCTCGCCGGTGCGCAGGGCGCGTGGTTCCCCGAACTCTTCACGGCGAGTCGCCGAGCGTCCGGAGCCTCACTGGCCTACCAGATCTCGGCCATGGTCTCCGGCTTCACACCGTTCATCACCACGCTGCTCTTCGTCTCCTACGGCTGGATGGGGCCGGCAGTCCTCTTCAGCGTCTACGCGCTGATCGGTCTCCTCGCCGCCCTGTCCACCCGTGAGACGTGGGGCCCCACCGAACGACGACTCGCACTGCAGGCCGAGCTCGACGAGAACCTCGTCGCGACCGCCACCTCTCGAAAGGAATCGCTGTGACCGTCACCGACAGCATCACCACCGACCGCACGACACGGATCCGCGCCGCGGAGCGATTCGCCTACGCCATGCGCCATCACGTCCTCGACATGGGCGAAGCGCAGGGTCAGGGATACGTGGGTCAGGCACTGGGAGCGGCGGACATGTTCGCCGCCGTCTACAGCGGACGGCTGCGCTACCGCCCGGCGGATCCGCACTGGGCGGAGCGGGACCGCTTCCTGCTCTCGACCGGTCACTACGCCATCGGGCTCTACGCGGCGCTCGCGGAAGCGGGCACGGTGAGCGTCTCCGAACTCGAGACCTACGGCTCCGACGATTCGCGGCTCCCCATGTCCGGAATGGCGTCCTACACGCCCGGGATGGAGATCAGCGGGGGCTCGCTGGGACACGGACTGCCGGTGGCGGTGGGAATGGCTCTGGGACTGCGTCACCAGGGGTCGCCGTCACTCGTGTTCAACTTCCTGTCGGACGGGGAACTGGACGAGGGCTCCACGTGGGAGGCCGCGATGGGAGCCGCTCATCACCGACTGGGCAACCTCGTCGCACTCGTCGACATGAACGCACTGCAGGCCGACGGGCCCACCGCGGGAGTCCTGGGCATCGAACCGGTGCAGGACAAGTGGGCGGCCGCGGGATGGTCCGTCCACCGTGTCGACGGCAACGATGCGGGCGCGTTGCTGGACGCCCTGGACGACATCGCGACGCGGACGTCGCCGACCGGCACCCCGTCGGTCGTCGTGTGCGACACGCGGATCGGGTTCGGCGTACCCATGCTCGAGACCCGCGAGAAGGCGCACTTCATGCGTATCGACGAGGACGAGTGGAGCGTGTGCCGGGATCAGCTCACCGCTCGCTTCCACGACGCAGAATTTCACGAGGGAGACCACTCATGACCACCGCATCCGCCCCCAAGCTCAAGACGTCGGCGATGATCGCCTCGTTCGTCGACGAGGGTCAGCGCACCACGGCGGCCCCGTTCGGACACGCGCTGGTCCGTGCAGCGGAACAGGATTCGCGCATCGTCGGCCTCAGTGCCGACCTGGCGAAGTACACCGACATGCACATCTTCGCGCAGGCCTTCCCCGACCGTTTCTTCCAGATGGGGATGGCGGAGCAATTGCTGTTCGGCGCCGCGGCGGGCATGGCGGAGACCGGCCTGGTTCCTTTCGCGTCCACCTACTCGGTCTTCGCGGCGCGCCGCGCGTACGACTTCCTGTGCCTCGACGCGGCCGAGCCGAATCTGAACGTCAACATCGTCGGGGGACTCCCGGGCCTCACCACCGGCTACGGGCCGAGTCACCAGGCGACCGAGGACATGGCGATCTTCCGCGGAATGCCGAACCTCACCATCGTCGACCCGTGCGATGCCGTGGACATCGAGCAGGCCGTTCCCCAACTCGCCGCGACTCCGGGCCCGACCTACCTCCGGTTGCTCCGCGGGAAGGTCGCGTCGGTACTCGACGAGTACGACTACACCTTCGAACTGGGCAAGGCCAAGGTCATTCGACCGGGCAACGACGTCGTGCTGGTGTCGTCCGGTCTGATGACCATGCGTGCGCTCCAGGCCGCCGAGCGACTCGCGAAGCACAGGGTGGACGTGTCGGTGGTGCACGTGGCGACGATCAAACCGTTCGACGCGGAGACCGTCCTGCGCGAACTCTCGACCGACCGGGCCGCATTCACCCTCGAGAACCACACCCGCATCGGTGGGCTCTTCGAGACGGTCGCCTCGGCGTGCGTCGAGTCCGGCACGGTGCGTCAGGTGACTCCCATCGCGCTGCCCGACGAGTTCCTGGCCGCCGGCGCACTCCCCACGCTCCACGATCGTTACGGGTTGTCCACCGACCGCATCGAGGAGCGTGTTCTCGCGGCGTTGCGGTGAGCAGTGCCGGATCGACACGGGCGGCCGTTACCCTGAGATCACTGTCGACCGGCAGCTGTCGACATCACCGTTTCGAGGAGGTCTCCATGGCCGCACAGCCCGCCACGCTCCTGGGGTTGCAGAAGACGAATCTGCGCGATCAGGCTCTCGACGCGCTGCGTCGGGCCATCACCAGTGGCGAGCTGCGTCCGAGTTCCGCGCTGGTGGAGACGGAGTTGTCGGAGCGCCTGCAGATCAGCCGAGGCACGTTGCGCGAGGCACTGCGGCAGCTTCAGCAGGAGGGGCTCGCCGTCATCGGCGCTCGGGGTCGGCTGTACGTGCGGCATCTGGACGACAAGGAGATCAGGGACATCTTCGTCGTGCGCGCCGCGCTCGAGTCCACCGCTGCCGCACTGCTCGCGGAGCGAGACGATCGGCAGGAGTCGGTCGCCGGCCTGTCGAGCGCGCTCGACCTGATGGACGCCGCCGGTGACGGTGATCTCGAGGCCCGGATCGAGTCCGATCTCAGTTTCCACCGACTGCTCTGCCGGCTCACCGGCAACGAGACCCTGGTGCACTCGTGGACGTCCCTCGAGGGTTCGATCCGCATGTCCATCATGTGGGCCGGCAAGTCTCGCGCGGTCGGGAACATGGACACCGACCGACACCGCCGCATCGTCGAGGCGATCGGATCGGGCGACGGCGCGGCTGCCAGCGCCTCGGTGGCGGAACACATGACGTGGGCCGCCGCGAATCTCTCCGCCGACATTTCTGCATAGGAGATGCGAGCGGCGTGGACGTGATCGGCGCTACTGTCCCGGCACCACGACGGCTGCTCGCTGCGCTCCGCACGTATCTCATATCTGGACAAGTCATAGCTCCGTCTCGCCCGTACTGAAGGTAGGTTGACCGGAATGTTCTCCAAGGTGCTGGTGGCAAATCGCGGCGAGATCGCGATCCGTGCGTTCCGTGCGGCGTACGAACTCGAGGCGCAGACGGTGGCGGTGTTCCCGTTCGAGGACCGGAATTCGGTGCATCGGACGAAGGCCGACGAGGCGTACGAGATCGGTGAGCCGGGGCATCCGGTGCGCAACTACCTGTCGGTGGATCTGATCGTCGACGCGGCGGTGCGTGCGGGTGCGGACGCGATCTATCCGGGGTACGGGTTCCTGTCGGAGAATCCGGAGTTGGCGGCGGCGTGTGCGGCGGCGGGGATCACATTCGTGGGTCCGTCGGCGGAGGTGTTGGAGCTGACGGGTAACAAGGCGCGGGCGATCGCGGCGGCGAAGGATGCCGGGTTGCCGGTGTTGGCGTCGTCGGAGCCGTCGACGGACGTCGATGCGTTGGTGGCGGCATCGGAGTCGATGACGTTCCCGGTGTTCGTCAAAGCGGTCGCGGGCGGTGGTGGCCGCGGTATGCGGCGGGTGGCGGAGCCGTCGGGGTTGCGTGCGGCGATCGAGGCGGCGGCGCGGGAGGCGGAGTCGGCGTTCGGTGACGCGACGGTGTTCCTGGAGCAGGCGGTGGTCGAGCCGCGGCACATCGAGGTGCAGATTCTCGCGGACACCCACGGCGATGTGATCCATCTCTTCGAGCGTGACTGCTCGGTGCAGCGCCGTCACCAGAAGGTGGTGGAGCTGGCGCCGGCGCCGAACATCTCGGACGAGCTGCGGGCCCGGTTGTGCAGTGACGCTGTGGCGTTCGCGCGGAAGATCGGGTACTCGTGTGCGGGCACGGTGGAGTTCCTGGTGGACCGGGACGGTAACCATGTGTTCATCGAGATGAATCCGCGGATCCAGGTCGAGCACACGGTGACCGAGGAGATCACCGATGTCGACCTGGTGCAGTCGCAGTTGCGGATCGCCTCGGGGGAGTCACTCGAGGATCTGGGGTTGCGGCAGGAGGACATCCGGATCCGGGGTGCGGCGATGCAGTGCCGCATCACGACGGAGGACCCGGCGAACGGGTTCCGCCCGGACACCGGCCGCATCACCGCGTACCGCACCCCGGGCGGTGCGGGTATCCGTCTCGACGGCGGGACGACGTTGGGTGCGGAGGTGTCGGCGTACTTCGACTCGATGCTGGTGAAGCTCACCTGCCGTGGTCGCACGTTCGAGGACGCGGTGGCGCGGTCGCGGCGGGCGTTGGCGGAGTTCCGTATCCGCGGTGTCTCGACGAACATCGGCTTCCTGCAGGGACTTCTGCAGGACGAGGACTTCCGTGCGGGCAACGTCACGACGTCGTTCATCGAGGAGCGACCCGAACTGTTGACAGCGCGGTCGTCCGGCGATCGCGGTACCAAGATCCTGACCTACCTCGCGGACGTGACGGTGAACAAGCCGCACGGCGAGCGTCCGAGCACGGTCTACCCACAGGACAAGCTGCCGGACATCGATCTGTCCGTCGCGCCGCGCGACGGGTCTCGGCAGCGGCTGCTCGAGCTCGGTCCCGAAGGCTTCGCCCGCGACCTGCGTCAGCGAAAGGCGTTGGGCGTCACCGACACCACGTTCCGCGACGCCCACCAGTCGTTGTTGGCCACGCGCGTGCGGACCTCGGGACTGCTGATGGTCGCCCCCTACGTCGCGCGGACCACACCCGAACTGTTGTCGATCGAGTGTTGGGGCGGTGCGACGTACGACGTGGCGCTGCGGTTCCTGCACGAGGATCCGTGGGAGCGGTTGGCGGCGCTGCGGGAGGCGGTGCCGAACATCGCCCTGCAGATGTTGCTGCGCGGGCGTAACACCGTCGGCTACACCCCCTACCCGGAGCGGGTGACGACAGCGTTCGTCGAGGAAGCGGCGGCGACGGGTGTGGACATCTTCCGCATCTTCGACGCGCTGAACAACGTCGATCAGATGCGCCCGGCGATCGACGCCGTCCGCGAGACCGGCACGACGATCGCCGAGGTGGCGATGTCGTACACCGGTGATCTGTCGAATCCGGACGAGAAGCTCTACACCCTGGACTATTACCTGCGGTTGGCGGAGCAGATCGTCGACGCCGGCGCGCACGTGTTGGCGATCAAGGACATGGCGGGGCTTCTGCGGGCGCCGGCGGCGACGACGTTGGTGACGGCGCTGCGCAAGAATTTCGACCTGCCGGTGCACGTGCACACCCACGACACCCCGGGTGGTCAGTTGGCGACGTACCTGGCGGCGTGGCAGGCCGGCGCGGATGCTGTGGACGGGGCGTCGGCGTCGATGGCGGGCACGACCAGTCAGCCGGCGTTGTCGGCGATCGTGGCGGCGGCGGCGCACACCGAGCGGGACACCGGGTTGGATCTGGCGGCGGTGTGCGATCTGGAGCCGTACTGGGAGGCGATCCGAAAGGTGTACGCCCCGTTCGAGTCCGGGCTCCCCGCTCCGACCGGGCGGGTCTACACGCACGAGATTCCGGGTGGGCAGCTGTCCAATCTGCGTCAGCAGGCCATCGCGTTGGGCCTGGGGGACCGGTTCGAGGACGTGGAGAAGGCGTACGCGGATGCGGACCGGTTGCTGGGCCGGCTGATCAAGGTGACGCCGTCGTCGAAGGTGGTGGGCGATCTGGCGTTGCACCTGGTCGGTGCGGGGGTGTCGATGGAGGACTTCGCGGCGGATCCGGGGAAGTTCGACATTCCCGATTCGGTGATCGGGTTCCTGCGCGGCGATCTGGGCACCCCGTCCGGTGGGTGGCCGGAGCCGTTCCGCACCACCGCGTTGGCGGGGCGCGGCGCCGGGCGTGGGGAGGCGACGTTGACGACGCAGGACGAGGTGCTGCTCTCCGGCACCAGTGCCGAGCGGCGTGATCGTCTCAATCATCTGTTGTTCCCGGGGCCGGCGAAGGAGTTGGCGGAGCACCGGGAGAAGTACGGGGACACCTCGGGGTTGTCGGCGAATCAGTTCTTCTACGGATTGCGTCAGGGCGACGAGCATCGGGTGCGCCTGGAGAAGGGTGTGGATCTGCTGATCGGGTTGGAGGCGATCTCGGAGCCGGACGAGGCGGGGATGCGGACGGTGATGTGCATCCTCAACGGTCAGTTGCGGCCGGTGTCGGTGCGGGACAGGTCGATCTCGGCGGATGCGCCGACGACGGAGAAGGCGGATCGGGACGATCCGTCGCATCTGGCGGCGCCGTTCGCGGGTGTGGTGACGTTGACCGCGGAGGTGGGGCAGTCGGTGTCGGCGGGAGAGACCGTCGCGACGATCGAGGCGATGAAGATGGAAGCAGCCGTCACCGCGCCGCGGGCGGGCACCGTCACCCGTCTGGCACTGTCCGGTGTCGCGCAGGTCGAGGGCGGGGACCTGATCTGCGTCATCGCCGTCGGCGACACCACCGACCGCTCCTGACAGGGTTCTCGCAGTGACCAGGATCGTGGCCGGGACGGCCGGCGGGCGTTCGCTCGTCGTGCCGTCCCGCGGCACCAGACCCACCGCCGACCGGGTCCGAGAGGCGCTCTTCAGTGCGCTCGAGAGCCGGATGTACCTCGACGGTGCGTCGGTGCTGGACCTGTACGCGGGGTCGGGCGCTCTCGGCCTCGAAGCGCTCTCGCGCGGAGCCGAGCACGTCCTCCTCGTCGAGAACGACGCGCGCGCGGCGGCCGTGGTCGCCCGGAACATCGAGTCCGTGGGACTGCCGGGAGCGCAGGTGCGGACCGCGCCCGTCGCGGCTGTCGTCGGTGGGACACCGGAGCGCCGCTACGACCTCGTGCTCGCCGATCCTCCGTACTCCGTGTCGGACGACGCCGTGTCCTCGGTGTTGGACCGACTCGTCGAGGGCGAGTGGCTCGCCGAGGACGCCCTCGTGGTCGTCGAGCGGTCCTCGCGCTCGCCCGCGACGCTGTGGCCCGCTGGGCTCGTCGAATTGAAGGCCAAGCGCTACGGCGAGGCTCGCATCGACATGGCCCGGTTCGAGGTCGCGCAGATCGAGCACCCCGCACAGGGAAGCTGATACGTTCACCCACCATGAGCCGCGCCCTGGTCCCGGGATCCTTCGATCCGATCCACAACGGTCATCTCGACGTGATCTCGCGCGTCGCAACGCAATTCGACGAGGTCATCGTCACGGTGGTGGTGAACCCCAACAAGAGTGGACTCTTCACCGTCGACGAACGGGTCGAGATGCTGGCGCAGGCCACCACTCATCTGCAGGGTGTGCGCGTCGCGACGTGGCAGGGGTTGCTCGTCGACTTCGCGTCGGAGTCCGGGGCCACCGCCATCGTCAAGGGTCTGCGCAACGCCGCCGATTTCGACTACGAGGTGCAGATGGCGCAGATGAACCGGCGCCTCACCGGCGTGGACACGGTGTTCCTCGGAACCGACCCGGTGCACAGCAGCCTGTCGAGCTCGCTCATCAAGGAGATCGCGCGACTGGGCGGAGACGTCACGACGATGGTTCCGGCCGCCGTGCACGACCGTCTGCTGGCCCGGCTCGCCGAGCGCTCCTGACCGGGCCGGACGGCGACACACCGGGGGACAATCGTGCGGACCGGTGCGCGTACCGGGCACACTGACACCGGAGATCGCGCCCGACGGGTGTGGTCGCCGAACTCAGAGACTGTCGATCGAAGTGAGGGCCGAGCACGGTGTACCGGGTATTCGAGGCGCTCGACGAGCTCGTCGCGATCGTCGAGGAGGCGCGCGGCGTCCCGATGACCGCGGGATGCGTCGTCCCGCGTGGTGATGTGCTGGAGCTGCTGGACGACGTCCGAGACGCCATTCCGGGTGAGCTCGACGACGCGCAGGACGTGCTGGACCACCGCGACAAGCTGGTGTCGGACGCACGGACCGGTGCCGAGAAGACGATCTCGTCGGCCGACGCGGAAGCCACCAGCACGGTGGAGAACGCGCGGGACGAGGCCGATCGACTCCTGGCCGACGCGAAGGCCCACGCCGACCGGATGGTCGCCGAGGCCACCGCGCACGCCGAGAGCCTCGTCGCCGACGCCACCGCGCGCGCCGACGCCACCATCGCGGACGCCGAGCACGAGTACGAGACGCTGACCGAGCGCGGCCGCGTCGAGTCCGCTCGCTCGATCGACGCCGGCAAGGCGGCCTACGAGCGTTCCGTCGCCGAGGGCCTCGCCGAGCAGGAGCGCCTGGTCTCGCAGACCGAGGTGGTGCAGTCCGCGCACGCGGAGTCCGCTCGAGTCATCGATGCGGCGCACGCCGAGTCGGATCGTCTGCGTACCGAGTGCGACCTGTACGTCGACACGAAGTTCGCGGAGTTCGAGGAGATTCTCTCCGGCACGTTGCGGTCCGTCGGTCGGGGACGGCAGCAGCTCCGCACCGGCAGTGGCGTTCCGAGTTACGACACCGATTTCGCCGACTCGCGTGGTGAGGGCCGCTCGCGCTACTGACCGCCACGCAGATCCCTCCTCGCAGGGTGGGCTGGTGTGATTTGGCGCTGACCTGACGCTCCCGTATCGTGGAGTGGTTGCCCGCACCGCCCGTGAAAGGATCGTTCGTTGTCTCCCGCTGCTCGTCGCCACTCCGCCGAACCCGTCTCGGGGCTGGTGGTGGACACCCGTCGTCTGGGTCGCCGCGCAGGGTCGATGATGCCGGTCGCTCGCACCGTTCCCTCCCCGTCGCGCATCGGTCTGGACCTGATCGCGATCCAGGAGGGGGCCGACATCGATCTCGATCTCCGGTTCGAGTCCGTGTCCGAGGGTGTGCTCGTCAGCGGCACGGTCGACGCCGACACCGTCGGTGAGTGCTCGCGGTGCCTCGAGCCGTTCACGTCACACGTGCAGCTCCACCTCACGGAGCTGTACGCATACCCGAACAGCGTCACCGAGGCCACCACGGACGAGGACGATCTCTACCGGGTCGAGGACGACGCGATCGATCTCGAACCACTGATCGTGGACGTGGCGGGGCTCACCCTGCCGCTGCGGCCCCTGTGCACCGAGGACTGCCAGGGACTGTGCCCGGAGTGCGGCATCCGCCTGTCGATTGCGGAACCGGGTCATGCGCATGAGACAATTGATCCTCGCTGGGCCGGTCTCGCGGCGAAGCTGCAGACCGACACCGACCAGACCTAGTCGGCCGGCGCACCCTGCGCCTGCACGACCCGTGCTTCACCAGCACGACATTGCACCGAACGAGTACGAGGAGAAGTAGAAGTGGCTGTTCCGAAGCGCAAGATGTCGCGGTCCAACACCCGATCGCGACGCAGCCAGTGGAAGACCACTGCACCCACCCTCATCACCTGCCCCAACCGCGGGTGCGGCGAGAAGACCCTGCCCCACACGGTGTGCCCGAACTGCGGCACCTACAAGGGTCGCCAGGTCACCGCGGCAGTCTGACGGTGACCTCACAGTCGCCAGCGACAGACCGGAGCGGCGAGGACGATCATGCATCGCTTCTCGCCGCTCTTGGCGTGTCTTTGGACCACGACCTGCTCGTCCACGCTCTCACCCACCGCTCGTACGCGTACGAGAACGGTGGGCTGCCCACGAACGAACGCCTCGAGTTCCTCGGAGACTCCGTTCTGGGTCTGAGCATCACCGAGCAGCTGTACAGCGCCCACCCCGACAAGTCGGAGGGCGAGCTGGCCAAGATCCGCGCGAGCGTGGTCAACATGCACGCGCTCGCCGAGGTGGCTCGCCAACTGGGTGACGGCGGACTCGGTGCGCACCTGCTTCTGGGCAAGGGCGAGGAGATGACCGGTGGGCGCGACAAGCCGTCGATCCTCGCGGACGGCATGGAATCGCTTCTCGGCGCCATCCACGTCGAGCACGGCATCGACGTCGCACGCGAGGTGGTGCTGCGTCTGTTCGACGCGTTGCTCGAGCGTGGACCGCGTCTCGGTGCCGGCCTCGACTGGAAGACCAGCCTGCAGGAGCTCACGGCCGAGAAGGGTCTCGGTGTTCCCGCGTACGAGATCACCGCGACGGGACCGGACCACGACAAGGAGTTCACGGCCACCGTGCTCGTCGGCGGATCGCCGCACGGGCAGGGCGTGGGTCGCTCGAAGAAGGAAGCCGAGCAGCGCGCCGCCAGCGCGGCCTGGAACGCTCTCAGTGAATCGGCCTCCGCAGCGCTGATCGCCGGCCCGACCCCGGAGATGTCGTCCGACCGGAATGCCTGAACTTCCCGAGGTCGAGGTGGTGCGACGCGGACTCGCGTCGCACGTCGTGGGGGAGACCCTCGTCGACATCGAGGTCCTGCATCCGCGTGCCGCTCGACGGCATCTCGAGGGAAGTCTCGATCTCCAGTCGCGACTGGCCGGCACCACCGTCGTGTCCGCCGAGCGCCGTGGCAAGTACCTCTGGCTCGTGGTCGCCGCGAACGACGACGCGACCGGCCCGCTCGAGTCGATCGTGGTGCACCTGGGCATGAGCGGGCAGATGCTCGTCCAGCCCGCGGACGCACCCGACGAGAAGCATCTCCGCATCCGCGCCCGACTGGGCAGCGGCACGGATCTGCGATTCGTCGATCAGCGGACGTTCGGCGGGTGGGCGGTCGCCGACCTCGTGGAGGTCGACGGCTCCCGGGTCCCGGTTCCCGTGGCGCACATCGCCCGCGACCCACTCGACCCCCAGTTCGACGCGGAGTCCGTGGTGACGGCGATGCGGGGCAAGCACACCGAGATCAAGCGCGCGCTCCTCGATCAGACCGTCGTGTCGGGCGTGGGCAACATCTACGCCGACGAGTCGTTGTGGCGCAGCAAGATCCACGGCAATCGACTCACCGATTCACTGACTCGCCCGGCGCTGCGCAGGTTGCTGAACAACGCGCACGCTGTCATGGGGGAGGCACTGGCGCAGGGCGGCACCTCCTTCGACGCGCTGTACGTCAACGTGAACGGTCAGTCGGGGTACTTCGACCGGTCACTGGCCGCATACGGCCAGGAGGGTCTCCCGTGCCCTCGCTGCGGCGCTCCCATCCGCCGCGAGAAGTTCATGAATCGGTCGTCCTTCAGCTGTCCGAAGTGTCAGCCGGCGCCGAGGGTTCGGCGGGGATGATTCCGGTGCGTGACGTAAAGATCGCATCAAAGCGCCTGCTCGCAGCGTCAACAGAGCGTCAGTAAGGCCGAGATGGGCGCGTAGGGGGTGGACGCTGGCGTAGCTGCCGAGCATCCGCCGGCAGGTCGTCGCCGTTTCACGAGGATTGCATCCATGGCTGACCTGGCCTACCTACTCACCGCGGCAGCAGGTTTCGCTGCGCTGGTGTTCACCGTTCTTCGACTCGGGCGGTCCGCATGACCGCCGCCGGAATCGAGAGCGTGATGTTGATCGTGGTCTCCGCGGCACTTGCGGTGTACCTGCTGATCGCGTTGCTCGACCCCGAGAGGTTCTGAGCCGTGACTCCCGCACTTGCGGCCGGGCTTCAGATCGCGGCCGTCGTGATCGTGCTCGCTGCCGCCTACGTTCCCCTCGGCGACCACATGGCGCGCGTCTTCACCACTCCGCGAGATGAACGTGCTCGTGACGAAGTGGTCCGCTCTGCCGCACGACAGGCTGCGGGATCGACGATCACCACGACCACCACGCTCGACCCGCCGAAGCCGACGAGCAGGTCGGTATCGGCAACGGCGGACTGGCGGGTGGAATCTCTGCTGTATCGCGTGTGCCGGATCGACCCCCGCTCGGAACAGACGTGGGTCGGCTACGCCTTGTCGCTGCTGGGCTTCTCTGCTGCCGGCGTCGTCTTCCTCTATGCCCTCCAACGTGTTCAAGGTGTTCTGCCGCTGAACAACTCGCTGCCGGGCGTCAGCCCGTCGGTCGCGTTCAACACGGCAATCTCCTTCGTCACCAACACCAACTGGCAGTCGTACTCACCCGAGACGACGATGAGCAATCTGACTCAACCTCTCGGCCTCGCAGTACAGAACTTCGTCTCTGCCGCAGTCGGACTGGCTGTGGCCGTCGCGGTGATCCGCGGGTTCGTCCGTGTGCGCAGCGGAGGTGAACTCGGAAACTTCTGGGTCGATCTCACGCGCGGCGTACTGCGGATCCTGCTGCCGTTGTCGTTCGTCGTGGCGCTGATCCTGCTGACGCAGGGCGTCGTCATGTCGTTCCACAGCGGTTTCGCCTCGACGGGTCTGGACGGCAGCTCGATCACGAACGCACTCGCTCCTGTCGCCTCTCAGGAAGCGATCAAAGAGCTCGGTACCAACGGTGGCGGAATCCTGGGGGCCAACTCGGCGCACCCGTTCGAGAATCCGACGCCGCTGTCCAACATCGTCGAGATCATCGCCCTGCTGTTGATCCCGGTCGCATTGACGCGCACCTTCGGAACCCTCGTCGGAGAACGCAAGCAGGGTCTGTCGATCCTCGCCGTCATGGCGTTGCTGTGGGCCGGCATTCTCGCCGTGACGCTCGCTGCGGAATCCGGTACTCGTGGCGTCGCTGCGCAGGCCGCCGGCGCCATGATGGAGGGCAAGGAACAACGATTCGGCATTCCCGGCTCGGCCCTGTTCGCAGTCAGCACCACCGGAACATCGACCGGTGCAGTCAACTCCGCGCACGACGCCATGTCCCCGCTCGGCGGTGGAGTCGTCATCCTGAACATGCTCTTCGGCGAGGTCGCACCCGGCGGAGTCGGGACCGGCCTCTACGGAATGCTGGTCCTGGCCGTCATCGCCGTGTTCGTGGGTGGGCTTCTGGTCGGACGCACGCCCGAATACCTCGGGAAGAAGCTCGGCAAACGCGAGATCACGATGGCAGCGCTGTCGGTACTGGTCATGCCGGCGCTCGTTCTGATCGGGACCGGTGTCACGGTGATCCTCGGTTCCACCAGCGGAGCGCTCGGCAACAGCGGCAACCCTGGAACTCCAGGTTCGATCCACGGGTTCAGCGAGGTGCTCTATGCCTACGCCTCCGCGTCGAACAACAACGGAAGTGCGTTCGGCGGACTGACCGTGACCGACGACTGGTTCCAGACCTCCCTCGGCATCGCGATGTTGCTCGGCCGATTCCTTCCGATCGTGTTCGTTCTGGCTCTCGCCGGCTCACTCGTGACCAAGCGTCGAAGTCCGGCCGGACCCGGCACACTCCCCACCACGGGACTGCTGTTCGCCGGTCTTCTCACCGGCACGATCGTCCTCGTCGCTGCGCTCACATTCTTCCCGGCGCTCGCGCTGGGCCCCTTCGCGGAGGCTTTGCAATGACCCTCGTCAACGACCATCCCACTCAGTCGGAGGCGACACCCGACGCCGGCGCGCCTGCTCCCGTCACATCCGGCTACTTCAGCCCCACACAGCTGTGGACCTCGTTGCCCACCGCATTCCGCAAGCTCGATCCGCGTCACCAGGCCCGCAACCCGGTCATGTTCGTCGTTCTGGTCGGTTCGGTCATCACCACTGTCATGGCGATCGCCGACCCGTCGGTGTTCTCCTGGCTCGTCACCGGGTGGCTCTGGTTCACCGTGGTGTTCGCGAACCTCGCCGAGTCCGTTGCCGAGGGTCGCGGCAAGGCCCAGGCGGCCAGTCTGCGCAACGTCAAACGGGACACGCTCGCGAATCGTCGGCTGCCCGACGGGTCCGTCGAGAGCGTGCCCGGCACCGAACTTAAGGTCGGTGACGAGGTGGTCGTCACCGCAGGGGAGGTCATTCCCGGTGACGGTGATGTGGTCGACGGCATCGCATCGGTGGACGAATCCGCCATCACGGGTGAATCCGCACCGGTGGTGCGTGAATCGGGCGGTGACCGAAGCGCCGTCACCGGCGGCACGACCGTGCTGTCGGACCGGATCGTCGTGAAGATCACCGCCGCACAGGGTGAGACGTTCGTCGACCGGATGATCGCGCTCGTCGAGGGTGCGTCGCGACAGAAGACTCCGAACGAGATCGCTCTCAACATCCTGCTCGCGTCTCTGACCATCGTGTTCCTGCTTGCCGTCGTGGCCATCGGTCCCATGAGCATCTACGCGGGGTCGGCGCAGGATCCGGTCAAGCTCATCGCACTTCTCGTCTGCCTGATTCCGACGACCATCGGCGCACTCCTGTCCGCCATCGGCATCGCCGGTATGGACCGACTGGTGCAGCGCAACGTTCTGGCCATGTCGGGCCGCGCGGTCGAGGCCGCCGGCGACATCGACACCCTGCTCATGGACAAGACCGGCACGATCACCTTCGGAAATCGCAGAGCCACGGCACTGCATCCGGCACCCGGGGTCGATGTTCGGGAACTCGCCGACGCGGCTCGCCTGTCGTCGCTCGCTGACGGAACTCCCGAGGGACGCAGCATCGTCGAACTCGTCGCACGCGACTTCGGCGGGGATGTGGATCCCACAGCTGGGGGTGAGTTCGTTCCCTTCACCGCTCAGACCCGCATGAGTGGGCTGGACGTCGACGGTCGGCAGATCCGAAAGGGCGCCTCCGACAGCGTGTTCGCCTGGGTTCGCGAGCAGAGTGGCCACGCCGCCGACACTGCGGTACGTGATTCGGTCGAATCGGTGTCCGAAGCGGGCGGTACACCGCTCGTCGTCGCGGTCGCCGAATCCGGATCGAGCGCCCGAGTTCTCGGAGTCGTCGAATTGTCGGATGTGGTCAAGCCTCACATCGCCGAACGATTCGAACGGTTGCGCGCCATGGGCATTCGGACCGTGATGGTGACCGGCGACAACCCCCTCACCGCTCGGGCCATCGCTGCGGAAGCCGGGGTGGACGACTTCCTCGCCGAAGCGACACCGGAAGACAAACTGGCCTTGATCCGCCGTGAACAGAACGGTGGTCGGCTGGTCGCGATGACGGGGGACGGCACCAACGACGCTCCCGCGCTGGCTCAGGCCGACGTCGGCGTGGCGATGAACACCGGCACGTCCGCAGCGAAAGAGGCGGGCAACATGGTGGATCTCGATTCCGATCCCACGAAGTTGATAGAAGTGGTCGAGGTCGGAAAGCAACTCCTCATCACCCGCGGAGCGCTCACCACGTTCTCGTTGGCGAACGACCTCGCCAAGTACTTCGCGATCCTGCCGGCACTGTTCTCCACGGTGTATCCCCAACTCGACACGCTCAACATCATGCGGCTGGCAACTCCGCAATCAGCGATCGTCTCGGCCGTGGTGTTCAACGCCTTGGTCATCGTGGCGCTGATCCCTCTTGCGCTGAAGGGTGTTCGGTACACGCCGTCCACCGCGTCGACACTGCTCGGCCGCAACCTCGCCGTCTACGGCGTCGGCGGCGTGATCTCGCCCTTCATCGGTATCTGGCTGATCGACCTCGTGGTCCGACTCGTTCCTGGAATGGGCTAGCAATGCGTACATTTTCGGTGTTCTTCAAACAGGTCGTCGCCGGGTTCACGGTCCTGTCGGCGTTGACGGTGCTTCTCGGCATCGGGTACCCAGCGGCGGTGTGGGCGGTCAGCCGGATCGGGTCCGACTCGGCGGAAGGCTCACCCATCCGCGATGCCTCGGGATGTGTTGTCGGCAGCTCGCTCATCGGCGTCGACACCGTGGTCGCAGACGGACGACCCGATCCGTATTTCCACACGCGCGTCACAGGCTCGGTCGCCGACGACGACGCCTTCGCCGCGGGCGACCCCTCCGCCGCTCTCCCTCTGAACCAGGGTCCGAGCAGTGACATTCTCGCGTCGTTCATCGAGCAACGTCGTGCTGCGATCGCCGAGCGTGAGAACGTCGATCCGGTGGCGGTGCCCGTCGACGCGGTCACCGGTTCCGGTTCGGGTGTCGACCCGGACATCAGCCCGGCGTACGCGGAGCTTCAGGTGCCCCGTGTGGCCGCAGCAACCGGCAACTCCCGGGACGAGGTCCGCGCGCTGGTGGCCGCGAACACCGACGGTCGTCAGTTCGGATTCCTGGGACAGGCGACGGTGAACGTCGCCACGCTGAACGTCGACCTGGGACTGACTGCACCCGACTGCTCGACCACGGGTGGATGATGAGCACGTGAGCATGCACGCCGACGCCGCGGACGAACGCACGACACCGGGGGGCAGGGGAGAACTGCGCATCTATCTCGGCGCGGCGCCGGGCGTGGGAAAGACGTTCGCGATGCTCGGCGAGGCGCACCGTCGCCAGTCCCGTGGGTGTGACGTCGTCGCCGGCGTCGTCGAGACTCACGGACGCACTCGAACGGCAGAGATGCTGGAAGGCATCGCGGTACTGGCGCCGACCATGGTCGAGTATCGCGGAGCCTCGGTCCCCGAACTCGACGTCGACGGCGTCGTGGCCAGAATGCCGGAAGTGGTCCTCGTCGACGAACTGGCCCACTCGAACACTCCGGGTAGTCGCAACGCCAAGCGCTGGCAGGACGTCGAGGAGTTTCTGGCCGCCGGGATCGACGTGGTGTCGACTCTGAACGTGCAGCACCTCGAGAGTCTCAACGACGTGGTCCAGCGCATCACCGGTGTGGTGCAGCGGGAGACGGTTCCCGACGCTGTCGTGCGAGCCGCGGCCCAGGTAGAGCTGGTCGACATCACACCGGAAGCGTTGCGACGCAGACTGTCACACGGGAACGTCTACGCACCCGAGAAGATCGACGCGGCACTGAGCAACTTCTTCCGCCGTGGAAACCTCACCGCTCTGCGGGAGTTGGCGCTGCTGTGGTTGGCGGACCAGGTCGATGCGGCGCTGGCCCGCTACCGCGCCGACAACGCCATCAGGGACACCTGGGAAGCGCGAGAGCGTGTCGTCGTCGCGGTGACAGGCGGACCCGAGTCCGACACTCTCGTACGCCGCGCCAGCCGGATCGCCGCGAAGTCCAGCGCCGAACTCATGGTGCTGCACGTGGTGCGAGGTGACGGGTTGGCGGGGGTGTCCGCCGCGCACATGGGTGCGGTGCGGACCCTGGCCGGCGGTCTGGGCGCCTCGATGCACAGTGTCGTCGGCGACGACGTGCCCGTGACGTTGCTCGAGTTCGCCCGCGGGGTGAACGCGACGCAACTCGTGCTCGGAACGTCGCGCCGGTCACGGTGGGCACGGGCCGTCGACGAGGGCATCGGATCGACCGTGGTGCAGAACTCCGGCGCGATCGACGTCCACATGGTCACGCACGACCACGCCTCCACCGGAGTCCGGCGACTGTCGTCGCCGACCGTCCGGCGCCCGGTCGCCTGGATCGCCGCGCTCGCCGTACCGGCGGTGGCGGCGGGATTGATCTCGCTCGTGGACGACCTTCTCGATCTCGGCGGCGAGAGCGCGCTGTTCTTCATCGTCGTGCTGGCGGTGTCCCTGCTCGGCGGTGTGGCCCCCGCGATCCTGTCGGCGCTGTTCTCCGCCCTGCTGCTGAACTTCCTCTTCACCGAACCGCGCTACAGCTTCACCATCGCCGAGCCGGACAACTTCGTGACCACGGTGGTGCTGCTCGTCGTCGCCGTGGCGGTGGCCGTGCTCGTCGACGCGGCCGCCCGGCGGGCACGGGACGCCCGCAGCGCGTCGCAACAGGCGGAACTGCTGGCGCTGTTCGCCGGATCGGTGCTGCGTGGAGCCGACCTGCCCGCTCTGCTCGAGCGGGTGCGCGAGACGTACGGGCAGCGCGCCGTGGCGGTGCTGCGCTCGGGGCACGGCGTCGTCAGTGCAGTGGGGGAGAACCCGCCCACGAGCGTGGACGCCGCCGACACCGCGGTGGAGGTGGGCGACGAGGAGTACGCCCTCGTCCTCGCGGGGCACCGCACCCGAGCGACCGACCGGCGTGTCCTCACGGCGGTCGCCAATCAGGCGGTCGGCTTGATCCGCCAGAGCGAACTGGCCGCGGAGGCGAGCACCGCCGCGGCCGCCGTCGAGTCGGACACACTGCGGCGGGCACTGCTGTCCGCCGTGGGACACGACCTGAGGACGCCGCTGGCCGCGGTCAAGGCCGCCGCCTCGAGTCTGCGCAGCGAGGACGTCACCTTCTCGCCCGAGGACACCGCGGAGTTGCTGGCGACGGTCGAGGAGTCGGCGGATCAGCTCACCGCGCTGGTGGAGAACCTGCTCGACTCCTCGCGCCTGGCCGCCGGCGTGGTGCGGCCGGTGTCGGCGCGTGTGTTCCTCGACGAGGTCGTGCACCGCGCCTCGGCCTCCGTCGGTCCGGCGCGGTCCCGCCTGCAGGTGGAGGTGGGAGATCTGTCGGTGCTGGCGGACGAGGGTCTGCTGGAGCGGGTGGTGGCGAATCTGATCGACAACGCGGTGCGGTACGCACCCCACGGCGAGATCCGCGTGTCCGCTCGTGTGGACGACGACCGCGTCCGGCTTGCCGTGGCCGACCACGGGCCCGGTATCGCGGACGGCTCGGAGGAGACGGTCTTCGACGCGTTCCAGCGGCTCGGGGATCGCGACAACACCACCGGCGTCGGCCTCGGACTGTCCGTGGTGCGCGGCTTCGTCGAGGCCATGCACGGCACGGTGTCGACGCAGCGCACCGTCGGCGGCGGGCTGACCGTCACCGTCGACCTGCCGGCGGCGTCGTGACCGAGGACGGGGGAACGACCGAGACGCCGCGGCCGGGACCGCCGCCCACCCGTGTCCTCGTCGTCGACGACGAGCCGCAGTTGCTGCGGGCGCTGCGCATCAATCTCGGGGTGCGGGGCTACGACGTGTCGACGGCGTCGACCGGAGCGGGAGCTCTGCGCGCCGCCGCCGAGAGGCATCCGGACGTGATCGTCCTCGACCTGGGTCTGCCGGATCTCGACGGCCTGGAGGTGCTCGCCGGACTTCGCGGGTGGACCACCGTGCCCGTGATCGTGCTGTCCGCCCGTTCGGACTCCGGCGACAAGGTCGACGCGCTGGACGCGGGTGCGGACGACTACGTGACCAAGCCGTTCGGCATGGACGAGTTCCTCGCCCGGCTGCGCGTCGCGGTTCGGCGCGCCGCACGCACGGCGGACGGCGACGGCGAGGCGGTCGTCGTGACCGACTCGTTCACCGTGGATCTGGCCGCGAGATCGGTGACGCGCGACGGGCAGCCGGTCCACCTCACCCCCACCGAGTGGGGCATGCTCGAGATGCTGGTGCGGCACCGCGGCAAGCTGGTCGGACAGCGAGAACTGCTGCGCGAGGTGTGGGGTCCGGCGTACGAGACCGAGACCCACTATCTCCGGGTGTATCTCGGTCAGCTGCGGCGCAAACTCGAGCCCGATCCGGCGCATCCACGCCACCTGCTGACCGAGGCCGGCATGGGGTATCGCTTCCGAACCTGATGCGCCTCACCGCCGGCGGCCCACCGCTCCGATAGGTTGGCCGGTGTGCTGGTCGACGGAAGAGACATCCCGGTCACCGGGAGCGTCCTGCAACCGTTGACCCGGCGAACGAGCGACATCCTGCGGGTGGTGACCGCGGCGATCGTCCTGGGGGCGATCGTCGTCGGTTCGTTGGTGACCCGCAACGAGTGGACAGCGCTGGAGCGCTCGATCTCCGACATCGTCGGCGTGCTCACCCCGAGCCAGTCCAATGCCGTCTATCTCGTGTACGGCGTCGCCATTCTGGCTCTTCCGTTCACCGTGCTCGCCGGACTGGTGGCGGCACGCCGCTGGCGGCTGCTCGCGGGTTACGTCGCTGCGGCCGTGGTGGCCGCACTGGCGTTGTCGGTCAGTGGCAGCGGGATCTCCGCGCCGAAGTGGCACATCGACGAATCGACGCGCCTGGACACCCTGCTCTCGCAGATCCTCGACGATCCGCGCTGGATCGCCATCGTCGCGGCCGTGCTCACCGTCTCCGGCCCGGGGCTGCCGATCCGCTGGAAGCGGACGTGGTGGGTGCTGCTGCTGGCTTTCGTCCCGATCCATCTGCTCATCAGCACCGTCGTCCCCGCGCGCTCGCTGCTCGGTCTCGCCGTGGGGTGGCTCGCCGGATCGCTCGTGATCTGGGTGGTGGGCACCCCGGCACTCGAGGTGCCGCTCGCCGAGGCCGTCCGTGCCCTGAAGCGCCGGGGAGTCGACATCGCCGGGTTCGTCGTTCTGCGCCCGGCGGGTTCGGGTCCCCTGGTGCTCTCGGGACGGATCGGGCCGGTGGGCCACGACGTCGTCGTCGAGCTGTTCGGTCCCAATCAGCGCAGCCGCGGCGCCCTGCGTCTGCTGCGCCGACTGGTGACTCTGCGGTCGTCGGAGAGCCCGCCCCTGCACGCCTCACAGCGCCGCGCGGTGGAGCATCGCGCGTTGATGGGCATCGCGCTGAACGACCTGGGCGTGGCGGCCTGTGTCCCGACGGCGGTGTCGGCCCTCGAGCGTGGCTG
Organism: Rhodococcus sp. BP-241; assembly: GCF_019836145.1. NCBI lineage: Bacteria > Bacillati > Actinomycetota > Actinomycetes > Mycobacteriales > Nocardiaceae > Rhodococcus > Rhodococcus sp. BP-241. Next base: position 598,625 of record NZ_JABUEI010000001.1, on the reverse strand, counting down.
GGTCCTGTACGCCCACAGCGTTCCCCGCGGTCGGCGCGTGGACCCCGAGCGTCCGGAGGATGCGCACGCACTGTGGCGGACTCTGGGAGTGCTGCGCTCCCGGCAGATCTCGCACGGAGACCTCCGGGTCGACGACATCCGGATCGACGAGGACGGCACCGCATTGCTCGGTGGCTTCGACACCGCGGAACTCGGCGCGTCGCAGGCCCAGTTGCACTCGGACGCCGCGCAGCTGATGCTGACCACCGCATCGCTGTACGGGCCCGACGTCGCCGTCGACGCCGCGATCGACAGGCTCGGCCCGGCGGACGTTCTCACCGCCTCACGCCGGCTCACGCCGTCCGCCATCCCGACCCGCGTGCGCCGGGCGGTGCACGACGCCAAGGGGGTGCTCACGGCGACGCGCGACACGGTGCTGGCCCGGACCGGGACCTCGGCGATCGCCACCGAGCAGGTGACGCGGTTCTCGCGCAACCAGGTCGTGCAGTTGGTCCTGCTCATCGCGCTGGTCTACGTCGCGTATCCGTTCATCAGTCAGGTCCCGACCTTCGCCTCCGAGCTGGCCTCGATCGACTGGTGGTGGGCACTGCTCGGTCTCGCGATCTCCGCCGCGACCTATTTCGGAGCGGCCGCGGCGCTGTGGGCGTGCGCCTCGGGCGCCGTGGGTTTCCTGAACACGACGATCATGCAGGTGGCCAACACGTTCGCGGCGACGACGACTCCGGCGGGTGTCGGCGGACTGGCGCTGAGCGTCCGCTTCCTGCAGAAGGGCGGGTTGACGCTCACGCGCTCGACCGCCGCGGTGGCCCTGCAGCAACTGGTGCAGGTGATCTCGCACGTGACGCTGCTCGTGGTGTTCAGCGTCGCGGCGGGCCAGTCCGCCGACCTGTCCCGCTTCGTCCCGAGCGCCACGATCCTGTACCTCATCGCCGGTGTCGCGTTCGGCGCCCTCGGCGCCTTCCTGTTCGTGCCCACCCTGCGGCGCTTCCTGCGCACCGCGGTGCGGCCTCAGCTCGCGGAGGTCTACTCGGACCTCTCGGAGCTCGTGCGGCATCCGGCACGCTTCACCGTCATCGTGCTGGGCTGCGCTGCAACCACTCTCGGTGCTGCCTTCGCGCTGTGGGTGAGCATCGAGGCGTTCGGCGGGGGCACCACCTTCATCACGGTCACCATCGTCACGATGATCGGTGGGACGCTCGCCTCCGCAGCCCCGACGCCGGGTGGCATCGGCGCCGTGGAAGCCGCTCTCATCGGCGGTCTGGCGGCATTCGGGTTGCCCGCCACCATCGCGGTGCCGTCCGTTCTGCTCTATCGCGTGCTCACGTGCTGGATCCCGGTGTTCCTCGGCTGGCCGATCATGCGGTGGTTGGCGCGCAAGGACATGATCTGATCCCGGCCGTCACGACATCCGCAGTGCCAGATAGAAGTTCACGCGGTCCTCGAGTCCGGAGAGATCCCGACCGGTGAGTTCCTCGATACGCTGGATGCGGTAGCGCACCGAGTTGACGTGCAGGTGCAGCCGGGTCGAGCACGCCGTCCACGATCCGTTGCAGTCGAGGAAGGCTCGCAGAGTCGGGACGAGATCGCTCTGATGGCGGTCGTCGTACTCCACGACCTGATCCAGCAGACGCGAGCGGAACAGCCGTCTCATCTCGTCCGGCACGCTCGCCAGGAGCAGCACCAGGTCCGCCAGTTCGTCGTGCCCCACGATGCGGACCCCGTCGCTGCGGCCGGCCGCGAGCCTCCGGGCGTACCTGGCTTCGTCGACGGCGCCGCGGAGTTCGCCCGCCGTCACCGCGCCGCTGACGCCGAGCGAGACGTCGCTGCCGGCAAGTCCGGGACCGAGGCGATCCATCCCCGACCGCACTCGCGGCGTCAGGTCGCCGTCGGTGGGAACGATCGCGACCACCTCACCGTCTGTCACACCGATCGCGCCGCCGCTCGGGAGCAACTCGCGCAGGACCACCCGGAGTTCGCCGGGGCGGAGGGGGCCACTCGCGACGGCCGCGGCGACCACCGCGTACCGAGCGTCGGTGTCGAGGCCGACCACCGTCATCTGGGCGAGGGTGTCCGCGACCGATCCGCCCGCGGTGATCACGCGGATCAGCTGGTGCGCCGAGCGTCCGGACGACCCGAGGCGGTCGTCGGTGCGCTCACGTTCGAGCGCGACGATCGACGCCACGTCCTCGGCGAGTGCGAGCCGCTCGGGAGTCCAACTGCGCCAGTCGCTGCGGAAGGCCACCATCGCGTCGGCGACGCGCGACGTCCGGTCACCGTCGACGGCGAGGAGGGACAGGCCGTGGGACACCACGGGAAGTGCTCGCGCCGTGAGGAAGTCGTGCGCCAGATCGTCGGGACGGATGTCGTCGGGAAGCGGATGGGACGAGGCCACGACGCGCCCGCCGGGGGTGAGCACCCAGCACTCCAGTCCGAGATCCTCGGACACCAGGTCGAGAAGTGGCCCGATGCCGTCCCCGGCGCCGGCGCCCGACACCAGGCGGCGGTGCCGGTCGAGGACCGACCGGAGATCGGTCGCGCGCTCGCGCGAGAGCGAGCGCACCACGCTCTCCGTGATCGTCGCGAAGGCCACGGCGGCGGACACCCGGAACAGGGGCAGCCCGTGTCGGCGGCACGACTCGACGAGATCGGCGGGCACCACGCCGTCGTACGAGGCCGCCAGTGCGGCGACGCCGGCACCGGTGATCGCACGGACGAAGACGTCCGAATCCTCGGGTCTCGTGTGCCACATCAGTCCGGTGAGGACCAGTTCTCCGCCCTCGAGATAGCGACCGGGATCGAGCATGTCGGTCGTCACGACCCATCGGATGACCGTGTCTCGTCCGTCGTCGGACACGAGGGGGTCGAGTCCGAGATGGGGCATGTCGAGTAGGTCGTGCACCTTCATTCGGAGGAACCTACAGTGATTCGCGTGTGATGCGGGTCATAGTCTGTCGTTCCTGCGTCTCGTCCGCCGGACGGCGGGCGGGTGTACTTCTCCCATGGACTTTCTTCGGCCACAGACCTGGGCGGACGCACTCGCTGCCGCAGCCGATCGACCCGATGTCGTCCCCGTGCAGGGGGGTACCGACGTCATGGTCGAGATGAACTTCGATCTGCACAGACCGACGGCGCTGCTCGACCTGAACCCGATCACGGAGCTCACCACCTGGGAGGAAAATCCAGACGGGTCGCTCCGCGTCGGTGCCGGCATGCCGTACGTGCGGATCATCGCCGAACTGGGCGATCGGCTGCCGGGAATCGCGCAAGCTGCGCGCACGGTCGGTTCGGCCCAGATCCGCAACAGGGGGACGGTCGGCGGCAATCTCGGGGGCGCATCGCCCGCCGGCGATCTGCACGCGCCGCTGCTCGCCTGCGGCGCGATCGTCGAGGCCGAGTCGGCCGCTCGGGGCACACGCATGATTCCGGCCGATCAGTTCTACGTCGGTGTCAAGCGTCATTGCCTGGAACCGGACGAGTTGATCCGCGCGTTCCACGTGCCGCCGGCCACCGGGCCGCAGTACTTCTCGAAGGTCGGCACGCGCAACGCCATGGTCATCGCGGTGTGTTCGTTCTCGCTCGCGCTGTTCCCGGCCGAGCGACGTGTCGGGACGGGTATCGGTTCGGCCGCCCCGACGCCGCGCCGCGCCACCGCCGCCGAGGAGTTCCTCGCTGCCGAACTCGACTGGGACGGCCCGCTCGACGACGCAGTCGCCCGCCGGTTCGGCGACCTGGTCCGTGAGGCGGCGAGCCCGATCGACGACGTACGCGGTACCGCCGACTATCGGCGACATGCGCTGGCGGTCATGGCGAGACGCACTCTCGCCTGGTCGTGGCGCGACCACAGGAACAACGGAGAGGCGGCGTGAGCATGAGAGTGAACTGCACGGTGAACGGCACCGACCAGAGCGCGGACGACGTGTGGGAGGGCGAGAGTCTTCTCTACGTGTTGCGCGAGCGCATGGGCCTGCCCGGATCGAAGAACGCGTGCGAGCAGGGGGAGTGCGGTTCCTGCACCGTCTATCTCGACGACGTGCCGGTGTGCTCGTGCCTGGTGGCGGCCGGCCAGGTCGAAGGTCGACGCGTGCGCACCGTGGAGGGACTCTCCGACGGGGAGGCGCTGGGCCCGATCCAGAAGGCCTTCGTGGAGTGCGGCGCCGTCCAGTGCGGCTTCTGCACACCCGGGCTGGTGGTCCAGGCGCACGACCTCGTCGAGCGGGTGCCCGATCCGTCCGATGCGGAGATCCGCGAAGCCCTCGCCGGAAACCTCTGCCGCTGCACCGGTTACGAGAAGATTCTCGACGCCGTCCGACTCGCCGCCTCACGAAGGGCCGATTCCCGATGAGTGTTCGCATCGTCACCAACGCCTACATCGCACCCGTGGTCGGTGCCGAGATCCCGCACGGGTACATCGTCGTCGACGGGCCGCTCGTGACCGCGATCGGCGCGGGTCCCGCGCCGATCGTTCCCGGCGCCGAGATCATCGACGCGCGTGGCGGACTGGTCACGCCCGGTCTGGTCAATGCCCATCACCACCTGTACCAGTGGGCGTCGCAGGGACTGGCGAAGGACAGCACCCTCTTCGAGTGGCTCGTGACCCTCTACCGGCCCTGGGCGAAGATGGACGCCGAGGTGGTCGGCGGGGCCGCGCTGGCGGGGCTCGGCTGGCTCGCGAAGTCCGGGTGCACCACCAGCACCGATCACCACTACATCTTCCCGAAGGGACGGGGCGATCTGTTCGCCGCCGAGATCGACGCGGCGGCGCGGATCGGACTGCGATTCCACCCCTGCCGCGGGTCGATGGACCGGGGCGTGTCGGACGGCGGGCTCCCTCCCGACGAGGTGGTGGAGAAGCTCGACGACATCCTGACCGCCACCGCGGACGCGATCGACACGTACCACGACGCGTCGTTCGGGTCGATGCTGCGGATCGCCGTCGCGCCGTGCTCCCCGTTCTCGATCAGCAAGGACCTGCTCGTGGAATCGGCGAGCCTCGCCCGATCGAAAAGTGTTCGGCTGCACACACATCTGTCGGAGACGGTGGACGAGGAGGAGCACTGCCTCGCCCAGATGGGCTGCACGCCCGTGCAGTACATGGAACAGGTGGGGTGGCTGGGCGACGATGTGTGGTTCGCCCACGCCGTCCACCTGCACGACTCCGACATCACCTCACTCGCGGCAACGGGTACCGGCGTCGCGCACTGCCCCAGTTCGAACGCGCGACTCGGCGCGGGAATCGCCCGTGTCGCCGATCTGCTGGACGCCGGCGCGCCGGTCGGTCTCGGCGTGGACGGATCGGCGTCCGCCGAGATGGTCTCGCTCGCCGGCGAGATCCGTCAGGCCGTGTACATGCAGCGGGCACGCTACGGACCGACCGCGCTGAGTGCCCGCCAGGCTCTCGAAGCAGCGACACTCGGTGGCGCCACGGTCCTCGGCCGGCAGGACGAGATCGGGTCACTCGAGGTGGGCAAGCTCGCCGACCTCGCGATCTGGCGTACCGACGGCTTCTTCGCCGCGATAGACGATCCCGTCGTCGCGCTCGCGTACGGGCAGACGCCGCCCCTGGGCCACCTGATGGTCGGCGGTCGGACGATCGTGGAGGACGACTCGCTGATCAGCGTGTCGCAGGACGAGGCGGCGGCGGCCGGAGCGAACGCACACCGTCGTCTCATGGCTCTCGCGAAGGACGTCCTGTGAGCGCCCCCGGACGGACGCGCCCCGGCGCCTTCCCCGCACCCGTGGACGCACCGGGCCTCGGACGCGTGGGAGACAGTCCGCTCCGCCCCGACGGGACCCTGAAGGTCAAGGGAGAGTTCGCGTACTCGTCCGATCTGTTCATCGACGGCATGCTGCACGGCGCCACCCTGCGGAGTCCGCATCCCCGCGCGCGCATCGTGTCCGTGGACATCTCGGCGGCGCTCGCCCTCCCCGGCGTGGAGGCCGTGCTCACCCACGAGGACGTGCCGGGACGCCCGTGTTTCGGCCTCGACGGCACCTGGGACCAGCCTGTCCTCGCCTTCGGCGAGGTGCGTCACGAAGGCGAGCCGATCGTGCTCGTCGCGGCGGATCACCCCGAGACCGCGCGCCGGGCGATGGAACGGATCGAGGTGGTCTACGAGGTGCTCGAGCCACTGTGCGACGCCCGCCGTGCCGCACTGGACCCGACCTACCCGAAGGTGCAGGACCGCGGCGGAATCGCACGACACCAACCGGTGCGCGTCGGCGACGTGGCCGCTGCGCGTGCGCGGGCCGACGTGATCGTCAGCAGCGACTTCTCGGTCGGCATCCAGGACCAGGCATTCCTCGGACCCGAATCGGGTCTCGCCGTTCCCGGTGACGACGGCGGCGTCGACCTGTACGTCGCGACGCAGTGGATGCACAACGACCTCGAACAGATCGGGCCGTGCCTCGGACTGCCGAAGGAGAAGATCAGGATGACGCTCTCCGGAGTCGGGGGAGCGTTCGGCGGGCGCGAGGACCTGTCCATGCAGATCCACGCGGCCATGCTCGCGATGTACACGGGCAAGCCGGTCCGGATGGTCTACAACCGCTACGAGTCGTTCTTCGGGCATGTGCACCGGCACCCGGCGCAGATGCACTACGAGTACGGCGCCACGAGCGACGGCCGGCTGTTGTTCGCGGACGTCGAGATCATCCTCGACGGCGGCGCCTACACGTCGGCCACGCTGAACGTCGTCGGCAACGCTGCGTCGCTGGGCGTGGGACCGTATGTCATCCCAAACATCGAGATCGACGCGTACGGCGTCTACACGAACAACCCGCCGTGCGGCGCGATGCGCGGATTCGGCGCCGTACAGGCATGTTTCGCGTACGAGTCGATGATGGACCAGCTCGCCGAGGCGTGCGGTCTGAGCCCGGTCGAGGTCCGCCGCGTCAACGCCGTCGCTCAGGGTTCGCTCCTCGCCACCGGTCAGGTGATCGAGGCTCCCGCGCCCCTCGCCGAGATGCTCCTCCGGGCCGAGGCGATGCCCATGCCCGCGCCACTGGACACCTCCGACATCCGCAACCTTCCCGGAGGCGCGTCGCAGACCACGCACGGTGAGGGCGTCGTGCGGGGAGTCGGCTACGGCGTGGGACTCAAGAACATCTGCTTCTCGGAGAACTACGACGACTACTCGACGGCGCGGGTCCGACTCGAGGTCATCGGCGGCGAGGTCACCGCTCTGGTGCACACGGCCGCCGCCGAGGTGGGACAGGGCCTGGTGACACTCGAGGCGCAGATCGCCCGCACCGAGCTGGGGGTGTCGCGCGTGACGATCCATCCTGCCGACACCACCGTCGGGAACTCCGGGTCGTCGTCCGCGTCCCGCCAGTCCTACATGACCGGCGGTGCGGTGAAGGCCGCGTGCGAGGCGGTCCGGGAGGCCGTGTTCGTCCTCGCCGGACTGCATCTCGGTCGCGCCGCGACGGACCTGACTCTCGACGGCGGCAAGGTCGTCTCCCGCACCGACGGCGTCCTGGCCACGATCGAGGACGTTCTCGGCGACCGAGTGGTCGAGCAGACCCGCGAGTTCCACCACCGTCCCACCACCGGCATGGATCCCGTGACCGGGCAGGGCGCGAGCCACACCCAGCTCGCGCTGTGCGTGCACCGCGCGGTGGTCGACGTCGACGTCGAGCTCGGTCTGGTGAAGGTCGTCGAGATGGCCGCCGTCCAGGACGTCGGCAAGATCCTCAACCGGCTCTCCCTCGAGGGGCAGATCCACGGCGGATCGGCTCAGGGACTGGGCCTGGCCCTGATGGAGGAGATCGTCGTCGTGGACGGGCTGGTGAAGAACCCGTCGTTCACCGACTACCTCATCCCCACCATCCTCGACATGCCGCCGATGAAGCTTGACATCCTGGAGAACCCGGACCCGCTGGCGCCGTACGGCCTTCGCGGCGCCGGCGAGCCTCCGACCCTGTCCTCCACCCCCGCAGTCGTCGCTGCCGTTCGCGACGCCACCGGTCTCGCCCTCACACGAGTACCGATACGACCCGAACACATCACGGACCCGGGAAGGCCCTGATCTCATGACGAAACTCGATCCCGCGACGACGGTGGGCAGCGGCGGACGCCGCTCCCGACTCGACACCTTCTTCTCCATCACGATGCGCGGCTCCACGATCACCCGTGAGATCCGCGGTGGCATCACGACGTTCGTCGCGATGGCCTACCTGATCGTGCTGATCCCGCTCATCATCGGCGACGCGCAGGACGTCACCGGTGCGACCCTCGACCCGGCACAGTTGAGCACCATGGTCGCGCTGTCGGCGGGGCTGACGACCGTGCTGATGGGCGTGGTGGGCAATGCGCCGCTCGCCATGGCGGCAGGGCTGGGAGTGACGCCGATCGTGGTGTTCCAGGCCGCGCCGTTCATGACCTGGCCCCAGGCGATGGGTCTCGTCGTCCTCGAAGGTGTCATCATCGTCGTCCTCGCGCTGACCGGTGTCCGCCAACTCATCATGGACGCGATCCCGCGCGTGCTGAAGCAGGCCATCGGAGTGGGCATCGGAGCGTTCATCGCTCTCATCGGTCTCGTCGACGCCGGGTTCGTCGGCTACGGCGACAACGCCTCCACCGCAGTCACACTCGGAATCTTTGGCAAGCTCGCAGGCTGGCCGGTCCTCGTGTTCTGCGTCGGCCTCGTAGTCATGATGGTGCTGTTCGTCCGGCGCGTCCCCGGTGCGATGCTCATCGGCATCTTCGTCGCCACCAACCTCGCCATCGTGCTGAACTCCGTGGTCGACATCGACCCACGCGCATGGGGTCCCGTGGTGCCCTCGGTACCCGATTCCATCGTCGCCACACCGCGATTCGACCTGCTGTTCGAGGTGGACGTGTTCGGCGGCTTCGCCCGCGCCGGCGTCGTCACCGCCTCGGTCGTGCTGTTCACGCTGGTGCTCTCGGGCTTCTTCGACGCCATGGGAACCATCCTCGGAGTGGGGGAGGAGGCCGGGCTCGTCGACAAGCAGGGCCGGCTGCCCGGACTGAGCCGCATCCTCACCGTCGACGGTATCGGTGCCATCCTCGGCGGTGCGATCAACGGATCCGCGAACACCGCGGTGGTCGAATCGGCCGCCGGAGTCGCGGAGGGTGCTCGCACGGGACTGGCCAGCGTGGTCACCGGTGGACTGCTCACCAGCCTCATCTTCTTCACACCACTCGCCGGCGTCGTCCCGGTCGGCGCGGCAGCACCTGCCCTGGTCCTCGTCGGCGCGTTGATGATGACTCACGTCCGCAAGATCGACTGGGAGGACACCGAGATCGCGATCCCTGCCTTCCTGACCATCGTGCTCATGCCCTTCACGTACTCGATCACCGTCGGTGTCGCGGCAGGTGTCCTGTCCTACACGATCATCCGCCTCGCCAAGGGCAAGCTGCGGCAGACCCATTGGCTGCTGTACGTCATGAGCGCGGTGTTCGTCGTGTACTTCGCACTGCACCCCATCGAGGAAGCGCTGGGCATCTCCTGATGAAGGACATCGCGGACCGGCTGATCGCCTGGCACGACGTCGGACTGGCGTACGCCGTCGCGACCGTCGTCGCCGTCTCGGGCAGCGCGCCCCGGTCACCCGGTGCCGCGATGGCCGTCGCCTCCGACGGGCGGGTGGTGGGGAGCGTGTCGGGCGGCTGCGTCGAGGGTGCCGTCTACGCGCTCTGCCAGGAGGTCCTGGACACCGGCGTCGCGGTCCGGCAGAGTTTCGGCTACAGCGACGACGACGCGTTCGCCGTGGGGCTCACCTGCGGGGGCGAGATCGAGGTGTTCGTCTCGCCGGCGCCCGACCCCGCGGTCCTGCGGTCGTTCGACGGCGCCGTCGCCACCGTTCAGCTCCTCGACTCCGTCGGCACGGTCCTGGCCGTGCGGCCGGACAGGCACCTCGGATCGACCGGCTTCGCCGACATCGACCGCATCGCGATCGACGAGGCCCGCGCCATGCTGGACACCGGGTCCACCGGAATCCGTTCCGTTCGTTGCCGGCCCGGTGTGGAGATGTTCGTCGCGTCGTATGCCGAGCCGCCGCGACTGCTCGTCTTCGGTGCCATCGATCATGCCGGCGCTCTGGCCCGGCTCGGTACCTTCCTCGGCTACCGCGTGACGGTGTGCGACGCGCGCCCGGTGTTCGCCACACGGGCGCGGTTCCCGGACGCCGACGAGGTGATCGCCGAATGGCCGCACTCCTATCTCGCGCGAACGGACGTCGACGCGCGCACGGTGGTGTGCGTCCTGACCCACGACGCGAAGTTCGACGTGCCGCTGCTCGAGGTCGCGCTCAGGTTGCCGGTGGCGTTCGTCGGGGCGATGGGGTCCAGACGAACCCATCGGGACCGGCTGGCACGGCTGCGCGAGGTGGGGATGACCGAGACCGAGCTGTCTCGACTGCGGTCACCCGTCGGCCTCGACCTGGGTGCGAGTACACCCGAGGAGACCGCGGTGGCCATCGCGGCGGAGTTCGTGGCAGCGCGGCGCGGCGGCAGCGGCATGTCCCTGACACTCGGGGACGGCCCGATCCACCACGCGACCGTGCCCGACCGTCGTCAGGCGTAGCCGAGTTGTGTGCAGTGATCCGCGGTGGGCGCGGATCACTGCACACAGGCGGACCGGGAACGACCGTGCCGCCCTGCGCGTCGAACCACTCGTGATCGACAGACTGCTCGCGGCTCAGGACGGCGTGGTCACGTCCGCACACGCTCGAGCTGCCGGCCTGAGCTCGGACGCTCTCGAACGACGAGTCCGCTCGGGACGGTGGCGACGGGTGAGTCCCGGCGTGTACGTCGCCCTCGACCGACCGTTCACCGACACAGCGCGGGTGCGGTGCGCAGTGTGGTCGACCACCAGCGGAGTGCTCACCGGGACGAGCGCCGCGTTCTGGTTGGGCCTGACGACGCATCTCCCGCCGCTGGTCGAGGTCACCGTTCCGCTCACCGCGTCGGGACGCCCCGCGCCGGGGGTTCGGTTGCGCCGCCGCACTCTCGATGCGGCAGACATCGTCGAGGTCCGCCGTGTCCGCGTCTCCGGTCTGGCGCTGACGGTGCTCGAGGCATCCGTCGTTCTCGGCCAGGAGGTCATGGACCGGCAGCTGCAGCGGCACGCGACTCTTCTGGGCCTACGGCGGGCGCAGGACCGCAATCGCGGACGACACGGCAGCACGGAAGCAGAGCGGTTGTTGCGGGCGGCCGAGTCCGGCGCTCGATCGGAGGCGGAGCGACTCGTTGTTCGCCTGCTCACCGTATCCGGGCTCCGCGGGTGGGTGGTGAACCATCCGTTCGGCGGGTACGTGCTCGACATCGCGTTCCCGTTGCAGCGCTTGGCGATCGAGATCGACGGGTGGGCATTCCACTCCGACAGCGCGGCCTTCCAGCGTGACCGTATCCGGCAGAACGTGCTGAGCGCGTCGTGGACGGTGCTGCGCTACACCTGGCGCGACCTGACCGAGCGTCCCGGCGACGTGATCGCGGAGATCCGCGCGCTCGTCGATCGTGTGCAGTGATCCGCGGTATCCGCGGATCACTGCACACAAGCCAGCGCTACTCGGTGGGACGTGAGGACGACCAGCGTTTCCGGGCCGCGGTGGCCGAGGCGTCGTCGAGCTCACCGAACAGCCGCAGCCGCGACAGTCCGCCGTCCGGGTAGACGTCCAGACGCAGGTGCGTCGCGGCAGGCGAGGCATCCAGGGCGAACCGGTGCCGTGTGTCCGGGGCGACGGCCGTTCGCGGCAGGAGTTCGTGCCACGCGCCCTCGCCGCGGACGTCGGCGGTGCGCGCATCCACGGTGGTGACACGGACCCACCCGGGGGCGTTGCCGACGTAGTAGCTCGTGTCCACTTCGAGGTGGCGGGGAACACCCGCGGCCGCCAGTGCGAACACCGCGAAGTCGTTGCCTCCGTGTCGTCGTCGCGCGTTCTCCCAGCCCTCACCCATGTTGCGCGCGCGGCCCGGCATGATGATGTTGGCCGGCGAAGAGTAGAACGCGTCGGAGCACTCCGTCAGGACGGCGCCGTTCTCCGCGGCGAGCAGGTCGACCGTCCCCGTCAGGAACCTCGGGTCCGGGACCACCTCGCCGTGCACCCGGAGTCGGGCCACGCCCCCGTCGGGAAAGATGTTGAGGCGCACATGTGTCCACCGGTGGCTATCGTCGACGACGTAGGCGTTCGCGGTGCCGCCGAGTGCCGGCGATCTCTCGACGAGGGTGTGCCAGTCGGCCTTCTCCAGCTCCTCGCTCGACGGGTGGCCCTCGACGCAGGCCCCGTCGACGGACACGAACGGCGGGTAGTTGCCGAGGAAGTGTGCCGTGTCGACGATGACGCCGTGCACGATGCCGGCGGCACCGAGTCGGACGATCGCCCAGTCGTGTCCGTCGTCGCGGCGGCGGCGTGTCTCCCACCCGTCGTAGACCTTGCCCTTGTGCCCGAAGTCGTGGGGGTCGAAGAATGGGGGTTCCGGCCGGATCAGGTTCTCCCGCTGGGCGAACAGTTCGTCGTTCGCCGCGCTGACGCTTCCTCCCAAGGCTCGGGAGGCGAGGTCGACGTGGGCGGTGAACGCAGCGGTGGTCATGAAACTCCTTCAGTGAGGTACGAGGTGGCGATGGTCGCGCCGATCCGCCGGAGCAGCGTCGGAGCGTGGCGCATCGACGCGGCGAGATCGGGTTCGAGATCGGCGAGCGAGTAGGAGCGAACGATGCCGTGGTCGAGTAGGCGATCGGGTGCGAGCGTGATTCGGCCGGCGACGGCGATCACCGGGATGCCCTCGTCGCGGGCGACGTGGGCGACGCCGACCGGGACTTTGCCGTGCAGGCTCTGCTCGTCCAGCGATCCCTCACCGGTGACCACGAGGTCTGCCGACGCCAGCCGGCGACGGAAGTCGACCAGGTCGAGCACGGTATCGATCCCGGACCGCACCGTCGCCCCCAGCACTGCCATCGCGCCGAAGGCAGTTCCGCCGGCTGCGCCCGCACCGGGCCGATCGGCGTGGGCAGCGCCCGCGACCTCCGCCCATCGCGTCATCGCCTGCTCGAGGACACGCACTGCGTCCGGGCCGGCGCCCTTCTGTGGTGCGTACACGGCGGTGGCGCCCGCAGGGCCGAGCAGTGGATTGTCGACGTCGCACGCGAGTTGGAAGGAGACACCGGCCACCGCGGACGTCATCGCGTCGAGATCCAACGTCGCCGCCTCGCGCAACGCCGCACCGCCGCCGGTGATCTCACGGCCACGGGCGTCGAGGATACGCACACCCAGTCCGCGGAGCATGCCGGCGCCGCCGTCGGTGGAGGCGCTGCCGCCCAGCCCGATGATCACGGTCCGCACTCCGGCGGCAAGCGCGTGGGAGATGACGGTTCCGAGTCCGAACGTGCTCGCCGCCAGAGCATTCGGGGTTCCGCCCGGTAGTAGGGACAATCCCACCGTGGAGGCGAGTTCGACGACCGCGGTGGCTCCCCGCCGCGCGTACGAGGAGTCGACAGGCATGCCCGTCGGACCGGTCGTGGACACGGGCACGCGGTCCCACCCGGCGGCGACGGCGGCGTCGACCGTGCCGTCGCCGCCGTCCGCCACCGGCAGCCGCACGACGTCCCACGACGGTGCGACGGTCGCGATGCCCTGGGCCAGGGCATCGGCGACCTCGATCGCCGTCGCCGACCCCTTGAATTTGTCGGGCGAGAGGAGAACGCGCGGCATCCTCAGTCCAACATCAGCAGTGCCGTGGGTGCATCGGCGGACGATCGCGCAAGATCCTCGAACTCGCCGACATTGTCCAGCTCGGTGCCCATCGCGATGTTCGTGACGCGCTCCAGCACGATCTCGACGACGACGGGAACCTTGTGCTCGGCCGCCAGGGTGCGGGCCGAGGCGAGTGCGTCCGCGATCGCATCCGGCTCGGTGACGCGCAACGCCTTACAGCCCAGCCCCTCCGCGACGGCAACGTGATCGACGCCGTAGCCCTTGGGGATGCCCGGTTCACCGTCGACAGGATCTCGGTGGTTGATGTTGTCGAACCCGAGCTGCACACAGAAGTCCATGTCGAAGGCGCGCTGGGCCTGCCGGATCAGACCGAGGTACGAATTGTTCACCAGCACATGCACGTAGGGGAGGTTGAACTGTGCGCCGACGGCCAACTCCTCGATCATGAACTGGAAGTCGTAGTCGCCGGAGAGACCCACGACCGGTGTGCTCGGGTCCGCCGCGACCACACCGAGCGCGGCGGGGATCGTCCACCCCAGTGGACCGGCCTGGCCACAGTTGATCCAGTTGCGCGGCTCATAGACGTGCAGGAACTGTCCGCCCGCGATCTGCGACAGCCCGATCGTCGTGACGTAGCGGGTGTCCCGGCCGAAGACACGGTTCATCTCCTCGTACACGCGCTGCGGCTTGATCGGGACGTCGTCGAAGTGCGTGCGACGCTGCATGGTCCGCTTCCGCGTCGCGCACTCCTCCACCCAGCCCGTGAGGTCGCGGAGCGCACCGGCCGCGCGGCGGTCCCGTGCGACGGCGACGAACTGTTCCAGTGCTGCCGCAGCGTCCGAGATGATGCCGTAGTCGGGGGCGAACACCCGTCCGATCTGAGTCGGCTCGATGTCGACGTGGACGAACGTCCGCGTCCCGCGGTAGGTGTCCAGGCCACCGGTGTGTCGGTTGGCCCACCGGTTCCCGATGCCGATGACGAAGTCCGAGGCGAGCAGCGTCGCGTTGCCGTAACGGTGCGAGGTCTGCAGCCCGACCATCCCCGCGGCGAGCCGGTGATCGTCGGGAATGGTGCCCCAGCCCATCAGCGTGGGGATCACGGGGACGTTCAGGATCTCGGCCAACTCGACCAGCAGGTCCGACGCGTCGGCATTGACTATGCCGCCGCCGGCGACGATCAACGGTCGATCGGCGGCGAGCAGCATGTCGATCGCCCTCTCGGCCTGCGCCCGCGAGGCATGCGGCTTGTGCACCGGCAGTGACTGATACGTGTCGGGGTCGAACTCGATCTCGGCCATCTGCACGTCGATGGGCAGGTCGATCAGGACGGGACCGGGGCGCCCGGACCGCATCAGGTGGAACGCCTGCGCGAAAGCGCCGGGCACCTGCGCGGGCTCGAGGACCGTCATGGCCATCTTCGTCACCGGTGCGGCGATCGACGCGATGTCGACGGCCTGAAAGTCTTCCTTGTGCAGTCGGGCCACCGGTGCCTGGCCCGTGATGGCCAGTACGGGAACGGAATCCGCCATCGCGGAGTAGAGACCGGTGATCATGTCGGTGCCGGCGGGCCCGGAGGTGCCGATACAGATGCCGATGTTGCCGGCCTTCGCTCGGGTGAATCCCTCCGCCATGTGGGACGCGCCCTCGACGTGGCGGGCCAGGACGTGCCGGATGCCGCCGTGCGCCCGCATGGCCGAGTAGAAGGGGTTGATCGCGGCGCCGGGCAGACCGAACGCCGTGGTGGCGCCTTCGAGTTCGAGAATCTTGACCGCGGCGTCGGCCGCGCGCATGCGGGTCATCGGCTCGCCTTCCCGGACAGCTGCTCGACGCCGCGGAACAGGGCCGAGTGGTCGAGTCCGCCATCGCCGTTGGCGCGTGCCGACGCCATCATTTGAGCGAGCAGGGCGCCCATCGGCGTGACGACACCCGCCTCGCGTGCCGCGGAGCCGACGATGCCGAGGTCCTTGTGGTGCAGGTCGATCCGGAACCCGGGCTCGAACGATCGGTCGAGCATCTTCTGTGCCTTCTGCTTCAGGACTGCCGATCCGGCGAGGCCGCCCCCCAGAACCTCGACGGCGGCGCGCATGTCGACGCCGTAGGCCTCGAGGAAGACGATCGCCTCCGCGAGCACCTGGATGTTGCCGGCCACGATCAATTGGTTGGCGGCCTTGACGGTCTGCCCGGAGCCGTTGGGTCCGACGTGGACGACGGTCGAGCCCACCACGTCGAGAATGGGCCTGGCCGACTCGACGTCCTCGGCGCTGCCGCCCACCATGATCGACAGGGCCCGGTTCTCGGCGCCGGCCTGACCGCCCGACACCGGCGCGTCGATGATGCGGAACCCTCGTGACCGGGCCTCCTGCGCCAGCGCGCTGGTGACGTCCGGTCGGATGCTGGAGAAGTCGATGATCAGGGCGTCTGCAGGTGCGTTGTCGAACACCCCGCCCTCGCCGGTGAGGACGTCCTGGACGTCGGGGGAGTCGGGCACCATGACCGCGATGACGTCCGCGCCGGTCACCGCCTTGGCGATCGACTCGGCCGCGGTGCCGCCGGCCTCGACCAGTGGTGCGGTGCGGTCGGGTGTGAGGTTGTACCCGACCACCTGATGGCCGGCATGTGCGAGGTGGACGGCCATGGGGCTGCCCATGATGCCGAGTCCGATGAATGCGATGGTGCTCATGGCGGATCCTTACGTGGAGTGCGAGTGGGTGAGCCAGTCGAAGGCGGTGTCCCGAGCGGCCTTGTATTCGAGTCCGATGACACCGCGGTAGCCGTTCTCGGCGAGGCGCGCGAGGTGCGCGTCCAGATCGAGGGCGCCGCTGCCGGGTGCACCGCGACCGGGCGAGTCAGCAATTTGGACGTGTCCGATCAGGGCGGCCCGGGTGTCGATGACCGCGGCGACGTCGTCACCGTTGACGTCGAGGTGGTACAGGTCGGCGAGCAGTCGGAGCGAGTCGACGCCGCGGGCGGCGACCCGGTCGATCACGGCGACCGCGTCCGCGGCCGTCGTCAGCGGGTAGGCGGGAGCTCCGCTCACCGGCTCGATCAGGACGACTCCACCGAGTCGGGCGACGGCGGTGCCGGCGGCCACCAGGTTGTCGGTGGCGACGCGGTCCTGTTCGACGGGATCGACCCCCTCGAGCCGATTGCCGTAGAGCGCGTTGAACGCTCGGGTACCGAGTCGCTCACCGATTCCGACCGTGACGTCGATGTTGTCGCGGAACGCCGCGATCTGTGCCGGGTCTGACAGGATTCCCCGATCACCGGCCGGCATGTCGCCCGCGGCGAAGTTCAGCCCGGTCAGTCGGACCCCGGCATCCTCGACCGCGGTGACGAAGGCGTCCACCTCGCGGTCGGCGGGCACGGGAGAGGCGAAGGGCCACCAGAACTCGACGGCGTCGAATCCGAGATCCCGAGCGAGCCGAGGGCGCTCGAGGAGGGGCACCTCGGTCAACAGGATCGAGCAGTTGACCGCGTACGTCCACGTCTCGCCGCCGCTCACGAGACGTCGCCGGACGACGGGGCGGTGAGCCCGCGGTACCGCCGCCAGCTGCCGGCGGCGGTGATGTCCGTCAGGCCCGTGTGGTCGTCGAGCAGTATGCCGGGCCGAAGACCCACGGCGAGAACGGAATCACCGTTCTCGAGCTGCACGACCGTCAGTTCGAGCTCGGGTGGCTCGTCGGGCAGGAACCGAGCGCGGATGTCGTTCATCGGGACGTCGTACAGCTCACCCTCGATGGCGGCGCCGCCGTCCGGGGCGAGCACCAGGGCCGGGAACTCGTCCCGTACCGAGTAGAAGCGGTAGTCGGGTGTGGTGCGCACGGTGCCGAGGAAGGTGTGGGCGGCGACGTTGTGGTGCAGAACGCCACCACGCATAGCGTCGCCGTTGCAGAAGAGTCGAGCCATCGAATGGACCTCCAGAATCCGTATTGTGGAATAAATATTCCGCGGATGCGTCGAGTGTCACGGGTCACAGTGGGGATGTCAACCCCTGGACCGCGCCGTGCGAGGCGCTGCGGATCGAGGGTTGACAGCGCGTGTGACCGCTGTCACTCTTCGTTCTATGGAATTGCTGTTTCGCGATACGGAATCCAAGACCCCCGCGAATGACGGCGGAGAAGAGCACCTCCGTCACTGCCTCGACATCCCCCGGTGGGGCCGGGCGCTGCTCGCGCTGACGCCCTTCGCGGACGAGAGATCGCTGCACAGCGCGGTGATGTCGGTGGCCGCCCCGTTCACGCCCGCCGAGATCGACGGTGCGCTCCGGCACCATCCGCGCATCGGGGACCGGCCCGTCGGTGACGACGCCGGCGCCGCGTTCGCACGCTCGGAGCAGTCCGGCGTGGACAGCTCCGATGCGCGGGTCGTCGCTCGGCTCGCCGCCGGCAACGAGGAGTACGAATCGCGATTCGGTCGGGTGTTCCTCGTCAGAGCGGCCGGCCGGAGTGCCGCCGACGTGATCGCCGAGCTCGATCGGCGGCTGGGTCACGACGAGTCGACCGAACTCCGCGAGATCGAGGACGCTCTGCGTCAGATCGCCGCTGTGCGGCTCCTGGGACCGGGTGTCCTGTGACCGAGCCCGCTCACGTCACGACGCACGTACTCGATGCAGCCGATGGTGTTCCCGCACAGGGCATGTCGGTCGCACTGGTGCGTGAACGCGACGGCGTGACCCTGGCCTCGCGCGTGACGGACGCGCAGGGCCGCATCACCGATCTCGGTCCCGCCCGCCTCGAACCGGGCGTCTACCGGCTGACCTTCGACACCGCGTCCTACTTCGCGCGCGGGGGCCGTCCGACCTTCTATCCACGGATCGACATCGCCGTCGACATCCGTTCCGCTGACGAGCACTACCACGTACCGATCCTTCTCAGCCCGTTCGCGTACACGACCTATCGAGGGAGCTAGACATGAGCACGATCGTTCTCGGAGCCAACCAGTACGGCAAGGCCGAATGCCGCCTCGTGCGCATCGACAGGGAGACCCCGCGCCACCGCATCACCGACATCTCGGTCACGTCGCAGTTGCGAGGAGGTCTGTCCGCGGCGCACACCGACGGCGACAACGGTCATGTCGTCGCGACCGACACACAGAAGAACACCGTGTACGCGTTCGCACGCCACGGGATCGGTGCCATCGAGGAGTTCGCGCTGCGTCTCGGGCGGCACTTCACCACCGATTTCGACTGGATCACCGGCGGCCGCTGGGAGATAGAGCAGTACTCGTGGGACCGCATCCCGACGGGACCGGAAGGGCACGATCACTCCTTCGTCCGTGCCGGCGACGAGAAGCGCACCACCATCGTGACCGTGGACGGCGACGACACCTGGATCGTCTCGGGCCTCAGCGATCTCGTGGTGCTCAAGTCGACGGGCTCGGAGTTCTGGGGCTTCCCCACCGACAGATACACCACTCTGCAGGAGACGACGGATCGCATCCTCGCCACCTCGGTGAGTGCACGGTGGCGGTACCTCACCACCGAGCTCGATTTCGACAACACGTTCACCGACGTCCGGTCCATCATGCTCGAGACCTTCGCGACGGTGCATTCACTGGGGTTGCAGCAGAGCCTGTTCCAGATGGGGACGAAAGTTCTGGAGGCGCATCCCGAGATCGGCGAGATCAGGTTCTCGATGCCCAACAAACACCACTTCCTCGTCGACCTGGAACCGTTCGGGCTCGACAACCCCGGCGAGGTGTTCTACGCCGCGGACCGGCCCTACGGGCTCATCGAGGCCACCGTCGAACGTGACGACGCCCCCGACGCCGGCCGGGCGTGGGACACCGTTCCCGGATTCTGCTAGGAGACGGCGATGACACGCGCAGCGCACGATCCCGCCCGCCCGGAGGACGAGCGGCTGAGTCTCGGCAAGACCTACGTCTACGGCCTGCAACACATCCTGACGATGTACGGCGGGGTCATCGCGCCTCCGCTCATCGTCGGCGGCGCCGCCGGTCTGTCCGGTACCGACATCGCGATCCTGGTGTCGGCGGCCCTGTTCGTCAGCGGCGCGGCGACTCTGCTCCAGACACTCGGGTTGCCGTTCGTGGGCGCCAAGCTACCTCTGGTGCAGGGCATCTCGTTCGCCTCCGTGTCCACGATGGTGGCCGTCGCGAGTGGGCCCGGTGGGCTGAACGCGGTGTTCGGCGCCATCATCGCCGCCGGTGCCATCGGCATCCTCGTCACACCGTTCTTCAGCAGGATCGTCCGCTTCTTCCCACCGGTGGTCACCGGCACCATCATCACGGTCATCGGAATCTCGTTGCTGCCCGTGGCCTGTCGGTGGGCCATGGGTGGGACGGAGTCCGCGCCGGACTGGGGGTCGACCTCGAACATCGGGTTGGCCGGTGTCAGTCTCCTCGTCGTCCTCGTCGTCAGCCGGTTCGCGCAGGGCACAGTGTCGCGCCTGTCCATCCTGATCGGCATCGTCGTCGGCACAATTGTCGCGTCGCTCGTCGGCGAGGCCGACTTCGGTGACGTGGGCACGGGCGCGATCTTCAGTCTCCCGGAGCCGTTCGCCTTCGGGACGCCCGTCTTCCAGATCGGGGCGATCATCTCGATGGTCGTGGTCATCCTGGTGATCATGACCGAGACGACGGCCGACATCCTCGCGGTGGGCGAGATCGTCGGCACCGACGTCGATTCCCGCCGCGTCGGGGACGGTCTCCGGGCCGACATGCTCGCCACCACCGTTGCCCCGATCTTCGGAACGTTCCCCGCGAGTGCCTTCGCACAGAACGTCGGCCTCGTGGCGGTGACTGGCATCAAGAGCAGGTTCGTGGTCGCCGCCGGTGGATCGGTCCTGCTGGTGCTGGGGTTGTTTCCCGTCCTCGGACGTCTCGTCGCCGCGGTACCACTGCCCGTGCTGGGCGGCGCCGGCATCGTGTTGTTCGGTTCGGTGGCGGCGAGCGGCATTCGCACCCTGTCGAAGGTCGACTTCGACGGCAACCTGAATCTCGTGATCGTGGCCGTGGCCATCGGATTCGGCGTGCTTCCCATCGCCGTGCCCGGATTCTGGTCGGCGTTCCCGGAGTGGGTGCACGTGGTGTTCGACTCGGGAATCAGCGCGGCGAGCATCGTCGCGGTGATCCTCAACATCTTCTTCAACGAGATCACTGCCGGTCGACGGTCGTCGCCGTCGGTGGTCGCAGCGGCACCACCCATCGTGGTCGAGCGAAGGGAATGAGCCGTTTCTTCCGCCTGGTGGAATAGGCTCGGCGGCATGGAGTCCAGTGGCGGCGTGCAGTCGGTCGAGCGCGCGTTCGACCTTCTCGAGATCATGGCCGGTGCGGGCGGGTCGGTCGGTGTCAGCGAGCTGGCCGAGGCGGCCGAGCTGCCGATGCCGACCATCCATCGTCTGCTCAAGACCCTGGTGGCGCTGGGATACGCACGCCGACTCCCGTCGCGCCGGTACGCCCTGGGGACACGGCTCATCGCCCTCGGTGAGCGATCCGCCAAGCTCATCGGCTCGTGGGCTCGTCCCTATCTGGCGGAGCTCGTGTCGATCACGCACGAGACGTCTAACATGGCGTTCCTCGAGGACGACATGGCCGTGTACGTCGCGCAGGTGCCGTCCGAGCATGCGATGCGCATGTTCAACGAGGTGGGTCAGCGCGTGTTCCCGCACAGCACCGGGGTGGGAAAGGCGTTGCTCGCGCAGCTGCCCGACGAGGAGGTGCTCGCACTGCTCGCCCGGACGGGGATGGCGCCGAAGACGGTGAACACCCACACCACACCCGCGGCGCTCCTCGCAGATCTCGCCGTGATCCGCGAGCGCGGCTACTCCGTGGACGAGGGGGAGCAGGAGGTGGGGGTGCGGTGCTTCGCGGTTCCGGTGATCGGCGCCCCGACACTCACCGCGATCTCGATCGCGGGCCCGTCCGCCCGCGTCACCCCCGACACCGCGAACGACTATGTGCCACTGCTCGTCTCGGCCGCCGAGCGACTGGCGAAGGACCTGGCCGCGGACGGTCTCGGTCGCCGCTGACTAGACTCGATCCATGGCTGAACTGTGGGTCGATCGCACCGGGACACGTCGTTACACCGGCAAGAGTTCGCGCGGTGCCGAAGTGCTCATCGGGTCCGAGGACGTCGAGGGTGTCTTCACTCCCGGTGAGCTGCTCAAGATCGCTCTCGCGGCGTGCACGGGCATGAGCTCCGACCGTCCCCTCGCCCGCCGGCTCGGTGACGACTACGACGCGACCGTCCGGGTGTCGGGCGTCGCCGATCGTGACGAGGAGCGCTACCCGCGGCTCGAGGAGGTGCTGACGGTCGACCTCAGCGCCCTCGATCCGGAGGCCAGGGAACGGTTGCTCACCGTCGTCACCAAGGCCGTCGACAAGGTGTGCACGGTGGGGCGCACGTTGAAGGCGGGCACCGAGGTGGACCTCCGTATCGAGGTCGAGGAGTGACGGCAGTCGACCTCGAACGGCTGAGCGCGTGGGTCCACGGCAGTGTCCAGGGCGTCGGTTTCCGCTGGTGGACGCGGTCGCGCGCGTTGGAACTCGGGCTCGTCGGATCAGCGACCAACACGTCCGACGGCCGGGTGCACGTGGTCGCCGAGGGAGATCGAGCGGATCTCGAGGCGCTGCTCGCCGCACTGCGATCGGGTGACACCCCGGGCTCGGTGACCACCGTGGTGGACAACTGGGAATCCGCGCGCGGCGGACTCGACGGGTTCGTCGAACGCTGAGAGAGCAGGGCTGGGTAGTCTGAACCGCCATGCACCTCAAGAGTCTGACGCTGAAGGGCTTCAAGTCCTTCGCCTCGGCGACGACTCTGCGTTTCGAGCCCGGCATCACCTGCGTGGTGGGGCCCAACGGATCGGGCAAGTCGAATGTCGTCGACGCTCTGACCTGGGTCATGGGGGAGCAGGGCGCGAAGGCGCTGCGCGGCGGCAAGATGGAGGACGTCATCTTCGCCGGCACGTCCGGCCGCGCCCCGCTGGGCCGGGCCGAGGTGACGCTGACCATCGACAACAGCGACGGCGCGCTGCCGATCGACTATTCCGAGGTCTCGATCACCCGCCGCATGTTCCGCGACGGTGCCGGCGAGTACGAGATCAACGGCAGCTCGTGCCGACTGATGGACGTCCAGGAACTGCTCAGCGACTCGGGTATCGGCCGTGAGATGCACGTCATCGTCGGTCAGGGTCGACTCGCCGCCATTCTCGAGTCGCGGCCGGAGGACCGTCGCGCCTTCATCGAGGAGGCCGCCGGCGTCCTCAAGCACCGCAAGCGCAAAGAGAAGGCCGTCCGCAAGCTCGACTCCATGCAGGCCAACCTCGCGCGTCTGACGGACCTCACCACCGAACTGCGTCGGCAGCTCAAGCCCCTGGGCCGACAGGCCGAGGTGGCCCGGCGCGCGCAGACCGTGCAGGCGGACCTCCGCGACGCGCGCCTGCGCATCGCCGCCGACGATCTGATGACACGCCGGACCGAACTGGCGGAACAGTCGCACGACGAGACGAAGGCTCGCGAGGAGTACGCCGCTGTCCAGGACGCGTTGGCCGAGGGCGAGGCGGTGCTGGCCGAGGGCGAGCAGGACCTCGCGCGACTCACCCCGAGCGCGGAGGCGGCGGCGCAGACGTGGTTCCAGCTGTCCGCTCTCGCCGAGCGTGTCGGCGCCACCGTGCGCATCGCGACCGAGCGGGCACGTCACCTCGGTGACGAGCCGGAGGACCGCCGCGGTCCCGACCCGGACGAGCTCGAGCAGCGTGCGGACCGGGTCGCCGAGGAGGAGCTGCAGCTGACCGAGGCGGTGGAGTTCGCGCGCGCCACCCTCGATGCCGCGAGGGAGCAGCTCGCGGAACGGGAAGCGGCCGCGGCGGACGCGGAGCGCGCCCACGCCGCTGCCGTGCGCGCCGTCGCCGACCGCAGGGAGGGCCTCGCGCGACTCTCCGGTCAGGTGGACGGGCTGCGCGCTCGGGCCGAGTCGTACGACACGGAGGTGGCCCGTCTCGCGACCGCGATCGAGGACGCGAGGCACCGCGGCGACGCCGCACAGGCCGAGTTCGACATCGTCCAGGAGAAGGTCGGCGAACTCGACGCCGGTGAGGCGGGACTGGACTCGCAGCACGAGAATGCTGTCGAGGCACTGGCCATCGCCGACGCCCGCGTCGCGGAACTGCAGACGGGAGAACGGGAGTCGAGCCAGCGAGTGGCATCGCTGCGCGCCCGGATCGACGCTCTCACGATGAACCTGGAACGCGGCGACGGCGGTGCGTGGCTGGGGGAGAAGCAACAGCACGGCGTCGTCGGCAGGTTGGGCGATCACCTCACCGTGCGGCCGGGGTACGAGGTGGCTGTGGCCGTGGCGCTGGGAGCCGCGGCCGACGCCGTGGTGGTCTCGTCGGTCGAGAACGCCCGCGAGGCGGTGTCGGCGCTCAAGAGCGAGGACGCCGGCCGCGCGGCGATCGTCTACCCCACGGGCGCGGCGTCCGAGGAGCGGACGATCGGCTCCGGCACCTCGATCCTGTCGGTGATCGAGGCGTCCGAGTCGGCGCGCGGCGCGCTCGCCTCGTTGTTGGCGGGCACCAGCGTCGTCGACACGCTGGAGGAGGCCACCGCCCTGGTCGAGGACAGCGCCGACGTGCGCGTCGTGACACGCGGCGGCGACCTGGTGGGGCGCGGGTGGATCACCGGTGGGTCGGACCGCCGACCCAGCACGCTCGAGGTGCAGGCGGCCATCGACGAGTCGGTGACCGAACTGGCGACGATGGAGCGTCGGACCGAGGAACTCGCCGCGGCGCTGTCCGGGGCGCTCGCCGAACAGGCGGACCGCCGGGAGGCCGCCGATCAGGCGTTGGCCGCGCTCACGGAGTCCGACGCCGCGATGTCCGCGGTGTACGAGCAACTCGGCCGACTGGGCCAGGTCGCCCGTGTCGCGCATGCCGAGTCGACCCGGCTGCAGTCCCAGCGCGAACGGGCCGAGCATCAGCGGGACGAGGCGGTGACCGCGCTCGCCGAACTGGAGGAGCGCGTGCGCCGGGCCGAGGACGACCAGGGCGGCGACGCCGACGGGGACGGTGAGGCGGAGGAGTGGGCGCGGGCCCGCGAGGACGCTGCCGCAGCGGTCACCGAGGTGCGCTCCGTGGAGGTCGAGGCCAGATTGTCCCTACGCACCGCCGAGGAGCGCGCCGACTCGGTCCGCGGCAAGGCCGACCAGCTCCGTCGGCAGGCACGGATGGAACGAGAAGGCCGTGCGCGGGCCGAGCGGGCACGGGCACGCCGCGTGCAGTCCGCTGCGGTGGCCGCCGCGGTCGCCGAGGCCGGGACTCGTGTCGCCGGACGGCTGGAGCGCGTCGTGGCGGACGCTGCCGTGCGCCGCGACGAACTGGCTCGCCGTCGTTCCGACCGAGCTGCCGAGCTGGACCGAACGCGGGAACAGGTTCGCGCCCTCGCCGCGCGCGCCACGCAGTTGACCGACGCGGTGCACCGCGACGAGGTGGCCAAGGCGCAGGCGGTGCTCCGCATCGAGCAGCTCGAACAGAACGTGGTGGAGCAGTTCTCCATCGCGCCCGACGACCTGATCGCCGAGTACGGACCCGACGTCACGCTGCCGCCGACCGACCTCGAGATGGCGGAGTACGAGCAGGCCAAGGAACGCGGCGAGCAGGTGGTGGCCCCGGCCCCGATGCCGTTCGACCGCGCGGAGCAGGAGCGCCGGGTCAAGCGTGCGGAGAAGGACCTCGCGACGCTGGGCAAGGTCAACCCGCTGGCGCTCGAGGAGTTCGCCGCCCTGGAGGAGCGCTACAACTTCCTGTCCACCCAGCTCGAGGACGTGAAGTCGGCGCGCAAGGATCTCTTGGGCGTGGTCGCGGACGTCGACGCCCGCATCCTGCAGGTGTTCACCGAGGCCTACGCCGACGTCGAGCGCGAGTTCGTCGGCGTCTTCGCCAAGCTCTTCCCGGGCGGTGAGGGCCGACTGGTACTGACCGACCCCTCGGACATGCTCACCACCGGCATCGAGGTCGAGGCCCGTCCGCCGGGCAAGAAGGTCAAGAGGTTGTCGCTGTTGTCCGGCGGCGAGAAGTCGCTCACCGCGGTCGCGATGCTCGTGGCCATCTTCCGGGCCCGGCCGTCCCCGTTCTACGTCATGGACGAGGTCGAGGCGGCGCTGGACGACACGAACCTCCGTCGCCTCATCGGCCTGTTCGAGCAGCTGCGGGAGAAGTCGCAGCTCATCGTCATCACGCACCAGAAACCCACCATGGAGGTGGCCGACGCGCTGTACGGCGTGAGCATGCGCGGCGACGGCATCACGACGGTGATCTCGCAGCGGCTGCCCAAGCGTGCCGTCCTCGAGCCCGCGGGGGAGGTGGCGACTCCCGAGCCACCGTCCTGACAGGATGGTCGACGTGACTACCGAACTGTGGATCGTCGTGGCGGCCGTCCTCGCACTGCTCGTCGTCGTGCTCGTCGTCGGGTTGGTGTTGCAGCGTCGTCGCCGCATCTCCCTGGCCCGTCCGGACACCACCGAGCAGGTCCGCGAGGTCGACCGATCGGGTGGCTACAAGGCCGGGACCGGATTCGACTTCTCGCAGGGCACGGCGGCTCCGCCCGAGCCGGCGCCCCGGAAGCCGATCCCCGAACCCACCCTCGAGCGCACCGACACCGACGATCAGCCGCGGGTCGGTGACGACGCGTCGGTTCCTCGCGACGCACCCAAGCGGGGCATCACCGACATCTCGCTGCCGGACCCGGTGCTCGACGAGCCCGCTCCGGCCACGGAGGCACCGACTGTCGAGACCCCGCCCGTGGTCGTCCCTCCGGTGGAGGAGGAGACGCCCGCAGAACCGCCGAGCTCCGCTCCGGTGCTCGACGAGATCGAGCCGACGTCGGGCCGCCTGACCAAGCTGCGCGGTCGACTGTCGCGATCGCAGAACGCCGTGGGCCGGTCGTTGCTCGGACTGCTCGGTGGCGGCGACCTCGACGAGGACTCGTGGGAGGAGGTCGAGGACACCCTCCTCGTCGCCGACCTGGGGAGTGCGGCGACCGCCGAGATCGTCGCGACGCTGCGTGAACAGATGGCCGTGCGCAACGTGCGGACGGAGCCCGAGGCCCGCGCCCTGCTGCGCGAGGTGCTGATCGAGCAGCTCACCCCGTCGTTCGACCGCTCGATCCGTGCGCTGCCGCACGGTGACCGGCCGTCGGTCCTGCTCGTCGTCGGCGTCAACGGCACCGGCAAGACCACGACGACCGGCAAGCTCGCCCGCGTCCTGGTGGCGGACGGTCGTCGGGTCGTGCTGGGCGCGGCCGACACCTTCCGCGCCGCGGCGGCCGACCAGCTGCAGACGTGGGCCGAGCGCGTGGGTGCCGAGGTGGTGCGCGGCAAGGAGGGCGCCGATCCGGCCGCCGTCGCGTTCGACGCCGTGACGCGCGGGATCGCCGACGGAGTCGACGCCGTGCTCATCGACACGGCGGGCCGACTGCACACCAAGACCGGACTGATGGACGAGCTGGGAAAGGTCAAGCGCGTCATCGAGAAGAAGGCGCCCGTCGACGACGTCCTGCTCGTGCTCGA
Organism: Rhodococcus sp. BP-241; assembly: GCF_019836145.1. NCBI lineage: Bacteria > Bacillati > Actinomycetota > Actinomycetes > Mycobacteriales > Nocardiaceae > Rhodococcus > Rhodococcus sp. BP-241. The sequence continues at coordinate 571,426 of NZ_JABUEI010000001.1, read as the reverse complement.
CGCGACCATCGGTCAGAACGGTCTCGCGCAGGCCCGGGTCTTCGCTCAGGTCGTCGACATCACCGGCGTCGTGCTGACCAAGCTGGACGGCACCGCCAAGGGCGGCATCGTGTTCCAGGTGCAGCGTGAACTCGGTGTCCCGGTGAAGCTCGTGGGCCTCGGTGAGGGCGCCGACGACCTCGCTCCGTTCGAGCCCGGCGCGTTCGTCGACGCTCTTCTGGGCTGACCGCGAGCCCCGCTCGTGCCGCCGAGAATTCGACTCTCGTCGAGTCCTCGGCGGCCGAATCGGGTGAAAAGACCGAGACGCAACACGGTCGCAACATGATTCGGCTGTGCGTTCACACCGACGAAACACCGCAGTGTCGTCGCCGAAACGTCGAGTGAGCACCCTTCTCCTCAGGTCGTCAGCCGCCATCGGCTGGGGCGAGGAAGAAGGAGGAGGCTCAAGGTGGATTTTCCCACTATCGGTGCGCCCGACACCGGTGACACCGCATGGATGCTGACAAGCGCGGCATTCGTGTTGCTCATGGTTCCGGGTCTTGCGTTCTTCTACGGCGGCATGGTCCGCGCGAAGAGCGTGCTGAACATGATCATGATGAGCATCAGCGCGATGGGCGTCGTCGGCGTTCTCTGGGTGCTGTACGGCTACTCGGTCACCTTCGGCGAGGACAAGGGCAACCTGATCGGTGACCCGTTCCAGTACTTCGGGCTCAAGGGCCTGATCGGCGGAACGTACCTCGCGTCCGAGGACGAGGCCGGTGTGCTCACCGATGCCGCGATCCCGCTCGTCGGCACCATCCCCGCGACCGTGTTCGTCTCCTTCCAGGCCATGTTCGCGATCCTGACGGTCGCGCTCATCTCCGGCGCTGTCGCCGACCGCATGCGCTTCGGACCGTGGCTGCTGTTCGCCGGACTGTGGGCGACCCTCGTCTACTTCCCGGTCGCGCACTGGGTCTTCTCCTTCGACGAGGTCACCACCACGACCGGTGGTTGGATCGCCAACAAGCTCGCGGCGGTCGACTTCGCCGGCGGTACCGCCGTCCACATCAACGCGGGTGCCGCGGGTCTGGTGCTCGCCGTCATCCTGGGCAAGCGCAAGGGATGGCCGGGTACTCCGTTCCGCCCCCACAACCTGCCGTTCGTCATGCTGGGTGCCGGCCTCCTCTGGTTCGGTTGGTTCGGCTTCAACGCCGGTTCCGCCGTCGGCTCCAACGGCATCGCCGGTGCCACCTTCGTCACCACCATCGCGGCCACGGCCGCAGCCATGCTGGCCTGGCTCCTCACGGAGCGCATCCGTGACGGGCACGCGACGAGTCTCGGTGGTGCGTCGGGCATCGTCGCCGGACTCGTGGCCATCACCCCGGCCTGCTCCTCGGTCAACATCCTCGGTGCACTCGTCATCGGCGTCGTCGCCGGTGTGCTCTGCGCACTGGCCGTCGGCCTGAAGTTCAAGTTCGGTTTCGACGACTCGCTCGATGTCGTCGGCGTCCACCTCGTCGGCGGTCTGGTGGGCACGCTGCTCGTCGGACTGGTCGCCACCTCCGAGGCGCCGGCCGGTGTCGAGGGGCTGTTCTACGGCGGCGGATTCGACCAGCTGTGGCGTCAGGCAGTCGGTGCCGGTGCGGTGCTGCTCTACTCTCTGGTGGGTACGACCATCGTCGCGCTCATCGTCAAGTACACCGTGGGCCTCCGGATCGACGACGATGGTGAATCCATGGGAGCCGACGAATCGGAACATGCCGAGACCGCCTACGACTTTGCGGCACTCGGTGGGTCAACACTGGGACGCGTTCCCAGCAAGGAGGCGTGAGACATGAAGTTGATCACTGCAATCGTCAAGCCGTTCACTCTCGAGGACGTCAAGACGGCTCTCGAGCAGGCAGGCGTTCTCGGTATGACCGTGAGCGAGGTACAGGGGTACGGCCGACAGAAGGGCCACACCGAGGTCTACCGCGGTGCCGAGTACTCCGTGGACTTCGTTCCCAAGGTGCGCGTCGAGGTCGTCGTGGACGATGCGGCCGTGGACAAGGTCGTCGAGGTGATCGTCGAGGCAGCCCGTACCGGCAAGATCGGTGACGGCAAGGTCTGGGTCTCGCCCGTGGAGGCCGTCGTGCGCGTGCGCACCGGCGAGCGTGGCTCCGACGCTCTGTAGTTCCCGTCAGTCCGGCCGCGGATCCGCCTCGTTCGACGGGGCGGATCCGCGGCCGATCTGTTTCTCGGCGACACGACACCAGAAGGAGTGAGCCCCGTGGGAGGTTCCGAAGCAGCGGCGGATCTCGTCCGAGCGCGCGAGCAACTGCTCGCCGGCCAGGGCCGGAATCGACGACTGGACGCGACGGCGCTGCGCCAGGCGCTCGTCGATCTGCACGAGTTCTGGCTGACCACCAAGGGTTCCGAGGTGGGCATCAAGCCGGACAGCGGATTCGCCATCGTCGCCGTCGGCGGCCTGGGTCGCCGCGAGATGCTGCCGTACTCGGACCTGGACCTGGTGCTGTTGCACGACGATCTCGATCCCGCGCTCGTCAGCGGTGTGGCCGACCAACTCTGGTACCCGCTGTGGGACGCGCACATCAAGCTCGATCACAGTGTCCGCACGGTTCCGCAGGCTCTGGACGTGGCCGCCCACGACATGACCGCGGCCCTCGGTCTGCTCGACGCCCGACACATCGTGGGCGACGCCGAACTCAGTTCGATGTTGATCGACGGGACCCGGCGTCAGTGGCGCATCGGGATCCGCGATCGGTTCGACGAACTGCACGCGCTGACCCGCACTCGCTGGGGGCGTAGCGGCGAGATCGCCCACCGGGCCGAGCCCGATCTCAAGAGTGGACGCGGCGGACTGCGCGACGTGCAGCTGCTCGACGCGCTCTCCATCGCGCAGCTCACCGACGCGATGCCGGGCCTCGGGCCCGAATCACCGGGCGGTGGACTGGATTTCGCTCACCGACGGATCCTCGACGTCCGTACCGAGCTGCACCGGGTGGCGGGCCGTGCCCGTGATCAGCTGCGAGCGCAGGACGCGGACGAGATCGCCGCCGCGCTCCGTATCGGCGATCGGTTCGATCTCGCACGCGTACTGAGTGATTCGGCGCGCACCATCGTCTACTCGACGGACGTGGGCCTGCGTACCGCCGGGAATGCCATACCGCGACGCGGACTCTCGCGGCTCCGCCGGGTACCTGTGCGTCGGCCCCTGGACGAGGGGGTCGTCGAGCACGCCGGCGAGGTGGTGCTGGCGCGGGACGCCCGCCCCAACAAGGATCCGGGACTGATCATGCGTGTCGCTGCGGCCTCCGCGGTGACAGGGATGCCGATGTCCGCGTCGACCCTGGGCCGGCTGTCCGACAGTGCACCGGAACTGCGCGAGCCGTGGCCGAAGGAGGCACTGAACGACCTGCTGGTGGTCCTCGGATCCGGCCGCCGCGCCATCGACGCGATCGAGGCTCTGGACCGGACGGGCCTGTGGGGGCGTCTGCTTCCCGAGTGGGGGGCGGTGCGCGACCTGCCGCCGCGCGACGCCGTGCACACCTGGACCGTGGATCGCCATCTCGTCGAGACCGCCGCTCACGCGAGCGGTTTCACCACCCGGGTCGCGAGGCCCGACCTGCTGGTCCTCGGGGCACTGCTGCACGACATCGGCAAGGGCCGCGGGGGAGACCACAGCATCGTCGGCGCGGATCTGGCCACGCAGGTGGGCAAGCGGCTCGGTCTGTGGCCGTCGGACGTCCGGCTGCTCGAGGCGATGGTGCGCCACCATCTGCTCCTGCCGGACACCGCGACCCGACGCGACCTGGACGATCCCGCGACGGTGCAGCGGGTGGTCGACGCGCTGGACGGCGATCCGATCCTGCTCGAACTCCTGCACGCGCTGGCCGAGGCGGACTCGCTCGCGACGGGACCCGGTGTCTGGGGGGACTGGAAGTCCTCGCTCATCGGTGAGCTCGTGCGGCGCTGCCGCATGATCATGGCCGGTGAATCACTGCCGACGCCCGATCCGATCGACGCGGCGCTCGCGGCCCGCGCCGCCGAGGGCGGAGTCGACGTCGATCTGCAGCCGTCGGACAGTCCGCACACGTTCGAGGTGACGGTGACCGCGCCGGACAGGCTCGGCCTGCTGTCCAACGCGTCGGGCGTGCTCGCTCTGGCCGCGCTGCGGGTGCTGTCCGCGTCCGTGGTCAGCGCGAACGGGTTCGCGATCAACCGCTTCGTCGTCACGCCCACCTTCGGGGCGCCGCCCCAGCCCGGCCTGCTGCGCCAGGAGCTCATCCGGGCACTCGACGGGGACCTCGACCTGCTCGCGCAACTCGACCTCAAGGAGGCCGGGGCACGGATCGCCGCGTCGGACGGCGATCTCGGAGCGCTCGACTCGTCGGAGGTGCTGCTGTACGCGCAGGCGCCGCCGCGGGTGCTGTGGTTCGACGGTCCGGACGGTGACTCCGTGATCGTGGAGGTCCGCGCCGAGGATCGGCTCGGGCTGCTGTGCCGGCTCTCGTCCGTCTTCGAGAAGCACGGTGCCGACGTGCGCTGGGCCAAGGTCACCACCCGCGGATCCTCGGTGGTGGACGCGTTCTGCGTCGACACCAGCGGGGCGTCGGAGGGCGGCGCCGGATCGCGGGCACAGCGCGAGGAGCTCGAACGCGCGCTGCTGGCCGTCGTCCCCGCCCTGCGTCCGAAGGAGCCCGAGTCGGACGACTGAGGTACGCGTCGGGCCGGGCCACCGCCGGGTCGATCGACCGTTAGTCTGGTCGACGGAGTCTTCACTTCTCTCGCGATGTTCAGGAGTATCGGTGTTCGAATCACTGTCCGACAGATTGACCGGAAGCCTCAAGGATCTGAGAGGCAAGGGTCGGCTCTCGGGCGCCGACATCGATGCGGTGTGCCGCGAGATCCGCCTGGCACTGCTCGACGCCGACGTCGCGCTGCCGGTCGTGCGCGCTTTCATCACTCGGATCAAGGAGCGCGCGAAGGGCGCCGAGGTCTCCGCTGCTCTCAACCCCGCGCAGCAGGTCGTCAAGATCGTCAACGACGAGCTCGTCGGCATCCTCGGTGGCGAGACCCGGCGGGTGGAGTTCGCGAAGAACCCGCCGACCGTCATCATGCTGGCCGGTCTGCAGGGCTCCGGTAAGACGACACTCGCCGGCAAGCTAGCCAAGTGGCTCAAGGACCAGAACCACACCCCGCTCCTCGTGGCCTGCGACCTCCAGCGCCCCGGTGCGGTGAGTCAGCTCCAGATCGTCGGCGAGCGTGCGGGCGCCGCCGTCTTCGCGCCGCATCCGGGCACGTCGATCGGCGGCGGCGAGAATGCCCTCGGCGTGACCGCGGCCGATCCGGTGGAGGTCGCTCGCGCCGGTGTCGCGGAGGCCAGGGCCAAGCAGTACGACGTCGTCATCGTCGACACCGCGGGCCGTCTCGGTATCGACACCGAGCTCATGGGCCAGGCCGCCGGTATCCGCGACGCGACGAACCCCGACGAGATCCTGTTCGTGCTCGACGCGATGATCGGCCAGGACGCCGTCAGCACGGCGCAGGCCTTCCAGGACGGTGTCGGCTTCACCGGCGTCGTGCTGACCAAGCTCGACGGCGACGCCCGCGGTGGCGCCGCGCTGAGCGTCCGCGAGGTCACCGGTCGACCGATCATGTTCGCGTCGACGGGCGAGAAGCTCGAGGACTTCGAGATCTTCCACCCGGATCGCATGGCGAGCCGCATCCTCGGCATGGGCGACCTGCTCAGCCTCATCGAGCAGGCCGAGACCGTCTTCGACGCGAAGCAGGCGGAGGACACCGCCGCGAAGATCGGGTCCGGCCAGTTGACGCTCGAGGACTTCCTCGAGCAGATGATGGCGATCCGCAAGATGGGACCGATCGGCAACCTGCTCGGCATGCTGCCCGGTGCCGGTCAGATGAAGGACGCCCTCGCGTCGGTGGACGACAAGCAGCTCGACCGCGTGCAGGCCATCATCCGCGGTATGACACCCGCCGAGCGGGCCGATCCGAAGATGATCAACGCCTCCCGTCGTCTGCGCATCGCCAACGGTTCCGGTGTGAAGGTCTCCGACGTCAACCAGCTCGTCGACCGCTTCTTCGAGGCCCGCAAGATGATGGCGTCGATGGCCGGCCGCATGGGCATGCCCGGCGCGCGCAAGCAGGTTCAGCGCAGCAACAAGAAGGGCAAGAAGGGGAAGAAGGGCGGTCGCGGACCCACACCGCCGAAGGGCGTGCGGGGAGGCTTCCCCGGTATGCCGGGCGGAATGCCCGCGGGGATGCCCGATCTGTCCTCGATGCCGAAGGGCCTCGACCAGCTTCCGCCGGGCCTCGAGGGCATCGACCTGTCGCAGCTGAAGCTCCCCAAGAAGTAGGGCGGAGCACGCGGTGCGCATCTCGCCGAGTCTGCATCTGCGCGGCGTCGTGCTGCCCGGCCACGACGAGGTGGACGTCTGGGTGCGAGACGGCCTCGTTTCACTGGATCCGGTTCCCGGTGCCACCACGGTGGCGCGGGGCGGCTGGATCGTTCCGGGTCTCGTCGACGCGCACTGCCATGTCGGTATCACGTACGGCGGCGGGCACGAGGATCACGACGGCACCGTCGCGCAGGCCACCACCGAGCGCGAGGTGGGTGCGCTGCTGCTGCGTGACGCGGGATCGCCCGTCGACACCCGCGCACTCGACGACCACGAGGATCTGCCGCGCATCATCCGCGCGGGTCGGCACATCGCGATGCCCAAGCGCTACATTCCCGGCCTCGCCGTCGATCTCGAGGACGAGTCGCAACTGCCCGAGGCCGTGGCTCAGCAGGCGCGCCTCGGCGACGGGTGGGTCAAGCTGGTCGGCGACTGGATCGACCGCGAGGTCGGCGACCTCGCACCCTTGTGGGACGACGCGGTCCTGCGCCGGGCCATCGACGCCGCCCACGCCGAGGGCGCCCGGGTCACTGCGCACGTCTTCGGCGAGGACGCGCTGCCCGGGCTGATCGGTGCCGGCATCGACTGCATCGAACACGGCACCGGCCTGACCGACGAGACCATCGAGATGATGGTCGAGCACGGAACCGCACTGGTGCCCACGCTCATCAACATCGAGACATTTCCGTCGATCGCCGACTCGGCCACCCGCTACCCGCGCTACGCCGATCACATGCGCGATCTGCACGCCCGAGTGGCGGACACGGTGGGGCGCGCGCACGACGCCGGAGTCCCGATCTACGCGGGCACCGACGCGGGCGGCAGCATCGAGCACGGGCGGGTGGCCGACGAGGTGGCGGCGCTGGTGGGCGTGGGCCTGTCGCCGACCGACGCCCTGGGTGCGGCCAGTTGGACGGCGCGGCGGTGGCTCGGGCGTGCGGGCATCGAGCACGGCGCACCCGCGGATCTGGTGTTCTACTCCACGGACCCACGAACCGGGCCGGACGTCCTGTCGGCGCCGGACGTGGTGGTCTTGCGCGGCCGGATCTGGTGACCGGGCTGGGATTATGACGCTCGGGCAGCGTCTGGCAGAATAAGTCGCTGTTCGCCCGTCTCCGGTTCCGTACCGAGCGGCGGTCACAACACCCATCCACCGCAAAACCGGGTGCGCATGCCGTGCGCATCGCTGAATTGCGCCGTGACCAGCGGTCGCGTCCTGCGACCACATCGAAAGAGGCTTCGTTTCACATGGCAGTCAAAATCAAGCTCACCCGTCTCGGCAAGATCCGCAACCCGCAGTACCGCGTCGTCATCGCCGACGCGCGTACCCGTCGCGGTGGCCGTGCCATCGAGACCGTCGGCAAGTACCACCCGAAGGAAGAGCCGTCGCTGATCGAGATCGATTCCGATCGCGTGCAGCACTGGCTGAGCGTGGGCGCACAGCCCACCGAGCCCGTCGAGGCACTCCTCAAGATCACCGGTGACTGGCAGAAGTTCAAGGGCCTGCCGGGCGCCGAGGGCACGCTCCGCGTCAAGGAGCCGAAGCCGTCCAAGCTGGACCTGTTCAACGCTGCGCTCGCCGCCGCCGACAACGAGCCCGTCGCCGAGGCCACCACGCCGAAGAAGAAGAAGGCCGCCAAGGCCGACGACGCCGAGAGCGCACCGGCAGACGAGACCGCCGACGCCACCGCCGAGTCCACCGAGAAGTAGGACCCACCTGTGAGCACCATGGTCGCCGACGCCGTCGAGCATCTGGTTCGCGGCATCGTGTCCAATCCGGACGACGTTCGTGTCGAGATGATCACCGGTCGCCGTGGCCGGACCGTCGAGGTGCACGTGCACCCCGACGATCTGGGCAAGGTCATCGGCCGTGGCGGTCGTACCGCCACCGCGCTCCGTACCCTCGTCTCGGGTATCGGCGGCCGTGGGATCCGTGTCGACGTCGTCGACACCGATCGCTGATCACCGACGTGGAGCTCGTCGTGGGCCGCGTGGCCAAGTCGCACGGCATCAAGGGCGAGGTCGTCGTGGAGGTCCGCACGGACGATCCTGACGAGCGGTTCGCTCCGGGATCCGTTCTGCACGGCCGTGCGCGTCACGACAACAGCACGACCGACTACACGGTGGAAGCCGCCCGGGAGCATTCCGGGCGGCTTCTGCTGCGTCTGAAGGGAATCGACGATCGCAGTACCGCCGACGCGATGCGCGGCACCCTGTTCGTCGTCGACACCGCGGATCTACCCCCGTCCGACGATCCGGACGAGTTCTACGACCACGAGCTCGAGGGCATGACGGTGCAGTTCGCTCCGGATCACGAGTCGGCGGGCACGGTGATCGGCACGGTCAGCGAGGTGCTGCACTCCGCTGCGGGGGAGTTGCTGTCGATCACGCCGGCCGACGAGAACGTCGGCCGCGAACTGCTCGTACCGTTCGTGTCCGCGATCGTGGTGTCGGTCTCCCGCGAGACGCGGACCGTCGAGATCGACCCGCCCGAAGGGCTTCTGGACGGCGAGTGACCATGCGTATCGACGTGGTGACGATCTTCCCCGAGTACCTCGAGCCCATGCGTACCGCGCTGCTGGGCAAGGCCGTGCAGAACGGTCTGGTGACCCTCGGTGTCCACGACCTCCGGGACTGGACACACGACGTGCACAAGGCGGTCGACGACTCGCCCTACGGCGGCGGCCCCGGCATGGTCATGAAGCCGACGGTGTGGGGAGACGCGTTGGACGACGTCATGCGCGACGCCGACCCGATCCTGGTGGTGCCCACGCCCGCCGGAGTGCCCTTCACCCAGCGCACCGCCGAAAGATGGTCGCGCGAGGATCATCTGGTGTTCGCATGCGGCCGCTACGAGGGCATCGATCAGCGAGTCTTCGACGACGCGGCGACCCGGGTGCGCGTCGAGGAGGTCAGCATCGGGGACTACGTGCTCATCGGCGGCGAGGCCGCGGTGCTGGTGATGACCGAGGCCGTGACGCGGCTGCTGCCCGGCGTCCTGGGCAATCAGCTCTCGCACCAACAGGACTCGTTCTCCGACGGTCTCCTCGAGGGGCCGGGATACACCCGACCGGCCACGTGGCGCGGCCTGGACGTGCCGCCGGTCTTGTTGTCCGGCAACCACTCCCGCATCGAACAGTGGCGGCGGGAACAGTCGCTCGAGCGTACCGCTCAGCGCCGGCCCGACCTCCTGCCCTGACGCGATCTCTCAGGCGACGACCCCGGTGGGGAACAGGATCTTCAGCGCGCCGGTGACGGTGACGCGCGCGTGCTTGGCGCCGTCGTCGTCCGTCACCGCGGTGTCCGCCGTCGTCTCCGCGCTGCCGCCGTCCGCGCCGTACCAGGGATCCTCCCGCGAGAGCACCGCCACCACGTAGCGTTCTCCGTCGCCGACGAATCCCGTGCTCAGGTGGATCCACCGACCGTCGACGCAGCACATCCACCCTTGCTTGACCCCGCGGACCGTCTCGCCGGGGAGTGCCCGCGGGATGCCGAAGGTCTGGGGATAGCCGTCTGCCCCCTCGGGGGTGAACGCCTCGAGGTCTCCGACGACGGTCGCCCGGTCCGCCGGGTTCAGTCCGCCGGTGCCGTCGAGGACGGCGTCGTAGTACCGCACCAGGTCGGCCGCGGTGGTCCGGGTGTTCCACCAGATCCCGTCCGCCGACGCGATTGTGGCGGGCAGGCCGTAGCGGCCGGCGACGCGTGCCACGACGTCGGATCCACCGGCGGCGTCCCACAGGACCTGCGCCGCACTGTCGTCCGACGACGAGAGCATCGGCGCGATGAGGGCACGGGACTCCTCGTCGAGGGCGAACTCGCCGCGCGACGAGCGGTAGAGCAGATCGTCGGCGATGAACAACTTGACCACCGACGCCGTCTCGATCGGATCGTTGTCACCGGAACCCATGTACGTCCCGGTCTCCCGGTCGAGGAAGCCGATGGAGAGCGTCGCGCCGCGCGCGGCCGCGCCGTCGAGTGCCTGCTGCAGGCGGCCGGTGAGGTCCGGTGCCATCGGCATCTCGGGTTCGGGGAACTCCGGTGCGACCGGGATCGTCGTCGCCGTCGGCTCGGCCGGCTGCGCGCAGGCCGCCGCCATCGTGGTGGCGAGCGCCACCGCCGCCAACATGGTGGAGGCTCGTCGCAGGCGCGCCGAGGGAGTTGTCACGTGACTACCGTTCTGTCATCGAGTGCCCCCACATTCGAGAGTGGACGTACCGGGCGCGTCGGCGCTCGGAACCCGGGGCGGCACCGTCACTCCACGGTACCGGCGCGGTAGGGTCCATCGCCGTGACGACCGCTGTGAAATCTGTCAATCGCCGGATCGCCGAGGAGCTCGACGTCGCGGAGGAGCGCGTACGCGCCGCCGTGGACCTGCTCGACGGGGGTGCGACGGTGCCGTTCATCGCGCGCTACCGCAAGGAGGTCACGGGCACGCTCGACGACACCCAGCTGCGCACGATCGACGAGCGACTGCGATACCTGCGCGAGCTCGACGAGCGCCGCGCCGCGATTCTCGAGTCCATCCGCTCGCAGGGCAAGCTCGACGACGCGCTCGAGGACTCGATCGTGCTCGCGGACACCAAGGCGCGCCTCGAGGACATCTACCTCCCGTTCAAACCGAAGCGCCGCACCAAGGCGCAGATCGCGCGCGAGGCCGGCCACCAGCCCGTGGCGGACGCCCTGCTGTCCGATCCGACCACCGATCCGACGTCCTTCGGCGAGGAGCAGCTCGCCGGTGCGCGCGCGATCCTCGTCGAGCACTTCGCCGAGGACGCCGACCTCGTCGGGTCGCTGCGCGAGCTGATGTGGACCCGTGGCCGGTTGACCAGCGCGGTGCGACCGGGCAAGGAGACGGACGGTGCGAAGTTCTCCGACTACTTCGCGTTCTCCGAGTCCTTCACCTCCGTTCCGTCCCATCGAGTACTGGCAGTCCTGCGCGGGGAGAAAGAGGAGGTGCTCTCCCTCACGATGGATCCGGAGCCGAACACCGACGAACCCGCACCCGGTACCGCGTCGGTGTACGAGACCCGCATCGCGGCGCGCTTCGGTATCGGCGACCACGGCCGTGCGGCCGATCGGTGGCTCCTGGACACGGTGCGATGGGCGTGGCGGACCAAGCTTCTGGTCAGCCTGGGCATCGACACCCGCATGCGCCTGCGGCAGTCCGCGGAGGAGCGCGCGGTCGACGTCTTCGCCTCCAACCTTAAGGACCTGCTGTTGGCTGCGCCCGCCGGCAGTCGCACCACCATGGGCCTCGACCCCGGGTTCCGCATGGGAACCAAGGTCGCGATCGTGGACCCCACCGGCAAGGTCCTCGCGTACGACACCATCTATCCGCACAAGCCCCAGGGCAAGTGGAACGAGGCGCTCGCGACGCTGGCCGCACTGGCGGCGAAGCACCGTGTCGATCTGCTGGCCATCGGCAACGGCACCGCGTCGCGTGAGACCGACGCGCTGGCGGCGGAACTCATCGCGAAGTACCCGGACGCGAACCTGACCAAGGCGATGGTCTCCGAGGCCGGCGCCTCCGTGTACTCCGCGTCCGCCTACGGGTCGCGCGAACTGCCCGATCTCGACGTCTCGATCCGCGGCGCGGTCTCCATCGCCCGTCGTCTGCAGGATCCTCTCGCGGAACTGGTGAAGATCGACCCGAAGTCGATCGGCGTGGGGCAGTACCAGCACGACGTCTCGGAATCCATGTTGGCGCGTTCCCTGGGCGCCGTCGTCGAGGACGCGGTCAACGCGGTCGGCGTCGACGTCAACACCGCCAGCGTGCCTCTGCTCGCGCGCGTCTCCGGCGTGGCCACCACTCTCGCCGAGTCGATCGTCGCGCACCGCGACGAGAACGGCCCCTTCCGATCCCGATCCGCGCTGCAGAAGGTTCCGCGGCTCGGGCCCAAGGCCTTCGAGCAGTGCGCCGGGTTCCTCCGCATCACCGACGGCGACGACCCCCTCGACCGGTCGAGCGTGCACCCCGAGGCGTATCCCGTGGTGCGCCGCATCGTCGACAGGGCCGGCATGGGAGTCCGTGAGGTGATCGGCAACGAGCGGGTGCTGCGGTCCCTGCGCCCGCAGGACTTCGTCGACGACCGGTTCGGACTCCCGACCGTCACCGACATCCTGTCCGAGCTCGAGAAGCCCGGCCGCGATCCGCGTCCGGAGTTCGCCACCGCCACCTTCGCGGCCGGTGTCGAGAAGGTCGCCGACCTCCGACCGGGCATGGTGCTCGAGGGAGTGGTGACCAACGTGGCGGCCTTCGGCGCCTTCGTCGACGTGGGTGTGCACCAGGACGGACTCGTCCACGTCTCGGCGATGTCCGACCGCTTCGTCTCGGACCCGCACGACGTCGTCAAGTCCGGACAGGTCGTGCGCGTGAAGGTCATGGAGGTCGACCTGCCGCGCCAGCGGATCGGCCTGTCCCTGCGATTGACCGACGAGATCGGCGGTACGGCAGCGGCATCGGCTCCACGCGGCGGGTCGGGAGGCCAGGGCGCGCGGAACAGGCAGAAGACCGGAGCCGGACCGCGCAAGGGAGCGCAGTCCTCGGCACCGGCCGCGGCAACGGGATCGATGGCCGATGCCCTGCGGAAGGCGGGCTTCGGAAAGTAGAGGGTGTCGCGGCGGCGCGGATAGACTTCCTCGTCACAGGACGGGCACGGCAGGAAGGCGCTGCGATGGAGCGGTGGATGCACCACGTCTCCGACGAGGGGCGCATCCCGCTGCTGTTCTTCCTCGTCGGGTTCATCGCCGGGTTCGTCTTCATCCGGTTCAGCGTCCGCATGATCCGCGCGCAGGTGTCCTGGTGGCCGGGCAACGTCACGCCGGGCGGACACCACGTGCATCACGTCGTGTTCGGTGTGATCGCCATGCTGGTCTCGGGTATCGCGATGATCACCGTGTACGTCGACGGCACCCAGACCACGGGCGCGGCGCTCGCGGCGTTCTTCGGTATCGGTGCGGCACTGGTACTCGACGAGTTCGCGCTCATCTTCTACCTGGAGGACGTGTACTGGGCCGAGCAGGGCCGCACCTCCGTCGACGCGGTCTTCGTCGCCGTGGCCGCCACCGTCATGCTGCTGTTCGGTCTCAAACCGCTCGAGTTCTTCGACGTCGCCGGCTTCCGTGACGATCCCAGCGTCGCGGTGCGGAGCATCATCGTCGTCCTGGCCGCGCTCAATCTCCTCCTCGCCGCGATCGTCCTCGCGAAGGGCAAGATCTGGACCGGGCTCGCCGGCCTGTTCTTTCTGCCGCTGCTCGTGATCGGCGCGATCCGGATCGGCCGGCCGGGGTCACCCTGGGCGCGCTGGCGCTACACCCGACGCCCGCGGCGGATGGAGAAGGCCCTGCGGCGCGAGCGCAACCTGCGCCGTCCCGTCGTCCGCGCGAAGATCTGGATGCAGGACGCCATCGCGGGCACGCCCGACGTCGCGCACGTGCGCGCCGCTGCCGAGGACGAACTCGATCGCATCGTCGTTCCGGCGCCGGCGCCGGGGGAGTCGCGCCCCGATCGCGAATCGGTCGGCGCGGGCTGATCCGGCCGATTTCGTCGGGCACCGGTTCTCTGGCACAATCGTGGGGTTGCCTGACACCGGGCGTGCTACTCGCATGCCCGGCATCCGGTGGACACCTATTCGGAGTACGAACCAGTCGAGCGTCGACGGCATCCGCCGACGGCAGCCGCTCGGGTCCTCTGCTCGAGATCTCGTCACAGCAAGGATGAACCATGAACACCCTGGATTTCCTGGACAAGCAGTCGCTGCGCAGCGACATACCCGAGTTCCGCCCGGGCGACACACTGAACGTGCACGTGAAGGTCATCGAGGGCTCCAAGGAGCGCGTGCAGATCTTCAAGGGCGTCGTCATTCGGCGTCAGGGTGGCGGCATCCGCGAGACCTTCACGGTCCGCAAGGTGTCCTTCGGCGTCGGCGTGGAGCGCACCTTCCCCGTCCACACCCCGAACATCGCCCAGATCGACGTGCTGACCCGCGGTGACGTGCGTCGCGCGAAGCTGTACTACCTGCGCGAGCTGCGCGGCAAGGCAGCCAAGATCAAGGAGAAGCGCTGATCTTCGGCGTTCCACTAGCTGGACGGCCGGACACAGGGGACTCGTTCCCCGGTGTCCGGCCGTTCTGCGTCCCGGCCGTTCTGCACCGCGGCGCTGCCGCTAATCTTGACCCGTGACGGACGAGCGCGCGGGCGACGACAACGACGAGGCGCAGCGAACCAAGAAGCCACGGTCCTTCTGGCGTGAGCTCCCGATTCTCATCCTGGTCGCCCTGGTGCTCAGCTTCCTCTTGCAGACCTTCGTCGCGAGGGTGTACCTGATCCCCTCGGAATCGATGGAGCCGACCTTGCACGGCTGCACTGGTTGCACCGGTGACCGCATCGTCGTGGAGAAGATCGGGTACCGCTTCGGCGATCCGACGGCCGGTGACGTCGTCGTGTTCCGCGGACCGCCGTCCTGGGACGGCGACTACGTCTCCACGCGGTCGTCCAACGTCGTCGTCCGCGGCGCTCAGGAACTCGGATCCCTCGTCGGCCTGGTCGCACCGGACGAGAACGATCTGGTCAAGCGCGTCATCGCCACCGGCGGTCAGACCGTCGAGTGCTGCGACGAGCAGGGGCGCGTTCTCGTCGACGGCAAGCCGCTCGACGAGCCGTACATCACCATGGACTTCGACTTCGTGCCCGGCACGCTCACGTGCGACACCCCGATTCGTTCCGGGCGGTGCTTCGGGCCCGTCACCGTGCCCGAGGGCAACGTGTGGGTCATGGGTGACAACCGCAGCAACTCCGCCGACTCGCGCTTCCACGTCGCCGACGAACTGCAGGGAACCATCCCGCTGGACAACGTGATCGGCAAGGCGCAGGCCATCGTGCTGCCGCCCGGTCGCTGGGGTCTCATCGACGATCCGGACATCCAGGGGCAGTGAGTTCGGGGCCCATGAAGTCGACCACGCGGCTCTCCCGGACGTCGTGGCCGCCACGCACCGTCATCCGGCGTGCGGGTGGCATGCGCACCATGGAGTCGGCCCTTCTCCGGTCGGGGCTCGGGCCCGTGGCGGGCGTGGACGAAGCGGGTCGTGGCGCCTGTGCGGGCCCACTGGTCATCGCCGCGTGCATCCTGGGCGATCGCGCCCGCGCCGCGCTGGACCTTCTGGACGACTCGAAGAAGTTGAGCGAGAAGACGCGGGAGTCGTTGTTCCCGAGGGTGATCCGCTGGGCGACGGCATACTCGATCGTCACCGTCCCCGCGGCCGAGATCGACCGCATCGGCATCCACGTCGCCAACATCGAGGGCATGCGCCGCGCGGTCGCCGGACTGTCGGTCGACCCCGGGTACGTCCTGACCGACGGTTTTCGGGTGCCCGGGCTTCCCGCGCCGTCACTCCCGGTGATCGGTGGTGACGCCACCGCGGCATGTATCGCCGCCGCGAGCGTGCTCGCCAAGGTGCATCGCGACCGCATCATGCGCTCACTCGACGGAGACATTCCCGGCTACGACTTCTCCGTACACAAGGGCTACAACACGACGCTGCACACGGACGCCCTCGCCCGTCTCGGGGCGAGCCGGGAGCACCGTCGCTCGTGGTCGAACGTCGCCTGCCTCGAGGATGCCGGCGCCGCACCGACGGTGTCGCCGCAGGAGCGGGGTCGATGGGAACACGAGGGCGCCGATGCGCGATGATGGCGGCATGAGTGCCGAGGATCTCGAGAAGTACGAAACCGAGATGGAACTGTCGCTGTACCGGGAGTACCGCGACATCGTCGGCCAGTTCACCTACGTGGTGGAGACCGAGCGTCGCTTCTATCTCGCGAACTCGGTGGAGATGATCCCGCGGAACGCGGACGGTGAGATCTACTTCGAGGTGCGGATGTCCGATGCGTGGGTGTGGGACATGTACCGACCCGCGCGCTTCGTCAAGCACGTCCGGGTGATCACGTTCAAGGACGTCAACATCGAGGAACTCGACAAGCCGGATCTGAGACTTCCTGAGTGACGGGGACTTCCCGAGTGACGGGGACTTCCCGAGTGAATCAGCGCTGATCCGTTCCCAGGATCCGCGCGTTGAGGTGCCACCCCTCGTAGCCGTCGTCCACGCCGCCGCGCTGGTCGTGCTCGATCGACGCGCGCGGAATGGACAGGATGCGTGCCGTCCGTAGCGCCCACGAGTAGTCGCCGCACCCCACCTCCCTGGTCGATTCCCGACCCAGCGCATCGTTCGACGTCCACAGCAGTGCATAAGGGTGAGCGGGCCGCCGATCGTCCGGCACGCGGCGGAGAAGGAACTCACTGCCGGACGGCGTCCCGCTCGCCGACGAGTCGCGTGCAGTGTTCATGACCCGATCATCGCAAACCCCAGGGCCGAGCGCCGCGCAACAGGGGGTTTCGGTGGTCCGTCATCCCCGGGTCGAGCGTCGTCCCCGGGTTTTCTGCGGCCGCAGGTCGGCGCCGCGGCACGGTCGCCGCGTGCCTGCACAGTCGTGCTCCGACACCGGGTGTGCCCACCACCGGGCACCGGGTCGGCGAGGGGAGCCATGGCGACGAACGCGGAAATGGGCAGAGCGGGCGAGGAGGCTGCCGCGTCGTATTTGACGACGGTGGGTCTGCGCATTCTCGACCGCAACTGGCGGTGTCGGCACGGCGAGGTCGACATCATCGGCGTGGACGGCGACACCGTCGTGTTCGTCGAGGTGAAGACCCGCTCCGGCGACGGGTACGGCACTCCGGCCGAGGCGGTCACACCGGCGAAGGCGCAGCGCATCCACCGGCTGGCCGGGCTGTGGCTCGCCGAGCGGTCCGGTCCGTGGGTGCCGGTGCGGTTCGACGTCGTGGAGGTCGTGATCGCCGACGGCCGGGGGCCTCTGCTCTCGCATCTGAGGGCGGCGTTCTGATGGCCCTGGGACGGACGTTCTCGGTCGCCGTCACGGGCATCGACGGCATCCTGGTGGAGATCGAGGCCGACGTGGGGCGGGGCCTGCCGGGCGTGCACGTGGTCGGACTCCCCGATGCGGCGCTGCAGGAGTCACGGGACCGAGTGCGGGCCGCGGTGAACAACTCCGGCCAGAGCTGGCCCGCGTCCAAGGTGGTGCTCGCGCTGTCGCCGGCCACACTCCCGAAAGTGGGATCCGTGTACGACCTGGCACTGGCGTGCGCGGTGCTCGGCGCCGCCAAGGTGGTGCCGCCGGGTCTGTTGGCCTCGACGGTGCTGGTGGGTGAGCTGGCACTCGACGGGCGGGTGCGGAGCGTGCGCGGGGTCCTTCCCGCCGTGCTCGCCGCACGCGGAGCGGGATGGACTCGTGTGGTGGTGCCGCAGGACAGCCTCGTCGAGGCGGGCCTGGTGGGCGGGATCGAGGTCCTCGGGGCCGCGCATCTGCGGCAGGTGATCGAGTGGCTCTCGCACCGGTGCACTCTCCCGGAACCGATGCCGACACGGCCGGGTCCGGAGCCCCGGTACGGCGATCTCGTCGACGTGGTCGGACAGTCCGAAGCACGCTGGGCTCTCGAGGTCGCGGCCGCCGGCGCACACCATCTGATGTTCACGGGACCGCCCGGTATCGGCAAGACGATGCTCGCGGGTCGGCTGCCCGGCCTGCTGCCGCCGCTGACGGAGGGTCAGGCCCTGGAGGTGACGGCGGTGCACTCCGTCGCGGGGACACTCACGGCGGAGTGTCCGTTGATCACCACCGCCCCGTTCATCGCGCCGCATCACACCACCTCGGTGGCGGCACTGGTGGGCGGCGGAAGCGGCATGGCGCGACCGGGTGCGGTGAGCCGGGCGCACCACGGCGTGCTCTTCCTCGACGAGTGCGCCGAGATGTCGGTGCGCGTGCTGGAGGCACTGCGTACCCCGCTGGAGGACGGCGAGGTGCGCATCGCGCGGCGCGACGGGGTCGCCCGCTATCCCGCTCGCTTCCAACTGGTGCTGGCGGCCAATCCGTGTCCGTGCGCATCGCCGCGGACCGCCGACTGCGTGTGTGCGCCGAACGCCCGCCGGCGCTACCTCGGCAAGCTGTCCGGACCACTGCTCGACCGGGTGGACCTGCGGCTGTCGATGCAGCCCACTGCGACCGGAATGTTGACCGACGACGTGGGGGAGACGACCGAGGTGGTGCGCGGCAGAGTGACGGCAGCGCGGCAGGCGGCGGCGGAACGGTGGTCCGAGTTCGGCTGGCAGACCAATGCCGAAGTACCCGGATCGGCACTGCGCCAGCGCTTCAGGCTCGAACGCGAGGCGTTGATCCCGATCGAACGGGCGCTGCGGCGCGGTGGCATCACGGCGCGGGGCGCGGACCGCATCCTGCGCTTGGCCTGGACGCTCGGCGACCTCGAGGGGCGGATGTCTCCGGGACCGGAGTGCGTGGCGTCGGCGATGAGTTTTCGCGAACAGGGGAGTGGCGTGTGAGTGGAGCGGAGAATCCGGAGACCCTGGCGTGGGCGTACGTCTCGACTGTGGTGCAGGGTCCGTCGCGCGCCGTCGAGCAGCTCATCGCCTCGCGCGGAGTGGTGGACGCCGCGGCGACGATGCGCACCGGGGACGTTCCGAAGGCGGTGTGGGACCGCGTGTCGGCGCGGGCACATCTCGACACCGCCGCGGCGAGCCTCGACCTGATGGCTGCGATGGACGGTCGACTGGTGGTGCCGTCGGACGAGGAGTGGCCCGCCTGGCGGTTCCTCGGATTCGAACGGCCGGACGGGGCTCTGCCGACTCGCGACGGCGGTGCGCCGTTGGCGTTGTGGGTGGTGGGTCCGGCGCCGGTGGCGTCGTCCACGGAGCGGGCGGTGGCCGTGGTGGGAACGCGCGCCGCGACGAGCTACGGGGAGCACGTGACGGGAGAGATCGCGGGAGACCTGGCAGTGGACGGGTGGACGGTGGTCTCCGGCGGCGCGTACGGCATCGACGGTGCGGCGCATCGCGCCGCGCTGGGCGTGGGCGGCTGCACGGTGGCAGTGCTGGCGTGCGGCGTCGACCGGGCGTACCCGGCGGGGCACGAGCGTCTGCTGCGGAGAGTGTCGGAGACGGGTGCGGTGGTGTCGGAGTATCCGCCGGGCACACCACCCGCCCGGTACCGCTTCCTCTCCCGCAACAGGCTGGTGGCCGCACTGTGTGACGGCGTGGTCGTGGTCGAGGCGGGATGGCGCAGCGGGGCGCGTAACACGGCGTCGTGGGCACGGGCACTGGGGCGACCGGTCATGGCGGTACCGGGGCCGGTGACGTCCGCGTCGTCGACGGGGTGCCACCGGATGATCCGCGAGGGCGAAGCGCGTCTGGTGACGGGTGCCCGGGACGTGGTGGCCGAGGCGGGTGCGGTGGGTGCGGGTGTCGAGGACGACGACGACCGGGACGCCCTGTTCGGCCGCGATCTCGATCGCCTGCCGCAGACTCCCGCCCGCGTGCTGGACGCGTTCCCGGCCACGGGAGCCCGAACGGTGCAGCAACTGTCCGTGGACTCCGGCGTGCCCGTGTCGGCGGTGCGGTCAGCGCTGGTGGTCCTCGAGATCGAGGGACACGCCGGCCGCGACGAGGCGGGATGGGTGCGCATCGAGAAGATCCGGTGAGGGCTGTGCCGGGAGCAGGTCCTCTGCCCGCAGGGAGGTGCCGGGCAGGATCGCGTCGCGCAGGTCCGGCTTGACGCCGCTGATGATCCAGGTGCACAGCGCGGCGAGCTGAGCGGACACGAGCGGCGGTACCGCGTCCCCGATGTGGCGGTACATGTTCGACAGCGATCGCGCGCGGAACACGTAGTCGTCCGGAAAACCGTTCAGCAGGGCCAACTCTCGCACCGTGCACAGCCGGTCCTGCTCGGGATGGGTGTAGCGGCCGTTGCCGAAGTGGGCGCACTCCCGTTTGACGGTGGGCGCGGGACGGTCCCACCACAGTCGGCCGTACACGTCGGGGTGCGACCCCAGGCGCCCGGCGGCGACGAGGCGCTGCATCGCGGGCGTCAGGTGGTCGTCGCCGCCGGGGGCGGACCTGAGGTCGAGCCAGGAACCGCCGTCGTGGGGGAGGGCGTGGAGGCGGCGGCGGGTCGACTCACGACCGATGCTGGGCGAGAGGTGCATCGGATCGCCGGACGCCGTCTCACCGGCCTCGACGCGGGGCAGGTGGCCGATCGCGCGACGCACCGTGATCGCCTCCGGTGCGATGGTCGTGCCCTCCCACAATTCGGAAAGAGTGTGCAATTCGTGATCGCGCCGCACCGCGACCACCAGGGATCTCTCGCGTCGTTGCGGTAAGCCGACCGTACTGAGCATGTGCACCGAGGCATCGACGTCGTAGCCGAGGTGATCCAACCGCAGAGCCAACGCGTCGAGATGACCACGGAAATTACCGCCGACCAATTCTCGTGCGTTTTCCATGACGAGGACGATCGGGCGCAGAGCCTCGACGGAGTCGGCGACACGGGTCACGAGCGAATTGCGTGGATCGTCGGTGAGATGATTTCGAGGATTTGCACGGGAGAAGCCGGTGCACGGCGGGCACGCGCTGAGTACGTCGAGTGGTCGTCCGTTCAGACGCGGGGCGAAGAGTCGCGCCAACTCGGCCCCGGTGACAGCGGAAAGATCCACGGCGTGCGGCACCGTTCCGATATTCGCCTCGTAGGACGCATTGCATTCGAGAGATCCGCGCGCACTGCTCGGTTTACCCAGTTGTGCGTCCGCCGCGCCGACGACATCGAAGGCGCCGTGTCGTGCGAAGCCGCAACTCATTCCGCCCGCACCGCTGAAGAGATCGACGAAGGTCAGCGAACCGGACGGTCTCGTCGTCGACGACACGGCACGCGTTTCCGAGAAACTCTGTGCGGTCATCCGTGAACCCTTCGTGGCCGACGTCGACGGGAGTGGCCGCGTCGAGTTTGCGTCCGTCACAGTACCGGCGACCGCGGTGAGCCCGATCGTCCCGTGTCGGTCACGAACAACAGGTCGTCGAATTCACGACCGAGATGTCGTGATTCGGATGTTGTCAGGGCGGTGTCGGGTCGGTGTCACGATGTCGGCCATCTCGGCTGTTATCTTGGAGGAAATTCTTTCTCCACCCGGTATCGAGGAGCGCAGAACAATGGCACGACGCACCACCGTCCAAATGATCGACGATGTCGACGGTTCACTCATCAAGGACGGGCAGGGCGAGACGGTCGAGTTCGCGGTCGGAGGCGTGTCCTATTCGATCGATCTCAACAGCAAGCACGCCAACGAGTTGTACGACCAATTCGCATTCTGGATCGAACACGCGGAGAAGGTGGGCGGCAAGAAGTCTCGCCGGAACGGGTCCGCCGCGGCGCCGAAGAAGGGCCGCCAGAATCTGCAGGACGTGCGGGCGTGGGCCAAGGAGAACGGCTTCGAGGTCAGCACCCGCGGGCGCATCAGCCAGGAGATCCAGGACGCGTACGACGCCGCGCACTGACCTGTCGTGGGGCCGGTCGGCGAATTAGGGTAGGCTAACCACGTCTTGCGCCCCACCGGCGGCAAGGCCCGTACCCGATGGAGGTGCCCTGTGGCGCGACGACTGACCACCCTGACCGTTCTCCGCACCGAGCGGCTCACCCCGCACATGGTGCGCGTGGTGCTCGGCGGTGCGAACTTCGACGAGTTCGCGCCGTCCGAGTTCGCCGACAGCTACGTCAAGCTGCACTTCGGTGACGCCGACGAGCCGACGTTGCGCACCTACACGGTGCGATCGGTGGACACGCAGGCCCGCGAAGTCGCCATCGACTTCGTCGTCCACGGCGACGAGGGTGTCGCCGGCCCGTGGGCGCTGAGCGCCGCGGCGGGGGACCAGCTCTCGTTCTTCGGTCCCGCCGGCGCGTACTCGCCTCGTGCGGACGCAGACTGGCACCTTCTCGCCGGCGACGAGACGGGCGTGCCCGCCATCTCCGCAGCACTCGCGGCGCTTCCCGAGGGAGCCGTCGCGCGAGTGGTGCTCGAAGCAGCGAGTCCGGAGGACCGCGTCGAGATCGCGGCGCCGACCTCTGCCGACATCCGCTGGGTGTACCGCGACCAGGATCCGGGTGGCTCACCGCTGGCCGCCGCCGTCCGTGCGGTGGAGTGGCTGCCCGGTCAGCCTCATGTCTTCGTGCACGGTGAAGCGCAGTCCGTGATGCACGAGATCCGGCCTTACATCCGCAAAGAGCGTGGCTTGACTGCGGAATGGGCCTCGATATCGGGATACTGGCGTCGTGGCCGCACCGAGGAGGGATTCCGCACCTGGAAGCGAGAACTCGCTGCCAGCGAATCCTGACGATCTCGCGCTCCTCGCGAGATTCACCGAGCATCTCGCTCTGCAACGCAACCGCTCCGAGCACACCGTGCGCGCGTACGTCGGCGACGCCCGTGCTCTGATCGGCTTCTGTCGAGACGCGCACGGTGATCCGTCCGCGGCACTCGACGACGTGATCACACTTCGCTCCCTGCGCTCGTGGCTCGCCTCGATGTCGGTCGCGGGAGTGTCCCGCTCGACTCTCGCGCGTCGAGCGAGTTCGGCGCGCACCTTCACCGCGTGGTCGTGCACCGTCGGAGCACTCACCGCGGACCCGGCGGTGCGGCTGTCGGCACCGCCGTCGCGTCGGACGCTCCCGGGCGTGCTGCGTGAGCGTGACGCTCGGGACGCGATGACGGCCGCGACATCCGGTGCCGAGCAACAGGATCCGATGGCCCTGCGCGACAGGGTCGTCGTAGAGCTCTTGTACGCGACCGGAATCCGGGTCGGCGAACTGTGCGGTCTCGATGTGGACGACGTGGATCTCGACAGACGGGTGCTCCGCGTCCTCGGCAAGGGCGACAAGGAACGCGTCGTACCGTTCGGCGCGCCCGCGGAGGACGCGGTGGTGCAGTGGTCGACCGTGGGCCGCCCCGCCCTGGCCACACCGGACTCCGGCGCGGCCCTGCTCCTGGGGCGTCGCGGCGGACGCCTGAATCAGCGGCAGGCGCGCTCGGTGGTGCACGAGGTGCTGTCCGCCGTGCCCGGTGCCCCGGACCTGGGTCCGCACGGCCTCCGACACTCCGCCGCGACCCACCTGCTCGAGGGCGGCGCCGATCTCCGCGTGGTGCAGGAACTGCTCGGGCACGCGTCGCTCGCCACGACGCAGATCTACACCCATGTCTCCGTGGAGCGGCTGCGCGCGGTCCACGATCAGGCGCATCCGCGAGCCTGACGTCGGGTCCTGTCGACCACCTCGCACGCTCGTGCACGTTTGGTACCGTCTGCACGGGGGATGTGACCGTGCCGGCGCTGTGAACCACACCGTTCGTCCCTGATCGGCAATCGGAGCAGACCGTCGACAGGAGGGTGGGGACCGTGGATCGTCGAGACGACAGCCCGCACTCCTCAGGTCCCGGCAGCCGGGCGGGTACGAACGGACCCTGGTCTCCGCCCGAACCGGAACGATTCTCTCGGCCGTCCGTTCCGCCCTCCCACGTTCCCGCACCGCACCATCCGGGCCTCGCCGATCCGCGACGCGACTCGGCCGCCTTCGGTGCGGAGAGTCCGGTGCGCCGACCCGGGTCGCCCTTCGTCTCGCCGGCCCCGTCCTCCACTCGGCCGGGGTGGCGCCGCACCCTGGATCGCGTCCTGGGCAGTGGGCGACCGGGTGGCCGTGGTGCGGTCGCCTCCGAGGCGGAGCGTCGCCACCAGATCGACCGCATTCGACAACCGCTGCGCAGCGATTACCGGATCGCCTTCCTGTCCCTCAAGGGCGGGGTGGGCAAGACGACCGTCACCGTCGGGCTGGGGTCGGTGTTCGCTTCCTTGCGACGCGACGACGTCATCGCCGTCGACGCGAACCCCGACTTCGGAACGCTGGGGGAGCGCGTCCCGCGGCAGACGATGTCCACGGTGCGCGATCTCCTCGCTGCCCGGCCGACCATCCGGAGTTACGCCGACATCAGGGAGCACACCTCCCAGTCGTCGAGTCGTCTCGAGGTCGTCGCGGGGGAGCGTGACCCGGCCGCGTCGGAGGCGTTCACCGAACAGGACTACCGCGCGGTCATCGACACCCTCCGAGCGCACTACAACCTGATCCTCACCGACTGCGGCACGGGCATCATGCACTCGGCGATGGAGGGGGTGCTGTCGCTGGCGCACGCACTGGTGCTCGTCAGCTCGCCGGCGGTCGACGGCGCCAAGAGCGCCGCCGCGACCCTCGACTGGCTCGGGCTGCACGGGTACGCGCACCTCGTCGAGCGGACCGTCGTCGTCATCAGCGCCCACCGACCGGGCGCCGCGAGCATCGACATGGACGAACTCACCCGGCACTTCCTCGCGCGCTGCCGCGCCGTCGTGGTGATTCCCTTCGACGATCATCTGGCGGAGGGCTCCGTCGTCGATCTCGATCGACTGCGCCCCCGCACGCGCGCCGCCTTCATGGACCTGGCGGCGATGATGGCGGACGATTTCCCCGACGCGGAGGGCCGGCACGCGTCCGCGCCGCAGTCGACGCCGCAGCGTCACCGCGCGTACTGAAGGCGCCTCACTCGGGCTCGGCCAGGGGTTTCAGCACCACCACACCGCGGTCGACGAGAGCCGTGGGATCGAGGTAGTCACGGCCGCGACGCGCTCCCCAGTGCAGGCACCAGGCGGCGCCGCACCCCTGGTGACCTGCCTCGAGGACACCGATCGGCTGACCTCGTCGCAGCCGGGTGCCGACCGTGACGGTGGGCGTGACCGGCTCGTACGTCGTCCGGAGGCCGCCGGCATGGTCGATCGAGACGACGGGGCGGCCGGCGACCGCACCTGCGAACACGACGACGCCGTCCCCGGCCGCGACGACGGTGTGTGTCGGATCGGAGCCCGCATCGAGGTCGACGCCGCGATGGCCCGGCAGCCACCGCTCGGGTGGCGGGTCGTACGGGGCCACCACGGCGGGACGGGGCTGCAGCGGCCAGTCGAACGGGCGTCCGTCCGTGTCCGCGGCGGCTACGGATCCGGACGCCAGCAGGGCTGCCGTCAGCGCCGCGGACACGAGCGCCGAACGCGGCGACCAACGGCGGGCGGAGCGGAGACAGGTCATCCCCGCACTCTTGCGAACGCGACGACAGTGGTCCCGCGTCGAGCCACCGCACCCGGGGACGGACCGTCCTCCGTGCACAGGCGGTCGACCCGGTTATGACCTGCGGCGTCGCGGACGTACACTGACTTCTGCGGCCTGTCCACACGGGTCGACTTCGCGCGCTCGTCGCGCTTCGGTATGGAACGGCACCTGTCGATCCTCCACCGGAGCACGGGTTCGTCGGCTGGTCCTGCACTGCAGGTCCGACGGACGACGAGCGCCAGGGCACGACACACCTGCGGTACGACGGACCCACGGGTTCGGCGATCGACGGTGCTCGCGCATCAACCGGCACACGAAAGAGAGATCCACAGCTATGGCTGTCGTTACCATGAAGCAGCTGCTCGACAGCGGCACGCACTTCGGGCACCAGACCCGTCGTTGGAATCCGAAGATGAAGCGATTCATCTTCACCGATCGCAACGGCATCTACATCATCGACCTGCAGCAGACGCTGACGTACATCGATCAGGCGTACGAATTCGTCAAGGAGACCGTCGCCCACGGTGGCACCGTTCTCTTCGTCGGGACCAAGAAGCAGGCACAGGAGTCCATTGCGGCCGAGGCGACTCGGGTCGGAATGCCCTACGTGAACCAGCGCTGGCTCGGCGGCATGCTCACCAACTTCACCACGGTCCACAAGCGTCTGATCCGGCTCAAGGAACTCGAGTCGATGGAGCAGACCGGTGGCTTCGAGGGCCGCACGAAGAAGGAAATCCTCATGCTCACGCGTGAGATGACCAAGCTCGATCGCACCCTCGGTGGTATCCGGGACATGTCCAAGGTCCCGTCGGCGATCTGGATCGTCGACACCAACAAGGAGCACCTCGCGGTCGCCGAGGCTCGCAAGCTGAACATCCCGGTCATCGCGATCCTGGACACCAACTGCGACCCCGACGTCGTCGACTACCCGATCCCGGGCAACGACGACGCGATCCGTTCCGCAGCACTCCTCACCAAGGTCGTGGCGTCCGCCGTGGCCGAGGGCGTGCAGGCGCGTGCCGGCCGCAACGCCGGTACGGACGAGAAGCCCGAGGTCGGTGCCGGCGAGCCCCTGGCCGAGTGGGAGCTCGAGCAGCTCTCGCAGGCCTCCCCGGCCGCCGAGGCGACGCAGCAGGCCGCTGCCGAGACCCCGGCAACCACCGACGCACCTGTCACGGAGGCTCCGGCCGCCGAGGGCGCGAACGGTGCGGCGGCTCCCGCCGAGACCGAGGCACCCGTCGCGGACGTTCCCACCGCGCAGAACTGATCACGGTCGAGACCCGGTGTGCCCGTTAGTGGCGCACCGGGTCTCGTTCTGATTCACCCCCTCTCTCGTCACACACGAGACGCATCACCCGTGCGTCTCCACGAGCAATGCAAGGAGGCTCGCCCACGATGGCGAACTACACTGCCGCCGACGTCAAGCGGCTCCGTGAGCTGACCGGCTCCGGCATGTTGGACTGCAAGAACGCGCTCGCCGACAACGACGGCGACTTCGACAAGGCCGTCGAGCAGCTCCGTATCAAGGGCGCGAAGGACGTCGGCAAGCGCGCCGAGCGTTCCACCGCCGAGGGTCTCGTCGTCGCGAAGAACGGTGTCCTCCTCGAGATCAACTCGGAGACCGACTTCGTCGCCAAGAACGAGGAGTTCCAGAACTTCGCGCAGTCCATCGCGGACGTGGCGGCCGAGGGCAAGCCGGCCGACGTCGACGCCTTGAAGGCGCTGCAGCTCGACGGCAAGACCGTCGACGCCGCACTGCAGGAGCTCTCGGCCAAGATCGGCGAGAAGCTCGAGATCCGTCGCGTCGTCTCCTTCGACGGTCCGGTCGCGACCTACCTGCACAAGCGCAGCTCTGACCTCCCGCCCGCCGTCGGTGTCCTCGTCGAGTACACCGGTGAGGGCGAGGCCGCAGCCGAGGCCGCTCGCGGCGCAGCGATGCAGGTCGCCGCGCTCAAGGCCAAGTACGTCACCCGCGACGAGGTCCCCGCCGACATCGTCGAGGGCGAGCGACGCATCGCGGAGCAGACCGCCCGCGAGGAGGGCAAGCCCGAGCAGGCACTGCCCAAGATCATCGAGGGTCGCGTCAACGGCTACTACAAGGACGTCGTGCTGACCGAGCAGTCCTCGGTCCAGGACAGCAAGAAGACCGTCAAGGCTCTTCTCGCCGACGCCGGAGTCACCATCACGCGCTTCGTGCGTTTCGAGGTCGGCTCCAACTGAGCCTCGTGACACCCGAGTGACGTCATGACCGTGCCGTCCACCCCGATGGGTGGACGGCACAGTCATGTGCGCCCCGTGCCGACGCATGGGGCAAGATCAGGCGCAACAGTGTCGTGCGGACACCGACCCGCACACGCCCCACGGACAGGAGCCTTCATGACCGAGTCGTCGCCCGCCCGCACCGGATTCTCCCGAGTGCTGCTCAAACTGGGCGGTGAGATGTTCGGTGGTGGCCAGGTCGGGCTCGATCCCGACGTGGTGCAGAAGGTGGCGGAGGAGATCGCGGACGTCGTCCGTTCGGGTGTCCAGGTCGCCGTCGTCATCGGCGGCGGGAACTTCTTCCGCGGAGCCGAGCTCCAGGTGCGCGGTATGGACCGGTCCCGCTCCGACTACATGGGCATGCTGGGCACCGTCATGAACTGCCTCGCCCTGCAGGACTTCCTCGAGAAGCAGGGCATCACCACGCGCGTGCAGACGGCCATCACCATGGGGCAGGTCGCCGAGCCGTACATCCCGCTGCGCGCCGAACGCCACCTCGAGAAGGGGCGCGTGGTCATCTTCGGAGCCGGCATGGGCATGCCCTACTTCTCCACCGACACCACGGCGGCGCAGCGTGCGCTCGAGATCGGCGCGGAAGTGGTGTTGATGGCCAAGGGCGTCGACGGGGTCTACTCCGCGGACCCGCGAGAGGATCCGACCGCCACGATGTACACCGAGATCTCGCACCGCGAGGTCATCGAGAAGGGGCTGAAGGTGGCCGATGCCACAGCCTTCAGCCTCTGCATGGACAATGGGATGCCGATCATGGTCTTCAATCTGCTCACCGAGGGAAACATCGCGCGAGCGGTGTCGGGTGAGAAGATCGGAACCCTGGTCAAGTGAGTCACCACGTGCAGTCGCTGCACACTAGAGGTTTTCGGAAGGAACGGTCGTGATCGACGAAGCGCTCTTCGACGCCGAAGAGAGAATGGAAAAGGCCGTCACGGTCGCGCAGAACGATCTGTCGTCCATTCGGACGGGTCGCGCGAACCCGGGGATGTTCTCGAAGATCGTGGTCGAGTACTACGGCTCGCTGACCCCCATCACCCAGCTCGCGGGCATCAACGTGCCCGAGGCGCGCATGGTGATCGTCAAGCCGTACGAGCAGGCCCAGTTGGGCCCCATCGAGACTGCGATCCGCAACTCGGACCTGGGGTTCAACCCGTCCAACGACGGACACATCATCCGGATCTCGATCCCGCAGCTCACCGAGGAGCGGCGCCGCGAGTACGTCAAGCAGGCCAAGAGCAAGGGTGAGGACGCGAAGGTGTCCATCCGCAACGTCCGCCGCAAGGTGATGGACGAGCTCAAGCGCATCCAGAAGGACGGCGAGGCAGGCGAGGACGAGGTCACGCGTGCGGAGGCCGAGCTCGACAAGACCACCGCGAAGTACGTGGCGCAGGTGGACGAGATCGTGAAGAACAAGGAAGCGGAACTGATGGAGGTGTGACCTCCGCACGTCCCGGTGGCCCAGATGAAGTGAAACGAGAAGCAGTGTCCGTATCGGCCGACAACGGTTCGACCGCCGATCCCGCCCCGAAGACCTCGCGGGCGGGCCGCGACCTCCCCGCGGCGATCGCGGTCGGCGGCGCACTGGGCGTGTCGCTCATCGTCGTCCTGGTCCTGGTTCCGCTCGTGTTCATCGGCATCGCCGCGGCCGCGGTCGCCGTCGCCTCGTGGGAGGTGACGAAGCGGCTGCGGGAGTCCGACATCTCGGTGCCCCGGATCCCGGTGATCCTCGGAGGTCAGGCGATGATCTGGCTCGCCTGGCCGTTCGGCGCACTGGGCGCGCTCAGTGCGTTCGCCGCGACGGTGCTGGTCACGATGGTCTGGCGCCTGTTGTCCGGTGGTCTGGACGTGGCACCGAAGAACTACCTGCGCGACTGCGCGATCTCGATCTTCGTCCTGTCGTGGCTGCCGCTGTTCGGTGCGTTCGCGGCGTTGCTGACCCTCGAGGACGACGGCGGCTCGCGCGTCCTCGTGCTCATGATCGCGGTGGTGTGTTCGGACGTCGGCGGCTACGCGGCCGGAGTCCTGTTCGGACGGCATGCGATGGCGCCGGCCATCAGCCCGAAGAAGTCCTGGGAGGGGCTCGGCGGATCGCTGCTCTTCAGTGTCGTCGGGTGCGTCCTCACCGTCACGTTCCTGCTGGACGCGAACCCGTTCGTGGGGGCCCTGCTGGGCGTGCTCATCGTTTTCTCCGCGACGCTCGGCGACCTGGTCGAGTCGCAGGTCAAGCGGGAGCTCGGGATCAAGGACATGGGGACGATGCTTCCCGGTCACGGCGGACTGATGGACCGCCTCGACTCCGTTCTGCCCAGCATCCTCGTGACGTGGATCGTTCTGACGATCTTCGTCTGATCCTGTGCCCGGTCGCGACGGCGTGATCGCCAGTCCGAACATCTGGAACTGGCCCGACGTGTACGAGGCCGAGAATCGCGCCCAGGACGTCACCGGCGAGATCGAGGCGGTGCTGCGGGATCTCACGCCGTGGGCGGGACGCGACGTCGTCGACGTCGGATGCGGAACCGGATTCCATCTGCCTCTGTTCGCCCGCGAGGCACGGTCCGTGGTCGGTGTCGAACCACACCCACCACTGATCGAGCGTGCTCGGCACCGGGTCGCGGGCTCGGCTGTGCGGGTGCTCCGGGGGACTGCGGATCGGCTGCCGCTGGAGGACTGCTCGGCGGACGTCGTGCACGCCAGGACGGCCTACTTCTTCGGGCCGGGATGCGGGCCGGGCATCACCGAGGCCATGCGCGTCCTGCGCCCCGGGGGTGTGGTGGTGGTGGTGGATCTCGACGCCACGGTCGATCCGTACGGAGGATGGATGCGCCGCGACCTGCCGCACTACGACCCCCTCACCGTCGAACGATTCTTCGCCGCGCAGGGTTTCGACCTGCGCCGGGTCCGGACGCGGTGGTCGTTCGCGGACCGCGAGGAGGCCGCTGCGGTGCTGGGAATCGAGTTCTCGCCGCGGGTGGCCGCTCACGCGCTGCGGCAGTTCACCGGCACGTCCGTCGAGGTCGGATACCGGGTGCACACTCGTCGCAGACCGCAGGGACTCGAGACGGCCTGAGCCGCCGCGTGGCGATCAGGAATCGAGAAGCAGCCCCGATGCGCACCGGCTACCGTGTCCGCTGACCCGTTCGCTGCACCACGAAGGACATCAGCCATGGCCACGAAGTCGAGTACCGCACGGCACGTCGCCGACACCCACGACGTCATCCGGGTGCAGGGGGCGAGAGTCAACACTCTGCAGAACGTGAGCGTCGACCTCCCGAAGCGCCGTCTGACGGTCTTCACCGGCGTGTCCGGATCGGGCAAGAGTTCGTTGGTGTTCGGCACGATCGCCGCCGAGTCCCAGCGCATGATCAACGAGACGTACAGCGCGTTCGTGCAGGGGTTCATGCCCAGTCTCGCGCGGCCCGACGTGGATCTGCTCGACGGTCTGACGACGGCCATCATCGTGGACCAGCAGCGGCTCGGCGCCGATCCGAGGTCCACCGTCGGTACCGCCACCGACGCCAACGCGATGCTGCGCATCCTCTTCAGCCGTCTCGGACAGCCGTACGTCGGCTCCCCGCAGGCGTTCTCGTTCAACGTGGCGTCCATCTCCGGTGCGGGAGCGGTGACGGTGGAGAAGGGCGGACGTCAGACGAAGGAGAAGCGCACCTTCAGCATCACCGGAGGGATGTGTCCGCGGTGCGAGGGGCGCGGCTCCGTCTCCGACATCGACCTCACGGCGCTCTTCGACGACAGCAAGTCGCTCAACGAGGGTGCGATCACGATCCCCGGCTACAGCATGGAGGGGTGGTACGGGAGGATCTTTCGCGGCTCCGGCTACTTCGATCCGGACAAGCCCATCGCGAAGTTCACCAAGCGCCAGCGCGAGGACCTGCTGTACCGGGAGCCGACCAAGATCCAGGTGGACGGCATCAATCTCACGTACTCCGGACTGATACCCCAGATCCAGAAGTCGTTCCTGTCCAAGGACGTCGACGCGATGCAGCCGCACATCCGGGCGTTCGTCGAACGCGCGGTGACCTTCGCCGTGTGCCCGGAGTGCGACGGCACGCGGCTCAACGAGGGTGCGCGGTCCTCGAAGATCGACGGCGTGTCGATCGCCGACGCGTGCGCCATGCAGATCAGCGATCTCGCGACGTGGATCCGCGGAGTGTCGGCACCGTCCGTGGCCCCGCTGCTCACCTCGCTGGGAGACACCCTCGACTCGTTCCGGGAGATCGGACTGGGCTATCTGAGTCTCGACCGGCCGGCGGGCACGCTCTCCGGTGGTGAAGCGCAGCGCACCAAGATGATCCGACACCTCGGATCGTCGCTCACCGACGTCACCTACGTCTTCGACGAACCCACCACCGGACTCCATCCCCACGACATCGCCAACATGAACGATCTGTTGATCCGGTTGCGCGACAAGGGAAACACGGTGCTCGTCGTCGAGCACAAGCCCGAGACGATCGTCATCGCCGACCACGTCGTCGATCTCGGACCCGGCGCCGGAACGGCCGGTGGCACGGTGTGCTTCGAGGGCACCGTCGAGGGGCTGCGGACGAGTGACACCATCACGGGCCGGCACTTCGACGACCGCGCCGCGGTGAAGGACGCGGTGCGCACGTCGACCGGAGCGGTGGAGATCCGCGGCGCCGATTCGCACAACCTGAAGTCGGTGGACGTCGACGTGCCCCTCGGTGTCCTGGTGGTCGTGACCGGGGTCGCCGGGTCGGGCAAGAGTTCGTTGATTCACGGCTCGCTCTCGGGCCGCGAGGACGTCGTGGCCGTCGATCAGGGCGCGATCCGCGGCTCGCGGCGCAGCAACCCCGCGACCTACACGGGCCTCCTCGAGCCGATCCGGAAGGCCTTCGCCAAGGTCAACGGAGTGAAGCCGGCTCTCTTCAGCGCGAATTCGGAGGGAGCGTGCCCGACGTGCAACGGCAACGGGGTGATCTACAGCGACCTCGCGATGGTGGCCGGAGTCGCCACCGTGTGCGAGCTGTGCGAGGGCCGACGGTTCCAGAACTCGGTCCTCGAGTACCACCTCGGCGGCCGCGACATCAGCGAGGTGCTCGCGATGTCGGTGGCGCAGGCACAGGAGTTCTTCGCCGGCGGTGACGCTGCGCTACCGGCGGCGCATCGAATCCTGACCCGGCTGAACGACGTGGGCCTGGGCTATCTGAAGATCGGTCAGCCGCTGACCACACTGTCCGGCGGCGAGCGTCAGCGGCTGAAGCTGGCGACGCACATGGGGGACAAGGGCGGCATCCTGGTCCTCGACGAGCCCACGACGGGACTGCATCTCGCCGACGTCGAGCAGTTGCTCGCCCTGCTCGACAGGCTGGTGGACGCCGGGAAGTCGGTGATCGTCATCGAACATCACCAGGCCGTGATGGCCCATGCGGACTGGATCATCGACCTCGGACCGGGCGCCGGGCACGACGGTGGCACCGTGGTCTACGAAGGAACACCCGCGGACCTGGTCGCGGCACGGTCCACCCTCACGGGTGAACACCTCGCCGCGTACGTCGAGCGGTGACCGTCAGCCGATCGAGAAGACCGCGGCCTGAGCGGTGATCTTCTTCGCCTTGGCCAGGCGGGGGAGATCGCTGCCGTCGCGCACGCCGGAGCCGTCCTCACCGAGCTGGGCGATGACGTCCCGAGCCCACGCCACATCGGCAGCGCTGGGTGCGAGTTCGCGGTTGACGATGGGGCCCTGATCGGAGTGCATGCACAGCTTGCCGGTCATGCCCATGGAGACGGTGAGCTGGCTGTCGCGGCTCAGCATGCTGTCGTTGACGGCGAGGGTGGGGCCGTCGATGGGGCCGGGAAGCCGGGCGGCGCGGCTCGACACGACGAGCCGGGCGCGCGGGTAGGCCATCGCCATCGGGTCGTCGCTCATGCCGGTGTCGCGCCGGAAGTCGCCGCTGCCGAACGCCAGGCGGAAGGTGGCCTCGGCGCGCGCGATCTCGGGGGCAGCCTCGAGACCCATGGCCGACTCCACCAGCGCCACGATCCGGCAACCGTGACCCAATCGGTCGGCGGTGGCCTCGACCTGGCTTCCGCTCTCGGTCTTGGCGAGCATGACGCCCTCGAGGGTGTCGATGCCGCGCAGCGCGTCGAGATCGTCGGCCCAGTACGGCGTGGTGGCGTCGTTGATGCGTACCCAGGCGCGGCCGCCGGCACGGAGCCAGGACACGACGGCATCGCGTGCGGCGGGCTTCGCGCCCGGTGCGACGGCGTCCTCGATGTCCAGGATCACGGCGTCGACGGCGGACTCCGCGGCCGGGGTGAAGAGTTCCGGCTTGCTCGCAGGAACGAGAAGCCACGAGCGCGCCTTGTCGGCGGCCACTCCAGATAGCACGGGGTTCTCCAGGAAGGTCGTCACGTGTGCAGTCCTCGCTCGGTGTGTCGCTCGTGGGTCGCGTCGAGCTGCGACTCGTACCGTTCGACCACCACTGTGCACGGCAGACCACCACACGTGAAGGTTGTGTCAATAGTGTTCACGTGCGCGACGGAACACCGACGGCCGCGACGTGAGATCGCTCACGACGGCGGCCGAGAAACTACTTGCGCTTGGCGGCCCGGCGGACCTGCAGGATGCGCACTCCACCCGCGGTGGCCATGACGAGCGCACCGGCGACCGCGGCGAGGAGCATGCCGATGCCGATGGGCAGGTCGAAGGTCCAGCCGAACAGGTGAATCGGGACGCTGTCGAGGTTCTGGATGATGAACACCATCAGGACGACCAGGATGATCGCGCCCACCACGAGACCGGTGTAGAGCGCCGCCGCACGGGTGTGCTTGACGCCGTCGGGCGTCTTTCCCTGCGCCAGGCGGGTGTCCGTGGGCCCGGTCTGCTCGACGGGGAGACCCGCGGCGGTGGAGGAGGTGTCCAGAGGAGCGTCCGTGCCGGTCAGGGCGTTCGGATCGGATGCGTCGTGCGATGAGCGGGCCATGTACAGATCATGCTGTACGGAGGTGGCGAATGCACGTCTGCCCCGACCGTGCCCGACAGTGTCGCCGAACAGTGAGAGAATGGTGCTCACTATGGCACCCATCGCTCTCCCTCTCGTGTTCGACGCTCCCCGTCGCGGCATGCCCGCGAAGCACCTCGCCGACCTCGACGCGGACCAGCGTCGAGCGGCCGTCGCCGAGCTGGGCCTGCCGGCGTTCCGCGCCGACCAGCTGGCGCGGCAGTACTACTCCCGGCTGGAGGCGGACCCGGCGAAGATGACCGATCTTCCGGCGTCGGTCCGCGAGAAGGTCGGGGACGCGCTGTTCCCGACGTTGCTCACGCCCGTCAAGCACATTGCCTGCGACGGCGGGGACACGCGCAAGACGCTGTGGAAGGCCGCCGACGGCACTCTGCTCGAGTCGGTTCTCATGCGGTACCCGGATCGCGCGACGCTGTGCATCTCGAGCCAGGCCGGGTGTGGCATGGCCTGCCCGTTCTGCGCCACCGGCCAGGCCGGCCTGCAACGCAACCTCTCCACGGCCGAGATCGTCGACCAGGTGCGGAGCGCTGCGGCGGATCTCCGCGACGGTGCGGTCGAGGGCGGCGAGGGGCGACTGTCCAACGTCGTCTTCATGGGGATGGGGGAGCCGCTCGCGAACTACAAGCGCGTCGTCGCGGCGGTCAAACGGATCGTCTCGCCCGCGCCGGAGGGCCTCGGCCTGTCACAGCGCTCGGTGACGGTGTCCACCGTCGGGCTCGCGCCCGCGATCCGCAAGCTGGCCGACGAGGGTCTGACGGTGACGCTGGCCGTGTCGCTGCACTGCCCGGACGACGAACTGCGCGACACGCTCGTCCCCGTCAACAACCGCTGGCCCATCGCCGAGGTCCTCGACGCGGCGCGCTACTACGCCGACACCACGGGGCGACGGGTCTCGATCGAGTACGCGCTGATCCGCGACATCAACGATCAGCCGTGGCGAGCGGACATGCTGGCCAAGAAGCTCAAGCGCGCCCTGGGGGCGCTGGTCCACGTGAACCTGATCCCGCTCAATCCGACACCCGGCAGCGAGTGGGACGCCAGTCCGAAGCCGGTGGAGCAGGAATTCGTTCGACGCGTCCGTGCGCACGGAGTCTCGTGCACCGTGCGTGACACGCGGGGTCAGGAGATCGCGGCGGCCTGCGGGCAGCTGGCCGCCGAGAACTGAGCCGTCAGGAGCGGCGCGGCTTGCGGCGGAGCAGGATGTCGCGGACCAGCAGGCCTGCGATGGCCACGGCGAAGCCGACGAGCCAGATGTCCTCGACCCGGCCCGTGTGGTTACCGATGATCATGACCAGCAGGATCGCGACGGTGACCCAGCCCGCGATGCGCGAGGTACGGGGGCCTTCGCCGCTCCACCCCCATTCCGCGGACGGCACCTCGGCGGTGCTGACCTTGGTCGTGGGAACGCGCTCGACGTCCGAAGCCTGGTTGCGGCTGATGTCGGTCACGGCCGATCCTCCTGAAAGTCTGTGATGCAGGTGGTCCCTGGTGGGCTGAATCCTAGCGCGCTGTACGACCGGCCGTCGTAGGGGCAGTCGCCACGACGTGTCAGGCGGTGAGGGCCGCGATGTAGCGACCGGTCGCGATGCGCTGGGTCGCCCTGTTGAGGGGCCCGCCCAGTGCGACGACCCTGTTGCCGGGCCGCGAGAAGGCGCGGATGTGGGCGGTCACGGCATCGGTGACCGGATCGTGTCGAACGGTGAAGCGCTCCTCACCCGACTCGGGGTGACCCGGCAGCGTGCCGTACGCGAAGCCCCGGTGGTGCGACTCGTCGATCACCTCGACGACCCGGCACGGGATGCGGACCGGACCGAGTAGCAAGACCACCACGGTGTCGACGGTCGCCGACGCCGCGCTCGACCGCACCCGCAGCCCGGCGCCGCGATGCATGTCCCACTCGACGATGCGGCGTCCGGCCCGCTCGAAAAGTTCGAGGCCGGTCCCGATGCGTTTCTCCACGTCGACGTGGTGGTAACCCGCCGGCATCGACTCGTGCGCGGTCCCTCCGATCTCGGCGTACGTGAGGGGCGTCGAGAAGTACGAGTCCGGATCGGCGGACGGGAGCAGGGGCACGCCGTCCATCCTCACACGGTGAGCCGCAGTTGCCCGCTCACCGTGCTCTCAGTGAGGTCGTCCACACTGTCCAGGTGACGGAACAGAAGGCACGTGGGACCGACGGACCCGTGCGGGTGCTGGTGCTCGGCAGTACGGGGTCCATCGGCACCCAGGCGCTCGAGGTGATGGCGGCTCGACCAGACCGTTTCACCGTGGTCGGGCTGGCCGCCGGCGGAGGCAACGTCGATCTGTTGCGTCGACAGATCGCCGAGACCGGTGTCCGCGACGTGGCGGTGGCCGACGTCGACGCTGCGCGGACCGTGGACACGCCGGGGCTGCGCTCGGGGGCCGACGCGGCGACGTCGTTGGTCCGCGAGGTGCAGGCCGACGTGGTCCTCAACGCGCTCGTCGGGTCTCTCGGTCTGCCGCCGACGCTCGCTGCGCTGGAATCGGGAGCTCGACTGGCGTTGGCGAACAAGGAGTCTCTCGTGGCGGGCGGCTCGCTGGTCACGTCCGCGGCGGCTCCGGGCCAGATCGTTCCCGTCGACTCCGAGCACTCGGCTCTCGCCCAGTGCCTGCGCGGCGGTCGCGCCGACGAGGTGGCCCGACTGGTGGTCACGGCATCCGGTGGGCCGTTCCGAGGCTGGGATCGCGAGGGCCTCGAGTCCGTGACGCCGGAGCAGGCCGGCAAGCACCCCACCTGGTCGATGGGTCCGATGAACACGTTGAACTCGGCCACCCTGGTGAACAAGGGCCTCGAGGTGATCGAGGCGCATCTGCTGTTCGGCATCCCGTACGACCGCATCGACGTCACCGTGCATCCGCAGTCCATCGTCCACTCGATGGTCACGTTCATCGACGGATCGACGCTCGCTCAGGCCAGCCCGCCGGACATGAAGCTGCCGATCGCGCTGGCACTCGGATGGCCTGATCGCATCGCCGGCGCCGCGACGGCCCTGGACTTCACCCGAGCCCACACGTGGGACTTCGAACCACTCGACGACGAGGTGTTCCCCGCGGTCGAGCTCGCGCGCACCGCCGGCGCGCTGGGCGGCTGCATGACGGCGGTCTACAACGCGGCGAACGAGATCGCCGCCGAGGCGTTCCTCGACGGACGCCTGTCGTTCCCGCAGATCGTGGACGTCGTGTCCGACGTGGTCGAGGCCGGACGCGGCGACTGGTCCGCGGAACCGTCTACGGTGGACGACGTTCTCGCAGCGGACACGTGGGCTCGGGGCACCGCCCGCACACTCGCCGCCGCACGATCGAAAGGCTGAACGAGAAGATGGTGTTCGTTCTCGGTGTGATCGCCTTCGCGATCTGCATCGGCATCTCGATCGCGCTCCACGAGTGCGGGCACATGTGGGTGGCCAAGGCCACCGGCATGAAGGTGCGCCGCTACTACATCGGGTTCGGGCCCAAGATCTTCTCCTGGCGTCGCGGCGAGACCGAGTACGGACTCAAGGCGATCCCGGCCGGTGGCTTCTGCGACATCGCGGGCATGACGGCGGTGGACGAGCTCGCTCCCGACGAGGTCGAGCGCGCAATGTACAAGCAGAAGACCTGGAAGCGCCTCGCCGTGATGTTCGGCGGGATCGCGATGAACTTCGTGCTGGCGTTCGTGCTGGTGTACACCCTCGCCCTCGGCTGGGGTCTGCCCAATCGCGACACGACGGCCACCGTGGCGGGGACCCAGTGCGTGGCCCCGCAGAACGTCGAGGGCGACATGGCGCCCTGCTCGGGTCCCGGTCCCGCGGGTGCCGCGGGCATCCGGGACGGTGACGTCATCACCGCCGTGAACGGCGAGTCGACGCCCACGTTCGGCGACGTCGTCGCGGCGATCCAGGACGAGCGTGGATCGGTGTCCGTCACGGTCGAGCGGGCCGGTGAGACCCTCACCGTGCCCGTCGACGTGCAGGAGACGGACCGTCTCTTCGCCGTCGAGAACGGCGCACCCGACGCCACGGAGCTGCGCACGGTCGGCGCCATCGGCGTCGCCCGCACTCCACTCACCCTCGACTACGACGCGGTGTCCGCCATCGGCGGATCGGCCTCCTACACGGTGTTCATCGCGGGGCAGACGGTGCAGGCCATCGTCGATCTCCCCAGCAAGGTGGGGGCACTGTGGACGTCGATCACCGGTGGTGAGCGGGATCCGAACACTCCCATCAGCGTGGTCGGTGCCAGCGTCATCGGCGGTCAGGCGGCGGAACGCGGCCTGTGGGAGGTCTTCGTCACGCTGTTGGCGACCCTCAACTTCTTCCTCGGTGCCTTCAACCTGCTCCCGTTGCTCCCGCTCGACGGCGGTCACATAGCGGTGACCGTCTACGAGGGCATCCGGAACAAGATCCGCTCGCTGCGGGGGCTGGGCAAGGGTGCGCCCGTGAACTACCTCAAGCTGATGCCGGTGACGTACGTCGTCATTCTCATCGGCGGCGCGTTCATGCTCCTGACCCTCACCGCCGACATCGTGAACCCCATTCAGATCTTCCGCTAGAAGCGCAGGTCCGGCGTGACGGCGCGAACACACGGCGGTCCTCCCGGCGCGACTACAGTGGGGAGAGTCAGTCGGCACCAGATGCCGTCAGAAGCTCGAAAGGATCGAAGTGACCGTTGGACTGGGCATGCCGGCCGGACCCGTACCGGTGCTCACACCGCGACGGAAGACTCGTCAGCTTCAGGTGGGCAGCGTCGGTGTCGGCAGCGACTCGCCGATCTCGGTGCAGTCGATGTGCACCACCAAGACTCACGACATCAACTCCACCCTGCAGCAGATCGCCGAACTCACCGCCGCGGGATGCGACATCGTCCGCGTCGCGTGCCCGCGTCAGGAGGATGCGGACGCCTTGGCGACCATTGCGCGCAAGTCGCAGATCCCTGTCATCGCGGACATCCACTTCCAGCCGCGGTACATCTTCGCGGCCATCGATGCCGGGTGCGCCGCGGTGCGCGTGAACCCCGGCAACATCAAGGAGTTCGACGGCCGCGTCAAGGAGGTCGCGAAGGCGGCCGGTGACGCGGGCATCCCCATCCGTATCGGAGTCAACGCAGGATCCCTCGATCCGCGCCTGATGCAGAAGTACGGCAAGGCCACGCCCGAGGCGCTGGTGGAGTCGGCGCTGTGGGAGGCCGGCCTCTTCGAGGAGCACGGTTTCGGCGACATCAAGATCTCGGTCAAGCACAACGACCCGGTCATCATGGTCGAGGCCTACCGTCAGCTCGCCGCCAAGTGCGACTACCCGCTGCACCTCGGCGTGACCGAGGCCGGGCCGG
Source organism: Rhodococcus sp. BP-241 (assembly GCF_019836145.1). Taxonomy (NCBI): domain Bacteria; kingdom Bacillati; phylum Actinomycetota; class Actinomycetes; order Mycobacteriales; family Nocardiaceae; genus Rhodococcus; species Rhodococcus sp. BP-241. The sequence goes on along the minus strand of NZ_JABUEI010000001.1, from coordinate 531,402 downwards.
CGTTCCAGGGCACCATCAAGTCTGCCGTCGCCTTCGGGTCGCTGCTGGCCGACGGCATCGGCGACACGATCCGCGTCTCGTTGTCCGCGCCGCCCAACGAGGAGATCAAGGTGGGGACGCAGATCCTGCAGTCCCTCAACCTCCGTCCCCGCAAGCTCGAGATCGTCTCCTGCCCGTCCTGCGGACGCGCACAGGTCGACGTCTACACCCTCGCCGACCAGGTGACGGCCGGACTCGAGGGCATGGAGATCCCGCTCCGCGTCGCCGTCATGGGTTGCGTCGTCAACGGTCCCGGTGAGGCACGCGACGCCGATCTCGGTGTGGCGTCCGGAAACGGCAAGGGACAGATCTTCGTCAAGGGCGAGGTCATCAAGACCGTGCCCGAGGCGATGATCGTGGAGACCCTGATCGAGGAGGCGATGCGTATCGCCGAGTCGTACGAGTCCGACCAGGAAGCCGCCGGCGGATCGCCCGTCGTGTCGGTCAGCTGATTCTCCTCGTCTGCGGCGACATTTCCTGGCAGTGTCACCATGACAACGGGTGTGCTCGGTGTGGATCGGTGGTCACGGAGGTGGCGGGATGCTCAAGCTGCTCGGCGCTAAGGCGCTGACGAGCCGCGACACGAACGAGGTCGTCCGTGTGCTGCGCAGTGATCCCGTCGCATCGTGCATGGTGCTGGCACGTGTCGAGGAATCGGGCGTGGAGCCCCGCGACAACCACGGTGAACTGTGGTCACGCGGAGGTCCGGCATCGTCCCTGTGTTTCTCGGGAGCCAATCTCGTGCCGTTGTTCGGTACCTACGACGATCTCCGGAGTTTCGCCGAGCGCGCGTTGCGCTCTCCCCGCGTCTGCTCGTCGTTGGTGGGGCGAGCCGAACTGACGCTGCCGTTGTGGGACATGCTCGCCGCGGACTGGGGGACCCCGCGTGAGGTGCGTGCCGAGCAGCCACTGCTGGCGTTGACGAGCGCGCCTACCGCCGTGGACCCCTACGTCCGACGCGTCACCGTCGACGAGCTGGACGTGTACCTCACCGCTGCCGTGGCGATGTTCATCGAGGAGGTGGGCGTCGATCCGCGCGCGGGCGACGGCGGACGCGGCTATCGGCGGCGCATTGCCTCGTTGATCGCGGCGGGTCGCGCCTGGGCGAGGTTCGAGGAGGGCCGCGTCGTCTTCAAGGCCGAGGTCGGATCGCTGTCCACCTCGGTCGGTCAGATCCAGGGCGTGTGGGTGCACCCGCTCTACCGCGGGCGCGGGCTCGGCACCGCGGGAACCGCATCCGTGGCGGCCGCGGTGGTCGACAGCGGCCGCACGGCCAGCCTGTACGTCAACAGCTTCAACGTGCCCGCCCGCCGTGCCTACGAGCGTGTCGGGTTCGAGCGCGTTGCCACCTTCTCCACAGTTCTGCTCGACTGACACGCTGTCAGGGTGAGGGCCGCGGGCGTCCCGTCGCCCTACGATGAGGATCGATGACCTCTCGTGAACACGGCCGTGCCACCCGCGTCCTGATCGTGCTCGTCGCGGCGATCACCGCGGTGGCGGCCTCGGCGTGCACCCCGAAACCGCAGGGCCCCGAGTCCGCGGCCGATTCGTTCGTCTCCGCGCTGGCCGAGCGTGACAGTGCCGCCGCGGCGCAGGCCACGGATCGGCCGGACCTCGCGACTGCCGCCGTCGATCAGGCGTGGGACGGCCTGCAGGCCGAGTCGCTCGACGCGGCGACCGGCGCGGTGAGCGTGAACGGCGACACCGCGACCGTCGACTACACCTACACGTGGCACCTTCCGAAGGACCGCACCTGGACCTACGAAGGGGCCCTGCAGATGGGCCGACGCGACGGGGCCTGGGTGGTCCGGTGGAACTCGACCGATCTGCACCCCAAGCTCGGGGACACCCAGTCGATGGTGCTGCGGTCCACGTCGGCGCCGCGGGCGCGGGTCAACGAGCACGCGGGGTCGGACGTCCTGGTGCCCGGGGTGGTCCAGGGGGTGTCCTTCGACGCCGCCGAGTCGACCGACTTGGTGGGCACGGCGCGCACCCTCGAACGCATCCTGAAGCCCTTCGACGCGTCGATCACGGCGCAGTCCATCGTGGAGTCGGCGACCGCGACGCAGGGCCCGTACCGCCTGATGACCCTCCGGGACGAGGACTACGACGCCGTCGCGCCCGGTCTGCTCGCGTTGTCCGGGGTGTCGGTGACAGAGCAGTCCGACCTGGTCTCCACCGATCGCACGTTCGCCCCCGACCTGGTGAGCCAGGTGAAGAAGACCGTGATGGACCGCGTCGACGGTGCCGCGGGCTGGAGCGTCGTGGCGGTCAACACCAACGGCGCCGACACCGGTGTGTTGACCGAGACGGCGCCGCAGCCGGTTCCGTCGATCAGTATCAGCCTCGACCGTCCGGTGCAGGTGGCCGCACAGAACGCCGTCAACGTGTCACGGGACCAGGCGATGATGGTGGTGATCCAGCCGTCGACAGGCGACATCCTCGCGGTGGCGCAGAACCCGGCGGCGGATCGCGATGGTCCCGTGGCCTCGACCGGCCTCTACCCACCGGGCTCCACCTTCAAGATCATCACGGCCGGTGCGGCGATCGAGGAGGGACTCGCGACGCCCGAGACCACCGTGCCGTGCCCGGGCCGCATCGTCATCGGCGAGCGCAGCGTGCCCAACTACAACGAGTTCTCCCTCGGGGACGTCTCGATGAACACGGCCTTCACGCGCTCGTGCAACACCTCGTTCGCGAAGCTCGCCAGTGAGATGTCCGCGAGTGCTCTCACCGACGCGGCGGCCATGTTCGGCGTCGGGCCCGACTACGGCGTCGTGGGTCTGCCCACCGAGTCGGGATCCGTCCCGCCCGCAGAGGAATTGGTGCAGCGCACCGAGGACGGGTTCGGACAGGGAAAGGTGCTGGTGTCGACGTTCGGCATGGCTCTCGCCGCCGCGACCGTCGCACACGGATCGACGCCCGTTCCCCGGCTGATCCAGGGGGAGGAGACCACGATCGACGGTGACCACCCGCAGATCGAGCCGGCCATGGTCGACGGACTCCGCGGGATGATGCGCTCGGTGGTCACGAGCGGCACCGCGGACCGGATCGCCGACCAGGGCGAGGTGTACGGCAAGACGGGTGAGGCCGAGGTCGAGGGCGGATCCCATGCCTGGTTCGTCGGATATCGCGGTGATCTCGCGTTCGCGACCCTGGTCGTGCGCGGCGGCAGCTCGGACAATGCCGTCGCCGTGACGCGGGACATGATCACCGCGTTGCCCGCCGGATACTGACCGCGACCGGCGGCGACTACGCTGGTGCCATGTCCGTCCGCACCGTTCTCGAACCCGGCACCGTCTCACCCGTTCTCGATGTTCCCAAGTCCGTCGAGCGCCCCGAGTACGCGTGGAAGAAGACTGCGCGCGAAGGCCACGAGCCGTGGGTGCAGACCCCGGAGACCATCCAGAAGATGCGTCTGGCGAGCCGCATCGCCGCGCAGGCACTGCAGGAGGCCGGAAAGGCCGTCGAGCCGGGCGTCACGACGGACCGACTCGACCGTATCGCCCACGAGTACATGGTCGACCACGGCGCGTACCCGTCGACGTTGGGCTACAAGGGATTTCCGAAGTCCTGCTGCACCTCGCTCAACGAGGTCATCTGCCACGGCATCCCCGATTCGACGGTCGTGCAGGACGGCGACATCGTCAACATCGACGTCACGGCGTACATCGACGGGGTGCACGGTGACACGAACGCCACCTTCCTCGCCGGGGACGTCTCCGAGGAAGCGCGCCTGCTCGTGGAGCGCACCCACGAGGCCACCATGCGGGCGATCAAGGCGGTCAAGCCGGGTCGCGCTCTGAACGTCGTGGGACGGGTCATCGAGGCCTACGCCGATCGTTTCGGGTACGGCGTCGTCCGGGACTTCACCGGCCACGGCATCGGCACCACCTTCCACAACGGCCTGGTGGTGCTGCACTACGACGAGCCCACCGTCGAGACGGTGCTGGAGCCCGGGATGGTCTTCACCATCGAGCCGATGATCACCCTCGGCGGCATCGACTGGGACCAGTGGAACGACGGCTGGACCGTCGTCACGCGGGACCGATCCTGGACCGCCCAGTTCGAGCACACTCTCGTCGTCACGGAGACGGGCGCCGAGATCCTCACCCTCCCTTGACCCTTCGCGGCGCCATTCTGGTCGCGGGAACCACCTCGGACGCGGGCAAGAGTGTCGTCGTGGCGGGGTTGTGCCGCCTCCTCGCTCGACGCGGTGTGAGGGTGGCGCCCTTCAAGGCGCAGAACATGTCCAACAACTCCGTCGTCACGTTGGACGGAGGGGAGATCGGCCGTGCGCAGGCACTGCAGGCCCGGGCATGCGGTCTCGAGCCCAGCGTGCGGTTCAATCCGATACTGCTGAAGCCAGGCGGGGACAGGACGTCGCAACTGGTTGTTCGCGGCCGGGCCACCGGCACCGTGGGCGCCGCCGACTACATGACGCACCGACAGCATCTGCGCTCGGTCGTGGCGGAGGAACTCGACGCTCTGCGGGCCGACTTCGACGTGGTGATCTGCGAGGGCGCCGGCTCACCCGCCGAGATCAACCTGCGGGCCACCGATCTGGCGAACATGGGACTGGCGCGCGCTGCGAACCTTCCCGTGATCGTCGTGGGCGACATCGATCGCGGGGGAGTGCTGGCCCACTTCTTCGGCACTCTGGCCGTGCTCGACGCGGCGGATCAGGCACTGATCGCGGGGTTCGTCGTGAACAAGTTCCGCGGCGATCCCGCGCTGCTGCAACCGGGACTCGACACCCTCGAGACTCTCACGGGCCGACCGACGTTGGGCATCGTTCCGTTCAGCGACGAGTTGTGGCTCGACGCCGAGGACTCCCTCGGGACCGTGGCCGACGCACCGCTGGGCCGGCCCGCTCCTCCGATCGGATCGCAGTGGCTCCGCGTCGCCGCCGTGCGGTTACCGCGCATCTCGAACTCCACCGACGTCGAGGCCCTGGCGTGCGAACCGGGGGTGACGGTGCACTGGGCGACCGAGGCCTCCCGACTGGCAGATGCCGATCTGGTGGTGCTCCCCGGCTCCAAGGCCACGGTCCAGGACCTGGACTGGCTTCGTCGCGCCGGTATCGCGGACGAGCTGGCGCGGCGCGTGGCTCGCGGTGCTCCGGTCCTCGGGATCTGCGGCGGTTACCAGATGCTGGGGAGAACGATCACCGACGCCGTGGAGTCGGGTGCCGGGCAGGTGCAGGGGCTCGGCCTCCTGGACCTCGACATCGAATTCGCTGCGGACAAGGTGCTCTCCCGGGTCAGCGGGCATGCCGGCGCGGTCCCCGTGACCGGCTACGAGATCCACCACGGCCGGGTGACCCGAAGCGGCGACGAGCCCTGGTTCACGGGCACCGGTGACGAACCCGAGGGCAGCGTTCGTGGACGGGTGCGCGGCACCCACTGGCACGGCCTCCTGGAGAACGACGACTTTCGCCGGGCCTTCCTCACGGAGGTGGCGGAGCAGTCCGGCCGCATCGGTTTCGTGGTGGCCCCGGACACCGATGTCGACGCGATGCGCACCGCCCAGGTGGACCTGTTGGCCGATCTCATGGAAAGCTCCCTCGACGTCGACGCGCTTCTCACGCTCGTCGCCGAGGGAATGTCACCGTCGCTGCGCATCCTGGACGTGCGCTGACGTCCTCCCCGCCGACGGTCGGGTAGCGTCCAGTCCCATGCAGCAGCAGACCGTCTCCCTGCCCTCCGGCGATCTGACCGTGCGAATCGACGGGCCGGACAGTGGCCACGCGGTGCTGTTGCTCCCGGCCGACGACGACGGCGCAGACGTCTTCGACGACACGGCGGCGCGGCTGACGACATCGGATCTGCGCACCGTCACGCTCGAGCCCGGCGTGAGTCCGAACGACACCGATCTCGTGGCGCTGCTCGATGCTCTCGGGTTGCCGTGGGTCAATCTGGTCGGCAGGGGAGAGGGCGCCGACCGCGCCTGGTCGCTCGCCGCCCGCACGTTCGGGCGCGTGTCGAGCCTGGTCGTCATCGACCGGGGTCACCCGGCTGTTCGTGACGGCTCCGGTTGCCCGGCAGTCGAATTGCGTACGACGATGGTGGTCGTGGACCCGACCTTCGCGGAGGAGGCGTCCGCGACGAGCCGCTACGTCTACGGCGACTACCGCGTCGTCACGCTCGACTCGTCGACCCCGGACGCCGCGGCCGCAGCACTGGCCACCGAGATCGTGATGCGCACCAGCGCCTGGTGATCATTCGCCGGGCGCGGTGAGGTAGTCGTTCCCCTGCGAGTCGCGGATGTGGACGATGCCGTTGCGAAGCTTCCGGTAATGCCACTGCCCCCGTGTCTTCAACCCGTGATGCCGGCGGCACAGGGGTTGAAGGTTGGCGGCGACCGTCCATCCGGCTCTCCGGGGGTCGGTGTGGTCGAACGGGACGACATGGTCGAGGTCGCAGTCCTCGCTGGGCACAGCACATCCCGGATGAACGCACGCCGGATACAGGGCTGTCACCAGCGCTGCGACCGCCTCGGACGGCCGGTAGGTCAACGCGCCGGCCGGGGGTACGGCGAAGCCACCGTGGCCGGCGGGGTCGGCTACGGCGCGGTCCAAGGCCGTTGGTGGGAGCGCGCGGAGATACTCGACCTGCTCCCTGGCTTTGCGGGCTGTCGTGCTGCCCAGCTTCCCCGTGGTCGGTGTCCAGCCTGCGGGCATGCGGCGGGTGCGGCGGACTTCCCGACCCGTGATCGGCACAGGCGGGTCGGGGACGGTGGGTGGGTCGTGCTCCGGGCATAGGCAGCTGCATCCCGCTCGCGGTTCAGTTCCGCCGGTTGCGGTGATGAGTGCTTGCCACGTCGCATCCCCGGCGATCCTCCGTGCAGTGTCCGCAGGAACCGGACCCCAGCCGACGAGGTGACCGGGTTCCCCTGCCAACCCCGCCGCCGTGGCGGCGTCGAGGACGATGACGGCATGATGGGCCGGTGCGGCCGGCGACGGCGCGTGGGCGCAACTCTCGTCAACGCAGTCGCACGGCAGAGGTGTGCCGGTGATGATCGCGTGCGCAGCGTCGAACAACCGCGCCGGCAGCGAACTCGGATCGGTCACCCCTCGGGCCGCCTCGACGATGGCCCGCTTCATCCCGGCGATCTGCTCTGCGGGGCCACGAACCTTCAGCTCGGCTTGACCTCGCGCCAGCTTCCTGACCGAGACGTACCGTTCCGTCGTCGCGCGCTCCCGAGCGATGCGGTGCCATTCCGCGTCGAACTCCGCGAGAATCCGATCGACCGCCGCGGCGACCGCACCCGGAGTGCACCTCGACGCGGCAGCGATCACCCGCTGCAGCAGCGCTTCGGTGGCGTTCGGAACCCCGGCAAGGGATCGGCACACCGTCCGGAACGCCGCATACGCCAACAGGCCCGCATCGAACGCCTCCGCCACCGCAGGATGCGCGGTGCGGGTCAGGAACAGCCACTCGGTCACCGTGCGCGTCGACACCGCCAACGCCGCCGCGACCTCCGCCACCGCACAGATCTCAGCAGCTTCCGCGTCGAACACCCCACCCGGACCGAGCACCGCCGGCCGACGAGATGACTCCTGCACGTACGCACACGACGCCGACACGGTCCGGGCGAACGACGCCTGAGCGTCGACCTTCGCCGACACCAACACATCGACGGAAACTGGTGCGTCGTACACGAATTCACCCCCCGGTGATGCCCCGATCAGACCGCCCCCCGACGACCTGAACAGACAGTAACCGACACCACCGACACGGAATCAGCGTGGCGCGAGCGCGTCCGATTCAGTCGAGATCGAGTCCGAGGAGCGCGTTCTCGACCACCTCGGGCAGTGCCGGGTGGATCCAGTACTGGCCCCGTGCGACGTCGCGGACGGACTGCCCGAACGTGAGGGCCTGGATCAGCGGTTGGATCACGGTCGGCGCCTGCTCACCGATGATGTGCGCGCCCAGCAGACGGCCGGTCGCGCGGTCGGCGATCACCTTGCAGAGACCCTCGTCGTCCTCCATCGCCCAGCCGTACGCGACGTCGGCGTACTTCTGGACCTTGACCGCGATGTCGTATCCCTGGTCACGAGCCTCCTGCTCGGTGAGCCCCACCTCGGCGATCATCGGATCGGTGAACACCGCGGAGGGGACGTAGCGGTGATCGAAGCGCTTCCACCCCGTCGTGTCGTCCCACGACGGCTTCAGGACGTTCTCCTGCACCACACGCGCCTCGGCATTGGCGACGTGCTTGAGCTGGTACGGCGACGAGACGTCGCCGAGTGCGAAGACGCCCTCGGCCGAGGTGCGGCCGAACTCGTCGACCGCGATGCGGCCGTCGTGGTGCAGGTCGATGCCCGCCTCGTCGGCGCCGAGCTGATCGGCGTTGGGAGCGCGACCGATCGCCACCAGCAGCGCGTCCCCGCGTACCTCGGTGCCGTCCGACAGGGACACCACGACGTCGTCGCCGTCCTGACGGACACCGGTGGCATCGACCGAGAGTCGGACGTCCCACTTGTCCTGCGCGAGCGTGGTGAACTGCTGCGAGATCTCGAGATCCGACTTGCGGAGGAGGCGCTCCTTGCGTGCCAGGACCGTCACGTGCGAGCCGAGGGCCGAGAACACGTGCGCGAACTCGGCGGCGATGTAGCCCGACCCGAGCACGATCAGCCGCTCCGGAAGGGACGGCAGCCGCATGATGTCGTCGTTGGTGTGAAACGTGACGCCGCTGTCGCGGATGAAATCGGGGACGGTGGCACGCGAGCCGCTCGCGACGACGACCTTGTCGGCGGTGACGACACGGCCGTCACCGGTGTCGATACGGCGCGGTCCGACGAAGCGCGCGTGGCTGCTGAACAGCGTCACGTTGGGCGAACCTTCGCGGCGGTACTTCTCCCCGCCGTCCGCGATGGGGTCGATCCGGCCGAAGACGCGGTCCACGATGTCGGTCCACCGCACCTTGTCGATGTGGGCGTCGATGCCGTACTTCGACGCAGTGGTGACAGCGCGGGCCACCTCCGCCGCGTAGACGAACATCTTCGTCGGGATGCATCCCACGTTGATGCAGGTGCCGCCGAAGATGGACTCCTCGAACATCGCGACTGTCAACCCGTCGAAGCGCTCGTCGAGAATCGAGTTGCCGGAACCGGTTCCGATGATCGCGAGGTCGAAATGCTGGACATCGGACCCGGTGTCCGCCGTGGCGCTCACGATCCGGTCGCCAGTTCTGCGTGGTCGCCGCCCGAGGGCGCGTCGGACAACCCGCTGCCGCGGTGCCGCAGCCAGTCGTCCATCTCGGCGAAGGCGCGTTCCAGCGGCTCGGGTGTGGAGAGGAAGACGTCGTGGCGGGCGCCCTCGATCGGGACGATCGTCGTGCGGTTGCCCAGGCATCCCGCCCACCGCGCGATCTGTCGGACGTCGAGAACGGCGTCCGCGGCGTCGACGTCCGGCACGTACGTCTTGGAGAAGCGCGTGACCTTGGATCGGAGGATGAGGGACGGCACGCCGATGTCGAGTCCCCGGTGCAGTTCCGCGTGGCCGCGACGGACCGCGCGGATCCAGCCGAGCTTGATGGGGAAGCCTGCCAACGGTTTCCACGACAGGTCGTAGTCCCACTCGCCGTTGCCACCCGAGCTGATGGAGAGGCCGTAGGTGTCCAGACCCTGACCCGGCAGCGCGCGCAGGGGAGCGACGCGGCCCAGGACACCGATCGCGACGGTTCCGACACTGCGCACGAGAGGCGGGCCCTGGAGGTCGAACCACGGACTGTTCAGCACCAGACCGGAGATGCCGGCGGCAGCGGCGCCCCCTCGGGTGCGTTCGAGACGATCGAGCCACAGCGGGACGATGAGGCCGCCCGTCGAGTGCGCCGCCATCAGGACCTCGGCGCCCGTCTCCTCGCGCACGATCGCCAGCGCCCGGTCGAGTTCCTCGTCGTACAGCGCCAGGTCGGACACGAAGTGCGGCGACTGCCCCTCGCCGATGGAGCGTCCGCACTTGCGTAGATCGAGTGCGTAGAACGCGTGTCCCAGATCGGCGAAGTGCTCGGCCAGATGGCGCTGGAAGAAGTAGTCGGTGAAACCGTGCACGTAGAGGACTGCGCCCTTCGGCGTCGCGGAACCCGTCACGGACCGCGTCAGGCGCACGAGAGTGGCCCGCACCTCGCCCTCGCCGTCCGGGTCGGAGCCGAGCGGTATGGTCAGTTGCTCGTAATCGTCACCGAGTACATCGGGCGCCCATGTAGTCACACTCACACAGTAATGGCCGCTTCGCAGGGGTGGCGAGGGGCACAATCGGGTACAGAGACGGTGACTGTCGCGGTGACGCGGCACGGCGCCGCGGACAGCAGCATCCGCACCGCACTCCCTGTCGGGAGTGCCGATGGACGAAGGAAGTCGATCCAGCAGTGGGCGAACACGATCAGAACAGTCAGTCCGGCACCAAGTCGGGATCGAAGGTGGAGAGGACCGACGTCGTCCTGATCGGCGCGGGCATCATGAGTGCCACGCTGGGCACGCTCCTCCGTCAGGTCGAGCCCACCTGGTCCATCTCCGTCTTCGAGCGTCTCGACGCCGCGGCCGCGGAGAGCAGCGACCCGTGGAACAACGCCGGTACGGGCCACTCCGCCCTCTGCGAACTCAACTACACCCCGCAGGGCAAGGACGGCTCCGTCGACATCAGCAAGGCGCTGAACGTCAACGAGCAGTTCCAGGTCTCGCGGCAGTGGTGGTCGCACGCGCTGGAGGCCGGCGTGCTCGCTGACCCCAAGAACTTCATCAACCCCATCCCGCACGTCAGCTTCGTGCACGGCGAGGACAACGTGAAGTACCTGCGAGCGCGGTACGACGCGCTCTCGGGCAACCCGCTGTTCCCCGGTATGGAGTACATCGACGACGAGACCGAGTTCGCCCGTCGCCTCCCGCTGATGGCGAAGGGGCGCGACTTCAGTGATCCGATCGCGCTCAACTGGTCCGACGGCGGCACGGACGTCGACTTCGGCGCACTGACCAAGCAGCTCCTCAACCACCTCGCGGTGGAGGGCGCGTCGGTCAACTTCGGGCACGAGGTCCGCGACCTGTCCAAGAACTCCGACGGCACCTGGACCGTCAAGGTCTACAACGGGCGGAACGGCGTCACGCGCAAGATCGTCACCAAGTTCGTCTTCGTCGGCGCGGGCGGCGGCGCCCTGCACCTCCTGCAGAAGTCGGGCATCGCGGAGGCCAAGGGCTTCGGCGGTTTCCCCGTCAGCGGTGAGTGGCTGCGGTGCACCACTCCCGAGCTCGTCGAGCAGCACTCCGCCAAGGTGTACGGCAAGGCCTCGGTCGGTGCGCCCCCGATGTCGGTGCCGCACCTCGACACCCGCGTCATCGGTGGCAAGCCCGGACTCCTGTTCGGGCCTTACGCCGGCTGGTCGCCCAAGTTCCTCAAGCAGGGCAAGATGACCGATCTCGTCAACTCGGTCAAGCCGAACAATCTGTTCTCGATGCTCGGTGTCGGTGTCACCGAGATGGCCCTCACCAAGTACCTCGTCACCGAGCTGCTGCAGTCCGAGACCGACCGCGTGGAGACGCTGCGGGAGTTCATGCCGTCCGCTCAGGGCAAGGACTTCGAGCTGGTCACCGCCGGACAGCGAGTCCAGGTGATCCGTCGCAAGGGTCGCGGCGGCGTGCTCGAGTTCGGCACCGCCGTGATCAACGCGGGCGACGGCACCATCGCGGGCCTGCTCGGGGCGTCACCCGGCGCGTCCACCGCCGTGCCGGCGATGCTGGACGTGCTGAAGCGCTGCTTCTCCGACCGGTACAGCTCGTGGGAGCCGACCCTCAAGGACATGGTTCCGTCCCTGGGCACCAAGCTGGCCGAGAACCCGCGTCTGTTCGACGAGATCTGGTCGCACACCACGCGAGTGCTGCAGCTCGACACGACCTCGGCCACCGGCCGGCAGGTCGCGCACTCCGGAACTGTGTGATACCACCATCACATGACGACGGCGACTGCAACACTCAAGCGATCCTGGGCACTCGACCTGTCGAACGAGACCCTCTACGAGCTGCTCAAGCTGCGCGTGGAGGTGTTCGTGGTGGAGCAGGCCTGCGCCTACCCCGAGCTCGACGGTAAGGACCTGCTCTCCGACACCCGCCACTTCTGGCTCGAGCGCGACGGCAGCGTGGTCTGCACACTGCGTCTCCTCGAGGAGCACGACGACGGCGAGAAGTCGTTCCGCATCGGGCGCCTGTGCACCCACCGCTCCTCGCGCGGGCAGGGCCACACCACGCGTCTGCTGCGGGCTGCGCTCGCGGAGGTCGGCTCGTCCCCGTGCCGCATCAACGCGCAGAGCTACCTGGTGGAGATGTACGCAAAGCACGGCTTCTACCCGGACGGCCAGGAAGTTCTCGAGGACGGCATCCCGCACACGCCCATGCGGCGCGGCGGCGGCAGTCCCTGGAGCGAAGGCGACAAGAACTGACTCGCCTGCACCGACACTGAACAACCGACGAACGTCTCGGAGAAGCCCGTGTGACTCGGGCGCGGTCCCGCCACTGTGACGTGGTCCGGCCTCCTTCAGGAGGTCGGATCACGGAGCCAGATCGCCGAGCGTTCGTGTCACTGCTGCGTGAGGAGACCACGCGCAGCATCGTCTCGACTCCTCGGCGCGGTCACCGAGGTCGAACAGGACCACACGCGTGAATCCCGGATATCCGTTCTCTGCCATCGTCGGTCAGGACCGACTGCTGTTGGCGCTCTCACTCTGTGCCGTTCACCCCGGCATCGGCGGCGTGCTCGTGCGCGGTGAGAAGGGCACGGCGAAATCGACCGCCGTGCGTGCGCTGACGGCGCTGATGCCTCCCGTCACGGACTCGGCGGGCACCCGGCCCGCTCGGCTCGTCGAACTGCCCGTCGGTGCGACCGAGGACCGCGTCGTCGGGTCCATCGACTTCGAGCGCATCGTCCGCGACGGCGAACGCGCCTTCACCCCCGGCCTGCTCGCGTCAGCGGACCGTGGCCTGCTGTACGTCGACGAGGTCAATCTTCTTCACGATCATCTCGTCGATCTGCTGCTCGATGCGGCAGCCATGGGCCGGGTACACGTGGAGCGGGACGGCATCTCGCACTCCTACCCGTCGACCTTCGTGCTCGTCGGCACCATGAACCCCGAGGAGGGGGAGCTGCGCCCGCAGCTGCTCGATCGCTTCGGCCTCGCCGTGGACGTCTCCGCCTCCCGCGATGTCGACACGCGGATGACGGTCGTCCGTCGCCGACTCGACTACGAACGCGACGCCGTCGCGTTCGCCGAGGCGCATGCCGACGCCGACGCGGAGATCGCGGCCCGCATCGCCGGTGCGCGGGACCGTGTCGCCGACGTCGAGCTGCCCGACTCGGAACTGCGTCGTATCGCGGCCGTGTGTGCGGCCTTCGACGTCGACGGGATGCGCGGTGACCTCGTCGTCGCGCGCACCGCGACCGCTCACGCCGCGTGGCGGGGCGGCACCACGGTGACCGAGGACGACGTGCGCGTCGCCGTCGAGCTGGCGTTGCCCCATCGGCGTCGGCGCGATCCGTTCGATGCTCCCGGACTCGCGGACGGCGAGCTGGACGACGCGATGTCGCAGGCGGACGAGGACGTGCGACGTTCGGAACCGGAGCCCGATCCCGATCCCGACCCGGACGACGGCGGAGGCGCACCCGATCCCGCTGCCGAGGACGGTGCTCCCGAACAGTCGAGCTCCGACGATGCACCGTCGGCCGACGAACCGCCCCCGCGGCCGTCGACCGGTGGCAGCTCCGGAACCGCCGCGTCCGGGGACGGCTACGATGCCCGGCTCCTGCAGATCGACGGTGTCGGCGACGGCGCACCCGGCCGTCGCTCACGCGCGCGGGTGTCCTCGGGTCGTGTCGTGCGTGCGACCGACTTCACCGGCGGCTCACTCCATCTCGTCGGCACTCTGATGCGTGCCGCGGAGCGCAGGGGAGCGGCCGAGTCCGGCCGGTTGTCCATCGCGGGCGGTGATCTGCGCGGCGTCGATCGCGAAGGGCGCGAGGGCAATCTGATCGTCTTCGTCGTCGACGCCTCCGGCTCGATGGCGGCGCGCGACCGCCTGTCGGCGGTCACTGGTGCCGTCGTGTCGTTGCTGCGCGACGCCTATCGACGCCGCGACCGCGTCGCCGTCGTCTCGGTGCGGGGCAGCGACGCGGAGGTGATCCTCCCGCCGACCCGGTCGGTGGACGTCGCCGTCGCCCGACTCCGCGACGTACGCACCGGTGGCAGAACGCCGCTCGCGTCGGGCTTCCTGACGACACGCGACGTCGTCGCACGTGAGCGGGTCCGGGAGCCGGGGCGTCGTGCCCTCGTCGTCACCCTGACCGACGGCCGAGCCACCGGTGGACCCGATCCGGTGGGACGAGCCCGTCACGCCGCCGCACTGCTGGCCGCGGACAAGGTGGCCTCCGTGGTCGTCGACTGCGAGTCCGGCATGGTTCGCCTCGGACTCGCCCGTGACCTCGCGACCGCCCTGCGCGGCACCTACATCTCACTGCCCGAACTGTCGTCGGCGAGCGTGGCCGGCGTCGTCCGGGCCGCAGCCTGAGGAGATCGTTCATGCCACAGGGAGTTCCGGCACCCGGCACCGTTCCCGACGACGGCCTGACCACCAGGCAGCGTCGCAACCTCCCCATCCTCGCCGTCCACACGGGCCCCGGTAAGGGGAAGTCCACCGCCGCGTTCGGCATGGCGATGCGCGCCTGGAACCAGGGCTTCGACGTCGCGGTCTTCCAGTTCGTCAAGAGCGCGAAGTGGAAGGTCGGCGAGGAGTCGGTGTTCCGCACCCTCGGTGATCTGCACGACGAGACCGGCGTCGGCGGCGCCGTGGAGTGGCACAAGATGGGCTCGGGATGGTCCTGGTCGCGCAAGCGCGGCGACGAGGTCGACCATGCCGAGGACGCACGCGAAGGGTGGGCGGAGATCGCGGCGCGCATCCGCGACGAACGGCACCGCTTCTACGTCCTCGACGAGTTCACCTATCCGCTGCACTGGGGGTGGATCGACGTCGACGACGTGGTGCGCACCCTCACCGACCGGCCCGGCAACCAGCACGTCGTCATCACGGGCCGCAACGCACCCACCGCGCTGCTCGACGCCGCCGATCTGGTCACCGAGATGTCCAAGATCAAGCACCCCATGGACGCGGGTCGCAAGGGTCAGCGCGGCATCGAATGGTGAACGATCTGCCCGCCGTCGTCATCGCGGCCCCCTCGTCCGGCAGCGGAAAGACCACCATCGCCACCGGCATCATGGGCGCACTGCGCGCCGCCGGCAGGCGGGTCGCTCCGTTCAAGGTCGGCCCGGACTACATCGATCCCGGGTACCACGCCGTCGCCGCAGGACGGCCCGGTCGCAACCTCGACGCCGTCATGACGGGCCGCGACGCGATGGTGCCCGCGCTGCGCTGGGGTGCGAGCGGGTGCGACATCGCGGTCGTCGAGGGCGTCATGGGTCTCTTCGACGGTCGCATCGACCCCCACGCCACCGAACCCGCTGCGGAGGGGTCCACGGCCGCGGTCGCCGCCGCGATCGGTGCGCCGGTGATCCTGGTGGTGGATTCGCGAGGGCACAGCCAGAGCATCGGCGCGCTGGTCCACGGGTTCTCGACGTACGACCCCTCGGTCCACGTCGCCGGGGTGATCCTGAACCGGGTCGGCAGTGAGCGACACGAGGCGGTGCTGCGACAGGCCTGCGACCGGGTCGGCGTTCCCGTGATCGGGTCGGTGCCTCGCGCCGGCGCGCTCGAGGTGCCGTCGCGTCACCTCGGCCTGGTGACCGCAGCCGAGCACGGCTCCGCCGCGGTCGACGCCGTCGCGGCGATGACCGAGCTGGTGTCGCGCCATGTCGACGTCGACGCTCTCGCTCGCATCGCGGCGACGGCGCAGGTTCCGACGGCGGAGCCGTGGAGTCCAAACGCCGCGGTGGGGGTGCGGATCGAGGGTCCGCGTCCGGTGGTCGCCGTCGCCGGTGGCCCGGCGTTCACGTTCGGCTACGCCGAGCAACCGGAGGTGCTGCGTGCCGCGGGAGCGGACGTGGCGGTGTTCGATCCGCGCCACGACCGGTTGCCCGAGGGTGCCACCGGCCTGGTCGTCCCCGGCGGCTTCCCCGAGCTCCACGCCGCCGAGCTGGCCGCCAACGAGCCACTGCTGCACGACATCCGGGCTCTCGCCGACGCCGGGTGGCCGGTGCACGGTGAGTGTGCGGGCCTCCTGTACCTGGCCACCTCGCTGGACGGGCACCGCATGGCGGCAGTGCTCGACCTCGACGTCGAGTTCGGGTCGAGGCTCACCCTCGGCTATCGAGACGCGGTGGCGCTGACGGGGTCGGTGATGTTCGACGTCGGCCAGCGCATCACCGGCCACGAATTCCACCGCACCCACGTCGTCCGGGCGGGATCGTTCGAACCCGCGTGGGCCTGGCGGCGCGACGGCAGCACCGTGCAGGAGGGATCCGTCGGCGCCGGCGGACGGGTGCACGCGTCGTATCTGCACACCCATCCGCTGGCGACGGCCCGGGGATTCGCTCGGTTCGTGGCGGCCTGCCGGCCGAACTGACCCACAGCGTCTCGGCGCCCGTCTGGTTGCATCTCACAAACTTCTGGTGTCTACTGTCGGTCGGATACATACCGAAAGATTGTTTGCACCCGGTTTCCTGGGGAGTGCATCCGGCGAGAGGGTCCTTCACATGGTCAGCAGAATGTTCGGTAGCGCACGCGTCTCGTGGGCGAGTGTCGGATCCGTCGTCGTCGCAGCGGCGGCGCTGGCCGTGGCGTCACCGGCCGCAGCCGGTGCCACCGAGATCAAAGGGTGCGTGATCACCTCGCCGGCAGACGGCACGGTCTGCACCGGTATGGACCTGAGCGGCGCGGATCTCGCGGGCTCGAATCTGTCGGGAGCCGACTTCTCGGGCTCGAACCTCAGTGGAGCGGACCTGTCCGGCGTGGTCGGATTCGGCGGCCGCTTCACCGGCGCGAATCTGCGGGGTGCGAATCTCGCGGGCTCGTCCTTCAGCCGCGCGGACTTCCATCACGCGTCGCTGGCGAACGCCGATCTGACGAATGCAGCACTGTCGGACACGATGCTCGATCAGGCAGATCTGACGCGGACGGGCTTGAGCGGCACGGATTTCACCGTGTCCTACCTGCGAGACGCTGATCTCTCGCATGCTCGGTTCGCGGGCACGAAGTTCTTCGGCGCCCAGGTGTGCGGCGCCAACATCTTCGGTACCGACCCGTCGGCTGCGAGCAACCTCGACACGTCCTGCACGGTGTCCGAGGGTCCGGCAACCCCCCTTCCCGTTCCGGCACCTGTGCCCGGTGGGCTCTTCGGTAGTTGATCGACGTCCTCCACCGATCACGCCGCGAGCAGTCCCTCCAGGTAGTCCAGGAGCCGTGACACCTCCCGCGGGGCGCCGAGGACGACGACCTTGAGCCGGTCGCGTTGCGCGTCGTAGGCGGTGTTGACGCGCAACGGTTCACTGTCGGGACGCGCGTCCCCGGTGGCTCTCGCGAGTAGTGCGGTCAGCCGATCCGCGGTCTCGCGGTCGACGGTGTCGATGTCGACGATCGAGGTGACCTCGACGCGATGCTCGGTGCGCAGTGTGGAGGCGGCCTGCCCGGTGAACGTCTCGAGGTCTTCGCCGGAGATGCGGTACTGCTTGCCGATGCGGACGGCGGGAAGGCGCCCGGACCGCACGTAGCCGCGGACGGTGCGCACGTGCAGCCCCAGCATGTCGGCGACATCGTCGACCGAATACATCCGCACAGTCATCCAAACAACGTAAACATCCCCTGTCGCACACGTCAATTGGGACATCTACGTGCCCCGTGGCGGCTTTTCCCGGACATGTCGTCGGGAGACTTTTCCGACAGGTTGCCGGTGAACGGCGCGGAAATCGGGCATTGGTGGCAATCTGGATCGAATGACCGACATCGACCAGAGACTGATCCTGGGGCCGTTCGTCCGCTACGTCAGTACCGATCGCGCGACCTTCTGGGTGGAGACGTCGCACTCCTGCACCGTCACGGTCACCACGTCCTCGGGCGCCTCGGTGGACGAGCGCACGTGGGGTCTCCACGGGCACCACTACGCCCTCGTCGCCGTCGAGGATCTGCCGCAGAACTCACTCGTCGACTACACCGTCGCGATCGACGGCGAGCAGGTGTGGCCCACTCCCGACCGCCGGGCCGTCGTGCACACGATGTGCGACGACGAGCCCGTCACCGTCGCCTTCGGATCCTGCCGGCGGGGTGACACCTACAGCGACGAGGCGTTGACGCGCATCGGCGCCGACGCTCTGGTCGGGCTCGCCGACCGTGTCGCGAGCGAAGAGCCCGACACCTGGCCGGATCTCCTGGTCTTCCTCGGCGACCAGGTCTACGCGGACGATCCGTCGCCCGAGATCGTCGAGCGCCTGCACGCCCGGCGCGAGGCCGGCGAGCGTGCTGCCGGCGCCCGCTCGGAGGAGGTCGAGGACGAGATCTGCGACTTCGAGGAGTACACCTGGCTCTACCAGGAGTCGTGGGGCGACGACCGCGTCCGCCAACTGATGGCCACGGTCCCGACGTGCATGATCCTCGACGACCACGATCTGCGGGACGACTGGAACTCCTCCGCGGACTGGCGCGCGGAGGTGACACAGGCGTCCTGGTGGGAGGACCGCGTGATCGGCGCCTTCTCCTCGTACTGGGTCTACCAACACCTGGGCAACCTGTCCCCGCGCGAACTCGAGGACGACGCGATGTACGCGGCCGTGCGATCCGCCGCGAGCGACTCCGAGCGTGAGACGCTGCTCGCCGAGTTCGCCCTGAAGGCGGACGCGGAACCGTCCTCGGCGCGCTGGAGCTATCACCGCGACATCGGCAACACGCGTCTGGTGATGATCGACAGCCGGTGTTCGCGTGACCTGTCGCCCGAGCGCAGGGCCATGGTCGACGACGTCGAGTGGGCATGGGTGCGCGAGCACACGCTGAAGTCGGGCAAGGAGCACGTGCTCCTGGGGTCGTCGCTGCCCTTCCTCATGCTTCCGGGGCTGCACGCGGTGGAGCAGTGGAACGAGGCGGTGGCGCAGGGCGCGTGGGGGAAGCGGTTCGGTCGGATCGGGGAGAAGCTGCGTATCGCGCTCGATCTCGAGCACTGGGCCGCGTTCGGAAAGTCGTTCGGCGACATGGTGGATCTGGTCGACGAGGTGGTCGTGGGGCCGGACGCGCCGAAGTCGGTCGTGTGGTTGTCGGGTGACGTGCACTGCTCCTACGTCGCGAAGGCGGAGACCCGCGTGTCGACGTCGACGTCTCTGTACCAGCTGACGATGTCGCCGTTCCGTAATCCACTGAACCTGCCGATCCGGGCGGTCAACCGCCTGGCGATCCGTCGCCCGGTGGCGAGGATGCTCGCGCGCCTGGCGCGCGGAGCCAAGGCGGAACCCGTGCACGCGGAGTGGAGCACGGAGGCGGGTCCCTGGTTCGACAACGGGGTGATGTCGTTGACCACGGACTCGCAGGCGCTGCGTCTCGAGGTGAACCACGCCGCGGTGGTGAACGGGCGTCAGACGCTCAGCACCACGGCTCGCTACGACCTCACGCCGTCCGGGGTGCGGCAGCGCTGATCGTGCCCGTGCCACGACAGGTAGGGTCTTCCGACGTGGACGCGACCGATTCTCCCTACCTCGCAGGGCTCGATCTGGCCGGTCGTCGCGTGGTCGTCGTCGGTGGGGGCAGTGTCGCGCAGCGGCGGCTCCCGCTGCTGGTGTCGTGCGGCGCGAAGGTCGTCGTCATCACCCGCGAGGCCACCCCGGCCGTCGAGGGCATGGCGAGCTTCGGTCAGATCGAGCTGGAGTTGCGCGACTATCGCGACGGCGATCTGCACGAGGCCTGGTACGCCATCGCCTGCACCGACGAGGCCGAGACCAACGCGGCCATCGTCGCGGAAGCGGCGCGCTCCCGGATCTTCTGCGTGCGCGCGGACGTGGCGAGAGACGGCACGGCGGTCACGCCTGCCAGCGCGGAGTACGACGGTCTGACCGTCGGCGTGCTCGCCAGCGGAGAGCATCGCCGGTCCGCCGCCGTGCGCAACGCCGTGCTGGACGGGCTGCAGTCCGGGGCCATCGCGGACGCACCGGAGAAGTCGATCGCGGGGGTCGCACTCGTGGGCGGTGGACCGGGGGACCCGGACCTCATCACCGTGCGGGGGCGCCGCCTGCTGGCGCGTGCCGACGTGGTGGTGGCCGACCGTCTCGCGCCGCCCGAGCTGTTGGCCGAACTGGGACCGCACGTCGAGGTGATCGACGCGTCGAAGATTCCGTACGGCCGGTTCATGGCACAGGAGGCCATCAACGACGCGTTGATCACGCATGCCCGCGCCGGCCGGTTCGTGGTCCGACTCAAGGGCGGCGATCCCTACGTCTTCGGCCGCGGATACGAGGAGCTCGAGGCGTGCAACGCAGCGGGCATTCCCGTCACCGTCGTTCCCGGCATCACCAGCGCCATCTCGGTGCCGTCCGCCGCCGGTATCCCGGTCACCCATCGTGGCGTCACGCACGAGTTCGTCGTCGTCAGCGGTCATCTGCGCCCGGATCACCCGGACTCGCTGATCGACTGGCCGTCCCTGGGCCGGCTGCGCGGCACGATCGTGCTGCTCATGGCGGTCGAGCGCATCGGAGCCTTCGCGGACGTGCTCGTCGAGAACGGGCGCGCCGCGGACACGCCGGTCGTGGTGGTCCAGGAGGGCACGACGCGGTCGCAGCGAGTGGTGCGGGCAGATCTGACCACCGTCGCCGAGCGGGTGCGTGCGGAGAACGTGCGCCCCCCGGCCATCATCGTCATCGGACCGGTGGCGGGATTCGACGCCGCGGCCGTGATCGGCGCCGCCTCGTGACCCGGCCGATGACCTATCCCGTGACCGAGCGGGCCTTCGGACTCGCGATCATCGCGCTCAGCGGCATGCAGTTGATGGCCGTGCTCGACGGCACCGTGGTGAACCTCGCGCTCGCTCCGCTGCAGGCCGAACTCGGCCTCAGCGATGCCGGTCGCAACTGGGTGGTCTCGTCGTACGTACTGGCCTTCGGCGGGCTCATGCTCCTCGGCGGGCGCATGGGCGACGCCTTCGGACGCAAGCGCATGTTCCTCGTCGGAGTCGCGCTGTTCACGGTGGCGTCCGCTGCCTGCGGACTCGCGCAGAACGAGGCGATGCTGGTGCTGGCCCGCGTGATCCAGGGCGCCGGCGCCGCCGTCGCGTCGCCCACGGCGTTCGCACTGGTGGCCACCACGTTCGCGCCGGGGCCCGTCCGCAACCAGGCCATCGCCATCTACGCGGCCATGACCGGTGTCGGCTCCTTCTCCGGTCTCATCATCGGCGGCGCGCTCACCGAGGTCTCGTGGCGGTGGATCTTCCTCATCAATGTGCCGATCGGTCTCGCGATCCTGGCCCTGGGATGGCGCGCGCTCACCGAGACGGCCGGCGAACGGGCACCCCTCGACGTGCCGGGGGCGATCCTCGCGACGCTCGGATCCACCGGTGTCGTGTTCGGCATCGTCGAGGGTCCGGAACGAGGCTGGACGGACGTCGTCACCCTCACCGCGATCGTTGTCGGTCTGTTCCTGTTGCTCGCGTTCCTCACCGTCGAGCGGCGCGCCAGGAACCCACTGCTGCCCTTCGAACTCTTCCGCGACCGGGACCGCGTCGCCACCTTCGTCGCCATCTTCTTCTCCGGCGGCGCCCTGTTCGCGATGACCGTGATCGTCGCGGTGTTCGTCCAGGACGTGTTGGACTACAGCCCGCTGCGCGCCGGCATCTCGTTCATCCCGTTCGGTGGCGGCATGGCGCTCGCCGCCGTCGCGTCGTCGTGGCTGGCGCCGCGGGTCGCACCACGCTGGATCATCGCGACCGGCGCGGTCCTCACCGTCGGGTACCTGATCTTCGCGTCGACCATCACGGTGGAGTCGACGTACTGGAAGAACCTGTTCCTCCCCATCGGCGGCATCGGTTTCGGCGTCGGACTGGCGGTCATCGCCCTCCCGCTCTGCGCGATCGCCAACGTCGACCAGAAGAACATCGGGCCACTCACCGCCATCTCGCTCGTCGCGCAGAACCTGGGAGGCCCACTCGGCCTCGCTGTGGTCAGCGCGATGGCGGCGTCGAAGACGCTCTCACTGGGCGGTCGGACGGGCTCGGCCGTCGACATGACCCGGCCGGAGATCGTCGCGTTGGGAGAGGGCTACACGTTCGCTCTTCTCGGCTGCGCCGTTCTCGCCGCGGTCGCCGCCGTCTCGGCGTTGTTCATCCGCTACAGCGCGGCCGACGTCGCCCAGGCCAAGGCAGCCCAGGACGCGGTTCACCGCTGACGGTCGGCGGGAAGGTCCGCCTCGTTCGCCGCCGCGCGCCCGGACTCCCATCCCGCGAGGTCCAGCCGGGGTCCACGGACCGACCGGGTGGCCGGGAACAGTCGCTCGACCTCTGCCTCGACGGCCACTGTCTGCGTCGCCAGCATCGGCAGCAATTCGCCGGACCGTCGACTCGCCTCCTCGAGGGCCAGCGCGTCCGACTCGGCGAGGCGTTCACCCAGCCGTACGGCGTAGGCCCACAGGAACGCCGTGTCGAACCCGGATGCCGCCTTCTTCCGCCGAGCCGGTCGGGGAGCGCGAGCCAGAGCGCGCGCCGCCTGCACCGAGAGGGAGGTGAAGAGCATCTCGGTCTGCTCCACGTCGACGGGTGCACCCACCACCGTCGCGAGGGCGTGATCGGTGTCCCAGACCACCCGGGTGCGGTTGACCGTCGCCACCACGTGCAGCAACTGTGCACGCGCATCCGCGTGCGGATTGTCGACGTGCACACGCCTGCTCACGACGTCGGTCCGGCCCTCGGCGAGCACGAGGGTGTCGACAGAGTACTTCGTCATCAGTTCCTGCGCCTTCGCGGTGAACGCATCGGCCTCCTCCTCGAACTCGGTCGAGTCCGCCTTGGCGAGAAGCCCCCTGATGCGTCCGAGCATGCCGGACCCGACGACGGTGTCGGGCGGCAGCAGGCGTGCGGTCCGGGCCGACGGCCACTGCGACGGCAGCGCACCGATCCGGGTGAGTCGGGGCAGGCTCTGCCACCGCCCGAGCAGCGTGAGCACGGCGATCCACTGGTCACTGACGGCGATGTAGTCGGACGCACCGCCGAGGCGCAGACGCGCGGCGAGCAGACTCGGAGACGCGTCGACAGGCGACTCGACGTCCGGGCGCAGCGCCCGGATCGCCTCGACCTGGCGCACCCAGCTCTCGGGCGCGCGCGCGGTGGCGTCGGAGAGCTCGGCCTCGTGCAGGAGGGCCGCCGCGGCGAGTCCGGTGACCTCGGCGGTGCAGTGGCGGCGGACGACGTGCAGCAGGTCGAGCGGTTGCCACCCCTCCTCGTACAGCGCCGTGATCGTGGACAGGAGCGTGACGGACCCCTGAGCGAGGGGATTCGCGTCGGTGCAGGCGACCAACTGGTCCGCGACGTCGTCCACCACGCGTTGCGAGGCGGTGCGACCGACGGCGGCATCGGCGCCGCGCTGCAGCAGTTCCGGGACCGGGTTCATTCGGTCAGCACGATCACCTCGGTCGGCGATGCGACCTCGGCTCGGAGTCCTGCACGGACGGCGACCGCGGCGACGGCCCGTGCGCTCGTGGGTTCCGCGCGGGTGACGGTCAGCGCCCGTGCCAGCAGTCCCTTGTGATGCTTGTTGAAATGGCTGACGACGGTGCGGGATCCGTCGGGTTGCTCGGTGAGCACGGTGGCGGTGACCGCGCCGGGTATGGGGCCCAGGTCGCGGTAGATTCCCGAGCGCAGATCGACGACGAGACCGTCGGCCGCGGCGGTGACCGCCGCGGGCAGCACCGGCTTCCACAGGGCGCGGAGCGTGGGGAGCCCGGGCAGTGCGGACCCGCCCGAGAGCCGGTACGCCGGAACCGGATCGTCCGCTCGCACCGCACCGAAGAGGGCGGACCCGATCGCGAGGCGCTGCCGAGCCTTGGCCTTCTGCGCCCGGGTGAACGATGCCGCGTCCAACGCGTCGAACAACACTCCGGTGTAGCGCTCGAGAGCCGGTCTCGTCGCCGAGACCGTCAGGGCCGCATTGCGCTCGATCTCGTCGTCCTGCTTCGGCGAGAGTCCCAGGGCCGTGCGGGAGGCCGCGGGATCGTCGGCGAGGGACACGAGAGCGTTCACCAGCGTCGATCGGACGTCGGTGAGCTGCGGAAGCCACAGCCGGTCGAGATCGAGCGGATCACCGCGGCCGCCCGCGGACTTGGTTTCGGACGGTGGCAGAAGAACGAGCACGGCAGGAACGGTACCGACACACCCACGGACTAGGCTGTGCGCCTGTGATCACCCGTCTGTCCCACCTGTTCCTGCGCACGCTCCGCGACGATCCCGCCGATGCCGAGGTACCGAGCCACAAGCTCCTGGTGCGCGCCGGCTACGTCCGCCGCATCGCTCCCGGTGTGTACTCGTGGCTGCCGCTCGGGCTCCGGGTGCTGCGCCGCGTCGAGCAGGTGGTGCGCGAGGAGATGAACGCGATCGGTGGCCAGGAGATCTCGCTGCCGGCGCTGCTGCCGCGCGAACCGTACGAGGTGACCAACCGCTGGACCGAGTACGGCGACGGGCTGTTCCGGCTCAAGGATCGCAAGGGCGTCGACATGCTGCTCGGGCCGACGCACGAGGAGCTCTTCGCGCTGACGGTCAAGGGGGAGTACAGCTCCTACAAGGACCTGCCGGTCACGCTGTACCAGATTCAGACCAAGTACCGCGACGAGGAGCGTCCGCGGGCCGGCATCCTGCGCGGCCGTGAGTTCGTCATGAAGGACTCGTACTCGTTCGATCTCGACGAGGCGGGTCTGAAGACCTCTTACGAGGCCCACCGCGAGGCGTACCAGCGAATCTTCGAGCGCCTCGGTGTCAGCTACGTCATCGTCGCAGCCACGTCCGGGGCGATGGGCGGGAGCGCGTCCGAGGAATTCCTCGCGGAATCGGTCGTCGGCGAGGACACCTACGTGCGGTGTGTCGAGTCCGGGTACGCCGCGAACGTCGAGGCCGTCACGACGCCGGCTCCGCCGTCGATCCCCCTCGAGGGCCTGCCGCAACCGACGGTGCACGAGACCGGCGACACCCCGACCATCGCGACGCTCGTCGACTGGGCGAACGGTGCGGATCTCGGCCGCACGGTCACCGCGGCGGACACGCTCAAGAACGTGCTGCTCAAGACACGCGTCCCCGGCGGTGAGTGGGAACTGCTCGCCATCGGCGTTCCCGGTGATCGTGACGTGGACGAGAAGCGCCTCGAGGCCTCCCTCGCCCCCGCCGAATTCGTCATGCTGGGCGACGCGGACTTCGCCGCCAATCCGTTCCTCGTCAAGGGGTACATCGGACCGAAGGCCTTGCAGGACAACGGCGTGCGTTACCTCGTCGACCCTCGCGTCGTCGACGGCACGGCGTGGATCACCGGCGCGAACGAGAAGGGCAAGCACGTCGTCGATCTGGTCGCGGGCCGCGATTTCGTCGCGGACGGCACCATCGAGGCTGCCGAGGTGCGCGACGGTGATCCCTCTCCGGACGGCCGCGGCGCACTGGTGTCCGCTCGCGGCATCGAGATCGGCCACATCTTCCAGCTCGGTACCAAGTACACCGACGCCTTCGCGGTCGACGTCCTCGGCGAGAACGGCAAGCCCACCCGCTTGCTCCAGGGCTCGTACGGCGTCGGCGTGTCTCGCCTGGTGGCTGTCATCGCCGAGCAGATGCACGACGACAAGGGTCTGCGGTGGCCCGCGTCCGTCGCACCCGCCGACGTGCACATCGTCATCGCCAACAAGGACGTGGGCGCGCGCGAGGGTGCCGAGGCGCTCGCCGTCGAACTCGACGCGCACGGGCTCGAGGTCGTCCTGGACGACCGTCCCAAGGTGTCTCCCGGTGTGAAGTTCAAGGACTCCGAGCTGATCGGTGTGCCGCTCGTCGTCGTCCTCGGTCGCGGCTGGGCGGACGGCACCGTCGAGCTGAAGGATCGCTTCACCGGTGAGGCTCGCGACGTTCCGGCCGAGTCGGCGGGCCGGGAGGTCCTGCGCGCGGTCGGGCGACCCGTGTGAGCACCTCGTCGTCGAGCGAGTCTCTCCCTGCCGTCCTGACCCGGCTCGTCGACGCTCGCCGAGTCCTGCTGATCGCGCCGACACACGGGCGCTCGGCCGCTCTCGCGGCCGACGCGGTCGGCGAGCGCGGATCCGTCGTGGTGCTCGCCGCGGACGAGAGTGTCGCGGCCGTCCGGGCCGACGCGGAGGCGGCACGAGGCCGGGTGGAGATCGTCGCCGGCGATCCCGCCGGATCGTTGCCGCAGCTCCGCACGGACGACGACACGACCTTCGGTGTGGTGTCCGCCGACGTCTCGAGGGCCGGTGCGGCCGAGGCCGTGCAGTACCTCGAGTGGGCGCTGGTGCTCGGTCGACCCGGGACCGCCGTGGTGGTCACCGGTGACGCCGACGGGGCGACGTGGACGGCGGTGCAGGACATGGTCGACGGTCACCCACGGCTCGCCGCGGCGTCGTGGACCGCGGGCACCGCGGTGATCGTCGCCGCCGTGACCGATCAGCCCTGAGTCGAGGTCCAGACCGGCGGAGGAGTCAGGTCGCCGGAGTGCCGGGAAAGGCCACCGTCGACGGGAAGATGCCGAGGATCGCCTTCCACGCCGAGGCACGCCGAGCGGAGTCCGTGAGGGCCACGATGCCGATGTCGCGGGTGTGCCCGGACTGGGCCCGTTCGACGACCGACCGCCAGGCGACTGCGGCGTCGTCCTCGACCTGCGCCGCGAGCCGTGCCGCCGCCACCGCGTCGGTCACCGGGAACGGCACCGTGTACCCGGCCGCGGGCTCCGGTGCGGTGACGCTGGCCGCGGTCAGGGCGTCGATGGTGCCGTCGCGCCGCGCTCGGTGGTCGGCGGCGTACTGCGCGACCATCGGATCGCGGGTGGGGTTCGAGAACGCCGCGATGACGCCATAGGCGAAGACGGCGGCGAACTCCACGTTCAGCGCGTCCACGAGGGCCTGCTGCTCCGGGCCGAGATCACTCATCCGGCCACCGCCGCGGACGCCAGCGTGCACGCGGCACTGATCGACCCGAGCAGGCCCGCTCGGTAACCGGACAGCGCACGCGCGTCGTCGGCTGCGCTGCGGCCCGCGTCCGACAGCGCCGCGGACAAGTCGGTGAGTGCCGGAGCCGACACCGGCTCGGCAGTGCCGGTCGCCGCAGCGGCGGTCTCCGACACCGTGGGCGGGGGAGTGAGACGTGCGATCTCGGTGTCGAGCGCGTCGGCGTGGGCGGTCCGCTGATCGGCGATCACGGTGAGAGTGTCGACCGCCGCCGGGTTCTGCGCGATCGCCGCCGTCGCGGCGGCGGCGTCCCGGCGGGCCCGGGCGGCATGGGCCGCGAGCGGATCGGGCTGCGCCGCCTCGTCGTCCTGCGCACCGTCCGAGCACGCGACCGTCGAGGCGAGGATCGTCGTGCCCGCTACCGCTGCTCCCGCACCGCGCAACATCGTGCGCCGCGAGAGCGTCGGGAGACTGCGGCCGTGCAGGAAGACCGGTCGGTGCGGAACTGTCGGTGGCACCCGGTCATCGTGCCAGACACGGACACCGTCCCCGCGCCGGACACGAGCACTCTCGGCGCGACGACGCAGCGTGTCGGGAGACGCGCCCCGGTCGCGGTATCGTGGTCCCTTCCCAGTTCGCCGGTGGCGAGCTGTACAACTTCAGCGAGGAGTGGTCGAGCGATGCCGGTTCCATCCAGGGAGAGGGTCGTCGCACTCCTCTCCGCACACGTGGCGGGCCCGGGGTTCACCGACGGCGATCTCGATCTCGAGGACGTCACCGTGTCGAAGGCCGGTGCTCACAGCGTCGTCAAGGTGATCGTCGATCGGGATTCCGGATTCGAGCTCGACGCGCTCGCTCGGCTGAGCCACGAGATCTCCGACATCCTGGACGCGGCAACCGAATTCGGGGACACCGCGTACAACCTCGAGGTGACCACGCCCGGTGTCGACCGACCCCTGACCGAGCCTCGCCACTGGCGTCGTGCTCGCGGCCGGATGGTCACCGTCGTGCTCGGGGACGAGACGATCGACGCCCGCGTCGGGGAGCTCAGGACCTCGGAGGGCGGTACGACCGAACTGGATCTCGTTCTCCGCTCGCGCACCGGTCCGACGCTGCGCACCGTGCCGCTCGACGCGGTCACGTCGGCCACCGTGCAGGTGGAGTTCAAGAAGCCCAATCCTGCGGAGCTCGAGATGGCGGGCGGCGTCACGCCCGGACGCTTCGATCCGCTGAACCCGCCGGAGGAGCCCGTCTCCGGTGACGAAGACGACGACACAGACGACGAAAGCCGATAACGACGTGAACATCGACATGACTGCCCTCCGCGCGATCGAGGCGGAGAAGGGCATCACCATCGACGCGGTGATCGAGACGCTGCAGAGTGCGCTGCTCACCGCGTACAAGCACACGGCCGGTCACCGGTCCGACGCCTACATCGACGTGAATCGCAAGAGTGGCGAGGTCCGCGTCATGGCACGCGAGACCGACGAGAACGGGAACTTCGTCTCCGAGTGGGACGACACCCCCGAAGGGTTCGGTCGCATCGCCGCGACCACCGCGCGTCAGGTCATCCTGCAGCGACTCCGAGACGCCGAGAACGAGAAGTCGTTCGGTGAGTACTCGACGCACGAGGGCGAGATCGTCGGCGGTGTCATCCAGGCCGACGCACGGCTGAACGCACGCGGCACGGTCGTGGTGCGGATCGGCAGCGACTCCGAGGGCGTGGACGCGACCATCCCGCCGGCGGAGCAGGTGCCCGGTGAGACGTACGAGCACGGCGACCGCATCAAGTGCTACGTCGTGGGCGTCACCCGCGGCAATCGCGGCCCGCAGGTCACCCTGTCCCGGACGCACCCCAACCTGGTCCGCAAGGTGTTCGCGCTCGAGGTGCCGGAGATCGCGGACGAGTCCGTGGAGATCGTGTCGGTGGCCCGCGAGGCGGGACACCGGTCGAAGATCGCCGTGCGGACGTCGGTGTCCGGCCTCAACGCCAAGGGCGCGTGCATCGGTCCGATGGGCCAGCGTGTCCGCAACGTCATGAGCGAGCTGGCCGGCGAGAAGATCGACATCATCGACTACGACGACGATCCCGCCGTGTTCGTCGGGAATGCGTTGTCACCGTCGAAGGTTGTCTCTGTCACGGTCGTCGACGCGGCTGCCCGCGCCGCTCGTGTGGTGGTGCCCGACTACCAGTTGTCGCTCGCGATCGGCAAGGAAGGTCAGAACGCGCGGCTCGCCGCGCGCCTGACCGGGTGGCGTATCGACATCCGGAGCGACGCCGCGCCGACCGAGGACGATCACTGAGTCGGCGCGCGCGAGCGGGCGACGTTCCGAACCGGACCGAATCCGCGTTAGACTGTGACACGGCTCGACACGCGTTGTCCGACGACACCGCGTCCGCACCAGCTGGACCGGTGCGTACGTGCGTAGGATGCAGACAGCGCGAGTCGCCTTCCGCCTTGGTGCGGATCGTCGCCGGCGTCTCCGACACCGGCACGGTCGGTGCCGTGGTCGATCATCGCCGCAGACTGCCCGGCCGGGGTGCATGGTTGCATCCCGACGCGACTTGTCTGCAGCAGGCGGAGCGACGTCGAGCCGTCGGGCGTGCCTTGCGCGTGACCGGTCCGCTGGACCTGTCCGCGCTTGCCCGAGAGTTCGCACCGTGACGGTGTGGACCACACCCGATCGACCGGCCGAACGGTCGCGGCACCTCGCCGCGCCACGAGGAGAACAGGTACACGAATTCATGAGCACACCGTGAAGCACCGACGATGAACATCGTTTCGAGATAACCCGAGGTCGTGCGGGCGCCTGCCATAGGAGCCGCGCTCGACCTCTCAGTGAGGAGAGCAGTGGCAGGCAAGGCCCGCGTGCACGAGTTGGCTAAAGAACTCGGTGTCACCAGCAAGGATCTACTCGCTCGGCTGAAAGAGCAGGGCGAGTTCGTGAAGTCGGCGTCGTCGACCGTGGAAGCACCGGTCGCGCGACGTCTCCGTGAGTCGTACCCGTCCGCGTCCGGCGACGCGGCACCGTCGACCGGCGCCCGTCCGTCCGGAAACGGCGCAGGCCCGAAGCCGGGCGGCCCCCGCCCCGGTCCGAAGCCGGCTCCGGCGGCCCCCGAGGCACCGGCCGCAGCAGCACCCGAGGCGCCCGCCGCGCAGGCTCCGGCCCCGTCGGCTCCCGCCGCCCCGGCACCCGCTGCCCCGGCTCCGACACCCGCAGCACCTGCCGCTCCCGCGGCACCGGCTGCTCCGGCGGCACCCGCCCCCGAGGCACCGGCAGCGTCGGCGCCCACAGCGCCCGCTGCTCCCGGCCCCAAGCCGGGACCGAAGGCACCGCGCGTCGGCAACAATCCCTACTCGTCCGCACCCGTCGAGCGCCCCGCGCCGCGTCCCGCTCCGGGACAGGCCGGTCCGCGACCCGGCGCCCCGCGTCCGGCTCCGGGCCAGGGTGGACCTCGTCCGGCCGGCGGCGCACCCGCTCAGGGTGGAGCAGGTCGTCCCCCCGCAGGTCAGGGTGGACCTCGCCCCGGCGGACCCCGTCCCAATCCCGGCTCCATGCCTCCCCGCCCGAACCCGGGTGCCATGCCGAGCCGCTCGGCTCGCCCGGCTCCCGCAGCCGGCGGTCGTCCGGGTCGTCCCGGCGGCGCACCGGGCGGTCGTCCCGGCGGTGCCGGTGGCGGCGGCGGTTACCGCGGTGGCGGCGGCGGTGCACCCGGCGCTCCCGGTGCCGGCGCACCTGCCGGTGGCGGTTTCCGTGGTCGTCCCGGTGGCGGTGGCCGTCCCGGCCAGCGCGGTGCCGCGGCAGGCGCGTTCGGTCGTCCCGGCGGCGCAGTCCGTCGTGGCCGCAAGTCGAAGCGGGCGAAGCGCGCCGAGTACGAATCCATGCAGGCTCCCGCAGTCGGTGGCGTGCGGTTGCCCCGTGGCAACGGTGAGACGATCCGTCTCGCTCGCGGCGCATCGCTGTCCGACTTCGCGGACAAGATCGACGCGAACCCGGCTGCACTCGTGCAGGCGCTGTTCAACCTCGGCGAGATGGTGACGGCGACTCAGTCGGTCAACGACGAGACGCTCGAACTGCTCGGCGGCGAGATGAACTACGTCGTCCAGGTCGTGAGCCCGGAGGACGAGGACCGCGAACTGCTGAACTCGTTCGACCTCACCTACGGCGAGGACGAGGGCGGCGAGGACGAGCTCGAGCAGCGTCCCCCCGTGGTCACCGTCATGGGTCACGTCGACCACGGCAAGACGCGACTGCTGGATTCGATCCGTAACGCCACCGTGCGTGAGGGCGAGGCCGGTGGCATCACGCAGCACATCGGTGCCTACCAGGTCCTCACCGAGCTCGAGGGCAACGAGCGTCTGGTCACCTTCATCGACACCCCCGGTCACGAGGCCTTCACGGCCATGCGTGCCCGTGGTGCCAAGGCCACCGACCTCGCGATCCTCGTGGTCGCGGCCGACGACGGCGTCATGCCGCAGACGGTGGAGGCGATCAACCACGCCCAGGCAGCAGACGTGCCGATCGTGGTCGCGGTCAACAAGATCGACAAGGAAGGCGCGAACCCGGACAAGATCCGGCAGCAGCTGACCGAGTACGGCCTCATCGCCGAGGAGTACGGCGGCGACACGATGTTCGTCGACATCTCGGCCAAGCAGGGCACCAACATCGATGCCCTTCTCGAGGCAGTGCTGTTGACGGCCGACGCGGCGCTCGATCTGCGCGCCAACCCGGACATGGACGCACAGGGTGTCGCCATCGAGGCACATCTCGACCGTGGTCGCGGACCGGTGGCCACCGTGCTCATCGCTCGCGGAACCCTGCGTGTCGGTGACTCGATCGTCGCCGGCGATGCCTACGGCCGCGTCCGTCGCATGGTCGACGAGCACGGCGAGGACGTCATCGAGGCGCTCCCGTCGCGTCCCGTCCAGGTCATCGGCTTCACGTCGGTGCCGGGTGCCGGTGACAACCTGCTCGTCGTCGACGAGGACCGGATCGCCCGTCAGATCGCGGACCGCCGCAACGCTCGCAAGCGCAACGCGCTGGCAGCGAAGTCGCGCAAGCGGATCAGCCTCGACGATCTCGATGCCGCACTGAAGGAGACGTCGCAGCTCAACCTGATCCTGAAGGGCGACAACTCCGGCACCGTGGAGGCCTTGGAGGAGGCGCTCGTCGGTATCGCGATCGACGACGAGGTCGAACTGCGCGTCATCGACCGCGGCGTGGGTGGTG
The DNA here is from genome assembly GCF_019836145.1 of Rhodococcus sp. BP-241. Classification (NCBI taxonomy): domain Bacteria; kingdom Bacillati; phylum Actinomycetota; class Actinomycetes; order Mycobacteriales; family Nocardiaceae; genus Rhodococcus; species Rhodococcus sp. BP-241. The sequence goes on along the minus strand of NZ_JABUEI010000001.1, from coordinate 499,040 downwards.
TCACCGAGACCAACGTCAACCTTGCGTCGGCGTCCAACGCGATCATCATCGGCTTCAACGTCCGTGCCGAGGGCAAGGCGACGGAGCTGGCGAACCGCGAGGGCGTGGACATCCGGTACTACTCGGTGATCTACCAGGCGATCGACGAGATCGAGAAGGCGCTCAAGGGTCTGCTCAAGCCGGTCTACGAAGAGGTCACGCTGGGCCAGGCCGAGATCCGCGCGCTGTTCCGTTCCTCGAAGGTCGGAAACATCGCCGGTTGCCTCGTCACCTCGGGTCTGGTGCGCCGCAACGCGAAGGCTCGACTGCTGCGTGACAACAACGTGGTCGCCGAGCTCGTCACCATCTCGTCGCTCCGGCGCGAGAAGGAGGACGCCACCGAGGTCCGCGAGGGCTACGAGTGTGGTCTGACGGTGACGTACTCCGACATCAAGGTCGGAGACGTCGTGGAGGCGTACGAGCTTCGGGAGAAGCCGCGCGACTGATCGACGAGAACGTACGGGTGTGGCCCGCGGCATGTCCGCGGGCCACACCCGTTCGTCGAAGACGGTGTCCGACCCTGCTATCGATGAGGTGCTCGTGTTTCTCGGTGCTCTCGAACTCGACATCCTGCTCGGCGACGTACATTCGCTGAAGGAGAAACGTTCGGTGATCAAGCCCGTCGTCGCTGCCCTGCAGCGCTTCGGTGTGTCGGCCGCCGAGACCGGGGAACAGGAGCGTTACCGTCGTTCGATGGTGGGTGTCGCCATCGCCACCGGGGACGTCGCCCACCTGCACGAGGTACTCGACTCGTGCGAGCGACACGTGGCCGAGAGGCCGGAACTACAACTACTCGCAGTTCGGCGCCGAGTGTTCGGGCCCGAGGACTGATGGACGAAGGAGACGCATCGTGGTGGACCAAGCCCGCGCTCGTAAACTGGCCAAGCGCATCGGTGCGATCGTCGCGACGGCCATCGATCACGAGATCAAGGATCCGCGGCTGTCGTTCGTGACGGTCACCGACACCAAGGTGACCCCGGACCTGCACGACGCCACCGTCTACTACACCGTGCGCGGCGAGACGCTCGACGCCGAGCCCGATTTCCAGGCTGCCGCTCTGGGTCTGGAGAAGGCCAAGGGCGCTCTGCGCACCAAGGTCGGTGCCGGTACCGGCGTGCGCTTCACCCCGACGCTGACCTTCCGTGCGGACACGGTGCCCGACACCGCGCGCCACATGGAGGAACTGCTCGAGCGTGCCCGCCAGATCGACGACAAGGTGGCTCAGGCCGCTGCGGGGGCGCAGCCCGCCGGTGATCCGGATCCGTACAAGGTGCCTCGAAGCGACACCGACGAGCTCTGAGACCCCGGTGACCGACACGCTGCGCGCAGACATGCAGAAAGCCGTCCGTCTTCTCGAGGACGCCCGGACGGTGACTCTGCTGTGCCACGTGCAACCCGACGCCGACACCATCGGCAGTGCGCTCGCCCTGGCCATCGCGCTCTCGCGACGCGGCGCGCGGCCGACCGTGTCCTTCGCGGCGCCCGCCTCGTTGCCCGAGTCGATGATCGGTCTGCCGGGAGCGGAGTTCCTGGTGCCGCCCGCCGAGGTCCCGACGGACGCGGACCTGGTGGTCACCGTGGACGCCGGCAGTCGAGGCAGGCTCGGGTCACTGGGTGACCGGTTGGACGGCGCCGTGTCCCTGGTCGTCGACCATCACCGGTCCAACACCTTCTACGGCACGCATCACGTGATCGATGCGAGTGCGGAGTCCACCACCGCGGTGGTCGCCGTGCTGTTCGACGAGTGGGGCGTCGAGATCGACCGGGACCTCGCGCACTGCCTGTTCGCCGGCCTCGTGACCGACACCGGATCGTTCCGCTGGGTCCGGCCGGGCTCCCACCTGCTGGCCGAGCGACTTCTCGCGACCGGGATCGACGGCGCCGCCATCTCGCGTCGCCTGCTCGACACCCACCCCTTCGCCTGGCTGCCGATGCTGGGCGCCGTCCTGGGCTCGGCGCGCCTGGTGCCGGACGCGGCCGGCTCGCGTGGGCTCGTCTACGCGATCGTGCGGCTCGAGGACTCTCGCGGACTGCGTCCCGAGGAGATCGAGAGCGTCGTGGACATCGTGCGCACCACCGCGGAGGCCGAGGTGGCCGCCGTGTTCAAGCAGAACGAGGCGGGCTGGGCCGTGTCGTTGCGCGCGAAGAGCAGTGTCGACGTCTCCGTCGTGGCGTCCGCGCTGGGAGGGGGCGGCCACAAGTTCTCCGCCGGCTACACCGCGACGGGCCCGATCGAGGACGACGTCGCCGCCCTGGTCGCCGCGCTCGGGTGACCGATCGCTCCGCCGTGGACGGGCGGGTGTCCGCTCGCACCCTGTTCGGCCTCGCGTTCCCTGCACTCGGCGTCCTGGTGGCCGAGCCGCTGTACCTGCTCTTCGACTCCGCGGTGGTGGGTCGACTCGGTGCGCTCCCACTCGCGGGTCTGGCCGTCGGTGGCCTCGTTCTCGCCCAGGTGAGTACGCAGCTGACGTTCCTCTCGTACGGGACGACCGCGCGCGCGGCACGGCTGCACGGTGCGGGCCGGGACGACGACGCCCGCAACGAGGGCGTCCAGGCCACGTGGCTCGCAGTGGTGCTGGGCCTCCTGCTGATCCTGGTGGTCCAGCTCTTCGCGAACCCGATCCTGTCGGTGCTGGGCGGTGGGGGAGACATCACCGCCGAGGCCACCACGTGGCTCCGGGTCGGCGTGCTCGGCACCCCGTTGATCCTCGTCACGCTCGCCGGGAACGGGTGGATGCGCGGCGTGCAGGACACCGTGCGGCCGTTGCGGTACGTGGTGGCGGGGCTCGCACTGTCGGCCGTGCTGTGTCCCGTCCTCGTGCACGGTCTGATCGGCGTTCCGGCCCTCGGCCTCGTCGGATCCGCCGTGGCCAACGTCATCGGCCAGGCCGTCGCAGCGACGCTGTTCGTCTCCGCCCTGATGCGCGGGCCGCGGACCTGCTCGCTCCGGCCGGATCTCGCGATCATCCGCCGCCAGCTCGTCCTCGGCCGGGACCTCGTGCTCCGCTCGTTCGCCTTCCAGGCCTGCTTCCTGTCCGCGGTGACCGTGGCGTCCCGCTTCGGTGCCGGTGCGGTCGGGGCCCATCAGGTGGTTCTGCAGTTGTGGAATCTCGTCGCGTTGATGCTGGACTCGTTGGCCATCGCCGCACAGTCCCTGGTCGGCGCCGCGTTGGGAGCGGGCCGTGGCCGCGCCGCGTCGATGCTCGCCTCGCGGGTGACCGCGTGGTCCGTCGGTTTCGCCGTGGTGCTCGCAGGACTGTTCGCCGCCACCCACGCCGTGATCCCGCCGCTCTTCACGTCCGACTCGTCGACCCTGGCGAGCATCGACGGCATCTGGTGGTTGTTCGTCGCGCTGATCCCCGTCGCCGGCGTCGTGTTCGCCCTCGACGGTGTGCTGCTCGGGGCCGGTGATGCCGCCTTCCTGCGGAACGCGACTCTCGCGAGCGCCGTCGTCGGGTTCCTACCGCTGATCTGGCTCGCGGCGATCCTCGACTGGGGGTTGCCGGGAATCTGGGTGGGCCTGATGGTGTTCGTCAGCCTGAGAGCGGTCTCCGTGGTCTGGCGGACCGCGTCGGGCGCCTGGATCAGAACGGGGACCGATACCGTCGGGAGCCGAACATCAACCGCAGAAGGGTCGTGAGTGTGCCAGCCAAGTTGTGGGCCGTCAGCGACATCCACGTCGGTCACAAGGGCAACCGGCCCGTCACCGAGGCCATCGAACCGGAGAGCCCCGAGGACTGGCTGATCGTCGCCGGAGACGTGTCGGAGAAGACGGACGACATTCGCTGGGCGCTCGCCGAGCTGAAGTCGAAGTTCGACACCGTGATCTGGGTGCCGGGAAACCACGAGCTGTGGACCACGGTCAAGGACCCGGTACAGATGCACGGTGAGGCGCGCTACGACTACCTGGTCACGATGTGCCGGGAACTGGGTGTGCTGACGCCCGAGGACCCGTTCCCCGTGTGGGAGGGGGAGGTCGGGCAGGCCGGAGGCCGGTCGGGATATGTGGGCCCTGTCACGCTGGTGCCGATGTTCGTGTTGTACGACTACTCGTTCCTGCCCGCGGGCACCACGAACAAGCTCGACGGTCTGGCCCTGGCGCGCAGCCGCAACGTGGTGGCCACCGACGAGTTCCTCATCACCCCGACGCCCTACGCATCCCTCGACGCGTGGTGCGCGGCGCGGCTGGCGATCACCGAGAAGCGGTTGGCCGAGGTGGACACCTCGATCCCGACGGTGCTGATCAACCACTGGCCGCTGGTGCGGCAGCCCACCGAGGTGCTGTTCTATCCCGAGTTCGCCCTCTGGTGCGGAACCACGGCGACCAAGGACTGGCACACCCGCTACAACGCCCTGTGTGCGGTCTACGGCCACCTCCACATCCCACGGACGACGTACTACGACGGCGTCCGATTCGAGGAGGTGTCGGTGGGCTACCCGCGCGAGTGGAAACGCCGCGGACTCCCGGATCAGGTGCTGCGACAGATCCTTCCGGTCCCCGAGTACCCGCCGGGATCGTTGAACAAGTTCGGCGGCCACTTCACGGTCACGCCGGAGATGGAAGCGGAAGTGGAGAAGATGCGAGCGGAGAAGCGACTGTGACGACGGCACGAGAGACCTCCCTGCTCGGCGGGCTGCTCGCGCGCGGCGTCGTCGCCGAGGAGTTGTTCGAGGATCCGCCCGGTCTCACCCCGCACCCCCGCGAGGCGCATCTCGTGGAGAAGGCCGTCGACAAGCGCAAGCGCGAGTTCACCTCGGCGCGGCACTGCGCCCGACTCGCGATGGGCCGGCTCGGACTCGAGCCCGGTCCGATCCTGCGCGGCGAGATGGGATCGCCGGTGTGGCCGGGCGGCGTCGTCGGCTCGCTCACGCACTGCGACGGCTATCGCGCCGCCGCCGTGGGCTACGCGTTGCAGGTCCGCTCGGTGGGCATCGACGCGGAACCGCACGAACCGCTACCGGACGGCGTGCTGAAAGCCGTGAGCATCGAGGCCGAGCGTGAGGTCCTGGCCACCCGCACCGACGACGAGGTGCAGTGGGACAAACTGCTGTTCTGCGCGAAAGAGGCGACGTACAAGGCCTGGTACCCGCTGACCGGGCGGTGGCTCGGATTCGAGGACGCGCACATCACCTTCGAGCGCGATGCCGACTCGGCGGGACGCTCGACCATCACCGGTACCTTCCGCTCCCGGCTGCTGGTCCCCGGCGACACCACCAGCGGCGCACCGCTCACCTCCCTCGACGGACGCTGGGCCGTCTCCGACGGCCTCGTCGTCACTGCGATCACGGTCTTCTGACGGCCGGCCTCCGGCCTTCCCGCGATCTTCTGACAGACTTCTCCCTCGTGCCAGCTCACCCCAAACCCCCCACAGGACTCGACGGCGCCGGACTTCTGGTGGTGGACAAGAGTGGCGGAGTCACCAGCCACGACGTCGTCTCCGCCTGTCGCAAGGCCTTGAAGACGCGCCGCATCGGACACGCCGGCACTCTCGATCCCATGGCGACGGGGGTGCTGGTGCTCGGTGTCGAGCGAGCGACCAAGATGCTGGGTCTGCTGTCGCTGACCACCAAGGAGTACACCGCGACCGTCCGCCTCGGAGCCGCCACCACCACCGACGACGCCGAGGGCGAGACGGTGTCGACGGCGGACACGAGTGCGGTGACGGACTCCGGGATCGACGAGGCCGTCGCCGCGCTGACCGGGAAGATCAGTCAGGTCCCGTCGAGTGTCAGCGCCATCAAGGTGGACGGCAAGCGCGCCCACGCTCTCGTTCGGGAGGGCGAGGACGTCGTGCTCGAACCGCGCACGGTCACCGTCTCCCGCTTCGACGTCCTGGAGCGTCGCCGGGGGAGCGACGTGATCGATCTGGACGTCCACGTCGAGTGCACGTCCGGGACCTACGTGCGGGCGCTCGCGCGAGACCTGGGTGCGTCCCTGGGCGTCGGCGGCCACTTGACCGCGTTGCGGCGCACCCGGGTCGGACCGTTCACGTTGGAGCACGCCCGCACTCTCGACGAGGTGCGGGACGACCCGCACGTGAGCCTCGACATCGACGCTGCCGCTCGCACGGCGTTCCCGCACCGGACGGTCACGTCGGACGAGGCCGAATCGTTGAGCCAGGGACGCTGGCTCGACCCGATCGGGATGCCCGGCATCTACGCGGCACTGGACGAGAACGGCCACACCATCGCCCTGGTGCAGGAACGCGGCAAGCGGGCCAGCACCGTGATGGTCGTGCGGCCGGCCACGCTGCGCCCCTGAGTTCGTCGGGGCGGTCCGGCGTCAGTCCGTGGTCATCCAGATCGCTTCGGCGGCAACATGACCCAGGTCGAGTACCGTGTCGGCCACCTGTACGGCCACGGTCCCGGCGAAGTCGCGGCGCTCGACCATCGTGATCGACAGGTCGAGGGTTATGCCGATGGAATCGAAGTACCGCAACATGTCCGGATCCGAGTCGGAGATGCGGGTGACGTGGCCCTTCTGGCCCGCGACGAAATCGCTGAGCGGTACCGCCGGCGGCGCGGGAATGGTGCCGTCGATGGTGGGGATGGGATCACCGTGCGGGTCGCGTGACGGCCGACCGAGCTTGGCGTCGATGCGCTCGACGAGCAGGTCCGACACCGCGTGTTCGAGCACCTCGGCCTCGTCGTGCACCTCGTCCCAGCCGTAGCCCATCTCCTCGACCAGCCAGGTCTCGATGAGCCGATGCCTGCGGACCATGCCGATGGCGGCGCGCCGCCCGGCCTCGGTGAGCGTGATGGACCCGTAGCGGGCGTGGTCGACGAGGCCCTGATCGGCGAGTTTGCGTACGGCCTCGGAGACCGTGGACGGCGAGACGCACATCCGGGAGGCGAGCATCTTGGTGCTCACCGGCTCGTCGGAGTACTCGCTCGCGGTCCAGATGACCTTGAGGTAGTCCTGCGCGACGGTGGAGAGGGCAGGGGCTGGCACGCCGACAGCTTAGCCGTCGGTGCGCCGGACGTGACCGGTCGATCGTCGGCCCGTAGGCTCCTGGTCGTGGAGAGATGGCGAGGTCTCGACGATGTCCCGGCCGACTGGGGCAGATGTGTTCTGACGATCGGCGTGTTCGACGGCGTACACCGCGGCCACGCCCAATTGATCGACCGCGCCGTGACATCGGCGGCGGCACGCGGAGTGCCGAGTGTGCTCATGACCTTCGATCCGCATCCGATGGAAGTGGTGCGTCCGGGCAGTCACCCGGCCCAGCTGACCACCCTCACCCGGCGTGCCGAACTGGCCGAGGAACTGGGCATCGACGTCTTCTGCGTCATGCCTTTCACGCCGGAGTTCATGAAGCTCACCCCCGATCGCTACATCCACGACATCCTCGTCGAGCGGCTGCACGCCGCCGAGGTCGTGGTGGGGGAGAACTTCACGTTCGGCAAGAAGGCCGCCGGCAACGTCGATCTGCTCCGGTCCGCCGGCACGCGGTTCGGGTTCGCGGTCGACGGTGTCACTCTGCTGGCCGAGGAGTCGGTCACGTTCTCCTCCACCTACATTCGCGCCTGCGTCGACGCCGGTGACGTCGCGGCCGCCGCCGACGCGCTCGGTCGACCCCACCGAGTCGAGGGCGTGGTGGTGCACGGTGACGGCCGTGGCCGCACCATCGGCTACCCCACGGCCAACGTCAAGCCGCCCATGCACGCCGCCATCCCGGCGGACGGGGTGTACGCGTCGTGGTTCACGGTGCTCGGGCCCGGACCGATCATGGGTACCGTGACTCCCGGAAAGCGTTGTCGCGCAGCGGTGTCGGTGGGGACCAATCCCACGTTCTCGGGGCGCACCCGCACGGTGGAGGCGTTCGTCCTGGACGGCGACGCCGATCTCTACGGGCAGCACGTCGCGGTGGACTTCGTCGAGCGTCTGCGCGGCATGGAGGCCTTCGCGTCGGTGGACGAGCTGATCGCGCAGATGGATCTCGACGTCGACCGTGCCCGCGACATCCTCGCCGCCCTGGACGCCTGAATGAAGAGGTGTCGTTCGGGCCTCGGCCACTGAGGTAGAATGGACGACTGTTGTTCGCTGCGGTCCGCGGCGGCTGCAACACCGCGCCCTCGGGTGCGGCACCATCCACGCGCGGACGGCACTGCATCAGGAGTTTCACTGTGGCTTTGACCACCGAACAGAAGAAGCAGATCCTCGGCGAGTACGGCGTCCACGAGACGGACACCGGATCGCCGGAAGCCCAGGTGGCGATGCTCACCAAGCGCATCCAGGATCTCACCGAGCACCTCAAGGTGCACAAGCACGATCACCACTCGCGTCGCGGCCTGCTGCTGCTCGTGGGTCGTCGTCGTCGTCTGCTCAAGTACGTGCAGAAGGTCGACGTCGCGCGGTACCGCTCGCTCATCGAGCGTCTGGGACTGCGTCGATAATTTCCGTCATGGTTCACGCGATCGCGCCGGCGAGGCAGCCCACGGCTGTTCCTCGTCGGCCGTTCGTCGTGGACCGGTAGTGTCACAGCAGTACTCCCTCTCCGGGAGTGCACAGCATCACAGGTAGGCCGCCGACTCGGCGGTGAGCACCATCAGCCGTTCGTCCCCGACACACGTCGCGGTGTCGGTCTTCGGTAGTGGTCTCTCGGTTTCCGGACGCGCGGAGCGCGACCCGGCCCGGGGGACTTCGATCGTGGGCCGCCTCCGCTCGCACGTCGACTCGGGGACGCCGCACCGGACCACCGGGTTCGAGTGCGCGCCCGGGTGGGCACGGCGAAGACGAGAGGACGAGAAGACTTCCATGTCAGAGACCACCACGAACACCGCAGCGGCCACCGAGGTCGACGAGGGCGTGTTCGAGACCACCGCCGTCATCGACAACGGGTCGTACGGCACCCGCACCATCCGCTTCGAGACCGGCCGGCTGGCCAAGCAGTCCGCCGGCGCCGTCGTCGCGTACCTGGACGACGAGACCATGCTGCTCTCGGCCACCAGCGCCTCGAAGCACCCCAAGGACCACTTCGACTTCTTCCCGCTCACGGTGGACGTCGAGGAGCGGATGTACGCCGCCGGCCGCATCCCCGGATCGTTCTTCCGTCGTGAGGGACGCCCCAGCACCGACGCCATCCTGACCTGTCGCCTGATCGACCGGCCGCTGCGTCCGACGTTCGTCGACGGACTGCGCAACGAGATCCAGGTCGTCATCACCGTGATGAGCCTCGATCCGAAGGACCTTTACGACGTCGTGGCCATCAACGCCGCGTCGGCGTCCACCCAGCTCGCGGGCCTGCCGTTCTCCGGCCCCATCGGCGGCGTCCGTGTCGCCCTGATCGACAAGCAGTGGGTCGCGTTCCCCACCAACGAGCAGCTCGAGAAGGCCGTGTTCAACATGGTCGTCGCCGGCCGCGTCGTCTCGGGCACCGGTGCGGACGCCGACGTCGCGATCATGATGGTCGAGGCCGAGGCGACCGAGAAGGTCATCGCCCTCGTCGAGGACGGCGCGCAGGCGCCCACCGAGGCCATCGTGGCCGAGGGCCTCGAAGCAGCGAAGCCGTTCATCGCATCGCTGTGCGAGGCGCAGAAGCAGCTCGCCACGGCGGCCGCCAAGCCCACCGGCGACTTCCCGCTCTTCCCCGCGTACCAGTCCGACGTGTTCGAGGCTGTCGAGGGTGCGGCTCAGATCCCGCTCAACGAGGCGCTCACCATCGCGGGCAAGACCGAGCGCGAGAGCAAGCTCGACGAGGTCAAGAACCAGATCCTCACCAGCGTGGGCGACCGGTTCGAGGGCCGCGAGAAGGAGATCGGCGCAGCGTTCCGCTCGCTGACCAAGAAGCTCGTGCGTCAGCGCATCCTGCGGGACCAGTTCCGCATCGACGGCCGCGGCATCACGGACATCCGTGAGCTCTCCGCCGAGGTCGCCGTCATCCCGCGCGCCCACGGCAGCGCGTTGTTCGAGCGTGGCGAGACCCAGATCCTGGGCGTCACCACCCTCGACATGGTCAAGATGGCCCAGCAGATCGACTCGCTCGGACCCGAGACCAGCAAGCGCTACATGCACCACTACAACTTCCCGCCGTACTCCACCGGCGAGACCGGACGCGTCGGATCGCCGAAGCGTCGCGAGATCGGCCACGGAGCCCTCGCGGAGCGCGCGCTGCTCCCCGTGCTCCCCAGCCAGGAGGAGTTCCCCTACGCCATCCGTCAGGTCTCGGAGGCGCTCAGCTCCAACGGCTCCACGTCGATGGGCTCGGTCTGTGCGTCGACGCTGGGCATGCTCAACGCCGGCGTGCCGCTGAAGGCACCGGTCGCCGGCATCGCCATGGGTCTGGTCTCCGACCAGGTCGACGGTGAGACCCGCTACGTCGCCCTCACCGACATTCTCGGTGCGGAGGACGCGTTCGGCGACATGGACTTCAAGGTCGCCGGCACCCGCGAGTTCGTCACCGCCCTGCAGCTGGACACGAAGCTCGACGGCATCCCGTCGCAGGTTCTGGCCGGTGCACTGTCGCAGGCCAAGGACGCGCGCGTCACGATCCTCGACGTCATGGCCGAGGCCATCGACGCGCCGGACGAGATGAGCCCGTACGCACCGCGTGTCACCGCGATCAAGGTCCCCGTGGACAAGATCGGCGAGGTCATCGGGCCCAAGGGCAAGATGATCAACTCGATCACCGAGCAGACCGGCGCCAACATCTCGATCGAGGATGACGGCACCGTCTACGTCGGTGCTGCGGACGGCCCGTCCGCACAGGCCGCGATCGACATGATCAACGCCATCGCGAACCCGCAGCTGCCCAAGGTCGGCGAGCGGTTCCTCGGAACCGTCGTCAAGACCACGGCATTCGGCGCGTTCGTCTCGCTGCTCCCCGGTCGTGACGGCCTGGTGCACATCTCCAAGCTGGGCAGCGGCAAGCGCATCAACAAGGTCGAGGACGTCGTCAGCGTCGGATCGAAGCTCCGCGTGGAGATCGCCGACATCGACAACCGCGGCAAGATCAGCCTCGTCCCGGTCGAGGACGACGCGGCAGCCGCCGCGCCGGCCGACGATCAGGTCGCCACCTCCGACGAGGTCAGCGCTGAGTAAGAAGTACACGAACGCGGCGGCGCGGTCTGCGGAGCTCTCGGGCTCCCGGCCGCGCCGCCGTGTGCGTACACCCGAACCGTCCGGCGTCCGCCGCACGGTGTTGCCGGGCGGCGTCCGAGTCGTCACGGAGTTCGTTCCCGGCGTGCGGTCCGCCTCGGTCGGCGTCTGGGTCGCCGTCGGTTCGCGCGACGAGGGCCGCACCGTCGCCGGTGCCGCGCACTTCCTCGAGCACCTGCTGTTCAAGGCCACCCCCACCCGTACGGCTCTGGACATCGCGCAGGTGATGGACGGAGTCGGCGGCGAGCTCAACGCGTTCACGTCCAAGGAGCACACGTGCTTCTACGCGCACGTGCTCGACGAGGACCTGCACCTCGGACTCGATCTGGTGGCGGACGTGGTGCTCCGCGGTCGCTGCCGCGCCGAGGACGTCGATGTCGAACGCCAGGTGGTGCTCGAGGAGATCTCGATGCGCGACGACGACCCCGAGGACCTGCTCGGTGACGCCTTCCTCACCGCGCTGTTCGGTGACCACCCCATCGGTCGTCCCGTCATCGGATCGGTGGAGTCCATCGAGTCCATGACGCGGAATCAGCTGCACTCGTTCCACACTCGGCGCTACACCCCGCCGCGCATGGTGGTGGCGGTCGCCGGCAACGTCGACCACGACGACGTGGTGGCGGGGGTCCGTCGCAGTTTCGCCGACCGGATCGCCGGTGCCGCCGAACCGGCACCGCGGCGTGGGGGAGCGGGCCGCATCACCGCGCGCCCGGCCCTGAGCCTGACGACGCGGGACAGTGAACAGGCGCACCTGTGCCTGGGCGTGCGGGCGTTCGGACGCCACGAGGGTCATCGGTGGGCGTTGTCGGTTCTGAACACCGCCATCGGTGGAGGGCTCAGTTCGCGTCTGTTCCAAGAGATCCGGGAGGAGCGCGGTCTCGCGTACTCGGTGTACTCGTCGGTGGACACGTTCTCCGACACGGGTGCGTTCTCGGTGTACGCCGGATGCCAGCCCGAGAATCTCGGCGAGGTCACCTCGGTGATCCGCGACGTGCTCGCGTCGGTGGCCACCGACGGCATCACGGACGCGGAGTGCGCTCGCGCGAAGGGGAGCATGCGCGGGGGACTGGTTCTCGGACTGGAGGATTCCGGATCGAGAATGAACCGGATCGGTCGCAGCGAGCTCAACTACGGCGACCACAGGTCGGTGGAGGAGACGCTCGCGCGCATCGATCAGGTGACCAACGACGAGGTCCGCGATGTCGCCCGGACCCTGCTGGCGCGGCCCATGGCGGCCGCCGTGGTCGGGCCGTTCTCGAAGGTGACGAAGCTCCCGGCCTCGGTACGCGGAGCCGTGGCCGGGAGCTGAGGCGTCTCAGGCCAGGTGAACGGTGGCCATGGCCTTGTGGCCGAGGATGCGCTTGCCCTTGTAGCGGGCGTCGATGGAGACCACCGCAGTCCGGGTCGCCTCGTCCTTCGACTTCACCGTGCCGTCGATGACGATCTCCGACTTGGACACCGGGTCGACCATGACGGGGCTGGTGAAGCGCACGGTGCAGTCCTTCAGGGCACCCGGGTCGCCGAGCCACTCGGACACGAAGCCGGTGCCGAGGCCCATGGTGAGCATGCCGTGGGCGACGACGGTGTCGAGCTCGAGCAGCGACGCGAAGTGGTCGCTCCAGTGCACGGGGTTGTTGTCGCCGACCACGCCCGCGTAGTTCACGAGATCGCCGCGCGAGAGCAGCACCGTCCTGGTGGGCAGTGCGTCGCCGACCGCCACGTCCTCGAAGCGCCGACGGGCATGGCCGGTGTGCGGGACGACGACGGGCGGGGCGTAGACCGTCTCGAGGTCGTCACCGCCGGGATTGACGTCGGCCACCTCGTCGGACGTGGACAGGGTGAACATGCCGTTCATGACCATGCCGCGCGCGACGTCCGCGATGCTGTCGTCGCCGTCGTCGGCGCGCCCGATGAGCAGTGTGGTGTACGTGATCTGCGCCAGCTCGTTGCGCTGGTTGGTGATGACGGTCTTGGTCACCATCATGTCGCGGCCGACGACCGTGCGGAAGGAGTCGAGCGAGACGTCGCACGTGAGCCGGTCGCCCGCCAGGATCGGCGCGAAGTACTCGGCATGCTGGTCTGTCTGCAGCATCCGGCTGAGGTCGTATCCGGTGGCGATGCGCTCGAGCAGCTTCTGCTGGGCGATGATGCCGACCAGCGAGAAGAACGTGGGCGGCGCCATCAGCGCCGGATAGCCGACCTCGAGTGCGCCCTCCTCGGTCCAGTGGACCGGATGGAAGTCGCGGACGGCTTTCGCGTACTCCCGCACCTTCTCGCGGCCGACCTCGTAGTAGTCGTCGGCGCGGTAGTGGTAGCCCACCATGTCCAGCGCATGCTGCGCCGGGTCGAACGTGGTGTCGCTCGCGACGGCGTCGGTGGCCAGGATCTCGGCAGTCATGACGGCAACCTATCCCCGGCGACGAGCGCTGTGCAGTGCCAACGGAGTTCTCCGGGCTGATCACAGAAAAGCGACTTCGAGATTGTTATACGCACCCAATGCTGATCGGCATGCGGAGAATCAGGCCCCGAGGCTCTTCCTCATCCTGGTGAACGATCGGGCGTTGTTCATCGCCAGGACGGCGACGACGTCGTCCGCTCGCTCGTACACGGCGACGAACGAGCCGGCCTCCGGGTCGCCCTCGACCACGCGCACCGAATCGGTCGACTGGCGACGGCCGGCGAACTGGATGCGAGAGCCGTACTGGTCCGACCAGAAATACGGAACACCGGACGGCGCGGGCTGCGCCCCCACGATCGACCGCGCCACTCGCCGAGCCTGGGTGACCGCGTGCGACCAGTGTTCGCTGCGATGGTGGTCCTGCAGCACCTCGTCGAACGCGCGAGCGCAGTCCCCGATCGCGTAGACGCCCGGAACGGTGGTGCGGCACTGCGCGTCGGTGACGAAACCGCCGTCGATGGCGAGGCCGGACGCTGCCGCCCACTCCGTGTTGGGGATCGATCCGATTCCGATCACCACGACGTCGGCGGGCAGTACCGTCCCGTCCCCGAGCAGGACGGAGGTGACGGCCCCGTCGCGGCCCTCGAGAGAGTCGACGGCGGCGCCGAGCAGGAGGGTCACGCCGTTCGCACGATGCAGATCGACGCAGACCTCCGCCATCGTCAGGCCGAGCGGGCCGGACAGGGGAGCGGTGGACGCCTCGACGATGGTGACGGAGATGCCGAGGCCGGCGGCCGTGGAGGCCACCTCGGCTCCGATGAATCCCGCGCCGATCACCACCATGGTGGTCGCCGTGGCCAGCGACGAGCGCAGTGCGGCGGCGTCGTCCAACGTGCGCAGCGTGTGAACGCCGCGGAGGTCGTCGGCGCCCAGCAGGGTCCGTGCGCGCGCGCCGGTCGCGATGACGACGACGTCGGCACTCACCTCCTGCCCGTCCGCGAGCTCCACGCTCCGACCGGTCATGCCGACAGCCGGTGTCCCGAGCACCCAGTCGACGTCGAGCGCATCGGGTTCGGGAACGAGCCACGGGTCGGGAGCCGATCCCTGCAGGAAGGCCTTGGAGAGGGGCGGGCGATCGTACGGCAGGTGGGGCTCGTCGCCGACGACGGTGACGCGGCCCGTGAACCCGTCCTCGCGGAGAGCGGTCGCGACGGTCGAGCCCGCGAGCGACGCCCCGACGACCAGGACGGAGTCCACCGTCTCGATGTCGGGCCTGTCGGGGGTCGTCACGAGCCGGGGAGGTCGAGCACGACCGCGCCGTCGACGAAGTGCACCGCATATGTCCGAACGGGAGTCTTCGCCGGTGTGCCCGAGGGGGCGCCGGTCCGCAGATCGAAGCACGACTCGTGGAGCGGGCACTCGACCGCGCAGTTCTCCACCCATCCGTCGGCGAGCGAGGCGTCCTGGTGTGTGCACGTGTCGTCGATCGCGAAGAGGCCATCCTCGGTGTGGAAGACGGAGATAGCGGTGTGACCCGGCGGGGTGACGGTGGCGACCTCGCCCACGGGGAGGGCCGATGCGGAGCAGACGGCGACGCGATGAACGGTGTCCGGCATGATGCCTCCCGCGAGTGTGACGGTGTTGCGTCGATCGCAACTGTAATCGATCTGCGCAACAGGATGCACCAGGACGATCCACCGCGTCAATCGCTGCACAGGTGTGTCGAACCACAGCGTGCCGGGTTGACAGCCCGGCCCGGGGCGTCGAGTCTGTGTTGCGTAAACCACTCATCGTTGCGCTGATCGCAACAGGTCCCAGGGGGACGCTCGTGACACCTCGTATCGTCGTCATCGGCGCCGGCATCGTCGGGACCTCCCTGGCGGACGAACTGACCGCCCGTGGGTGGACGGACGTCACCGTGCTCGACCAGGGGCCGCTGTTCTCCACCGGCGGATCCACCTCGCACGCCCCCGGGCTGGTGTTCCAGACGAATCCCTCGCGCTCCATGGCCCACTTCGCGGCCTACACGGCCGACAAGTTCCGCGCACTCACGCACGACGACGGACCGTGCTTCGACACGCTCGGCGGCCTCGAGATCGCGACGACCGAGGCTCGGTGGACGGATCTGCAACGCAAGGCCGGGTGGGCGCGCTCGTGGGGCATCGAGGGACGGCTCGTCGACGCCGCGGCCGCGGCGGCTCTGCACCCGCTCGTGGACCCGGACGTCGTGCTCGGCGCGTTCCACACTCCGAGCGACGGTCTCGCCCGGGCGGTGCGGGCCGCCGAGATGCAGGCGCGTGCGGCGCAGGCGCGCGGGGCGGTGTTCCGGGGGGACAGTCCGGTGACCGAGATCCTCCAGGCGAGTGGACGTGTGACGGGAGTGCGGACCCCGCACGGCGACGTGCCGGCGGACATCGTCGTGTCGGCCGCGGGCTTCTGGGGTGCCGAGCTCGGGCGCACGGTGGGCCTCACTGTTCCCCTGGTCCCGATGGCGCACCAGTACGCCTACACCGGACAGATCGAGGCGCTGGTCGGCCGGAACACCGGTGCGACGGACGCGAGTCTGCCGATCCTTCGTCACCAGGACGGCGACCTCTACTACCGGGAGCACGGGGATCGTCTGGGTATCGGCTACTACGGCCACGACCCGATGCCCGCGGACATGGGCACGCTGTCGTGGGACGCGGACGGTGACGCGTCGTCCGTGGCGCCCCCACCGATGCCGTCGATGCTGCCGTTCACCGAGGACGATTTCGCGCCGGCCTGGCGTGAGTCCGCGAGAGTGCTTCCGGCGCTGCGGGAGTCGAAGGTCGAATCCGGATTCAACGGCATCTTCTCCTTCACTCCCGACGGTCACTCGATCGTCGGGGAGCACCGGCATCTGGCCGGCTTCTGGGTGGCGGAGGCGGTGTGGGTGACGCACTCCGCCGGTATCGCGCGCGCTCTCGCCCAGACCCTGATCGACGGCGCCTCGGAGATCGACCTCCACGAGTCCGATCTGTATCGCTTCGAATCGGTCGAGCGCAGTCCCGCCTTCATCGCCGCCACCAGCGCCCAGGCGTTCGTGGAGGTGTACGACATCGTGCACCCCCGCCAGCAGCGCACGGCGCTGCGAGGACTGCGGCGCAGCCCGTTCCACGCCGCGGAGGTCGCGCTGGACGCCCGCTTCGTCCAGGGCGGAGGCTGGGAGCGCCCCGCCTGGTACGAGAGCAACGCGGGCGAACTCGCGGCGCTGCTCGAGACCGGGTTCCACCTTCCGGTCCGCGACGAGTGGTCCGCGCGTCACTTCTCCGACATCGCCGTGGCCGAGGCCGCGGTGACGCGGAGCCGGGTCGCGATGTACGACATGACACCGCTCACGCGGTACGACGTGGAGGGACCCGGCGCAGCCCACTTCCTGCAGCACCTCACCACCAACGACGTGGACACCGCGATCGGCCGTGTCACCTACACGCTGATGCTCGACGAGAGAGGCGGGATCCGCAGCGACCTCACGGTCGCGCGACTCGGCGCCGATCACTATCGCGTCGGAGCGAACGGTCCACTCGACCTCGATGCGATGCTGCGCCGCGCCAGGGCGGGAACGCCCGACGGTCCGGTGACGGTGCGGGACGTCACCGGAGCGACGTGTTGTGTCGGAGTGTGGGGTCCCCGTGCCCGCGCGATGGTGGCACCGCTGGCCGACGCGGACCTGGGACACAAGGCCTTCGGCTACTTCCGCGCAGTGCGGACGTACCTCGGTGCGATTCCCGTGATCATGATGCGGGTGTCGTACGTCGGCGAACTCGGGTGGGAGATCTACACCGACGCCGAGTACGGCGGCGCCCTGTGGGACCTGTTGTGGGAGGCCGGGTCCGACCACGGGGTGATCGCTGCCGGTCGGCTCGCGTTCGACAGCCTGCGACTCGAGAAGGGGTACCGCGCGTGGGGGCACGACATGACCTCCGAGGACACCCCGGCCGACGCGGGCGTCGAGTTCGCCGTCAAGGACGCCACGGACTTCGTCGGTCGGTCGGCCCTGGCCGCTCGGCCCGCGACGCGACGGCTGCGGACCCTCGTGTTCGACGACCCGGACGCCGTGGTGCTAGGGAAGGAGCCGGTCTCTCTCGACGGCACGGTCGTCGGGTACGTCACGAGCGCGGGATGGTCGGCGACCCTCGGGCGGTGCGTCGCGTACGCCTGGCTTCCGCTGGACACTCCACTCGGCACCGCGGTGTCGGTGACCTACTTCGCCGCCGCACTGGGTGCGACGGTGTCCGACGACGCGGTCGTCGATCCCGCCGGACAGCTGATCAGGAGATGAACCACGTGAGCTACGACGTCATCGTCATCGGACTCGGCGGCATGGGCAGCGCCGCCGCCTTCCATCTGGCCGACCGCGGACAGCGGGTGCTGGGACTCGAGAAGTTCACCCCCGCCCACGACAAGGGATCGAGCCACGGCGGATCGCGGATCATCCGGCAGTCCTACTTCGAGGACCCGGCCTACGTCCCGCTCCTCCTGCGGTCCTACGAACTGTGGGACGAACTGAGGAGCATGTCCGGGAAGGAGGTGCATCGGATCACCGGAGGACTGTTCCTCGGGCGCGAGAGCTCGGTGACGTTCTCGGGCTCGCTGCTGGCGTCACGGCAATGGTCGCTGCCGCACGAGATCCTGGATGCCGCGCAGGTGCGCGAGGCGTTCCCCACCTTCGATCCCGACCCCGACGAGGTGGCACTGTTCGAGGCCGCCGCGGGTTTCGCGAGGCCCGAACTCACCGTTCAGGCCCATCTGGACCTCGCCGAGAACCGCGGTGCGACATTGCAGTTCGGTGAGACGGTGCTCGGCTGGGAGGAGTCGGGGGACGGCGTCACCGTCACCACCGACAAGGGAACCCACACGGCGGGCCAGGTGGTGATCTGCCCCGGTGCCTGGGCGCCGCAGTTGCTCGAGCAGTTCGCGGTACCGATCGTCGTCGAGCGCCAGGTACTGCACTGGTTCGGCGCGAGCGCCGGTACCGCCGCGTACGAGAACAATCCGATCTTCATCCACGAGGCCGCGGACGGTATGCAGGACTACGGTTTCCCGGCGATCGACGGTCCCGACGGCGGCGTCAAGGTGGCCTTCTTCCGCAAGGGCATCGAGTGCACGCCGGACACCATCGACCGTACGGTGCACCCGCACGAGATCGAGGCGATGCAGACCCGGGTGCGGCAGACGGTGCCCGGCCTCGACGGGCCGAGCGTGCACTCCGCGACGTGCATGTACTCCAACACTCCGGACGAGCACTTCGTCATCGCGCGGCACCCCGACGCCACCAACGTCACCGTCGCGTGCGGGTTCTCCGGCCACGGTTTCAAGTTCGTGCCCGTCGTCGGTGAGATCCTGGCCGACCTCGCGACCACCGGGACGACCGCGCACCCCATCACCCTCTTCGATCCCCGCCGATTGGTGACCGTATGACAAGCGCCGCGCCCCGCACCCAGTCGTTGATCCCCACTCTCCCCGGATCCTGGTACACCAGCGCGGAGACGTTTCTGGCCGAGCAGGAGCACGTGTTCGAGACGATGTGGTTCTGCGCCGTCCGCAGTGCCGATCTCGCGGCACCCGGCGCCTTCCGCCGCGTCGACGTGGGCCGCGAGAGCGTGCTGGTGGTGCGCGGGCGTGACGGGGCTCTGCGCGCGTTCCTCAACGTGTGCCGCCACCGCGGCGCACAGATCTGCACGGAGGAGTCGGGCCAGGTCAAGCGTAATCTGCAGTGTCCGTACCACGCCTGGACGTACGGGCTGGACGGGAAGCTCGTGGCCGCTCCCAATCTGTCCGCGTTGTCGGACGGGTCCGGTGCCCCGCTCGACCGTACGGAGTGGGGTCTGATCCCCGTCGCGCTCCGGGAGTGGCTCGGCTACGCGTGGCTGTGCCTTGCGGACGAGCCGCCGTCCTTCGAGGACGAGGTGATCGGCGCGGTCACCGAGCGGCTCGGCGACCCGACGGCCGTCGACCGGTACGACATGCCGTCTCTCGAACTCGGTCGCCGCGAGGTCTACGACGTGGCGGCCAACTGGAAGCTGATCGTCGAGAACTTCATGGAGTGCTATCACTGCGCCACGATCCACCCGGAGCTGACCGAGGTCCTCCCCGAGTTCGCGGACGGGCTCGCGGCCCAGTACTTCGTCGGCCACGGTGCGGAGTTCGGCGCGGAGATCGACGGATTCACCGTGGACGGGTCCGCGGGGTTCGGCGCCCTGCCGACGCTCTCGGAGGATCAGGACCGGCGGTACTACGCCATCACGATCAAGCCGACCGTCTTCGTCAACCTGGTTCCCGACCACGTGATCCTGCACCGCATGTACCCGGTGTCCGCGGACCGCACCGTCGTCGAGTGCGACTGGCTGTACACGCGGGACGTCGTCGAGTCCGGCCGCGACGTCAGCCGATCGGTCGAGTTGTTCCATCGCGTCAACGTGCAGGATTTCGACGCATGTGAGCGAACCCAACCGGCGATGAGCTCACGGGCATACCGTGACGGTGGCGTTCTGGTGCCGGCCGAGCATCACATCGGGCTCTTCCACGACTGGCTGGCGGAACGCCTGCAGGAGGACGGGCGCCTGCAGGGGTGACCGATCGGTGAAAGGGTGGGGCAGTGAATCAACAGACCGAGCACGACGTCGATCCGACACTGTTCGAGCGCGTTCTCCTCATCGGGGGTGAGTGGGTCCCTGCCACCTCGGGGGAGACCCGAGACTGCATCGACCCCGCGACCGGTCGAGTCCTGGTGTCGGTCGACGAGGCCTCGCCGGACGACGCCCGCGCCGCCGTCGCCGCGGCCCGTGCCACCTTCGATCGCGGCGACTGGCCCGCCACCCCGGTCGCGGAACGCTGTGCGGTGCTCGACCGCGTGGCGGATCTCCTGCAGCGCGACAAGGAGCGACTGTCGGTCATCGAGACCCTCGACACCGGGAAGACGTTGGCGGAGAGCCGCATCGACATCGACGACGTCACCTCGGTGTTCCGGTACTACGCTCAGCTCGCCGCCGTCTCGAGCGATCGTCTCGTCGACGTGGGTGATCCTGCGGTCATCTCGCGCGTGGTGCACGAGCCGATCGGTGTCTGCGTGATGATCGCGCCCTGGAACTACCCTCTGCTGCAGATCTCGTGGAAGATCGCGCCTGCGCTGGCTGCCGGCTGCACGATGGTGCTCAAGCCGAGCGAGGTCACCCCGCTGAGCACCATCGCGTTCACCCATCTGCTGGAGGAAGCGGGGGTGCCGGACGGTGTCGTCAATCTGGTGCAGGGCAGCGGCGCGACCATCGGGCCGGCGCTCACGGACAATCCGGACGTCGACTTCGTGTCGTTCACCGGTGGACTGGCGACCGGCAGCGCGATCCTCGCGAGTGCCGCGCCGCACGTGACCAAGGTGGCGGTGGAACTCGGGGGCAAGAATCCGCACATCGTGTTCGCGGACGCCGCCGACGAGGACACGTTCGACGCCTCCGTCGACCAGGTGCTCACCGGCGTCTTCCTGCACTCCGGCCAGGTGTGTTCGGCCGGAACACGTCTCATCGTCGAGGACTCGGTGGCGGATCGGTTCGTCGACGAGATCGTGCGCCGCGCCGAAGCCATCCGGATGGGACCGGGAACGGACCCGTCCAGCGAGACGGGGCCACTGGTCTCCACGACTCAACGCGACAAGATGGAGGCGTTCGTCGAGACCGCCCTCGCGGAGGGTGCAGTTCTGCGCACGGGCGGCCGCGCACCGTCCGATCCGGCTCTGGCGGACGGAAGTTACTTCCTGCCCACGGTGTTCGACCACTGCTCTCGTGAGATGGACATCGTGCAGCTCGAGACGTTCGGGCCCATACTGACCGTCGAACGGTTCACCACCGAGGAAGAGGCATTGCGACTGGGCAACGACACGGACTACGGTCTCGCGGCCGGTGTGCGCACCACCGATCCCGAACGCGGCGAACGCATGGTGCGCGGGCTGCGACACGGAACCGTGTGGCTCAACGACTTCGGGTACTACACGGCCGCGGCCGAGTGGGGCGGTTTCAAGAAGTCGGGCAACGGGCGCGAACTCGGGCCCGCGGGACTCCACGAGTACCAGGAGACCAAGCACATCTGGAACAACACCGCAGCACCTCGGGCGGAGTGGTTCGGCACCACCAGCTAGTTTCTTCCATTCTCACGTGAGCGAGGCGACATGGTGTCTTCCACTTCCGACGTCGAGGACGGCGGTCTCGGCGATTTCGGATACAAGGAATCTCTCGACCGCAGTCTGGGCAAGTTCGCGAGTTTCGCGGCCGGCGTCAGCTACATCTCGATCCTGACCGGCACGTTCCAGCTGTTCTACTTCGGATTCGGGTCCGCGGGCCCGGCTTATCTGTGGTCCTGGCCCATCGTCTTCGTCGGGCAGATGGCCGTGGCGCTGTGTTTCATGGAACTCGCGGCCAAGTATCCGGTGGCGGGCTCGGTCTACAACTGGGCGAAGCTGCTCGGCAGCCGCATCGTCGGATGGTCGTCGGGGTGGCTCATGCTCACCGCGTCGATCGTCACGTTGTCGGCGGTGGTGCTCGCCCTGCAGGTGAACCTGCCTCGGTTGTGGTCCGGCTTCCAGCTCATCGGGGACGGCACGGGGGAGTACGACTACGCCACCAATGCCGTCGTTCTCGGCACCATAATGATCGCGTTCACGACTCTGGTGAACGCCGCGGGCATCCGGTTGATGGCGCGGATCAACAGTGCCGGCGTCTTCATCGAACTCGTCGCGGCCGTGCTCATCGCCGTGATCCTGGCGTTCAACATTCAGCGCGGCCCGGAGATCTTCTTCTCCACCAACGGGTACGGAACCGAGGAGAGTGCCGGGTACCTGGGCGCGTTCCTCGTGGCGTCGCTGGCGTCGGGCTACGTGATGTACGGCTTCGACACGGCGAGCTCGCTCGGTGAGGAGACCGTCGAACCGCGGCGTACCGCCCCCAAGGCGATCCTGCGGGCCATCCTCGCGTCGTTCGTCATCGGCGGCGCCATCCTCGTGTTCGCCGTCATGGCGGCGCCGGATCTGAACGATCCCGAGCTGGGCACGCCGCAGGGTGGACTGCAGTCCATCGTCACCTCGGTGCTGTCCGGACCCCTGGGAACGGTGTTCCTTATCTGCATCCTGGTGGCCGTCACGGTGTGCTCGCTCGCGGTGCACACGGCGGCGATCCGCCTCACCTTCGCGATGGCGCGCGACAACGCGCTGCCGTTCGGCGAGCGGCTGGCCACCGTGCATCCGAAGTACCAGACGCCCGTGGTGCCCGCCGTCGTGATCGGTCTGCTCTCGATCCTGATCCTCGTGATCAACGTGGGGCAGCCCAAGATCTTCACGGTGCTCACGTCGATCGCGATCATCATGATCTACCTGGCGTATCTGATGGTCACGGGACCGCTCTTGAAGAAGCGACTGAAGGGCGAGTGGCCGCCGAAGGACCTGAAGGAGGGTGGCTACTTCACGATGGGTCGCTGGGGTCTGCCCGTCAACATCTTTGCGGTCGTGTGGGGCGCCGGCATGGCGCTGAATCTGGCGTGGCCGCGCGAAGCCGTCTACGGGACACCCTGGTACAACACCTGGGGTGCGTTCGTCTACATCGGTGTCATCCTCGGGCTCGGATATCTGTGGTATTTCACCGTCGGTCGCGGACACATCGGTACGTTGACGTCACACGCAGCGACCACCACAGCGGGTACGGCGGAAGGCGAGAAGGTATGACGGACGCGATCTTCGACTACGTCATCGCGGGCGGCGGAACTGCGGGATGTGTTCTCGCCGCACGCCTCAGCGAGGATCCCACCGTGACCGTGTGTCTGGTCGAGGCGGGACCCACGGACGTCGGGAACGACGACATCCTGGTGCTCGACCGGTGGATGCATCTGCTCGACTCCGGCTACGACTGGGACTATCCCGTCGAGCCGCAGGAACGCGGCAACAGCTTCATGCGCCACGCGCGGGCGAAGGTGTTGGGCGGCTGCTCGTCTCACAACTCGTGCATCGCGTTCCATCCACCGGCCGGAATCCTGGACGACTGGGAGGCCATGGGCGCCACGGGCTGGAACGCCGAGTCGATCCTCCCGTACGTCTCGCGCGTCACCGGACCGGTGACGCTGCGGGACGTTCCGCCACTCGATCCGTGTGGTGCCGCCGTCCTCGAGTCCGCGGCCGGCGTGGGACTGCCGACCGTGCAGTTCAATCGCGGTGAGACGGTGCTCAACGGGGCCGGCTGGTTCCAGATCAACTCGTCCGACGACGGGTTGCGCATGTCCACCTCGCACGCGTACCTGCATCCGATCATGGCGACGCGCCCCAATCTCGAGGTCCGCACGGGTTGCTGGGTCAGCGAGATCGTCATCGACGACTCGCTCACGGCCACCGGAGTGCGGTATCAGCGTCCTGATCTGACGGGGCACGACGTCGTCTCCGCACGCCGTGAGGTCATCGTCACCGCGGGTGCGATCGACACTCCGAAACTGTTGATGCTGTCGGGAATCGGGCCCTCGGTGCACCTGCGCGAGATGGGGATTCCGGTGCGTGTCGACTCGGCGGGCGTCGGCGCGAACCTCGACGACCACGTCGAGGGCCTGGTGTTCTGGGAGGCGTCGAAGCCGATGGTCACCACGTCGTCGCAGTGGTGGGAGATCGGCCTGTTCGCCACGACCGAGGACGATCTGACGTATCCGGACGTGATGATGCACTACGGCAGCGTGCCGTTCGACATGAACACCCTGCGCTGGGGCTACCCCACCACGGACAACGGCTTCTGCCTGACTCCCAATGTGACACAGGGCCGTTCACGCGGAACCGTCCGACTGCGCTCACGCGATTTCCGTGATCGCGCCAAGGTCGATCCGCGGTACTTCACCGACAGCGAGGGGCACGACGACCGCGTGATGCTCGCGGGTCTCAAGCTCGCTCGACGCATCGCCGACCAGCCGCAGCTGAAGGACTGGATCGCCCGCGAGTTGGCGCCGGGGCCGGACGCCGTCACCGACGACGATCTCCTCGACTACGTGCATCGCACTCACAACACCGTGTATCACCCGGCCGGCACCGCGAAGATGGGTGCCGCGTCGGATCCGATGGCGGTGCTCGATCCCGAATTGCGCGTCAAGGGCGTGCACAATCTGCGGGTGGTCGATGCGTCGGCGATGCCGAAGCTGCCGGCGGTGAACCCGAACATCACGGTTATGACGATGGCGGAACGGTGTGCCGACCTCGTCACCGGCTGACACGCTCGCAGAATTCCTCGCCGGTCACTCTCCGTTCGACTCGCTGACCAGAAGCGATCTCGCCGATCTGGCGGCGACGGCGTCCACCGCCGAGTACGCGGCGGGCGACGTCGTGGTCGGACCGGGTGTCGACGACATCGACGCGGTGTGGGTGGTGTGGTCCGGCAGCGTGGACCTGCTGCACCCCGACGACGTCGACGGCGCCGCGCCGCTCGACACGATCGAGCCGGGTGGGTTGTTCGGCTTCTCGGCCATGCTCGTCGGTGTGCGCACGACCTTCACGGCGACGGCGGCGCGGCCGTCGGTCGTCGTGCGCCTGCCGGGTCCGTCCGTGCGACCGGTGTTCGCGAGCCCCGCGGGCGTGACGTACCTGGCTCGCACGATCGCGCAGTCCTTCGGCGGCCGGTCCATCGCCTCACCGAGTCCCGACGGCGCCGGTCTGTCGGCGGCGCCCGGCGGCACCGCGGCCGCCCTCGTGCGTCGTGCGGCGGCGACCGTGGACGCCCACACCTCGATCCGCGACGCGGTCTGCCTGATGACGGAGCGCGGGTCGTCGTGCGTGGTGATCCCGACGACGCGGGGCCGGTACGGCATCTTCACCGATCGAGACCTGCGGACGCGGGTGGTCGCCGCCGGTGTGCCGGTGGACACGCGGATCGGATCCGTCATGACAGTGCCCGCGGCCGTGGTGGACGCGGACCGGACGCCCACCGGCGTCCTGCTCGAGATGCTCGAGCTCGGCGTGCAACACATGCCGGTCGTCGATGTCCGAGGCGGTCTGGTCGGTGTCCTCGAGAGCGCCGATCTGCTGGCCAACTCGACCACCCGCAGCTTCTCGTTGCGTCGGCACGTCGAGGCAGCCGTGTCCACCGACGCGTTGATCGAGGTGAGTGCGGGTCTGCGTCCGCTGATCGTCGACCTGTGGCGCACCGGGACCACCGCGGGGGCCGCGTCCGGGATCCTGTCCGTGGTGGTGGACGCCCTCGTCCGTCGTGCCGTGGAGCTGGCGATCGCGGCATCGCCGACCCCGCTGCGCGGCCGGGATCTCGCGTGGTTGTCGCTGGGAAGCGTCGGACGACGGGAGGCGATGCCGTCGTCCGACGTCGACAGCGCGTTGTCGTGGAGCGACGGTCTCGCCGGCCGAGAGGAGGCGCTCCGCGACCTCGCTCGCGCCGTGCACCGCACGCTCGACGCCTGCGGACTGCCCGCCGACACCAACAACGCGATCGCGTCCAGCCCCCGCTTCGCCCGATCGGCCTCCGCGTGGCGCGCCGCCGCGAGCGGCTGGCTCGACGACCCCCTGGGCAATCGCGGCATCGTCATGTCCTCGCTCCTGGTCGACGGCCGGGTGGTGTGGGGCGATCCCGATCTCCACTCGGTTCCGGACGCGTACCGCGAGATGGCCGTCGAGCATCCCGAGGCGCTGCGGCTCCAGCTCCGCGATGCGCTGGCCACCCGAGCACGGGTGCGGTCGGTGCGGGACGTGCTCGCGCGGCGCGGTACGACGGTGGATCTCAAGTCGCACGCGGTGTCGCCGATCGTGAACCTGGCGCGGTGGGGCGGTATGAGTGTCGGCGTCGCCTGCGCGTCGACACCCGCCCGGCTGACCGCGGCGGCGGGCAACGGATTGCTGTCGGAACCGGACTCACGCGTGCTCGTCGACGTGTTCGAGCGGCTGCAGCACCTGCGTTTCGGCCATCAGGTGGACTGCCTGAGCGACGGGCGCACCCCGACGGACGTCGTGGCCCTCGGTGAGCTGACACCCCTCGAGCGCAGCATGGTGATGGACGCGATCCGGGAGATCGCGTCGGTCCAGCGCCGGGTGGGCCACGTGGCGTCCACCGTCGGTGTCCCCGTGCCCCGCGCGGTGCGCGACCGCTGACACCCGGTGCCGGATAGAATCGGACACCATCATGGCTTCCTCCGAGATCTCCGTGTCCGACACGTCCGGCACCGACGACGGCGACGACGCGGGGAGAGCGGTGACGCGCGGTACCGCGGTGCAGTCGGTCGACCGCGCTCTCGAGGTCCTCGAGATCGTCGCTCGACTCGGGACGGCCGGTGTCACGGCCATCGCCGACGAACTCGGGGTGCACAAGTCCACCGTCTCGCGGCTGCTGGGGGTGTTGGACGCCCGCGGCTTCGTGGAGCAGGTGGGTGAACGGGGCAAGTACCGGCTGGGGTTCACCATCGTCCGCCTCGCCGGGTCCGCGACGGCCGAACGCGACCTCGCGAAGGCAGCGCAGGGCATCTGCGACATGTTGGCCGAGAAGGTGGGGGAGACCACCAACCTCGCGGTGCTCGACGAGGACCGCGCCGTGAACATCGTCAAGGCTCGGTCCGAGTCCGAGGTCGCGCTGCGTACGTGGGTGGGCCAGGGCAGCCCGGTCCACGCCACGTCGAGCGGGAAGATCCTCCTCAGCGGACTGTCGCGGGACGAGGTACGTCGGCGCCTCCCGTCCCGGTTGGACTCCTTCACGGAGACCACGGTGACCTCGTCGACCGCGCTGGAGCAGGAGCTCGAGGCGGTGCGCTCGCGGGGCTGGGCCTCAGTGCGTGAGGAACTCGAGATCGGTCTGAACGCGGTGTCCGCGCCCGTGCGTGACCACACCGGGGACGTCGTGGCTGCGCTCAGCGTCTCGGGTCCGGCCTACCGGCTCGAACCGGACGACTTCGCGTCCGTCGCGGCCGACGCGATGAGTGCGGCCCTCGAGATCAGCCGCAAGCTGGGATACGGCGGCGACTGACACCGTGACTTCTCACAGTCTCGACGGTGAGTGTTACGAATGGAAACATACTGCAGGTATGGTTACAGAGTCCTTGACCTGATCGCCGATAGTTTCCTCGGCAGTTGGCGGTGTTGCGGTATGACCGGTCTCCACCCGCGCGGCGTGCTCGACGCACCGCCGTCGTCGGCGCTCCAGAGCGGTGTCGTCGCCGCGATCGACGCGGTGGCGCGGCGGAACCCGTCGAGTCTCGCGCTGGTCTCACCCGCCGACTCGATCACCTACGGCGAGCTCGCCGTGGCCGCCAGAAACCGCGGAGCCGCGCTGCGCCGTGCCCACGCCGGCGACCGCGTCCCGCTCGCCGTACTCGCCGACGGCTCGGTCGACGCGGTCACCTCCGTCCTGGCCGTCCTCGCCTCCGGACATCCCCTGTTCGCCGTCGACGCCGAACTTCCCGACGTGCTCCGCGCGCACGCCTGCGCGGCCGTCGGTGCCGTACCGGCCGCGTCGGTGACGTTCGATGCTCGTCGCGACGCCGTCGTGGATCACGAGGGTGTCTGGTGGGAGTCGCCCGCCTGGGATCAGGGTCTCACCGAAGCCGGCCGGCCCACCGCACTCGACACCTGGCGGCCCGCCCTCGTCGCGCTCGGTCCGGGCACGACCGGACGCGTCACCGTCACGCACGAGGAGTTGGCCGCGTCGGTGTCCGATCTCGCCGTCCGTGCGGGTCTCGCGCCGGGCACTCTCTTCGACCTGTCCCACCCGTCGGCCTCGGTCGCGGGTCTCGTCGGACTTCTGGCCGGTCTGGTCACCGGCTGCACCGTCAGCGCGCCCGGACGGGGATTTCCCGCGGCGGTGTGACGCCCGGGCCTCCGGTGCGATGCACGTCCGCGTCCGTCGGGGCACACTGTGGCGGTGACCGACGCCGCAGATCAGCCTGCACACCCGACCGTCGAGCACTCTCGGCTCGCCGAATCGCCCGGAGCACAGAGCGCCTGGCGTACCTGGGGCCCGTATCTCGCGGGCCGTCAGTGGGGCACCGTGCGCGAGGACTACTCCGAGGACGGCAACGCCTGGGAGTCCTTCCCCTTCGACCACGCCCGCTCGCGCGCCTACCGATGGGGCGAGGACGGCCTCGGGGGCATCTGCGACCGCTTCGGCTTCCTCAATTTCTCGGTGGCCCTGTGGAACCGGCGCGATTCGATCCTCAAGGAGCGGCTGTTCGGACTCACCAACGGTGAGGGCAATCACGGCGAGGACGCCAAGGAGTACTGGTGGGCGCTCGACGGAACGCCCACCCACAGCTGGATGACCTGGCTCTACCGCTACCCGCAGGCCGAGTACCCCTACGAGGGGCTGCGTGAGGCGAGCCGCGCGCGCACACGCATGGACCGCGAGTTCGAACTGGCCGACACCGGGGTGCTGGACGAGAACCGGTTCTTCGACGTGGTCGTCACCTACGCCAAGGCGTCGCCGGACGACGTGTGCATCGTCGTCGACGTCACCAATCACGGGCCCGAGGCCGCATCGGTCGACGTGGTGCCGCATCTGTGGTTGCGCAACACGTGGTCCTGGGGGCGCGACGATCGCACCGCCTCCATCGTCGACGTCACGGCGGACGCGCTTCCCGGTGACATGGCCGTGGTGCGTGCGGAGCACGGTTTTCTCGGCCGGTACCACCTCGCCGCTCAGGGTGATGCGCGAGTGCTGTTCTGCGACAACGAGACGAATGCGGTGGAGCTGTTCGGCGCCGCGGAGAACCTCTCGGCCTGGACGAAGGACGGCATCGGGCGGCGCATCGTCGAGGGCGACGAGTCGGCCGTCAATCCGGACGGCACGGGGACGAAGAGTGCGTTCTGGTACTCGCTCGACGACGTGGCGCCCGGCGAGACCCGCAGCATCCGTCTCCGGTTGAGCACCGCGGTGCCGGACTCGTTCACGTTCGGCCCCGGCTTCGACGCGGTCCTCGCCGACCGACGGTACGAGGCGGACCAGTTCTACGACCACGTCATCGGCCCGGATCTGTCCGCGGCAGACCGCCACGTCGCACGGCGCGCCTACGCCGGCCTGCTGTGGTGCAAACAGCTCTACCGCTACGACGTACGCGAGTGGGCGCAGGGTGATCCGGTGGGAGCGTCGGCGCCGCAGTCGCGACTCGACGCGACCGCCCGCAACCATGCCTGGTCGCACTTCTCGCTCGCGGACGTCGTCTCCATGCCGGACGAGTGGGAGTACCCGTGGTTCGCCGCATGGGATCTCGCCTTCCACACCATCCCGCTGGCGCACGTCGACCCGGACTTCGCCAAGGAACAGCTCGTGCTGATGTGTCGCGAGTGGGCGATGCACCCCAACGGTCAACTGCCCGCGTACGAGTGGGAGTTCGGAGACGTCAACCCGCCGGTCCACGCGTGGGCGGTGTGGCAGGTCTACCGCATCGACGGACACCGCGACCGTGAGTTCCTGGTCCGGGTGTTCACCAAGCTGTTGTTGAACTTCTCGTGGTGGGTCAACCGCAAGGACGCGGGCGGCTCCAACATCTTCGAGGGCGGCTTCCTCGGGATGGACAACATCGGGATGTTCAACCGCTCGGAGCCACTGCCTCCCGGTTTCCGACTCGAGCAGTCCGACGCGACCAGTTGGATGGCGTTCTACTGCCAGCAGATGTTCAAGATCGCGATCGAACTGGCACGCCACGACTCCGCCTGGGACGACGTCGCGACGAAGTTCTTCGCGCATTTCCTGTCCATCGCGGAGGCCGTGGGATCCTTCGGGTCGGCGCAGATGTCGCTGTGGCACGAGGAGGACGGATTCTTCTACGACGTCCTCGCCCCACCGCACGGTGACGCGGTGCCGCTGCGGGTGCGCTCGATGGTGGGCCTCCTGCCGATCCTGGGGGCCACCGAGATCCCGTCGTGGGTGCCGAAGGAGTGTCCGGACCTGACGTCTCGCTTGCGGTGGTTGCAGCACCGGAGACCGGATCTGGTGTCCCCGATGATGTCGCGCAACGACAACGGGACCTGGCGCATGCTCCTCGCCCTCGTGGATCCCGATCGGCTGCGGCGCATCCTCGAGCGCATGTTCGACAGCGACGAGTTCCTGTCGTCCTTCGGTATCCGGTCGCTGTCCGCGTCCTACCGCGACGGCGTCACGATGGAGGTCGAGGGCCGATCACTGTCCATCGAGTACGAGCCGGGGGAGTCCCGCACGTCGATGTTCGGCGGGAACTCGAACTGGCGCGGCCCGGTGTGGTTCCCCGTCAACGTGCTGCTCGCCGACAAGCTCCGCGCCTACGGTCGCTACTTCGGCGACACGTTCACCATCGAGATCCCCACCGGGTCCGGCGTGCAGCACACCCTGGTCGAGGCCGCCGAGATCATCGAGAACGGCCTCGCGGACCTGTTCCGCGTGCGCGGATCCGGTCGGCCGTCGGACGGCGATCGCATCGAGTCCTCGGACGATCCGCTGTGGTCGGAGCATCCGACCTTCAGCGAGTACTTCGACGGGGACACCGGAGAGGGGCTCGGCGCCAGCCATCAGACCGGCTGGACCGCGCTGGTCGCGCATCTTCTCAATCCCAGAGTGCCGCAACCGCCGACGCCGCCGGGTTAACGTGGCGGCATGAAGATTCGCGGAGCTGTCCTGGAAGAGATCGGCCGTTCGCGGCCGTTCGCGGAGTCGCGTCCCCTGACGGTGTCCGAGCTCGAGCTCGATCCTCCCGGTGAGGGGGAGATCCTCGTACGCATCGAGGCGGCGGGGCTGTGCCATTCCGATCTGTCGGTGGTCGACGGCAACCGCGTGCGCCCCGTCCCGATGCTGCTGGGGCACGAGGCCGCGGGCATCGTCGAGGGCGTCGGCCCGGGGGTCGATCTCGCGCTCGGCACGCGCGTGGTGATGACCTTCCTGCCTCGATGCGGTGAGTGCTCGGGGTGCCGGTCGAACGGGCGCACACCGTGCATCCCCGGCAGCGCGGCCAACAACGCCGGCACTCTGCTCGGCGGAGACGTGCGGCTGCGCCGCGACGGCGTCGAGATCAAGCACCACCTCGGGGTGTCCGGTTTCGCGACGCACACGGTGGTGGACCGCCGGTCGGTGGTGCCCGTGGGCGACGACGTCCCGCCGGCCGTCGCCGCGGTGCTCGGGTGCGCGGTGCTCACCGGCGGCGGCGCACTGCTGAACGCCGCGTCCCCCACCGAGGGCGACACCATCATGGTGGTGGGGCTCGGCGGAGTGGGCATGGCCGCGGTGCTCACCGCGGCCTCGCTCGGACTGGGCGACGTCATCGGGGTCGATTCGATGCCGGAGAAGCTGGAGACGGCCCGCGAGTTGGGCGCCACGTCCGTGTACACCCCGCAGGAACTGGCCGAGTCCGGCGTGCGTGCCCAGATCGTCGTGGAGGCCGCCGGCAACGCGCGCGCCTTCGAGACCGCTCTCGCTGCCACTGCTCCGGGCGGCACCACCGTGACAGTGGGCCTGCCGTCGCCGGACGCCCGAGCGTCGATCTCGCCCCTCACGCTCGTGGCCGAGGCGCGGACCATCGTCGGGAGCTACCTCGGGTCCGCCGTTCCCGAACGGGACATTCCGACGTACGAGCAGATGTGGCGCGAGGGCCGCTTCCCGGTGGAGAAACTGGTGTCCTCACGCATCACGCTCGACGGGATCAACCGGGCGATGGACGAACTGGCGGACGGCAAGGCGATTCGTCAGGTCATCGAGTTCGACCACTAGGCTGTCCCCGACGGTTCCAGGTGAGGGGTGAACAGGTGACAGAGGCGATACGTGTCGGAGTACTCGGCGCGGCCGGCAAGGTCGGCCAGGCGGTGTGCGAGGCCGTCGAGGCCGCGGCCGACACGGAGCTCGTCGCTCGCGTGGACAAGGACGACCGGCTCGAGACGTTCGCTGAGAACGGCGCGCAGGTCGTGGTCGACTTCACCCATCCCAGTGTCGTCATGGACAACCTGCAGTACCTGATCGGCGCCGGGATCCATGCCGTCGTGGGCACCACCGGGTTCGACGACGAGCGACTCGATCAGGTGCGGTCCTGGCTCGCGGACTCGCCCGCGACCGGAGTGCTCATCGCTCCCAACTTCGCCATCGGCGCCGTGCTGTCGATGGCGTTCGCGCAGCAGGCGGCACGCTTCTTCGACTCGGTCGAGGTGATCGAGCTGCACCACCCGAACAAGGCGGACGCGCCGTCCGGCACCGCGTACCGCACGGCGGCGCTCATCGCGGACGCGCGGCGCGCGGCGGGAGTGGGCCCGAGTCCCGACGCGACCACCACCGAACTCGACGGTGCGCGCGGCGCCGACGTCGACGGAGTGCGTGTGCACTCCGTGCGCCTCGCCGGTCTGGTGGCGCACCAGGAGGTGCTCCTGGGAACGCAGGGCGAGACTCTCACCATCCGGCACGACTCGATCGACCGCACCTCCTTCACTCCCGGTGTGCTGCTGGGCGTCCGGTCCATCGCGGCGCGGCCCGGGTTGACGTTGGGCATCGAACCGCTGATGGATCTGTGATGAGCAGCGGGAAGTCCATAGGACGGTCGGAGTGAGCAAGTATTCGCGGGTGGTCGCGATCATCGCCGTGATGGTGTTGGTTCTCGGCGTCTACTTCGTCATCCTGGGCGGGCGGGGGATCGACTTCATCCAGCTCGGCGGTCCGGTGAACATCGGGCTGGGTATCGGTGTGCTGATCCTTCCGCTGCTGGGCCTGTGGATCGTGGCGGCGACGCTGCGGGCGGGTTTTCGGCACCAGCACCTGGCCCGTCGGATCCACGACGAGAATCTCGAGCTGGACGTCGACGACCTTCCGCGCATGCCGTCGGGGCGCATCGAGCGCGGCGCGGCGGATTCGCTCTTCGCGGACGTCAAGGCGGAGTACGAGAAGTCGCCCGACGACTGGCGCACCAACTACCGTCTCGCCCGTGCGTACGACTACGCGGGCGATCGCGGGCGCGCACGCGAGATCATGCGGCGCGCCGTGGAACTCGAGCGCACCGAGAGCGCGTGACCGTCCTGCTGGTGGTGCACCACACGGTGTCGCCGCCCATGGCGGAGATGCTCGAGGCGGTGCTGGCCGGGGCGCGGGATCCCGACATCGAGGGTGTCGACGTCCGGGTGCGCCCGGCCCTGGGTGCCACGATCGCCGACGTGGTCGACGCGGACGGCATCCTCCTCGGCACTCCCGCGAACTTCGGGTACATGTCGGGTGCTCTCAAGCATTTCCTCGACACGGTGTACTACCCGACGCTCGGGTCGATGAACGGAAAGCCTTGGGGCGCCTGGGTGTACGGCAACAACGACACTGCGGGCGCGGTGCGCGCACTGTCGAGCATCGTGAGCGGATGGGGCCTCGAGCCGGCCGCGGTGCCCGTCGAGGTGACCGGGTTCGACGCCGCTGCGCGGGAACGGCTCGTCGAACTCGGTGGCACGGTGGCCGCGACGATCATGCCTGCCTGATCACTCCGGAAGGGTCAGCGGGGATGCGGGATCCGGCGCGCTCTCGACGAACGCCGGCGGGTTCGCCGTGTCGAACGTGGTGGGCAGGGTCGCGCACGTCGCGCCGGGCTCCGGGAAAGTGTTCGGATTCAGGCGCAGTGCCGAGACGAAACGGTCGATGCGCTCGTCGTCGCTGCTCTCCACTGCCAGGCGATGCCCCCACGACTGCAGCGAGATCCGGCGATCCA
The DNA here is from genome assembly GCF_019836145.1 of Rhodococcus sp. BP-241. Lineage (NCBI taxonomy): Bacteria > Bacillati > Actinomycetota > Actinomycetes > Mycobacteriales > Nocardiaceae > Rhodococcus > Rhodococcus sp. BP-241. The sequence goes on along the minus strand of NZ_JABUEI010000001.1, from coordinate 464,859 downwards.
TGCCCGGATACGGCGACATCATCAGGTACGGCTCGCCCTCCACCCGCGCGGCCAGCGCTGCGATCTCGCCGTCGTCGAGCGCTTCGGGGTCGTATGCGATCCACACGGCACCGTGTTCGAGGGAGTGCACCATGTTCTCGGTGCGCACGGCCTCCGGATAGACCACGCCGGTGCACGTCGCCCACGCGTTGTCGTGTCGACCACCCATCGGCGGTGAGAAGGCGTACGCCACACGGTAGTTCGGCAGTACGTGGTAGGCGGGCGGGTAGTCGACCACCTCGATGCCGTCGAGCGCGAGAGAGGGGTCGGGATTGTCGGCGGTGGGCACCCACTCGTCGGCCGTCGGACGTCCCTCGACGGCCCTGCCGCAGCCCCCGGCGAGGAGGGCGGCCGACAGGATCAGGGGAACGAGCGCCGACCGATGCATGATTCGAGAGTATCCGTCCGGCCGCACCGTCCTGCTCGTCAGCCGTTCCGCACCACCGCGACGACGAAGACGCGTCGGAACGGGAAGAAGGTGGTCCCGTCGGATCGTGCCGGGTAGGCCTCGGCCAACAACGGAGCGAGGTCGTCGCGGAACTCGTCCCGACCCTTCTCGTCGAGGAGGTCGAAGATCGGGGTGAGAGCGGTGCCGGAGACCCAGTCGAGAACGGGCCGGGCACCACGGAGTTGCTGGACGTACGTGGTCTCCCAGGCGTCCACGGCGCAACCCCGGGCGGCCAGCAGGTCGGCGTACTGCTCGGGATCGTCCACGGCGTTCGCGTGCCGCAGCTCGAGAGTGGGAAGTCGCGGCGCCCAGGCGTCCGATGTCGCGAGGTCCCGGATGATGCGGTGCGACGGTGCATCGAAATTGCCGGGCATCTGGACGGCGATCACGGCACCGTCCGGCAACTGGCCGGGCCAGCGCGCCAGCAGTTCCCGGTGTTCGGGCACCCACTGCAGAGTCGCGTTGGAGACGACGACGTCGGTGTCGGAGGACGGCACCCAGTCCCGCACGTCGAGCACGGTGGCGTCCAGACCGGCAGCGCGCGCGGCCGCGACCATGTCCGGCGAGTTGTCCGACGCCTCGACGGCGGCGTCCGGCCAGCGGTGCGCGAGCAACGCCGTCGCATTGCCCGGGCCGCAGCCGAGATCGGCGACGCGCCGGGGACTCCCGACAGAGATGCGTGCGAGCAGTTCGCGGAACGGACGGGTGCGCTCGTCGGCGAAGGTGAGGTAGTCGGGCGGGCTCCACATGATGGCTCCTTCGTCGGGCCGGCAAACAGTACGCTTGTACTGTTACGCACGCTACGCCGGAGTGAGCAGCACTGTCCACCGGCGCTACGGTCGCTGGACACGTGAGGGTGAGGAGGCTGCCGGTGCAGTACCCGCGATCCGGTGTGGCGTTGCTCGTCGTCGCCGCCGTGCTGTGGGGGACCGGCGGTGTTCTCGGAACCGCGCTGGGTCGCTCCGCGGACCTCCCGTCCACCGCGGTCGCCGCGTACCGGCTCGGCCTCGGCGGGCTGATGCTCCTCGCGGTCGTGGCCGCGACCGGGGGCGTCCTGCCGCGCGGCCGACCTGTGTGGCGTCGCATCGCCGTCATCGGAACACTCGCCGCGGTCTTCCAGGGTGCCTACTTCGCGGCCACCGTCACGGCGGGCGTGGCGGCCGCGACCCTGGTGACCATCGGGTCGGCTCCGGTGGTGGTCGTCCTCGTGGAGTCGCTGACGGCACGTCGCCGCCCGGCGGGTGCCGTCGTGCGGACCGTCGTCGTCGGTGTCGCGGGGCTCGGGCTGCTCGTCGGTTCCCCGGCCGACGGCGATCTGCGATCCACCGTCGTGGGCGGCGCTCTGGCGGTGGTGTCGGGCAGTGCGTTCGCGACGATGACCCTCGTCGGTCGTCGACATGCCGCGCAGGGCGACGACACCGTCGTCACCGGATGGTCGTTCGTGCTGGGCGGGGCGCTGCTCGCGGTGGCAGCGACAGCCACGGACCGCACGGCGCTGCTCCCGGTCGTGTCGGTGACGAGCATTCTCCTCGTGCTCAGCTTCGCCCTCGTCCCGACGGCTGTGGCCTACAGCGCGTACTTCCGCGGACTGCGGACCGCGGCGGCGTCGACGGCGGCGGTCGTCGCACTCCTCGAACCTCTCACCGGTACCGTCCTCGCAGTGATCCTGCTGGACGAACGACTCACGGCGGTGGGCGCCGTCGGTGCGGTGCTGCTCCTGGTGTCCGTCGTCGACGCCGGAGTGACCCACGCCCGGACGAACGCGGGCGGTGCCCATGCGTGAGCTGTCCGCGGCGGCAGCGCGTCGCACGGCCGTCGCGGCCCAGGGCTTCGGTCGAGCGCGGTCCGGTGCGGTCTCCGGCAGGCGCGCGGTGGTGGGTGTGGTGCGCTCGACGAAGTTGCTGCAGATCGATTCGGTGTCCGCGGCGGTGCGGGCGCACTACGCGCCGGTGTTCAGTCGTGTCGGCCCCTACGACCGTCAGGCGCTGGACGATGCGGCGTGGACCGACATGGCGCGATCGCCGCGCCTGCTCGTCGAGTACTGGGCGCACGAGGCGGCATTCCTGCCCGTCGCCGACTGGCCGCTGATGCGGTGGCGGATGGATCAGTACGAGCACGGTCGGTGGGGCGGCGCCGCGAGGGTCGCTGCGCGCAGTCCCGGACTGGTGGAGGACGTGCTCGACGCGATCCGCGACCAGGGGCCCGTCACCGCGCGAGAGCTCGAAGTTCTGCTGGATCGCCGGAGACCCGGCCCCAAGGGGCCGTGGTGGGACCACAGTGACGTCAAGGTGGTGTGCGAACAGCTCTTCGCCGGCGGCGTGTTGTCGGTACCGCGGCGGGAACGGTTCACGAGGCTGTACGACCTCGCCGAGCGCGTGCTGCCCCCGGACGTCGTGTCGCGACGGGTGGACGAGGTGGACGCGGTGCGTCAGCTCGTCGAGAAGTCGGCCGAGGCGATGGGGGTCGCCACGGCGGCCGACCTGCGCGATCACTACCGGCTGTCGGCGGCCCAGACCACTCGGGCCGTGGCCGACCTGGTGGACGCGGGCGTGCTGGTGCCCGTGACCGTGACCGGGTGGCGGGATCAGGCTTTCCTGCATCGAGACACCCGGGTACCGCGGTCGGTCGAGTCGGCCGCACTGCTGTGCCCGTTCGATCCGCTGATCTTCGGGCGTCCGCGCACCGAGCGTCTCTTCGACTTCCACTACCGCATCGAGATCTACACGCCCGAGCCGAAGCGGACGTACGGGTACTACGTCTTCCCGTTCCTGCTGCACGACGAGCTCGTCGCCCGCGTCGACATCCGGGTCGATCGCTCCGCCGGAGTGCTCACGGTGCCCGGTGCGTTCACCGAGCCCTCCGTCGACGCCCGCGGCCGCCGTGGCGAGGTGGCGGCGGCGCTGGCCGCGTCGGTGACGGAGATGGCGCGATGGCTGGACGTGGCCGACGTCGTGGTCGGTGACCGTGGGGATCTCGCGGCCGACCTGGGCCGCGAGGTACGCGCCGTCTCTCGATGACTCCGCCACCCCATAGTCTGTGTCGAATGTCCCAGCGTCCAGTGTCAGAGCATCGAGCCGGTGCCCCGTTGTCCGTTCAGCTCGTGGCCGCGACGTCCTTCACCCCTCCGTCGGAGGTGCCGTGGGGGACCGACGCCGACGGCGGTCAGGCGTTGGTCGAGTTCGCCGGCCGGGCCTGCTACCAGAGCTGGTCGAAGCCCAATCCGCGCACCGCGACCAACGCCGGGTATCTCAACCATCTACTGGCCGTGGGGAACTGGTCGGTGTTCGAGCACGCGTCCGCGAGTTTCTACATCACCGGCATCTCACGCTCCTGCAGTCACGAGTTGATCCGGCACCGCCACTTCTCCTTCTCTCAGCTCTCCCAGCGTTCGGTGTCCGAACGCGACGCGCTGATGGTCGTGCCTCCAGCTCTCGAGTCCGACGCGACGTTGCGTGAGTTGTTCCAGAATGCGACCGACTCGTCCCGTGCCGCGTACGACGCGTTGCTGTCCGCACTCGAAGCGGAGACCGGTGCGGACTCGCCTGCGGTCGTCGCCGGGAAGCAGGCGCGGCAGGCCGCGCGCTCAGTGCTCCCGAACGCCGTGGAGACGCGCCTGGTGATGACCGGGAACTACCGGTCGTGGCGGCATTTCGTCACCATGCGGGCCTCCGAGCACGCGGATCTCGAGATCCGACGGCTCGCGGTGGCCTGCCTGCGGCGCCTCGTCGAGGTCGCACCCGACGTCTTCGCCGACTTCGAGATCGAGACACTGGCCGACGGAACGGAAGTCGCCAGGAGTTCGTACGCGGGGGAATAGGCGGCGCGGGTCGTGGGGGTCCGGCGGCCGGACGGGGACCGGGTAACCTTCCTGACCATGACCATCGGTGACACCGCGAGGACTGTCGACGCTGCGGGGACTGTCGACACTGCGGCACGAGTGCAGACGAGCAGCACGCCCTCGCCGTTCGGTGCCGTCTCCGTCGCGATGGTGACACCGTTCACTCCGGACGGTGCTCTCGACATCGACGCCTCCGTCGCACTGGCCGCGCATCTGGTCTCGAGCGGGTGCGACAGCCTCGTGATCTCGGGAACGACGGGCGAGTCGCCGACCACGACGGATCGCGAGAAGGCCGACCTGCTGCGCGCCGTGGTCGCTGCCGTCGGAGATCGCGCTCGCATCGTCGCCGGCGCCGGTACCAACGACACCGCGCACAGCATCGAACTCGCTCGTGCCGCCGCCGACGCCGGGGCACACGGACTGCTCGTCGTCACCCCGTACTACTCGCGCCCGCCGCAGGCCGGCCTGTACGCCCACTTCGTCGCCGTGGCCGACTCGACCGATCTGCCCGTCATGCTGTACGACATCCCGCCCCGCTCGGTGGTGCCGATCGAGACGGAGACGTTGCGTCGCCTCGCCGATCATCCGCGCATCCTCGCCGTCAAGGACGCGAAGGGCGACCTCGCCGCGGGAGCCGAACTCATCGCCTCGACCGGTCTCGAGTACTTCTCGGGCGACGACCCGCTCAACCTGCCCTGGCTGTCCGTCGGGGCCGTCGGCTTCGTCAGCGTCATCGGGCACCTCGTGCCCGGCAAGCTCCGGGATCTCCACTCCGCCTGGGCCGCGGGCGACATCGCCGCAGCGCAAGCCATCAACGTCGGTCTGCTCCCGATCGTGCGGTCGTTCGCCCGACTCGGCGGCGTCACGGGCTCCAAGGCGGGCCTTCGTCTTCTCGGCATCGACGTGGGGGAGCCCCGTCTGCCGCAAGTTCCACCGTCCACCGATCAGATCGATGCTCTGGCAGCCGATCTTCACCGTGCAGGAGTTCTTTGATGACTCGACCGCCCAGGCGGCGCAGTGCCACCCGTAGTGCCGGACCGCCCGCGGAACTTCCTCCGCAGGAACAGCAGCCCGCTCCTCCTGCACCGAAGGCCGAGGCCGCGCCCGTGCAGGACGCCCCCGCGGCGCAGGCGCCGGCGAAAGCCGCTCCCGTGAAGGAGGCGCCCGTGAAGGACGCGCCGACCGGCCGCGACCGCCAGTCGGGCGGCTCGCGATCGTCGAACGGCAACTCGGGCTCGGGTGGGGGCCGCGGTCCTCGGTCGCGTCCCGCGCGCACCCCGCAGAACTCCGCTGCCATCCAGCGACCCGATGCGCGCACGGTCGTGGACAAGACGCAGCGACTCGGAGCTCCGCCCAAGGCACCGAAGAACGGTCTCCGCGTCGTCGCTCTCGGCGGCATCGGCGAGATCGGCCGCAACATGACGGTCTTCGAGCACAAGGGCAAGCTGCTCATCGTCGACTGCGGTGTGCTCTTCCCCGAGGACGCACAGCCCGGTGTCGACCTGATCCTCCCGGACTTCCGTCACATCGAGAACCGGATGGACGACGTGGTCGCCCTGGTGCTCACCCACGGTCACGAGGACCACATCGGTGCCGTGCCGTTCCTGCTGCGCCTGCGCCCGGACATCCCGGTCATCGGCTCCAAGTTCACGTTGGCGCTGCTGGCGGCGAAGTGCCGTGAGCACCGCCAGAAGCCGAAGCTCGTCGAGGTGCGCGAGGGCGAGAGCACGAACCACGGACCGTTCGAGCTCGAGTACTTCGCGGTCAACCACTCGATCCCCGACGCGCTCGCCGTCGCCATCCGTACCGATGCCGGTGTCGCGCTGCACACCGGCGACATCAAGCTCGACCAGCTGCCGCTCGACGGCCGCCTGACCGATCTCGGCGGGTTCTCGCGACTCGGCGACGAGGGTGTCGACCTCTTCCTGGTGGACTCCACCAACGCCGAGGTGCCCGGATTCGTCACGCCCGAGCGTGAGATCGGCGGTGTCCTGGACACGGTCATCGGCAAGGCCAGGAACCGCGTGATCGTCGCGTCGTTCGCGAGCCACGTGCACCGCATCCAGCAGGTCATCGACGTCGCACACCGCTACAACCGCAAGGTCGCCTTCGTCGGGCGGTCGATGGTGCGCAACATGGCCATCGCCCAGGAGCTCGGGTACCTGACGGTGCCCTCGGGTGTCGAGGTCGACATGGACACCGCGACGAAGCTCGCGGACGACAAGCTGGTCCTGGTCTCCACCGGCTCTCAGGGCGAGCCGCTCTCCGCGCTGTCCCGGATGGCGCGGGGTGAGCATCGTCAGATCAACATCCGTGCCGACGACCTGGTCGTCCTCGCGTCGTCGCTGATCCCCGGCAACGAGAACTCCGTGTTCGCCGTCGTCAACGGGCTCGCGAAGCGTGGCGCCAAGGTGGTCACGCAGCAGAGCGCCAAGGTGCACGTCTCCGGCCACGCGTCGGCCGGCGAGCTGCTGTACCTCTACAACGCGGTCCGTCCCACCAACGCGATGCCCGTACACGGCGAGTGGCGGCACCTGCGCGCCAATGCCGCTCTCGCGGTGTCGACGGGTGTGCCGGAGGAGCGCGTGGTGTTGGCCGAGGACGGCGTCGTCGTGGATATGGTCGACGGCCTCGCCGAGATCGTCGGCCAGGTGCCGGTCGGCCACGTGTACGTCGACGGCCTGTCCGTCGGCGACGTGGGCGACTCGACGTTGTCCGACCGCCTCGTCCTCGGTGAGGGCGGCTTCATCGCCATCACCATGGCCGTGGACACCACCACCGGCAAGTCCGTCGGCACTCCCGAAGTCTCGGGTCGCGGCTTCTCCGACGATCCCGCGGCACTGAAGGAAGCGGCGCAGCTGGTCGAGGCGGAGTTGGTGCGTCTCGCCGGCGAGGGTGTGCGGGACACGCACCGCATCGCGCAGTCGGTCCGCCGCATCGTCGGTCGCTGGGTGGCGGACAAGTACCGCCGCAAGCCGATGATCGTGCCGACCGTGCTCGAGGTCACGCCGAGCTGACACGGTCGCACTCGACAGGCCGGCCCCGGGGACACCCCGGCGCCGGCCTGTCGTGTCTCTCGCCCCGTCGTCGGCCGGCTAGGCGAGCAGGTTGTACAGACCGACGAGGCCCAGCAGGACGATGCAGGCACGCAGCACCCGCGGTGACAGACGCCGGCCGTACCGTGCTCCCACCGCGCCGCCGATCAGGGAGCTGACGGCGATGAGACCGGCTGCCGCCCAACTGATCCGGTCGAAGGCGAAGATGATGAACGATGCCGCCGCCACGACGTTGACCACGAGCGACAGCAGATTCTTGGCCGCGTTCATGCGCTGGATGTTCTCCGGCAGCAACGCGCCCATGACGCCCATCAGCAGAATGCCCTGGGCCGCGGTGAAGTAGCCGCCGTAGACACCCACGGCGAACGTCCCGATCACCAGCAGTACGAAGCGTCCGCGGCCGATCCCGGCGGCGGTGTCCGGCTCGGAGCGCTTCTGGGCCCAGGCCTGGATGCGGGGGCCGGTGACCACCAGGACCAGCGCCAGGATCAGCAGCACCGGAACCACGGCGGTGAAGGTCTTCTCGGGCAGGTGCTGCAGGAGCCAGGCACCGAGCACGCCGCCGAGCAGCGATCCGGGGAGCTGCCAGCGCAACCGCGACCACTGGCCGCGTAGTTCGCGTCGGTAGCCCCATGCGCCGGAGGCGCTGCCTGCCACCAGTCCGATCGCATTGCTCATGGTCGCCGTGACGGGTGGGTAACCGAAGGCGATGAGAGTGGGGAACGTGATGAGCGTTCCTGACCCGACGACGGCGTTGATGCCACCGGCGGCGAACCCCGCGAGCAGCACGAGGACTATTTCGGAGACGGGCACACCGGCGACCGTACGACACGGCTAGATTCGTGTGTCATGAGCCTTGCGCACGACGAACGTCTGGAACTGGCCGACACGATGGCGAAGGTCGGTCCGGACGCTCCCACCCTGTGCGGTGACTGGACCGTCCGGGATCTTGCGGCGCATCTGGTGATCCGCGAACGCCGCCTGGATGCGGCTCCGGGCATCTTCCTACCGCCGCTGGCGGGGTACACGCGCCGCGTGCAGGACTCGGTCGCCGCGGGGGAGTGGGTGGGTCTCGTCGACGACGTGCGCACGGGACCTCCGGTGTGGTCGCCGTACAAGCTCCTCGACGCGCAGATCAACCTCGGGGAGATGTTCGTCCACCACGAGGACGTCCGGCGGGCCGACGGATCCGCACCGACTCCGCGAGAACTGAGCGCCGAGATGCAGACCGCCCTGTGGGGTCTGCTGGGTCTGCTCGGCCGTGTCGCCTACAGGGGAGCCCCCGTGGCCGTGGACGTGGAGACCCCGGACGGTCGTCGGCGGACGTTCGGGAAGAAGTCGGCCTCGCGCCGGGTGGCGCTGCGCGGGGAGCCGTCGGAGCTGGTGCTGCACGCGTTCGGCCGCGATGCGGTGGTGCTGGAGTTCGACGGCGACCAAGCGGACGTCGCCGCGGTGAAGGGCCTCGACCGCGGCGTGTGACAGCGGTCGAGCTGTTACTGGTGTTGCGGATGGTCCGGATGGGGTCGACCGACTAGCCTGACGGGTATGGCAGGCAAGACGAGTACGCGCGCGTCCCGATCCGGCGCGGCCGGATCGAGCAAGGCAGGCACCGGCACGAGTGGTGCCTCCACCGGACGCGGGCGGACGGTCACGACGCCGCGCAAGCCCACCGCCCCCCGGTCGTCCACCGGGCGCACCCCGGCGACTCGCTCGTCCGGTACCGCACGGTCGTCGTCCGGAGCCCGACCTCGCAGCGCCCCCAAGCGCACGATCTCGCCCGGTCGCGCGGCCCTGAACTCCGTGGGTCGCGGCATCGGCAAGGGGTGGGGCCTCGCCGCGCGCGGACTCGGTGCCACCACTCGCACCGTCGGCAAGGCCGCCGACATCGAACACGGCCACCGCCGCGACGGCATCGCCCTCGGGTGCCTCGCGGTCAGCGTGGTCGTCGCCGCCGGTCTCTGGTTCTCGGCCGGTGGCCCGGTCGGGGAGTGGATCGAGATCGGGCTGCGCGCCGTCGTCGGCAGCGCGGCCATCCTGCTGCCGCTGCTCGGCATCGGCGTCGCCGTAGCCCTGATGCGGACCGAACCCGCTCCCGACGACCGCCCCCGGCTCGTCCTCGGGTCTCTGCTCGTCGGCCTGCCGATGCTCGGACTCTGGCATCTGGGTTCCGGATCACCGGACGACCTGGCCGGGCGTGCGTCCGGCGGCGGCTTCGTCGGCTTCGTCGTCGGCGGTCCGCTCAGCAGCGGGGTCACCGTCTGGCTCGCCGTGCCGCTGCTCCTGCTCGCGGTCCTGTTCGGCGTCCTTCTCCTCACCGGGACGACCGTGCGCGACATCCCCGCGCGTCTGCGGACCCTGTTCGGTACGGCGAACCGCGGCGACGAGTACAGCGACTACGAGGACTGGGAGGAGGAGTCGCACCTCGGTGACTTCGCACCGAACGGGTACGACTCCGCGGGCTACGGCTCCTCGTACGACGAGTACGACCCGGCCCTGTTCGACGCCGACGGCTACCCGGTCGACGAGAAGCCGGCGAGGTCGCGCCGCCGCCGATCGTCCGCGCCGACCGACGCGTACCCGGTGGAGGAGTCGGCACCGGTGGACGACGCTCCCACCGAGTACGTGCCGGTGCCGCCGCCCGTCCGCACGCGTGCGAAGGAACCGGCGGTCGAGCCGACGCCGAAGCCGAAGCCCACTCCGGTCGTCGCGGCGACTCCGCCGAAGCCGAAGGAGGACGACAAACTCGTCGTGGACCGCGTCGTCGACGGCGACTACGTCCTGCCCTCGCTGTCCCTGCTGATCGACGGCGATCCGCCGAAGACGCGCAGCCAGGCGAACGACGCGATGATCGAGGCGATCTCCGAGGTCCTCGAGCAGTTCAAGATCGACGCCGCCGTCACCGGCTTCACCCGCGGACCGACGGTCACGCGCTACGAGGTCGAGCTCGGACCGGGCGTCAAGGTCGAGAAGATCACGGCGCTCGCCCGCAACATCGCGTACGCGGTGGCCACCGACAACGTGCGTCTGCTGGCCCCCATCCCCGGCAAGTCGGCGGTGGGCATCGAGGTGCCCAACTCCGACCGCGAGATGGTCCGCCTGGCCGACGTGCTGACGGCGCCCTCGACCCGCAAGGATCACCATCCTCTGGTCATCGGCCTCGGCAAGGACATCGAGGGCGACTTCGTCAGCGCCAACCTCGCGAAGATGCCGCACCTCCTGGTGGCGGGCTCCACCGGCTCGGGCAAGTCGAGCTTCGTCAACTCCATGCTGGTGTCGTTGCTCGCGCGGGCGACGCCGGAGGAGGTCCGGATGATCCTCATCGACCCCAAGATGGTCGAGCTGACCCCGTACGAGGGGATTCCGCACCTCATCACGCCGATCATCACGCAGCCGAAGAAGGCTGCCGCGGCCCTCGCCTGGCTGGTCGAGGAGATGGAGCAGCGCTACCAGGACATGCAGGCAAACAGGGTGCGCCACGTCGACGACTTCAACAAGAAGGTGAAGTCGGGCGAGATCACCGCACCGCTCGGCAGCGAGCGCGTCTACAAGCCCTACCCGTACATCCTCGCGATCGTCGACGAGCTCGCGGACCTGATGATGACCGCGCCGCGGGACGTGGAGGAGGCGATCGTCCGCATCACGCAGAAGGCGCGCGCGGCCGGCATCCACCTCGTGCTCGCGACCCAGCGCCCGTCCGTCGACGTCGTCACGGGCCTGATCAAGACCAACGTCCCGTCCAGGCTCGCGTTCGCCACGTCGTCGCTGACCGACTCCCGCGTCATCCTGGATCAGCAGGGTGCGGAGAAGCTCATCGGTATGGGCGACGCCCTGTTCCTGCCGATGGGCGCGGGCAAGCCCACCCGTCTACAGGGCGCCTTCATCACCGACGAGGAGATCACCGCGGTCGTCGACTTCGCCAAGAACCAGGCGGAGCCGGAGTACCAGGAGGGCGTCACCGCGCAGAAGGCCGCGGAGAAGAAGGACGTCGACGCCGACATCGGCGACGATCTCGACGTGCTGCTCCAAGCCGTCGAACTCGTCGTGACGAGTCAGTTCGGCTCGACGTCCATGCTGCAGCGCAAGTTGCGCGTCGGCTTCGCCAAGGCCGGCAGGCTCATGGATCTGATGGAGACGCGCGGCGTGGTCGGCCCGAGCGAGGGATCGAAGGCCCGCGACGTCCTGGTCAAGCCCGACGAGTTGGACGGGCTGCTGTGGTCGATCAAGGGCGGGGATCCGGGAGAGTCGGACAATCCGGACGAGTGACGGTGGCCCCGTTGTGAATTGACTCTCACGCTAGCTGAGTTTTACCTGTGCATTACCCTTCGCGTGCCTCCATACGGCCGGGGCTGTGGCATGGTTGTTCTCAGGAGGGGAGTATCCCCAGCTTGCGAAGGACCCGTCAGCACGATCGAGCCCTGCCTCGATCCGGGTCATCGGCAGACACAGTGGTCACACGAGACATCATCACTGGTTCTGTGGGAGAGACCTCCGGAGCCCACCCATGGACTACCGGAGGTAGTTGCTCACATGAATGTCTCGTCCACAGTCTGGATCGTCACCATCGTGGTGATCCTGGGACTCTTCGTCTTCGACTTCTTCGCTCACGTGAAGACCCCCCACGAGCCGACCTTCAAGGAATCGGCGACGTGGTCCGTCGTCTACATCACGATCGCCATCATCTTCGGCGGAATCGTGTTCTGGCAGTACGGCGCGACCTACGGCGGTGAGTACTTCGCCGGGTACGTCACCGAGAAGGCGCTCAGCGTCGACAACCTGTTCGTCTTCCTCATCATCATGACGACGTTCGCCGTACCGCGTCAGTACCAGCAGAAGGTGCTGCTCATCGGCATCGTGATGGCGCTCGTGATGCGCGGTGGCTTCATCGCCCTCGGTGCCGCGGCCATCAACAACTTCAGCTGGGTCTTCTACCTCTTCGGTGCGTTCCTCATCTACACGGCCTACAAGCTCATCAAGGAGGCCGGGGAAGAGGAGGAGAACGAGGTCCAGCAGGACACCAAGATCATGAAGTTCGCCAAGAAGATCCTCCCCACCACGGACGAGTACCACGGTGATCGTCTGACGGTGAAGATCGACGGCAAGCGCGTGGTCACCCCGATGCTGCTGGCTCTGGTCGTCATCGGTTTCACCGACATCCTGTTCGCGTTGGACTCGATCCCGGCGATCTACGGTCTCACCACCGAGCCGTACATCGTCTTCACGGCCAACGCGTTCGCCCTCATGGGTCTGCGCCAGTTGTACTTCCTGATCGGCGGACTGCTCGATCGCCTGGTCTACCTGTCCTACGGCCTGTCCCTGGTACTGGCGTTCATCGGCGTCAAGCTCGTCCTCCACGCGCTCCATGAGAACGAGCTCGGCTTCATCAACGGCGGCGAGAACCTGTCGGTCCCCGAGATCAGCACCGGAGTGTCGCTCAGTGTCATCATGGGCATCCTGATCGTCACCACCGTGGCCAGCCTGCTCAAGACCCGCGGCGACGCGAAGCCCGCGGTGAAGGACGGCGAGACCGGAAGCCCGGTCCTCGGCGACGACACCACGGCCGCCTCGACCGGTACCACGTCGACCGGCGTCACGGACACCGAGCGCGACTCGCGCTGATCCGTCCCGCACGAGAACAGCCCGGCACCGAGAGGTGCCGGGCTGTTCTCGTGTCCGGTGGGTGCCGGAGGGCGGGTCACTCCGCGAGGACGCCCATCACCGGCTTCCACTCCTGGATCGCCACGGCGTCGACGAGCTTCTCCACCGCGAACGGGTCCTCGGCGAACAGCGTGCCCACTTGGTCCGCACTCTCACCCTTGACGATGATGGTCGCGCCGCTGTCGTCCGCGTACGGTCCCGCCACCACCACGATGTCGCGGGCGAGCAGATCCCGCAGCCAGTCGCGGTGCTCGGCGCGGACGCGGTCGCGTCCCTCGGCGGTGGCCGACGAGTACGTGTAGTTGACGAGGAAATGGGCCATCGATGTTCTCCTGCGGTGTGAGCGGGTGGTGGGTGATCTAGAGCGTGAGCAGCATGCGGGTGTTGCCGAGAGTGTTCGGCTTGACGTAGCTGAGATCGAGGAACTCGGCGACACCGGTGTCGTACGAGCGACACATCTCCGCGTAGACCTCGGCGGTGACCGGGGTCCCGTCGATCTCGGAGAACCCGTGGCGGGCGAAGAACGGCACCTCGAAGGTGAGCACGAAGATGCGGGAGAGCTGCAGTTCGCGGGCGACGTCGATCAACCGGGACACGATGAGGTGGCCCACGCCGTGGCCCTTGACCGACGGATCGACGGCGACCGTGCGGATCTCGCCGAGATCCGCCCACAGCACGTGCAGCGCGCCGCAGCCGGCGACGACACCGTCGACCTCGGCGACCCAGAACTCCTGGACCGCCTCGTAGAGGGTCACGAGATTCTTCTCGAGCAGGATCCGGCCCGCGTAGATGTCGATGAGTCGCTTGATCTCCGGGATGTCGGAGGTGCGGGCACGGCGCAGGCGCACGCGCTCGGTGGTGGACCCGGACGCGGTCCGGACGTCTGCGCGATCCTGCGCCGCCCGGGAGTCCGTCTCCGGATCGAGGTCGGAAGTCATGGGGTGAACAGTAGTCATCGGGCGTACCGATATTGTGACCGTGTGTCCCGCGCCGGTAACTCACGTCACGTCCCGAGAGCGGGCTCGGCGACGTGAGCGCTCAGTACGACGTCGGTCGTGGCCCCGGTGACGCGTCCGCGCCGACGCCGGACGCCGTCGTCGGCTCGGGCCCGCTCACTCCGGCTCCACTGCTCAACATCGCCAACGTCCTGACCGTCCTGCGGATCGCGCTGGTCCCGGTGTTCCTGTGGGCTCTGTTCGCGGACGGTGGCCAGGAGACCGGGTGGCGGCTCGCGGCCTTCGGGATCTTCGTCGTCGCGGCGATCACCGATCGCATCGACGGCCAACTGGCGCGCAAGCACGGGCTCGTGACGGAGTTCGGCAAGATGGCGGACCCCATCGCCGACAAGGCACTGATCGGGGCGGCCCTGGTCGGACTGTCCATGCTGGGGGACCTGCCCTGGTGGATCACCCTCGTCATCGGTGCCCGCGAGATAGGCATAACGCTCCTGCGGTTCGCCGTCCTGCGGCACGGTGTCATCCCCGCGGGACGCGGCGGCAAGCTCAAGACCCTCGTCCAGAGCGTGGCCATCGGGGTCTACGTTCTGCCGCTTCCCGACGCTGTGATCCCAGCAGCGATGGTGCTGATGATCGTGGCCGTGGCGCTGACCGTGATCACAGGCCTCGACTACGTGGTGCAGGCAGTGCGGCCGCGGGTCCGGACACCACACGACGGGCGATGAGCCGTCCGGTGCTCCGCCGCGTGCGGATCGCGGGCGGGGGTTAGGGTTCTCTCACCCGTTCCGACGGGTGTCCACACGCGTCGCGGGAACCGATCGGACCGTTCCGGCGTTGTAGGTGGACGAGGGTCGAGCGACGGTGCACCGACAGGCGTTCCCGCGGTCGACCACGACGTAGTTCGAACACGATGAAGGAGGGGCCACATGGCGCTGCTCTTGCGTGAGGCATTGGGCGACAGTCTTCGCCGCACACGGGTCGCTCAGAGCCGCACGTTGCGCGAGGTCTCCAACACGGCGCGCGTCAGCCTCGGGTATCTCTCGGAGGTCGAGCGTGGCCGCAAGGAGGCGTCGAGCGAACTGCTCAACGCCATCTGCGATGCCCTCGACGTCCCACTGTCGGACGTTCTGTTCGACGTGAGCGAATCGCTCACGGACACGATGGCGAGTGCGGCCGCGTCGACGGGTGTTCCCGCCGAGCGCGGTGCGGCCCACATCTCGGACGAGACGCGCGTGGTCATCCCGGCCCCGACCGCGCGAGCACTCGCCGCTGCCTGATCTTCGCGTCCCGTTTCCGACCATTCGTGGTTCGACATGGGATCATGGCGGGTACCGATCACAGACAGACCGCGTGTCCCGGACACGCGCAGCATCACCGGCGGTGACGGTCGCCAGCCGGGTCGCGTACGCGGCGGATCACATGGAGGCAGGAAGAACCGATGGCCAATCCTTTCGTCAAGGGCTGGAAGTATCTGATGGCTCTGTTCAACTCCAAGATCGACGAGAAGGCGGATCCGCAGGTCCAGATCCAGCAGGCCATCGAGGACGCCCAGCGTCAGCACCAGGCGCTCTCGCAGCAGGCCGCGTCGGTCATCGGTAATCAGCGCCAGCTCGAGATGAAGCTCAGCCGCCAGCTCGACGAGGTGGAGAAGCTGAACGCCAATGCGCGCCAGGCCGTCACCCTCGCCGACCAGGCCAATGCGGCTGCCGACGTCGAGAAGGCCACCCAGTACACCAATGCCGCCGAGGCGTTCGCGGCCCAGCTGGTCACCGCCGAGCAGAGCGTCGAGGACCTCAAGGTTCTGCACGACCAGGCGCTCCAGGCCGCCACCCAGGCCAAGAAGGCCGTCGAGCAGAACGCCATGACGCTGCAGGCCAAGGTCGCCGAGCGCACCAAGCTGCTCAGCCAGCTCGAGCAGGCCAAGATGCAGGAGCGCGTCAGCGAGTCGCTCCGCTCGATGGACTCCACGCTGTCCGCACCGGGCAACACGCCCAGCCTCGACGCCGTCCGGGACAAGATCGAGCGCCGCTACGCCAACGCGCTCGGCTCCGCCGAGCTCGCTCAGAACTCCGTGCAGGGCCGCATGATGGAGGTCCAGCAGGCGAGCGTCCAGATGGCCGGACACAGCCGCCTCGAGCAGATCCGTGCCTCCATGGCGGGCGACTCGCTCACCGCCGGCCCCTCCGCGGACGGCGTGTCCACGCAGAAGAACCTGTCGTCCCCGCAGGCGACCCCCGAGCCTCCTCAGGCCAACTGATCTGCCTGCACGAGACCCTCACGGAGCGTTGATGTCCGGACACGGCGACCCGCACCGACGGCCGTTGTGGCACGAGCGGCCCGCTGCTCCGGCCGAAGTGGGGCGCGCGGCCGACCTGGTGCGCGCCCGGGCTCGTGGCGTCGTGGACGTCACGCGGCCGTTCCTCGACGCCGCCAAGTCGTGGAACGACCCGCGGAAGAAGGCCGAACGGCGGATCCGTCGGACTCGCCGGCGGGCCACGCTCTTCGGTGCGGCGTCCGGGTCGATGGGCGTCGCCACCGTCACGGTGGCGGCCACGTCCGCACCCGACTGGATCGTCGTCGGGGGATCAGGCACCACGGTGTTGTTCGCGGTGCCCGCCGTGGCCGCGGCGGCGGCCTACCGACGGCTGCGGGCCCAGCCACTGCCGGCAGCAACGCCGGTCCGCCGTGCTCTGCCTCCGGTGGGCTCCGCCGCTCGCGAGCCCATCGAACGTCTCGCGGCCGCCGAACGCAGTCTGCACGAGCTGACGGGCCTCCTCGCTCGATCCGGGGCGGTCGCCGCGGACGACGTGCACGACACGACTCGGATCGCCGCGGCCGCGTCGGCAGCTCTCACCGAGGTCGCGCACGACATCGTCGCGATGGAGAGAGCAGCGCTGGGAAGTCCGGCTGCAGCGGTCCATCTGTCCGGGTCCATCGGGTCCACCGCGGCCCGGTTGACGGACGGTGTGCATCAGTTCGACGGGCTCGTCGCCGCGGCTGCGTTGCTCACCGCACCGGGCTCCTCCGGTTCGCTCACCGCACTCGACGCGCGACGGGACGCCCTCCAGTTCGCGTCCGATCGCCTCGAGGGCTGGGCATTCGGCCTCGAGAACCTGCAGAAGCCCTGACCTCGGCGACGGTCTCACCCCGACCGCGACCCTGAGATCGACGTACCGTCCTCGGGGTCGACCCCGATCTTCACCCTGAACTCCGGGACGATTCGGTGCTGTGCCAGTTCGGTTCTGGCAGTGTCGAACTCGTCGACGGATCGCCGGTGACCTCCACCGCGGCCGGCGACGGGAGTCCCCGACGAGAAGGAGTTCGACATGTTCTGGAAGATTCTCGGTGCGATCGTTCTGGTGTGGATCGGCATCGTCGTTCTCGGCGCCCTGCTGAAGGCGCTGTTCCCCCTGGTGGCGCTGGCCGTGGTGGGAACCGGTCTCTACTTCCTCTTCCGCGCGATGAGCGGCGATCGCGACTCGGCGAAGTCACCCTTCTGACGTCCCCGGTGCCGCGCTGACCTAGGCTTCGCCCATGCTCGTCGCGGTGGTCGCCGGCCCCGATGCGGGGCACGCCTTCCCTGCCATCGCGCTCGCGAAGGCGCTGACGGCCGCAGGAGAGACGGCCGTGGTCTACACCGGCCATCGGTGGCTCGACGCCGCGCGAGCGGACGGGGTGGACACTCGCCTGCTGCCGGGACTGGAACCGCGGCCCGAGGACGACGACGCGGACGCCGGCCGCAGAATTCACGAGCGAGCGGCCCACATGTCCTCGATGCTGCTGCCGGTGCTCTCCGAGGCGGCTCCCGATCTGGTGGTCTCGGACATTCTCACGGCCGGCGGCGGTCTCGCCGCCGAGCGGCTGGGAGTTCCCTGGGTGGAACTGTCTCCGCACCCGCTCTACCGGCCCTCCGTGTCGTTGCCCCCGATCGGGAGTGGCCTCGCACCGGGCACGGGACTGCGAGGTCGGTTGCGGGACACCGTGATGCGAGCTCTGACGGACCGCTCCGTCCGAGCGGGGCTGGCGCAGCGCGCTCGGGCGCGCGAGGGCGTCGGTCTGCCCGCGTCGGACCCCGGCCCCGCGCGGCGCCTCGTCGCGACCATCCCCGCGCTCGAGGTGCCGCGGTCGGACTGGCCGGCCGAGGCGCGGGTCGTCGGTCCGTTGTTGTGGGAGCCGACGACCGCTCTCCTCGACCCGCCGCCGGGGACCGAACCGCTGATCCTGCTGGCACCGTCGACGGCCGCGACCGGCGCCGTGTCCATGGTCGAGGCCACTGTCGAGGCGGCGGCGGCCTCACGTGCGCGCGGCCGGAGTCGTCGACTGGTGATCACCACGGTGGACGACGTTCCGGCCGGTCTACCGTCCTGGGCGGTGGGCGGACTGGGGCGCCAGGACGCGCTGCTGCCGCTGGCGTCGGTCGTGGTGTGCGGCGGCGGCCACGGGATGTTGGCGAAGTCGCTGTCCGCCGGCGTCCCGGTGGTCGTGATCCCCGGCGGGGGAGATCAGTGGGAACTGGCCAACCGCGCGGCCCGGCAGGGAAGCGCCACGATCGTGCGTCCGGTGTCCGCCGACGCCGTGGCGGAGGCGATCGACCGGGTGCTGAGCGACTCGACGTACGCCGCCGCGGCAGGTCGTGCCGCGGCGACCGCCGCCGCGGTCGAGGATCCCGTCGCGGTGTGCCGCAGCGTGATCGTCGACTCCCGCCCGCGCTGAGGGGGAGCGCGGACGTCCCGGGTTACGGTGACATGGTGCGCCTGACCGACTTCCACGACCGTGTCGCCGAACAGTTCGGAACCGTGACCGGGGACTCGATGCTGGTCGACCACCTGCTGCTGAGCCTCGGGAACCGCACCGCCGCGCAGGCCATCGAGGACGGCGAGGATCCGAAGGACGTGTGGCGTGCACTGTGCGTCGAGTTCGACGTTCCCCGATCGCGGTGGTGAACCTCCGGCGTGTCGCTGGGTATCGAACACCTGTTCGCTTATAGTCGTGTGCAGAGTCGACGGGAATCGCACGGCAGCGGTTCTTGTCGGTACCCCCCTCTACCTTGGCGACAGATCGACGGGGTACAGACGCTTCGGGGACAAGAACTTCGAGAAGGAGACCATGATGGCTGCAGCTGCATACGATCGGGACAAGGCGCTCGATCTCGCGCTCGCGCAGATCGACAAGAACTTCGGCAAGGGGTCGGTCATGCGTCTCGGCGACGAGGCCCGTGTGCCCATCGCCGTCATCCCCACGGGTTCGATCGCGTTGGACGTCGCGCTCGGCATCGGCGGACTCCCGCGCGGCCGCATCGTCGAGGTCTACGGCCCGGAGTCCTCGGGTAAGACGACGGTCGCGCTCCACGCGGTCGCCAACGCACAGGCCGCCGGCGGCATCGCCGCGTTCATCGACGCGGAGCACGCCCTCGATCCGGACTACGCCGCCAAGCTCGGTGTCGACACCGACGCGCTGCTGGTCTCCCAGCCGGACACCGGTGAGCAGGCGCTCGAGATCGCGGACATGCTGATCCGGTCCGGTGCCATCGACATCCTGGTCGTGGACTCCGTGGCAGCCCTGGTTCCCCGTGCCGAGATCGAGGGCGAGATGGGTGACAGTCACGTCGGTCTGCAGGCCCGCCTGATGAGCCAGGCCCTGCGCAAGATCACCGGCGCCATCAGTTCGTCCGGCACCACGGTCATCTTCATCAACCAGCTGCGCGAGAAGATCGGCGTCATGTTCGGCTCGCCCGAGACCACGACGGGCGGTAAGGCGCTGAAGTTCTACGCATCGGTGCGCCTGGACATCCGTCGTATCGAGACGCTCAAGGACGGAACCGACGCAGTCGGTAACCGCACCCGCGTCAAGGTGGTCAAGAACAAGGTGTCGCCGCCGTTCAAGCAGGCCGAGTTCGACATCCTGTACGGCAAGGGCATCAGCAAGGAAGGCTCGCTCATCGACATGGGTGTCGAGCACGGCTTCGTGCGCAAGTCCGGCTCCTGGTTCACCTACGAGGGTGATCAGCTGGGCCAGGGCAAGGAGAACGCACGCAAGTTCCTGCTCGAGAACACCGACATCCGTGACGAGATCGAGAAGAAGATCAAGGAGAAGCTCGGCATCGGTGCAGACGTGCGTACGCCCGACGAGGCCGTCGCTGCTCCGGTCGACTTCTGACAGCAGGTCTCTCGACTGTGAACGACGACGAGTTTCCGGACTCGCGTGCACCGGGCGCCCGACGTACGTCGGGCGCCCGGTCCCGTTCCGGCCGCCGATCGGGCGAGACGCCGCCCCCGGGCGGGGGCACGGCGGTGCAGGCCAAGGATGCCGCGTTGCGGTTGCTCACCGATCGCGCCCGGAGCCGCGCCGAGCTCGAACAGCGGTTGGCCGCCAAAGGATTCACGGACGAGATCATCACGTCCGTGCTCGACAGGCTGACCGAGATCAAGCTGGTCGACGATCGCGACTTCGCCCATCAGTGGGTCCGCTCGCGACACACGTACTCGGGCCGAGGCAAGCAGGCGCTGCGCACAGAACTACGCACCAAGGGCATCGATCCGGTGCTGGCCACCGAGGCACTCGACACGATCGAGCCCGAGGACGAGCGGGAGCGTGCGCGCGAACTGGTCGTCAAGAAGCTCCGAGCCCCAGCTCTGCTGTCCGCTCTGAACGAGGAGATCGAGGATCCGCGGGAGCGGCGTGCGCAACGCGACAAGGTGGTGCGCAAGCTCGTGTCGATGCTCGCGCGTCGCGGGTTCGCCCAGGGCATGGCCTTCGACGTGGTTCGGACAGAACTCGAGGCCCTCGGAAACGATTCCGAAGGCCTCGAGTACTAGAACGTCAGACTGTCGCGCCACCCATGGCGGCACCCTGATCGACAGGAACGGGACTCTTCTTCGCTCGTCGCAGTCGCTTCTCCACCTTCGTGGCGAGGTACGTCAGCAGCGAGTTCAGGATGATCATGATGATGGCCACGATGATCAGTGCCGGCAGGAAATTGCCGTAGAAGGCACCGACCTGCTGGCCCGACCGGACCACCTCGACATAGCCGATGATGTAGCCCAACGCGGAGTCCTTCAGCGCCACCACCATCTGCGAGATGATGGCGGGCAACATCGCGGTCACGGCCTGGGGAAGCAGGATCATGCGCATGATCTGGCCCTTGCGCAGGCCGATGGCCATGGCGGCCTCGGTCTGACCCTTCGGCAGGGACTGGATGCCCGACCGCACGATCTCGGCGATGACCGAGCCGTTGTAGAGCGTCAGGCCCGTCACCACCGCGGCCAGGGCCAGGTAGCGGGACTTGAACACCTGGTACTCGGCGAAGAACTGGTACAGGAAGATCATCAGGATCAGCACCGGGATGGCGCGGAACAGTTCGACGAAGAATCCGGCGACCAGCCGCACCGGCCGGTGGTCGGACAGGCGAGCGATCCCCAGAACCGCGCCGAGGATCAGCGCGAACACGATGGACAGCCCCGCGGCGATCAGCGTCCCCTGGATGCCGGGGACCAGGTACGTCGTCCAGGTCGAGGACTCGGTGAAGGGACTCCACTTCTCCGACGTCAACTGGCCTTTCTCGTCCAGCTTCGCGTAGATCACGTACGCCGCCAGCAGTACCAGGACGAGCACGACGGCCGAGATGATGTGATTGCGCACCTTGGCGCGGGGCCCCGGAGCGTCGTAGAGAACGGTGGCGCGTTCGGCGGAGGCGACCTTCTTGGGCGGTGCCTCGGTGCTCAGAGGTGCGTTCGCTGTGGTCATCGGGCAACCGCCAATCGCTTGCCGAGGTAGCCGAAGAAGAGGCCGGTGGGGAAGGTCAGGATGACGAAGCCGAGCGCGAAGATACCGCCGACGACGAAGATCGCCGCCTCGTTCTCGATCATCTCCTTCATCAGGATGGCCGCCTCGAGGACGCCGATCGCCGCGGCGACGGTCGTGTTCTTCGTCAGGGCGATGAGCACGCTGCCCAGCGGGCCGATGACCGCACGGAACGCCTGGGGGAGCACGATGAAGCGCAGGTTCTGCGAGAACGTCAGACCGAGCGAACGCCCGGCCTCCGCCTGACCGACATTCACGGTGTTGATTCCGGACCGCAGCGACTCGCACACGAACGAGGCCGTGTAGATGCTGAGACCGAGAACGGCGAGCCGGAAGTTGTTGTCCGCCTGGCCGGTCGGGGACGCCTGATCGGCGAGCGTGACGCCCAGGGTCTGGTAGAGGCCGAAGGCGCAGAACAGCAGGATCAGCGTGAGCGGGGTGTTGCGGAAGATGGTGACGTAGGTGGCACCGATCCACCGCGCGACGGGAACGGGGGAGACCCGCATCGCCGCGAGCAGGGTGCCGAGGACGAGAGCGCCGATGGCGGAGAGCACCGTCAGCTTGATCGTCATCCAGAACGCGTCGAGGAGTTCGGGCGCGTAGTCACTCAGTATGTCCACCGGCGACTCCTTCCGAGAGCGGTGACGAGTCGAACGGGCGGTTCACCGGTGTGAACCGCCCGTTCGGGTCTCGCGAAGAGTGGTGATCAGTAGCGATCGACGGTCGGCTGTGCGGGCAGCGGGTACCCGGACGGTCCGACGGTGTCCTCGAATGCCTTCTGCCACGACCCGTCCTCGATCATGGCGTCGATCGCGTCGTTGATCTTGGTGCGGGTCTCGTCGTCGCCCTTGGCCAGGCCGATGCCGTAGCGCTCCTCGGTGAACGGCTCACCGACCACCTTGAGCTCACCCGGGTACTGAGCCGCGTAGCCGGCCAGGATGATGTCGTCGGTCGTGACCGCGTCGACGGCGCCGTTGCGCAGTGCCTCGACACAGGCGGAGTAGGTGTCGAACTCCTGCAGCTGCACGTCCTGCGCGTACTGGTCCTTGACCTTCTGCGCGGGGGTGGAGCCGGAGACGGAGCAGAGGCGCTTGCCGCCGCTGAGCGACTCGGGGCCCGTGATGTCGGTGTTGCCGTCGGCGACGAGGAGCGATTGTCCGGCGACGAAGTACGGTCCGGCGAAGTCGACCTTCTCCTTGCGGGCGTCGGTGATCGAGTAGGTGGCGACGATGTAGTCGACCTCACCGTTCTCGATCAGCGTCTCTCGCTGCGCCGACGGCGACTCCTTGAACGTGATGTTCTCGGGCGTCACGCCGAGCTTGCCGGCGACGTACTTCGCCACCTCGACGTCGAAGCCGCTGAACGAGCCGTCCGGGGTACGCAGACCCAGACCCGGCTGATCGAACTTGATGCCGACGGTCAGCTTGCCGCTCTCGGCGCTGGACGATGCGCTGGTGGCCTCGTCGCCACCACACGCGGTGGCGGCGAAGGCGAGCGCGAGTGCGGCGACGCCGACACGGGCGGTACGGGTGATTCTCATCGAGATCCTCCAGAAGGTGTGACGAGCGGGTGGGAGATCAGTGACTCAGGATCTTGCCGAGGAAGTCCTTGGCGCGATCGGACTTCGGTGTGGTGAAGAAGGTTTCGGGATCGGTGTCCTCGACGATCTGACCGTCGGCCATGAAGATGACACGGTCGCCGGCGCGGCGGGCGAAGCCCATCTCGTGGGTCACGACCACCATGGTCATGCCCTCCTTGGCCAGCGACGTCATGACGTCGAGCACCTCGTTGACCATCTCGGGATCGAGCGCCGAGGTCGGCTCGTCGAAGAGCATCACCTTGGGGTTCATGGCGAGTGCACGCGCGATGGCGACACGTTGCTGCTGGCCGCCGGAGAGCTGCGCCGGGTACTTGTCGGCCTGGTTGGCGATGCCGACGCGTTCGAGCAGACGCTGCGCGGTCTTCTCGGCCTCGTCCTTCTTCATCTTGCGGACCTTCGTCGGTCCGAGCATGACGTTCTCTCGAATCGTCTTGTGCGCGAAGAGGTTGAAGGACTGGAACACCATGCCGACGTCGGCACGCAACGCGGCGAGCGACTTGCCCTCGGAGGGGAGGGCCTTGCCGTCGACCTCGATGGTGCCCTCGTCGACGGGCTCGAGCCGGTTGATGGTGCGGCACAACGTCGATTTACCCGACCCGGAGGGGCCGAGGACGATGACGACCTGGCCGCTGGGAACGTCGAGTTCGATGTCCTTGAGGACGTGCAGATCACCGAAGTGCTTCTGCACGCCGTGCATCGCGATCATGGGGGCAGACGATGCTGTGGACGAGCGATGTTCGCGCTCGCCGTCAGGGTGGGTCATGGCGATGACCCTAGAGGTAGTTTCCTCCGCCACTGCTCGTTTTGGTGCGGGGACCGCGGATATGTAATGGAAACTTTACTCGGACCGCTCGGTGGGTCGGGTTCGAGCGCCGCCGTACCCTGGAGGGGTGGACACGATCGACACCCAGACCCTGCCTGCGCGGTCCGGGACTGCGCGCACCTACGAGGTGCGCACGTACGGCTGCCAGATGAACGTGCACGATTCCGAACGACTGTCCGGCCTTCTCGAGGAGGCCGGTTACGAGAAGGCCGACTCCGGGTCGTCCCCCGATCTCGTCGTCTTCAACACGTGTGCGGTACGCGAGAACGCCGACAACAAGTTGTACGGCAACCTCGGCCAACTCCGGCCGGCCAAGGACGAGAACCCCGACATGCAGATCGCCGTCGGTGGGTGCCTCGCACAGAAGGACCGCGACGTCGTGGTCACGAAGGCGCCGTGGGTGGACGTCGTGTTCGGCACCCACAACATCGGATCCCTGCCGGCGCTGCTCGACCGGGCGCGCCACAACCAGCGCGCCGAGGTCGAGATCCTCGAGTCGCTGGACGCGTTCCCCTCGACTCTCCCGGCCAAGCGCGACTCCGCCTACTCCGGGTGGGTGTCCATCTCGGTGGGGTGCAACAACACCTGCACCTTCTGCATCGTGCCCGCACTGCGCGGCAAGGAGGTCGACCGCAGGCCGGGCGACATCCTCGCCGAGGTGCAGGCCCTCGTCGACGAGGGCGTGCTCGAGGTGACGCTGCTCGGACAGAACGTCAACGCGTACGGCGCCTCGTTCGCGGATCCCGAGCAGCCGCGTGACCGGGGTGCGTTCGCATCGCTCCTGCGCGCGTGCGGGGAGATCGACGGTCTCGAGCGCGTCCGGTTCACCTCGCCGCATCCCGCCGAGTTCACCGACGACGTCATCGAGGCGATGGCGTCGACGCCCAACGTGTGCCCGACGCTGCACATGCCTCTGCAGTCCGGATCGGACCGCGTGCTGCGTGCCATGCGCCGCTCGTACCGCAAGGAGAAGTTCCTCGGCATCATCGACCGGGTGCGCGAAGCCATCCCGCACGCGTCACTGACGACGGACATCATCGTGGGCTTCCCCGGGGAGACCGAGGAGGACTTCCAGGAGACCCTCGACGTCGTCCGTCGCGCTCGCTTCAGCAGCGCCTACACGTTCCAGTACTCCAAGCGACCGGGAACGCCGGCCGCCGACATGCCGGATCAGGTGCCGAAGGCCGTCGTGCAGGAACGCTACGAGCGGCTCGCCGCTCTGCAGGAGGAGATCTCCCACGAAGAGAACCGTCGCGTCATCGGAACCGAGGTGGAGTTGCTCGTCGCCGACGGGGCCGGACGCAAGAACGCCGTCACCGAGCGGATGAGTGGACGCACCCGCGACGGGCGACTCGTGCACTTCACCCCGACGGGCGCCATCGACCGCGCCGTCCGGCCCGGCGACGTCGTCGTCACCACGGTGACCGACGCGAAGCCTTATCACCTGGTCGCCGACGTCCCGGTGCGCTCGCACCGGCGCACCACGGCCGGCGACCGACACGAGCGGGGCACGATGCCCCGGACCGCACCGGTCGGTGTCGGGTTGGGGTTGCCGTCCGTCGGCGCCCCGGCGCCCGAGCCGGTCACGACGATGGGATGTTCACTGTGAGTACCGAGCCGACGACCGGGTCCGATCCGGCGGCCGCCGAGAAGCGGATCTCGGGGCGTATCGACCCGGGGGTCCGCGCCGTCGTCGTGGCAGTGGTGGTGTTGTTGCTGCTACTGAGCTTCGCACTGCCGCACACAGGTTCGGCCAACGCGTGGGACGTGCTGGTGCACGACGAGGACGCCGTGGCGGAGTCGGTGGCACTGCCGTCACGCATCTTCGTGTGGCTGACCCTGGTGTTCGCGGTCGGCTTCTCGGCCCTCGCCCTGGTCACTCAACGCTGGGCGCTGGCCTGGGTCGCGCTCTACGGGTCCGGGGTGGCGACGGTGCTGGGCATCCTGGCCATCTGGTCGCGTCAGACCGTTCCCGTCGGCCTCACCGGGGCCGGCCCCGGGCTGGGCCTCGTCCTCGGCTGGTTGCTCGTGGTCGTGCTGGCGTTCCACTGGTTCAAGGTGGTGTGGAACCGCTCCAACGCTCAGTGGGCGGCTGCCGCCGCCCGGCGCGACGCGGCCGTGATGGACGAGGCGCGGCGCGAGAACGTGCTGGACACGTCCCGGCGCCGCGACAACTGATCCTCCGGAGTCACAGACCGCCGAGGGCGCTGTCGGCGGCGTCGGCCCACTCGCGCCACTGCTGTGCCTGCGCACGGGCCTTCTCGGCGTCCTTGGCCTTGCCCGCGGCCTCGGCCTTCTGGGCCTGCTCCTCGAACTGCGCGACCCGCTCACGGAACTGAGCCGCGCGCGCCATCGCCTCGGGGTCGGTGCGTCGCCACTCGGAGTCGGCGGCGTCGCGGACGCGCTTCTCGATCGCGCGGAGCTTGCCCTCGAGATCGTGCATCTTCTCCCGCGGGACCTTGCCGATGGCGTCCCACTTGTCCTGCAATGTCCGCAGTGCTGCGCGGGCCGCCTCGATGTCCTTGGACGGGTCGATGTGACCGGACTCGGCCAGCAGCCGTTCCTTCGCCTCGGCGTTCTGCTCGAACTCCGCGTTCTGCTCGGACTGAGCCGCGTTGCGTGCCTCGAAGAACACGTCCTGGGCGCCCTTGAACTTCTGCCACAGCGAGTCGTCGGCGTCGCGGGGAGCCCGGCCGGCGGCCTTCCACTCGTTCAGGAGATCGCGGAACACCTGCGCGGTGCCCACCCAGTCGGTGGACGACGACAGTTCCTCGGCCTTGGCGACCAGTTCTTCCTTGCGCACCTTGGCGGCACCGCGTTCGCGGTCGAGATCGGCGAAGTGCGCGCCGCGGCGGCGGTTGAACGCCTCCCGTGCCTTGGAGTAGCGCTTCCACAGGGCGTCGTCGACCTTGCGGTCGACGCCGCGGATGGTCTTCCACTCCTCGAGGATCACGCGAAGACGGTCACCCGCGGCCTTCCACTGCGTGGATTCGCTGCCGATGGTCTCGGCCTCGACGGCCAGCGCCTCCTTGCGTGCCGTCGATTCGGTCCGCTCGGAATCCTTGCGCTTGCGATGCTCGGCGGCGACCTCGTCGGAGTGTTCGATCACGGCCTGCAGGCGGGTCGCCAGCGCGTCGATGTCGCCGATCACAGCAGCGGTGGGCAGGGTCTCGGCGAGCGCGACGGCGGCGGTCTTCGTCTTCTTGGCGTCGCCGGCGCCGGAGGCGAGTCGCGCTTCGAGGAGTGCGACCTCCGTGGCGAGATCGTCGTAGCGGCGCCCGAAGTGTGCGAGGCCCTCGGCCGCGTCACCGGCCTGCCAGGAACCGACCTGCCGCTCTCCGTCGGTGGTACGTACCCACGCGGAACCGTCCTCGTCGACCCGGCCCCAGCGGGACGGATCGGTCACGACCGGGACGACAGCGGGCGTCGTCGGCACGTGGTGTGCAGCCGGATGCGGCGTCGGGTGCGACTCCCCGTCGCCTGTGGACGACGACGGTGCGGACGGATCGGCCGGGGCACTGGGCCGGGTGGGCGCCGGGCGCGGTGCGCCGCCGGGTCGAGGACCCGGTCGGGGCCCGGGCCGGGGAGGTGTGGGGCTCGCCTGCGCCTCGCCGGGGGCGTTCTCGGTCGTCTCGTGCTCGGTCATGGTTCTCTCCGTCTCTGCCGCGCGTCACGGCTGCCTGGCGCTACGTGGTTCTCTGCTCGGTCGTTCTCGGCCCATTCAACCCCCTCCGCGCGTCGGCGACCATGCAAACCCCGAGGGACGCGCAGAAAAGGGACGCCCTCGGACGGTCGACTACCGTGGCGTCCGTGCTGTCCGCCCTCGCCTTCGTCCCGTCGCCTCCGTTGCTGCTCGCGGAGCTCGCCGGTTCCGCCACAGGCGAACTGGACGATCTGCGTGCAGCCGTGCGCGAGGTGTGCGACGACCTGGGGCAGTCCTGTCACGGCTGGATCGGGGTCGGGGTCGGTGCGACCACGACCTGGATCGACGGCGATGCCGCGGGTACGTACGCCGGTTTCGGGGCCGATGTCGTGGTCGGTCTCGCCCCGGATCGCGGGCCTGTCGATCGCGCGATGGAGTTGGCCGCGCTGACCGTCGGGCTGCTTCGCGAGCAGGCTGTTCCGCAGTGGTCGGTCCCCGTACAGCTCGTCGCTCGGAACGCGAGTGTCCAGGACGTGGCGGCAGTGGCGCTCGACCTGCGCGGCCGCGTCGACGCCGCGCCCGGCCCGGTGGGGCTGCTCGTCGTCGGTGACGGGGCGACGACCCTGACCGACAAGGCGCCCGGCGCGTTCGACGACCGGGCCGAGGCGGTGCAGCACGCGATCGACGATGCGCTCGGCAGAGCCGACGTCGATGCGCTGGCGTCCCTGGACCCTGCTCTGTGTGATGCCCTCGGCGTGGACGGGCGGGTGGCATGGCAGGTGGCGGCCACGCTGGTCGGACCCGCACGAGTGGTGCCGCACAGTCTCTTTCGCGGTGCCCCCTACGGAGTCGGGTATCACGTCGCCTCGTGGTCGCTGTGACGCGACCGACACCGGTCGCGGTGATCGGACCCACGGCCACGGGCAAGTCGGCCCTCGCGCTCGATCTCGCCGAGCGCCTCGGCGGGCACATCGTGAACATCGACGCGATGCAGCAGTACCGAGGCATGGACATCGGTACCGCGAAGACGCCGGTGGCGGAGCGTCGCGGCATCCCGCACCACCGACTCGACGTCCTGGACGTCACGGAGACGGCAACGGTGGCGGCGTACCAGGACGCCGCGGTGCGGGAGATCGAGGAGCTGCTCGAGCAGTCCGTCGTACCCGTCGTCGTCGGCGGATCGATGATGTACGTCCAGGCTCTGCTGGACCGATGGCAGTTCCCGGCCACGGATGCCGCGGTGCGTGCCGAACTCGAGGCCAGGCTCGCCGCCGAGGGGGTCGCGGCGCTGCATCGCGCACTCGCCGAGTCCGATCCGGCGGCCGCGGCATCGATCCTGCCGACCGACGGCCGACGCATCGTCCGCGCGCTCGAGGTGGGACGCCTCACCGGGAAGCCGTTCGCCGCGTCGGCGCCCACCATCGGCGAGCCGCGCTGGGACACCGTCGTCCTCGGCATCGACCGTGACACCGACGAGCTGGACGCGCGCATCGCGGCACGCACCGACGCGATGTTCGCCGAGGGGCTCGTCGCCGAGGTCGAGACCCTCGTGGGGCAGGGACTGCGCGAGGGAGTCACCGCCCCGAGGGCGATCGGCTACGCGCAGGTGCTGCAGCTGCTGGACGGCGAGATCGACGAGGCGGCCGCGCGCGAGGCGACCTTCGTCGGTACCCGCCGCTATGTTCGCCGCCAACGGTCCTGGTTCGGCCGCGATCCCCGCGTGCACTGGCTGCGCGGGGGCGCATCGGACCTGCTGGACGCCGCACTGCGCACGAGGGGAGAACACCGATGAGCGATGCGCTCGTCCTGTCGAGGAACGCGCGGTTCCAGCAGTGGCAGTCCTACCTCGTCACCCGCGGCAAGCGCACCAAGGCGGGAGTCTTCCTCGTGCAGGGAGTGCGGCCGGTGACGCTGGCCGTCGAGCACGAGTGGCCTCTCGAGTCCGTGCTCTATCGAACCGGCGACCCCTTGTCGTCCTGGGCCACGTCGACTGTGGACCGCTGCCGGGCCGCAGGCGTGCCCGCGGTGGGTGTCGCGCCGGAGTTGATGGCGGAGCTCGGCGAACGCGTCGATCAACCACCGGAGGTCCTGCTCCTCGCACGGTCACGGCTCCTCGATCCCGGCCACTGGACTCCGACGGGCGACGCGCCGGTGGTGGTCGCGTTCGATCGGCCGACGTCGCCGGGCAATCTCGGCACCCTGATCCGGTCCTCGGACGCCTTCGGAGCGTCCGGGCTGCTGGTCAGCGGGCATGCCGCGGACCCGTTCGATCCCGCGTGCGTCCGCGCGACCACCGGGTCCCTGTTCGCACTCCCCGTGGGACAGGTCGGAGGTCCGGAGCAGGTTCGCGCGATGGTGGACAGGCTGCGGCAGCAGGGCACCGACATGACGATCGTGGGCACCGACGAGACCGGCACGGTGGCAGCGCACGAGCACGACTTCACAGGAGGAACGGTGCTGGTGGTGGGCAACGAGACCCGCGGCATGAGTGCCGCGTGGCGGGATGCCTGCGACGTCGTCGTGTCCATCCCGATAGGCGGCGCGGCGAGCTCCCTCGGAGCACCGTCCGCCGGCGCCGTCGGGCTGTACGAGATCACCCGCCAACGGCTGATCGCGCGGACGTCCGCGCCGGTGGGAGACTGATCCCATGCAGTTCACCAAGGGACACGGAACGCAGAACGATTTCGTCGTGCTGCCGGACCCGGACGCACTCCTCGATCTGAGCGCACACCGCGTGGCGACGCTGTGCGATCGCCGAGCCGGGCTCGGCGCGGACGGGGTACTGCGAGTCGCCCGCAGCGGTGCTCTCGTCGACCGCGGCGTGCTCGACGCGCTGCCCGAGGGCGTGTCCGCCGGCGACTGGTTCATGGACTACCGCAACGCGGACGGGTCCATCGCGGAGATGTGCGGCAACGGTGTCCGGGTGTTCTCCCATTACGTTCGTGCGGCCGGTCTCGTGGACTCGGACGAGTTCGTCGTCGGATCGCGCGCCGGCGGAAAACCGGTCACGGTGCACTCGCACGACGCCACCGACGCCGTGGTCACCGTCGAGATGGGCACCCCGCAGGTCTTCGAGACCTCCGACACCGAGGTCGACGGCAGGTCCTTCACGGGCATCGGCGTCGACGTCGGCAATCCGCACCTGGCCTGCGTGTCCGCCGATCTCGATGCGGAGACCCTCGGCGACCTCGACCTCACGGCGCAACCCACCTTCGACGGTGCGGTGTACCCGCACGGGGTCAACATCGAGTTCGTCACCGTGCCGAAGGACGGTGCGGTGAGCATGCGTGTCCACGAGCGCGGCGTGGGGGAGACCAGATCGTGTGGCACGGGCATCGTCGCCGCCGCGGTCGCGGCCCTGCGCTTCGACGGGTCCGGCGACGGCGAGCTGGCCGTCCACGTTCCCGGTGGTGTCGTGTCAGTGCGCGTGTCGAACGGTTCCGCGTCGATGCGGGGGCCGTCGGTGCTGGTGGCGTCGGGGGAGCTGTCGGACGCCTGGTGGGCGGGGCTGGAAGCGTGACGGCCGGGGTGCGGGTATTCCCCGCGACACGGTTGCGTAAATGACAGTGCACGTCAGGACGTTCTCGTGGATCATAGGTCTCGTATGACGACAACGAATGCAGCGGCCGACAGGGCCGACACGACAGGTTCCTCCCACAGCGACGGGTTCGAGCAGGACGCCGAGTGGTCCACCGGCGACATGCAGCTCGACGATCGCAGCGCACTGCGCCGTGTGGCCGGACTCTCCACCGAGCTCACCGATGTCACCGAGGTCGAGTACCGCCAGTTGCGGCTCGAGCGCGTGGTGCTCGTCGGTGTCTGGACCAGCGGTTCCGCCGAGGAGGCGGAGTCCAGCATGACCGAACTCGCGGCTCTGGCCGAGACGGCGGGTTCCGAGGTGCTCGAAGGGCTGGTGCAGCGTCGCGACCGACCCGACGCCTCCACCTACATCGGCTCCGGCAAGGCGAAGGAACTGCGCGAGGTGGTCATCGCGACCGGCGCGGACACCGTCGTGTGCGACGGTGAACTCACGCCTGCGCAGCTGACGGCACTGGAGAAGATCGTGAAGGTGAAGGTCATCGACCGCACCGCGCTGATCCTCGACATCTTCGCTCAGCATGCCTCCTCCCGCGAGGGCAAGGCGCAGGTCGCCCTGGCGCAGATGGAGTACATGCTTCCGCGTCTGCGCGGCTGGGGTGAGTCCATGTCGCGTCAGGCGGGTGGCCGCGCCGGTAGCAACGGCGGTGTGGGCCTGCGTGGTCCCGGTGAGACGAAGATCGAGACCGATCGTCGTCGCATTCGCGAGCGCATGGCGAAGCTACGTCGCGAGATCCGGGGCATGAAGCAGGCCCGCGACACCAAACGTGAGCGCCGGCTGCAGGGCAACGTGCCGTCCATCGCCATCGTCGGCTACACCAACGCGGGGAAGTCGTCGCTGCTCAACGCGTTGACCGGATCCGGTGTGCTGGTGCAGAACGCACTGTTCGCGACCCTGGATCCGACCACGCGCAAGGCGACGCTCGAGGACGGCCGCGAGTGCGTGCTCACCGACACCGTCGGCTTCGTCCGCCACCTGCCGACCCAGCTGGTCGAGGCGTTCCGCTCCACGCTCGAGGAGGTGACGGACGCCGATCTGCTGCTGCACGTGGTGGACGGGTCCGACCCGCTCCCCATCGGGCAGATCGAGGCGGTCCGCGAGGTCATCGTCTCGGTGGTGCGCGAGCAGAACGCCGCGGCGCCCGAGGAACTGATCGTGGTCAACAAGATCGACGCCGCGGATCCCGTCACGCTGACGCAGCTGCGGGGCCTGCTGCCGGGTGCGGTCTTCGTGTCCGCGAAGACCGGTGAGGGCATCGAGGAGCTGCGGACACGACTGGGCGAGCTGGTCCGCCCGCCCGAGGTGTCGGTCAGCGTCCTGCTGCCCTACGACCGCGGCGACCTGGTGTCGCGCATCCATGCGGACGGACGGATCTCGAGCACGAGTCACGAGAGCGGCGGTACGCGCATCGACGCGACCGTGCCGACGGCGCTGGCCTCGATACTCACGCGATACGCCCACAGCGCGTGAGCCGTCGGTTCGCGCCGGTGCTCGGCGCTGCCGTGGTGGCGCTCGTGGCAGCGTCTCCCGCGGCGGCGCAGACCGAGGCACCGGATGCGGAGCCGTACTGTGTGCCGACCGATCCGGGACTGTCCGAACTCTCGGGTATGACGGTGCTCGACGGGACGGTGTACGCGATCGGGGACAGCGGCGCCGACGACCGTGTCGCGCGCCTCGACTCCGAGTGTGCTGTCGCGGAGTGGCTTCCGAATCCGGTGGATCCGTACGACGTCGAGGATCTCTCGTCGTTCGAGGGGTCGTTGTGGCTCGCGGACATCGGCGACAACGACCGTCGACGCGACGCCGTGGCCCTCACCCGGATGGATCCTGCGGCCGGTGGTGCCGGTGAACTGCACCGGCTCACCTATCCCGACGGTGCGCACGATGCCGAAGCACTCCTCATCGGGCCCGACGGCCGTCCCGTCGTCGTCACGAAGGACGGTCTCGGAACCGGTGCCGTGTACACCGCGGACACGTCGGTGTCCGATCTCCCGAGTCCCGGTCCCACCCCGCTGCGCCGCGTGGCCGACTTCGCGCCGTCCGCGACGACCACACCCGGGGGTCCGCCGCTGCTCGACGGCAGTCGCCTGGTCACCGGCGGCGCCGTGAGCGCCGACGGGTCCATCGCTGCCGTGCGCACCTACACCGATCTGTACCTGTGGTCCGTGCGGGACGGTGACGTGGCCGCGGCCTTCGCGTCGGCCCCCGCCCGCGTCGTCGCGCTCCCGCCGCAGCCGCAGGGCGAGTCGATCGCCTTCACCTCGGACGACGAGGTGCTGCTCGGGTCCGAGCAGGGTGTGGACACGGCCGCAGCTCGTCCCGCCGTCCTCGTCCTGCGCGATGTGGCACCCTCCGCCGAGGCCGGCCCGGAGGCCACCGAGACCGCGGACTCCGAAGCACCCGCCGAGCCCACCGGGTCCATCCTCGTTCCGTTGATCGCCGCCGCGGCGTCGGTCGGTGTGGTCGTGGTGCTGACCCTGTTCTTCGTGCGTCGACTGTTCCGGTCGCGGTAGACACAGAAGCACACATGACGACGGCCCCCACGGTGTGTGGGGGCCGTCGTCGTCTGTGCGGAAGATCAGGCGTCGAGGTCCGACGCGACCAGTGCGGCGACCTTGTCGAGCGTGGCCTGATCATCACTGGTGATCGTGACCTCGGTGCCCTTGGTGGCCCCCAGCGTCATGATCATGAGCGCGGAGCCGCCGTCGACGGCCTCTTCGCCCTCCACCTCGAGGGTGACGTCGACGCCGGAGTCGGCGACCGCCTCGGCGATGACGGCGGCGGGACGGGCGTGCAGGCCGATGGCGGATCCGACCGTGACCGTGGTGCTGGGCATCGTGGTGATCTCCTTCTTCGTCAGGTGAGTGCTGGTGTCGATACTGCCAGCTGTGGGGGTGGTGACGTGGGTGTCAGGCTGCGACGGCGACGGGTTCGTCGACGATCTCCGCAGGCTTCTTGCCGGCGAACTGCTTGGCGGCGGTGATGAGCGCCGCGGAGACCACGGTGCCGATCGCCAGAGCCAGCAGGAACAGGAAGAAGTTGTTCATCGCGAAGAACACCAGCAGTCCGCCGTGGGGCGCGCTGAGCGTCGTCCCGAAGGACATGATCAGGGCGCCGGTCACAGCGCCGCCGGCCATCATCGAGGGGATGACGCGCAGAGGGTCGGTCGCGGCGAACGGGATCGCACCCTCGGAGATGAACGCAGCTCCGAGAAGCCATGCAGCCTTGCCGTTCTCGCGCTCTGCCTCGCTGTAGAGCTTCGGTCGCAGAGTCGACGAGAGTGCCATGGCGAGCGGGGGAACCATACCGGCAGCCATGACGGCGGCCATGATGCGCAGCGATGCCTCGTTGTCGACGCTGAGCCCGGCGGTGGCGAAGGCGTAGGCGGCCTTGTTCACCGGTCCACCAAGGTCGAAGCACATCATGAGGCCCAGGATGATGCCGAGGATGATGACCGACGAGCCCGAGAGGCCGTTGAGGAAGTTGGTCAGGCCGGTAGTGATGGCAGCGAGCGGGCGACCCAGCACGAGGAACATCAGACCGCCGACGACGAGGGTCGCACCCAGCGGGATGATGACGACGGGCATCAGGCCACGGAGCCACGGCGGCACCGCGATCCGGCTGATCCACAGCGCCACGAAGCCGGCGATGAGGCCACCGACGAGGCCACCGATGAAGCCGGCACCGACGAACAGGGCCACCGCACCGGCGGTGAAGCCGGGAGCCAGACCGGGACGGTCCGCGATGGCGAAGGCGATGTAACCGGACAGGGCCGGGACGAGGAAGCCGAAGGCCAGGCCGCCGAGCTGGAACAGCACCGCGCCGATGAAGATGCGGAGCCCGCCGTCGGGCAGGTTGGTGAGGCTGTTGTTGGTCATGATGTCCTCGGCGACACCCTTGATCTCGTATCCACCGAGAAGGAAGCCGAGGGCGATGAGGAGTCCACCGGCCGCGACGAACGGGATCATGTAACTGACACCGGTCAGGAGGATCTGGCGCAACCGGGTGCCCCAGCCGAGTCCACCGGCAGCGGCCGCAGCGGACGCTCCCGGTGCGGTACCGGAGACGCGTGCGGCGTTCGGGTCACCGCCGGCGCGCAGAGCCTCGGCAACCATCTTGTCGGGCTCGTTGATCGCGCGCTTGACGCCGGACTCGATGACGGGCTTGCCCGCGAAGCGCTCGCGGCCCTTGACGCCCACGTCGGTCGCGAAGATGACGGCCTCGGCCGACGCGATGAGCGCCGGGTCCAGTGCCGTGGAGCCGCTCGAGCCCTGCGTCTCGACGTGCACGGTGACGCCCGCACGGTCGCCGGCGTCCTTGAGGGAGTCGGCGGCCATGTAGGTGTGGGCGATGCCGGTGGGGCACGCGGTGATGGCGACGATGTGCTTGGCAGCGTCCGCCGTGGCGGTCGGAGCGGGAGGAGCGGTCTTCGTGGTCGTGACGGGAGTCGCAGCCTTCGGAGGCTTGGGGGCCAGAACGCCCTCGACCAGTGCGACGACGTCGGCGGGGGTGGCCGCCTCGCGCAGCGACGTCACGAATGCGGGCTTGACCAGCGCGCGTGCGAGCGAGGACAGCAGCTTCATGTGCTCCGCGCCGGCGCCCTCCGGTGCGGCGATGAGGAAGACCAGGTCCGCGTCGCCGTCGGGTGCGCCGAACTCGACCTTCGGGTTCAGGCGAGCGAATCCGAGCGATGCCGTCGTGACCGCGGCGGAGCGGCAGTGTGGAATCGCGATGCCGCCGGGCAGGCCGGTGGCCGACTGCGCCTCACGAGCCATCGCGGCGTCGCGCAGGGCGTCGGCATCCGATGCACGGCCCGCGTCGGTGAGGACGCGAGCGAGGCGGGCGATGACATCGTCCTTCGTCGAGCCGAGATCGGCGTCGAGCAGGATGAGGTCCTCGGCGATGATGCCGGGCTTGGCATCGTGAGCCGTGGTGGGACTGGACATGTCGTTTCCTCTGGGAGTGGAGTGGAGCTGGGGGATCAGGACTGGGGTTTTCAGGACTGGGGTACGGCGGGTGACGAGTCGAGGGTGTGGACGGGGACGGCAGTGACGTCGACGTCGGACGGCGTCGGCAACCGGGTGCCCGGTAGGGCGGCGGCTGCGGATCCGTAGGCGACGGCCCGGGCGAGTCGACCGGCACCGTCCTCGCCGTCGAGATCGGCCAGGATGTATCCGGCCAACGACGAGTCGCCCGCGCCGACGGTGCTTCGCGGGGTGATCGGGGGAGGGGTGGCGAACCACGACCCTGTCGCGGTGACCAGGACGGCCCCGGACCCACCGAGTGTCGCCAGGACGGCAGCCACTCCGCGGTCGAGGAGAACGCGCGCGGCCTCGACCGTGGGATACGGGTCACCCTGTGCGGCACTGGCTTCGAGCATGGCGCCGTCGTGGCCGGTGAGGTGCGCGAGTTCTTCCGCGTTCGGCTTGATCAGATCGGGTGCCGTCGCCGGGAAGCCGGCGGCGAGTGCCGAGAGCGGATCGTCGGAGGTGTCCACCGCGACCTTGGCCGACACCTCGTGCAGCGCGGTGACGAGGCGGCCGTACCAGGTGGCGTCGATTCCGGGCGGGATCGATCCGGACAGGACGACCCAGTCGGCGCGCTGCGCGAGTTCCAGGACCGACGCCATCAGGGCGTCGACCGTCTCGGGCGCGAGTCCGGCCCCGGGCTCGTTGATCTTGGTCGTCGTGCCGTCGGACTCGCTGATGGTCAGGTTCGTGCGCGCGACACCCGACGTGGGTACGGCGTGGTACCGGACTCCGAGGGTGCCGAGCGCGCTGAGCAGCGGATCGGAACCGCTGCACGGGAGCACCGCTGTGGCGGTCCGTCCGGCGGAGGTGACGACGCGTGCGACGTTGACCCCCTTGCCGCCGGGCTCCGTCGTGGTCAGTGCGCTGCGATGCACCGATCCGCGCACCAACGGCACGTCGAGGGAGACCGTGCGATCCATGCTGGGGTTGGCCGTCAGGGTGAGGATCATGCGACCACCACCTCCAATCCGTGTTGCTGCAGACGGGTGCAGTCGGTGTCGGTGATGCCGTCGTCGGTGACGAGGACGTCCACACAGTCGAGTGCGGCGAAGGACATGAAGAACTGCAGGCCGATCTTGGCCGAGTCCGCGACGACGATCACGCGGTCCGCCGCGCTCACCATCGCGCGCTTGACGGCGGCCTCGTCGGTGTCGGGAGTCGAGAGACCGTGGCCGACGCTGATCGCGTTGGTGCCCATGAACGTCACGTCGACACGCACGGTCCCGAGCACTCGCAGGGTGTCCTCGCCGACGGTCGCCTGCGTGACACCGCGGACGCGGCCACCGAGCAGGTGGAGATCGAGGGACGGAACCGCGGCGAGACGCGTCGCGATGGGAAGCGAGTTGGTCACCACCGTCAGATCCGACTCGACGGGGATCAGCGCGGCGAGGCGACCGGTGGTGGTGCCGGCATCGAGCGCGATGGATCCGCCGGGTGCAGGCAGGTAGGCGAGGGCGGCAGCGGCGATGCGGTCCTTCTCCTTCGCGCGGGTGTGTTCGCGCTCGGCCATCCCTGGCTCCACCGCGGTGACCGACGTGGCGGGCACTGCGCCACCGTGGACTCGGCGCACGACGCCCATACGGTCGAGCGAGGCCAGGTCACGGCGCACGGTCTCGGTGGTGACACCGAACGTGTCGGCCAGGTCGGCGACGGAGACGCGACCGCGCTGTCCGATGAGGCCGGCGATGGCGTTCTGCCGCTCTTCCGCGTACATCGTGTTCACCGCCCCTCCGTGCGATCCGTTGTTTCACTGTTGGTTTATGTTGTTTTACGCCCGTCTCTGTTGACATGTCAAGAGGTTCGAGTAATCTGAGTCACAAGAGCCATCGTGGGAGACGCGATGCACAGCGGGTAGGCGAGATGCCCCCGCACCACCGCGCAGCAGGAGGAAGCAGATGACGGGATCGCTCACCGTGAACGAGGCACAGCCGACGGCCCACGCGGTGCAGGGCACGCCGGTGGTGCCCGGCGTCGGCTACGGCCCCGCGATCCGCCCGGCGCCGCGCCCCTCACGTCCCGACACGGCCGTCGAGATCGCCGAGGACGCGCGAGATGCGGAGAAGGAGCGCTTCCGCGCCGCGGCGGCCGAGGTCGGTCGACGTCTGCAGGCCCGTGCCGCACTGGCAACCGGCTCCGCGTCCGAGGTGCTCGCCGCCAACGCCGCGATGGCCGAGGACCGCGGGTGGATCGGCGCCGGCGTCAAGGCCATCGGCAAGGGTTCCGACGCCGCGTACGCCGCCGTCACCGCGACGGACCAGTTCGTCGCCATGTTCGCCAAGCTCGGCGGACGCATGGCCGAGCGCATCACCGACCTCATGGACATCTGCGACCGCGTGATCGCCGAGCTGTCCGATCTCCCGGAGCCCGGCGTGCCCACCCCGTCGGAGCCCTCGGTTCTCCTGGCGGAGGACCTCGCACCCGCCGACACCGCGGGACTCGACGCCACGCTGGTCGTCGGCCTCGCGACCTCGCTCGGTGGACCCACCAGCCACACCGCGATCATCGCCCGTCAGCTCGGCATCCCGTGCATCGTCGCGGCGACGGGCCTCGACGACGTCCCCGCCGGGACGCTCGTCATGGTGGACGGCACCACCGGCCGCATCGAGATCGAGCCCGATCCGTCCACGGCACGCTCCGCGGTCGAGGAATCGGCCACCCACCTCGCCGAGGTCGCCGACTGGAGCGGGCCGGGCCGGACGTCCGACGGTCACCGTGTCGACATCCTCGCGAACGTGCAGGACGGCGCCGGCGCTCGCGCAGCCCGGTCGACCGCGGCCGACGGCGTCGGACTCTTCCGCACCGAACTCAGCTTCCTCGACCGCGACGTCGAGCCCACCGTCGACGAGCAGGCCTCGATCTACGCCGAGGTGCTCACCGCGTTCGAGGGCACCAAGGTGGTCGTCCGCACGCTCGACGCCGGCTCGGACAAGCCGCTGCGCTTCGCGAACCACGCCGACGAGGCCAACCCGGCCCTCGGAGTGCGCGGCATCCGTATCGCCGAGGGCAATCGCGGCATCCTGCACCGCCAGCTCGACGCCATCGCGGCCGCAGCGGCCTCGACCGAGTCGTCCCCGTGGGTGATGGCCCCGATGATCGCCACGTCCGCCGAGGCGCAGGCCTTCGCCGCCGACGTGCGGGAACGCGGGCTCACCCCCGGCGTCATGATCGAGGTGCCCGCCGCGGCGCTGCTCGCGGACCGGATCCTCGATCACGTCGACTTCCTGTCCATCGGAACCAACGACCTCGCGCAGTACACGATGGCGGCCGACCGCATGTCCGCCGACCTGGCCGCACTGACCGATCCGTGGCAGCCCGCCGTCCTGACGCTCGTCGCCCACGCGGCGAAGGCCGGCGCAGCGGTGAACAAGCCTGTCGGAGTCTGCGGAGAGGCCGCCGCGGACCCGTTGTTGGCCTGTGTCCTCGTCGGCTTCGGCGTCACGTCCCTCTCGGCCGCGTCGGCCGCCGTGGCCGGTGTCGGCGCGAAGCTCGGCACCGTGACCCTCGAGCAGTGCAAGGCCGCGGCCGAGGCCGTGCTGTCCACTTCCAGCCCGGCCGAAGCACGCGAGGTTGCCGCCGGCCTGCTCGGGTGATGCGCTCCCGCCCTCCGACCGCCCTCCGGCCTTCCCGGTGACCTGCCGACCGGCCTCCGGCCTTCCCGGTGACCTGCCGACCGGCCTCCGGCCTTCCCGCATGACATCATTTCCGCCGTGACGACAACTCGATCCAGGCAGTTCTTCCCTCGCTGGTCCGTCCACGGTGACGGTCGCACCGTGGCGCCCGACGCGGTCGTCGCTCCCG
Source organism: Rhodococcus sp. BP-241 (assembly GCF_019836145.1). NCBI lineage: Bacteria > Bacillati > Actinomycetota > Actinomycetes > Mycobacteriales > Nocardiaceae > Rhodococcus > Rhodococcus sp. BP-241. The sequence goes on along the minus strand of NZ_JABUEI010000001.1, from coordinate 424,575 downwards.
ACGAACGGCTCTCGTGGCCACGCACGATCGGGATCGGGATGCAGCATGTCGTCGCGATGTTCGGTGCCACTCTGCTGGTGCCGACCATCACCGGGTTCCCGGTCACGACGACGCTGTTCTTCTCCGGTCTGGGTACCGCGATCTTCCTGTTGGCCACGCGCGGCCGGATCCCGAGCTACCTGGGCTCGTCCTTCGCCTTCATCGCACCCTTGGCGGCGACGGCGGGCGACGGTCCCGCTGCGCAGCTCGGCGCGGTGCTCGTGGTGGGCGTGGTGTTGTTCCTGGTCGGCCTGCTCGTCCGGTTGGCGGGGAGCCGCGTCCTCGACGCCGTCATGCCGCCGCTCGTGACCGGCGCGATCGTGGCGCTCATCGGCCTGAATCTCGCGTCCACCGCCGCGACCTCGTACGAGGCTCAGCCGCTCGTCGCGACCGTGACCCTCGTGGCGGTCCTGCTGGTCACCGTCGCGGTGCCGGGGCTGATCGGCCGCCTCGGCATCCTCGTCGGCGTCGTCGTGGGATGGGTGTTCGCTGCCGTCACCGGTGCTCTCGATCCCGCACGCGTCGACGCACTCGGTAGCGCGTCGTGGATCGGACTGCCCGAGTTCACGGGCCCTTCGTTCCAGCTGTCCGTCGTGCTCGTCGCACTGCCCGTCGTCGTGGTGCTCGTCGCCGAGAACGTCGGTCACGTGAAGGCGGTCGCGGCGATGACGGGTCGGTCCCTCGACGACGTCGCCGGTGACGCCCTCATGGCGGACGGCGCGGCGACCGTCCTCGCCGGTGCCGGTGGTGGTTCGGGCACCACGACCTACGCGGAGAACATCGGCGTCATGGCCGCCACCCGCGTGTACTCCACCGCTGCCTACTGGGTCGCCGCCGCCACGGCGCTGGTGCTCTCGTTCTCCCCGAAGTTCGGCGCGCTGATCTTCACGGTCCCGAGCGGTGTCATCGGCGGCGCGACGCTCGTGCTCTACGGTCTCATCGGCCTTCTCGGCGTGCGGATCTGGCAGGAAGCGGGGATCGACTTCACCAGGCCGCTCAACCTGATGGTCGCGGCGGCCGCCCTCGTCGCCGGTGTCGGTGACTTGACGCTGACCATCGGATCCGTCGAACTCGGCGGCATCGTGTGGGGCTCGGTCGGCATCCTGGTCGCGTACCCGGTGCTGCGCGCGCTGTCGGAGCGGCGACGAGACTGAGCGGTCTGTGCCACGCTGAAGCGGTGAGCCACCCACACCTCGACCCGATGCGACCCGTGCGCCTCGCGCCGGACGAGTGGCCGTCGACGCCGGCGTGGAAGGTTCCGCTGATCGGCGTCGTCTGGGTTGCAATCGTCGTGGCGACCTTCGCGCTGCCGAACTCTGTTGCTCGTGCGGCCGTTGCGGCTGTTGCCCTGATCGTTGCTGTGGTTCTCGCCGTTGCGTCGACGAGGCGGACCGTGCGCGAGAGCGGCGACCAGCGCATCTCCTGGTTGCGCGGCCCCGCGGTGCGTCGCCGTGACGTCGACCTGCTGCGGAGTGCCAGTGGTTCGGCGGTGGTCGTCGTCGGCTTCGCTCTGAACGGCGTGCCGGGTCAGTACTGGTGGGTGACTCTGGCAATCGTCGCCTGGGTTCTGCCGCCCCTCGTCCTGCAGGCTCGGCACAATCGCCGCGTCTAGGCTGGCTCCGTGCCGCATGCCCTCGTCTCGACCCGACACGTCGATGCGGAAACGGTGATCGAGCGGAGCCGGTTCCTCGCCCGCGTGGTCACCGTCCACACCGAGTCCGAGGCGCTCGACGTGGTCGCTGCGGTGTCGGCAGAGTTCCCCGATGCGGGCCACCACTGTTGGGCTTTCGTCGTCGGCGCAGATCAGGAGCACCGTCGTCAGCGCGCATCGGACGACGGCGAACCTGGCGGTACGGCAGGTGTTCCGATGCTCGGCGTGCTGACCGGCCGCGACCTCGTCGATGTGGTGGCCGTCGTCAGTCGGTGGTTCGGGGGCGTCAAGCTCGGCGCCGGTGGCTTGGTGCGCGCCTACTCGGGCGCGGTGAGTGCGGCGCTCGACCGCGTGGAGGTGGGCGAACTCGCGCGAGTCGACGTTCTCGAGATGAGCTTGTCCCATGCTGATTCCGGTCGGGTGGAGGGCGTTCTGCGAGTGCACGGATTCGCCGTCGACGACGTCGCCTACGGATCCGACGTGCGGCTCCGGGTGATCGGTGACGGCGACCGGATCGACGGTGTCCTCGCGTCCGCGACCAGCGGCGGTGTGGTGGCCGAGCGCGTCGGGCACCGATGGGTGCTCGAGCTCTAGGGCGGCTGGGTGCGCTGAGCCGCGGATACCGCGGCTCAGCACACAGGATTCGAGTCAGTGACGCCGTGTCAGCTGCGCGGGCGGAATCACGCCGGGGTAGTAGAAGTAGTGGTGAGGCGACTCGACGAGATCGGAGGAACGGATACCTGCCACTTCCCAGACATCGACCGGCCCGCCGGTGTTGTTCATCCGGACGAACCAGTCACACTCCCACTCGTCTCGCGCCAGAAAGCATCCCTGCTGCTCGGGCTCATTGCTGCCTGCGATGCCCCGTGCCGCACCCATGCGCTGCCAGTCCAGCCCGAACCGCGAGATCGAGTTGCGGTTACGTGACGACGAGACATGGAAGTGAGAAGGCATCGCGCAGAGGTTACGGAGCCGATTGCGGACGGGCCAGGTGATATCGGCTGACGCCGAGGTCACCGAACGTGCTCGCACTGGTCATCGACCCCGCTCGTACCTGGTTCTAGGCTCGAGACAGATCCGCCGTACGCACGACGAGGAGAATCATGAAGCGCACGTTGTTCGAGCCCGAGCACGACCTGTTCCGCAGCTCGTACAAGAAGTTTCTCGAGCAGCACGTCGCGCCGCATCACGCGGAGTGGGAGACGCAGAACATCGTCGACAGAGGTGTCTGGGTCGAGGCCGGTAAGCAGGGCTTCCTGGGCATGGCAGTGCCGGAGGAGCTCGGCGGCGGCGGAGTCAAGGACTTCCGCTACAACGCCATCGTCACCGAGGAGACCACGGCCGGTGGGTACAGCGGCATCGGGTTCACGCTGCACAACGACGTCGTCGCTCCCTACCTGATCGAGCTGACCAACGACGAGCAGAAGCAGCGCTGGTTGCCCGGGTTCTGCTCCGGCGAGCTGATCACCGCGATCGCGATGACCGAGCCGGGCACGGGCAGTGACCTGCAGGGCATCAAGACCAAGGCCGTCCGTGACGGTGACGACTGGGTGCTCAACGGCTCCAAGACGTTCATCACCAACGGCATCAACGCCGACATCGTCATCGTGGTGGCGTGCACCGATCCGGAGAAGGGCGCGCAGGGCTTCAGCCTGTTCGTCGTCGAGCGCGACATGCCGGGCTTCGAGCGCGGCCGCAACCTCGACAAGATCGGTATGAAGGCGCAGGACACCGCGGAGCTCAGCTTCACCGACGTCCGCATCCCTGCCGCCAACATGCTCGGTCAGGAGGGTATGGGCTTCATCTACCTGATGCAGAACCTGCCGCAGGAGCGCCTGTCGATCGCCGTCGTCGCGGCTGCCGCGATGGAGTCCGCGCTCGCGATGACGATCCAGTACTGCAAGGACCGCAAGGCGTTCGGCAAGCCGATCGGCAAGTTCCAGAACACGCGATTCGTGCTGGCGGAGTGCGCGACCGAGACGACTGCCGTCCGCATCATGGTGGACAAGTACATCGAGCAGCTCAACGCGAACGAGCTGTCGGTCCAGGAAGCCGCCATGGCGAAGTGGTGGACCACCGAGAACCAGGTCAAGCTCATCGACCGGTGCCTGCAGCTGCACGGTGGCTACGGCTACATGAAGGAGTACCCGATCGCCAAGGCGTACATGGACTCCCGCGTGCAGACCATCTACGGCGGCACGACGGAGATCATGAAGGAGATCATCGGTCGCGGTCTGGACCTGTAGGAACCTCGAACACGACGACGCCGGCGCTGGACATCCAGCGCCGGCGTTCGTGTGTCCGGAATCAGAGCTTGCGCATCACGGTGACGACCTTGCCCAGCACCACGGCGTCGTTCCCGGGAATGGGCTCGAACAGGTCGTTGTGGGGTAGCAGCCAGACGTCCCCACCAGTCCGCTTGAACGTCTTGACGGTGGCCTCTCCGTCGATCATGGCGGCGACGATGTCCCCGTTGTCGGCCACGTTCTGCTGACGCACGACCACCCAGTCACCGTCGCAGATGGCGGCGTCGATCATCGACTCACCGACGACGCGGAGAAGGAACAGCGAGCCGGACCCGACGAGCTCGCGCGGAAGCGGGAACACGTCCTCGACGGCCTGCTCCGCGAGAATCGGACCACCCGCGGCGATACGTCCCAGGACGGGGACGAAGGTCGGTGCGGGCAGGCGATCGTCGTCCGACGACGGTGTGTCCGCGCTGTCGAGGTGATTCGTGGTGTCCGTGGCGACGAGATCGTCCTGCGCGACGGCAGAGACCTCTTCGGGGCGCCCGTTCTCGCCCGGCAGACGCACGTCGACGGCGCGGGGACGGTTGGGGTCGCGGCGCAGGAACCCCTTGCGTTCGAGGGTGCGCAGTTGATGCGCGACCGACGAGGTGGACGTCAATCCGACGGCGTCACCGATCTCCCGGATGCTCGGCGGATAGCCGCGTTCGACGACCGACGCACGGATCACCTCGAGCACTCGCCGCTGACGTTCGGTGAGACCGGACTCGGTGTCGGCGGTCGTGGCCGAGCCGGTCGCTGACGCGCGCCCGCCGACCGTGCCGGATGAGCTGTCGTCCTTCATCGAGATACCTCCATCGGTAGCAGTGGACGTGGGGCAGGTGGTGCTGGTGTCACGTCCGTTGTGCGTGTGTCGAACCTAAACCGAAACGGGACTCGGATCAAACACCTGTTCGAAGCGTGTCGCGTGTTCGATGCACTTTGTCGGACCGGACTGCTATACATCGAACATGCGTTCATTCGAACGCGTGGGCGAATGTGTTGTTCGAACACCTCGGTGCATCGGCGACGCGGACGGCCACCGGCTATCCACGAGGAGTGGTTGCAATGACTCGAAGTGACCTGCTGACTGTCGGCACCGCACGTTCCATCGACATGCATGCACCCGTCCGCACGCGCTGGACCTGCGACGACGATTCCTACTGGGGTGTGGCCGACCGCGCGGCCGGGTCCACGACGACCGACGTGCGTGAGCGCACCACGGTCCGCCGCAGCCCCGCTCCGCGCGACTCCCGCCGCCCCGACGGCGGCACTGTCGACTACCGTCGCCGCTCGAACGGTGTCTCGCAGGTCGAACACCGCACTCGTCGGGGACACGGATTCGCGACGCCCATCGCTGTGGCGCTGATCACAGCAGTGTCCGTTTTGGGGCTGGTGGGGTTGGCGAACATGCGCTCCGCCGACGTTCCGGCACAGCCGTCCATCTCGGAGCAGGTGGAGATGGGCGTCGTCTCCGGACGCTGACACCGGCCGGACACGCCCCCGGGGCCGCGGAAGGCCGTCCCGGTACGCTGGACACACCGAGAGCCGCCGTGGCGCTCGGGAAACGCCCGAGCCATCGAGGGGTCTCTGTCCGATGCACTGCCCGTTCTGCCGTCACCCCGACTCGCGCGTCGTCGATTCGCGTGAAGCGGAAGAGGGCCAGGCGATCCGGCGGCGTCGTTCCTGCCCCGAGTGCGGTCGACGCTTCACCACGGTGGAGACAGCAGTGCTCTCCGTCGTGAAACGCAGTGGCGTGAGCGAGCCGTTCAGTCGCGAGAAGGTGGTCAAGGGAGTCCGTCGGGCCTGCCAGGGCCGCCAGGTCGACAACGACGCGCTCGTCCTCCTCGCCCAGCAGGTCGAGGACACGGTGCGGGCTTCCGGATCGGCCGAGATCCCCAGCAACGAGGTAGGGCTCGCCATCCTCGGGCCACTGCGCGATCTCGACGAGGTGGCATACCTCCGATTCGCCTCCGTCTACCGCTCGTTCAGCAGTGCGGACGACTTCGAGCGCGAGATCGAGGACCTTCGTCGCCACCGCGCCGAGCACGATGCCGCCCCCGCCCAGGACGCGGAGCCCGCCGCTCAGCGGTGAGTCAGCGCCGCACCGCACGTCGGACGTCGTCGATGGCCTTGCGCACCCGCTTCTCGCTCACCGGGTACAGCGTTCCCAGGGTCTGAGCGAACAGGTTGACCCTCAGCTCCTCGATCATCCAGGCGATCTCCCGCACGGCATCGCTGCGGCCCACCGAGTCCGGTACCGACCCGAGCAGGGCGTCGTAGTCCGCATAGACGCGGTCCAGCACGTCCATCCCCGCCGCGTCGCGGCGAGCGCTGGACGGGAATGCGCGAAGTCGGCGCTCGGCCGCCTCGAGGTAGCGCGGAAGATGTGGCAGGTGCGCTTCGCCGGTCTCGAAGACGTATCCGGGGAAGATCAGCCCGTCGAGCTGCTGGCGCACGTCGTCCGCGGCATCACCCGTCGCGTCGTCGAGTGCGAGGCGGACCCTCGTCGCGGCACCGAGAGATGGTTCCGCCACCCGGAGCACCGCGGCCGTCCGGCCGGCGAGCTCGCCCCGGACCGCCTTCTCCAGCACTGCATACGCCTCGGGCGTGGACACCGGGCCGCCGTGCTTCATCATGAGCTCGTCGGCCGCGAGGGTGCGGCAGTCCTCGACGAACGCCTCGATGCTTCCGTGCGGATTCTGCCCCAGCGCGAGCCGCTGAGCCGGGGAGCGTCCGGTGAGCAGGTTCTTCGTCGACAATGGGATGGCGTCGAGCAGGAGGCGTCGGGTGCCCTCGCGCATCGCTGCTCGCTGCTCGGCGGCGGTGCCCAGGACACGAACGGCGACCCCGCCCTTCTCGGGAACCAGGGCGGGATACCCGGTCACCTTCTGCGAGTTGACCGTTCGGGTGACGGTGGGCTCGAGTGTGCCGATGGTCTCGGACGTCCACCGTGTCACCGGGGCCTTCTCCGAGTCCTTGGCGGCGACGCCGACCGCAGCGGCCGCGGCAGCACCGAGTCGGGTGCGCAAGGCGGAGAGGGACGTGTCCTTGTCCAGTCGACGGCCGCGATCGTCGACCACCACGAACGTCATCTTCAGGTGGCGGGGCAGCGCGGACGGGTCGAAATCCGACGGTGCGATCGGCACGGCGCCCATGCGGGTGAGTTCACGCGACAGTGCGACCAGTAGTGGTTCCGTCCTCGGTCGCATCGCCGCGACGGCGGCCACCGCGTGGTCGGGCGCTGGGACGACGTTGCGGCGCAACTCCTTCGGAAGAGTCTTGATCAGGGCCGTCACCAACTCGACGCGCATGCCGGGGACGAGCCAATCGAATCCGACGTCGGCGACGCGGGGGAGGAGGGCGATGGGAATGGTGATGGTGACGCCGTCGTCCTCCTTGCCCGGCTCGAACTGGTAGGTCAGGGGGAACTGCGCCTCGCCCTGACGCCAGGCGTCGGGGTAGTCGCCCTCGACGACCGCGGCGGCGTCCGGGTTGACGACGGTGGCGCGGTCGAAGTCGAGCAGGTCCGGCGTCGTGCGGGACGCCTTCTTCCACCACCGGTCGAAGTGACGGGCCGACACCACGGTCTCAGGTACACGCTCGTCGTAGAAGGCGAAGAGGGTGTCGTCGTCGACGACGATGTCGCGTCGGCGGGCGCGCGACTCCAGTTCCTCGGCGTCGCTGCGCATCTCTTGGTTCGCGTGGAAGAAGCGGTGGTGCGTCCGCCACTCGCCCTGTACGAGAGCGTGGCGGATGAACAAGTCGCGAGACACCTCGGCATCGATACCGCTGAAGGTGACGGGCCGGCGGGCGGCGAGAGGAATGCCGTACAGCGTGACGCGTTCGTAGGCCATCGCGACTTCGCGCTTCGTCGACCAGTGCGGCTCCGAGTACTGGCGTTTGATCAGGTGCGGGGCCAGCTTCTCGGCCCATTCGGGTTCGATGCGCGCAGCCATCCGGGCCCAGAGTCTGCTGGTCTCCACGAGTTCGGCCGCCATGATCCAGCGCGGCGGCTTGCGGAACAGGCTCGAACCGGGGAAGACGGCGAAGGTCGACCCACGTGCTCCGAGGAAATCCTTCTTGTCGCCCTCACGAAGACCGATGTGCGACAACAGGCCCGGCAGCAGTGCCTGGTGGATCACGGCATGGTTCGGCTCCGAGGAGTCGCCCGCGTCAGGCATGGTCCAGCCCAGGCCGCGCATGATCTGGCGCAGCTGACCGTGCAGGTCCTGCCATTCGCGGATGCGCAGGTAATGCAGGAATTCCGATCGGCACATGCGTCGGAACTGGTTGGAGGACAGCTCTCGGCGCTGGTCTCCCAGATACGTCCACAGTTGCCACAGTGCGAGAAAGTCCGAACCCTCCACCACGAAACGCTTGTGCATCTCGTCGGCGGCCTGCTGATGCTCCGCGGGCCGCTCGCGCACGTCCTGGATCGAGAGCGCCGAGACGATGACGAGAACTTCCCGCAGGCATCCGTTGCGGTTGGCCTCGACCAGCATGCGCGCCATGCGCGGGTCGACCGGGAGGCCGGCGAGCTCCTTGCCGAGCGAGGTGAGCACGGGCCCGTCCTCGCCCTGCGACTCGAGCGCCCCGAGTTCGTCGAGCAGGCCCAGGCCGTCACGGATGCTGCGCGGGTCCGGTGCCTGGACGAACGGGAACGCGTCGATGCGGCCCAGTCCCAGCGAGGCCATCTGCAGGATCACCGATGCGAGGTTCGTGCGCAGGATCTCGGGATCCGTGTACTCGGCGCGGGCCTCGAAGTCCTCCTCCGAGTACAGCCGGATGCAGATGCCGTCCGCGACGCGACCGCACCGGCCGGCACGCTGGCGGGCCGACGCCTGCGAGATGGGTTCGATCGGCAGACGCTGCACCTTGGTGCGCAGCGAGTACCGCGAGATGCGCGCGGTTCCGGGGTCGACGACGTACCGGATGCCGGGCACGGTGAGCGACGTCTCGGCGACGTTGGTGGACAACACGACTCGTCGACCGGTGTGGCCGGTGAAGACGCGGTGCTGCTCGGCTGCCGACAGCCGGGCGTAGAGCGGAAGAATCTCGACGTTGCGCAGTCGGCGATCCTTCAGAGCATCGGCGGTGTCGCGGATCTCGCGCTCGCCCGACAGGAACACGAGGACATCGCCCTCCGGTTCGGTGAGCAGTTCCTCGACGGCGTCGCACGTGGCGTCGACCGGGTCGAGTTCGATGGTCTGCTCGCCGTTCTCGACCGTGAGCGGCCGATACCGGACCTCGACGGGGAACGTCCGGCCCGACACCTCGACGATCGGCGCGTCGACCCCGTTCACCGCGAAGTGGTGCGCGAAGCGGCCAGGGTCGATGGTGGCCGAGGTGACGATGACCTTCAGACCGGGACGCTGGGGGAGCAACCGGGCGAGATAGCCCAGGATGAAGTCGATGTTGAGGCTGCGCTCGTGCGCCTCGTCGATGATGATCGTGTCGTACCGACGCAGCAGCCGATCCCGCTGGATCTCGGCGAGCAGGATGCCGTCCGTCATCAGCTTGACGAGGGTGTTGTCGCTGGAGTGGTCGGTGAAGCGCACCGTGTAACCGACGGCGTCGCCGATCTCCTGCCCTAGTTCGTCGGCGATACGTTCCGCGACCGTCCTGGCGGCCAGTCGCCGGGGCTGTGTGTGTCCGATGACGCCCTGGACGCCGCGACCGAGCTCGAGGCAGATCTTGGGAATCTGTGTCGTCTTGCCCGAGCCGGTCTCGCCCGCGACGATGACGACCTGGTTCTCCGCGATGGCGGCTGCGATGTCGTCCTTGCGGGCGGACACCGGCAGTGCCTCGGGATACGTGATCGTGGGAACGGAGGCTCGACGAGCCGCGATCGTGGCTTCGGCGCGGCCGATGTCGGCAGCGATCGATGCGAGTTCGGCGGGCTTGCGGCTGCGGTCGAGCCGACGGCGCAGCCTGTGCGCGTCACGGAAGGTGAGGTCGGACAGGCGGGCCGTGAGGTCGCGGCGGGTGGGTCCGGAGGACGGGGGAGCAGATGTCGACATGGCTCACGCCAGTTTATCCGTCACCGCTGCGTCAGGATGCGTGGCCCGTCGTCCGTGATCGCGATGGTGTGCTCGGAATGGGCGGTCATGGATCCGTCGGCCGACCGGAGGGTCCATCCGTCCGGGTCCATGACGAGCTTCGCCGTCCCGCGGGACCACCAGGGTTCCAACGCGAGTGTCATGCCGGCCCGGAGTGTCAATCCCGATCCCGCACGGCCGGCGTTGGCCACGTGCGGGTCCTCGTGCATCGTCCGGCCCAGGCCGTGACCACCGAAATCGGTGTTGACCTGCTTTCCGGTCTCCCGCGCGACGTTCTCGATCGCCGCCGAGATGTCCCCGAGTCGCCCACCGACGACGGCCGCGGCGATGCCGGCATCCAGTGCGCGCTGCGTGCTCTGGATCAGTTCGACGTCCGCGGGATCAGGGTTGTCGCCGACGACGACGGTCAGCGCCGAGTCGGCGACCCATCCGTCGATGGAGACAGCGAAGTCCAGGCTGAGGACGTCCCCTGCGGCGAGCGTGTGGTCGAACGGGAGGCCGTGCAGTACACGGTCGTTGACCGACAGGCAGATGACGTTGCGGAACGGCCCGCTGCCGAACTCGGGGGCGTAGTCCCAGTAGCAGGACACCGCGCCGCGGGTGGCGACGAGGTCGCGGCAGTGATGCTCGAGATCCATCAGGTTCACGCCGGGCTGCGCCTGCTCCGACAGCGTCGTCAGTGTCTCGGCCACGAACGCGCCGGTCACCGCCATCTTGTCGATCTCGGCAGGGCCCTTGAGCTCGATCATCCGTCCATCGCTTCCTGTCGGTATTTCAATACCAACGAACGGTAGCAGACCGGTACAGGAATACCGCTATGCTGACCTCGTGGTCCGCATTCCCCTGAGTCCCGAGCAGGTCGAGGCCGGTCGTCGCCTCGGCGCCGTCCTGCGCGCCGCACGAGCGGGACGAGACCCCGAGATCGTCGCCCGTGACGCCCGGATCTCACCCGAGACGCTCCGCAAGATCGAGGTGGGTCGGATCGCGAGCCCCAGCTTCGGGACCGTGCTGCAGATCTGTGCGGCACTGGGACTGCCGGTCTCCGACGCGGTGGACGCATGGCAGGGCGACAGGGAGCATCGCGTCGCGCTCTAGTGCTTCGTTGCTCGGCGCCGAGGACCGCGCTCGTGTGAGGATCGCTCCATGACTCCGCCGGACGATCGCGTCGCCACCCCTGTCGCGCTGCGCGTTCTCCGAGTCGTCGCCGCGCTGCTCGGGCTGGCCGCCCTGATCTGGATCCCCGTCCGGTCCGCGGACGTCCCCGGATTCTCGCTAGCCAACTTCTTCAGCTACTTCACCGTGCTGAGCAACGTGCTGGCCGTCGTGGTCTTCGTGATCGGCGGGGTCGTCGATCCCCGCTCCGAGACCTTCGACAGGCTTCGCGGGGCGGCCACGACCTACATGGTGATCACCGGGATCGTGTACGCGGTGTTGCTGTCGAACGTCGACGTGCAGATCCAGGACGCGTGGACCAACTCGGTGCTGCACCGCATCGTGCCCGTCCTCATCGTTCTCGACTGGATCCTGGCGCCACCACGTCGTCGCAGCGCGGAGAGCGGGCCGGTGCTGTGGTTGGTCTTTCCCGTGGTCTACGGGGTCTACAGCCTGATCCGCGGGCCCATCGTCGAGTGGTACCCGTATCCGTTCCTGGACCCGCGGGAGCGGGGGTACGGCCCCCTCGCGATCGGGCTCGCCGTCCTGGTCGTGGCGTTCCTGCTCATCGCCCTGGCGGTCGACAGAGTGGGCGAACTAGCGGCGTCCCGCCGGTCGCGGAAGCACGCCACGAGTGGCCTAGGCTGACCTCTCGTGACCACTCCCCAGCACACGTCCTCCGCGTTCTGGCACGGCTTCGCCGACATGCACACCGTCGAGTCCGGCGGCCGATTCGTCGTCGCCCGAGGTGAGGGCGCGCGCATCTGGGACACGGCCGGCACCGAGTATCTCGACGGCACCGCGGGTCTGTGGTTCACGAACGTGGGTCACGGCCGCACCGCCATCGCGGACGCCGTGGCGCGGCAGCTGTCCACGCTCGCGCACTACTCGACGTTCGGCGACGTCGTTCCCGACGTGACGCTGGAACTCGCCGACCGCCTCGCAGCGATCGCGCCCGTCGCGGGCAGCAAGATCTTCTTCACCTCGGGCGGCTCCGACTCGATCGACACCGCTGCCAAGCTGGCCCGGCGTTACTGGCACCAGATGGGCAAGCCCGGCAAGACCGTCGTCGTCGGCCGCCAGAAGGCGTACCACGGCATGCACGTCGCCGGCACCGCACTGTCCGGACTCCCGCTGAACCGGGAGAACTACGGCGAGCTGATGACGGACGCGCGGACGGTCGCGTGGGACGAGGGCAAGGCGCTGCTCGAACTGATCGAGAAGGAGGGCGCGGACACCATCGCCGCGTTCTTCGCCGAGCCGATCATCGGTGCCGGCGGGGTCTACCTGCCGCCCGAGGGCTACCTGCACGAGGTGCGTCAGATCTGCCGCGACCACGACATCCTGTTCGTGGCCGACGAGGTGGTGACCGGATTCGGTCGTATCGGCGGAGCGTGGTTCGCGTCGTCGAAGCTGGGCCTCGAGCCCGACATGATGTGCACCGCGAAGGGTCTGACGTCGGGCTACGTGCCGATGGGTGCGGTCTTCGTCGCCCCGCGCGTCGCCGAGCCGTTCTACGAGGGCGGCGCCTGGTGGCGCCACGGCTACACGTACGGCGGGCACGCCGGCGCCGCTGCCGCGGCCATGGCCAACCTCGACATCATCGAGAAGGAGGACCTGCTGACGCACGCGTCGCGCCTCGAAGCCACGCTGCACCGGCATCTCTCACCCCTGGCCTCGCACGACCTGGTCAGCGAGGTCCGCAGTGGGATGGGTGTCGTCGCCGCGGTGCAGTTCGCCGATCCGTCCTACGCGATGCCGTTCGTCAAGACTCTGCGCCGCGAAGGTGTCTCCGCGCGAGCGGCCGGCAACGGCGCGATCCAGTTCTCGCCGGCGTTCGTCATGACCGACGAGCAGGTCGAACAGATGGCGTCCGCCACCGCGCGGGCGCTGGACGCCACGGTGAGCTGAGCGTCGTGGCAGTGCCCGATCACTGGATCCCGCACGCCCGCGAGGACGGCGAGGTGATCGGGTGGATCGACATGCAGACGGCGACACCGGATCTGATCCCCATCGATCGACTGGGCCGACCACTGTCGGCGGTGTCGGAGTGGCCCGATGCGGAAGAAGCGGTGGAGCGCCGCGGCCTCCGGTTCCTCATGAACAGGTTCCTGTTCGAGGGGCGCACAGTGCGCATCCGATCTCTGGACGACCACCGCATCGTCCTGACGACCGCCGCGTCCGATGCTGTGGGGGACGTGGGCGAGGAATACGTGCTCGACTTCCCCGCGGGGCCGGAGTTGGTGGAGTCGCCGTAGTTGCCGCGGACGTCATCGGGAGTGGTGGATGCTGCAGCATCAGCGGGAACCGATTCGATCCGCGGGACGGCTGCTCACGGGGTTGTCTGCAACTGGCTCAGGCGACTCGCCATACGTTCGGCATCGACCGGAAGATGCCGGCTCCGGAGGAATTGTCCGAGTGGAACCTCCGCGAGAAAATCGGTGCGTATCGACGCGTCGTAGAGCACGTCGACGAGGCTGCCGAACCGATGGGCGGCGTCTCGTCCGAGGCGGTCGGGTCCCGGTACCTCGCTGATGACCCACCGAGGAAATCGGTCCGCGAGCTCGAGGAAGTCGGACGGTGCGGTGGGTCGCGCGCACAGAGCGTCGAACGTGAACCACACCAGGTCCGGACGCACAGCTCGAGCGACGACCGTACGTACCCCGATCGAGAGTGAGGCCGCGTCTCCGTCACCTGGTTCTCGCCGATCGGAGAATCGGTCCCCCGTCATCCACCGTCCCGCGGCGAACCCGCTGCGCGGTGTGTCGAGGTCCAGGGTGCGATAGTCGATCGGGCCGTCGACGTGCACGATCGCCAGTTTCTGCTCGATGCGGTGGATGGTGGGCTCGAACATGCTGTGGAACAGAGGGTTCGGAAGCAGCCGTCGCGGAGGGTAGTTCGACGTCAGGATCACTCTGACGGGCCGCCGGAACAACGCGTCGAGCAGTCGGTCGACGAAGATGCCGTCCGCCGGGTCATGGACGTGGAACTCGTCGAAGCACACCAGTTCCGCATCACCGAGCATGTGATCGAGCGCGGCGTCGAGGTCGTGAGCGCGCAGGTTCAGCTCGGCGTGCAGGTCGGTGAAGAAGCGGTGACAGTGTGTCCTCGTCGTCCGGCTGGTGCGTGCCTCCGCGAGGAAGGTGTCCATCAGCCAGCTCTTGCCCCGACCGGGCGGACCCCAGAGGTAGATCCCCTGGCCGGCCATGGTTTCGAGACGGGTTGCGGCCTCGAGCTGAGACGTGTCGAGAACAAGCCCTTGCGTCGCCGCTGCTGCGGCCAGCGTTCCCTCGGGTACGAGAGGCCCGCGCACGCGTCGTCGCCACATCGTTCGACGGTACGAAACCCGGGCCGCGCGCGGTACGTGTCCTCTGCCACGCGGTCACCGCCGTGTCATGACAGCCATCCGGGCATCGAACCTCGGCATCGGCGGCTACTCAACCCCTCTGTGCGCTTTCTGCCACACGATCGTCACGATGTCCACCGATCCGCAGAATGTGTCGCAATCATGTGGCGTCAGGCGCGCCCCGACTGCAGCCACGAAAATGGGGTCGCGCGCTCGCTGGTCGACCACCTACCGTGCAAGGGCCGACCGAGAGGGGTTCGACCATGCGAGAACTGACCTACTACGTCGCCACGAGTCTCGACGGATTCATCGCGGCTCCCGACGGCACCTGGAGCGCGTTCCTCGACGAGGGCGACCATATGGACGTGCTGGTCGACGAGTTCGCGGACACACTTCCCGGACACGTGCAGGATGCGCTCGGGATCCATTCGGACGCAACGATGTTCGACACGGTGATCATGGGGTGGACGACATACTCCGCGGCCCTGGACGTGGGGATCGTCAGCCCCTACCCGCACCTGCGGCAGTTCGTGGCTTCTCGGCACCGGCAGACGGTGTCGCCGGACGTGACGGTCACCGCGGACCCCGTCGCCACCGTCCGCGAGCTCCGTGAGGAAGACGGCGCCGGAATCTGGCTGGCGGGTGGGGGAGCGCTGGCGGGTGACCTCGTCGACCGGATCGACCGACTCGTCCTGAAGATCAACCCGGTTGTTCTCGGAGACGGTGTGCGCTTGTTCGCCGGTGCTCGGTACGCCGATCGATCGTTCGAGCGCACCCGACTGCGGGCGTTCGACTCCGGTGTCGTCATCGCCGAGTACACCCGTCGAGCGGGGGTCGGATCATGAGCGGCCGGGTGTGGCTGATCACCGGTGCGAGTCGAGGGCTCGGTCGCGCGCTGGTGGACCGTGTACTCGATGTGGGGGACACCGTGATCGCGACCGTGAGGGGCGAGGCGGACCTTCCCGCTCACGAGCGACTCGTCGTCGATTACCTGGACGTGCGCGATCGCGGCGCGGCGCGGGCGGTCGTCTCTTCCGTCGTGGAGAAGTTCGGCCGCCTCGACGTACTGGTCGACAACGCGGGTCACGGGGCGGTGGGTGCCATCGAGGAGACGACGGAGCAGGAGGCCCGCGACATCGTCGACACGAACTTCTTCGGTGCGCTCTGGCTCAGTCAGGCGGCCGTCGAGGTCATGCGGCCTCGGCGGTCCGGCCACATCGTGCAGATATCGACCGTCGGAGCCGTCGGCACGATGCCCACCCTGGGCCTGTACGCCGCGTCGAAGTGGGCGCTCGAAGCCTTCAGTGAGGCGATGGCAGCAGAGGTGACGGACTTCGGGATTCGCGTGAGCATCGCGGAGCTCGGCGCGGTCGACACCCAGTGGGGCACGGGAAGCATGCGATTCAGCGCTCCGTCTCCCGACTACGACGATCTGCGGACCGCGGTGTTCGGCACCCCCGACGTGCCGTGGCCGAGGGAGGGGACGGGCGGTGGGACGGCGCCCGCGGATGCTGCGGCGGCGATCGTCGACCATGTCCGCAGCCCGGGCGACGACAGGCTGCGACTGCTGGTGGGCGATGACGCGCCCGGACAGGTTGCCGAGGCGCTCGCGCGCCGACTGCGGGACTACCGGCGCGACGAGCGGTTTCCCGCGACTGCGCTCGCGCGCTCGATCACCACTCCGAGCAGTTAGGAGGTGACGATCGAACGCTAGCGCTTCGTGGACGTGGCCACGGCCAGCCGCTGGTGCAACCGCTCGCGCACCTCGTCCGGTTCGTACTGACGACGCTGACGCTCGTTGCGGGCGACGAGGACGCCGGACGCTGCCACGCCGACGGCGCCGGCGAGACCTGCGACCTTCAGCAGACCGCGCACGGAGATCTTTCGGGATCGTGCAGCCATTCATGAAGGCTAGCGCCACGAACTAGGCTCGGCGTCGATGAGCGTCGAAGGAGTGTCCTCAGTCAACCTCGCCACCGCCGTGGAGACCACGCGGACAGGCGATCTCTGGATCTTCCGCGGCCGGTCGGCGGCGGATCGTGCGATCCAGACGCTGACGAACAGCCCGGTGAATCACGTGGGCATGGCCGTGGTCCTCGACGACCTGCCGCCCTTGATGTGGCATGCCGAGTTGGGCCAGTCACTGCCCGACATGTGGACCGGGCGCCATCAGCGCGGCGTGCAGCTGCACGACCTACGCGACGCCGTCACTCACTGGGGCGAGCGCTATGACCAGAAATGCTGGTTCCGGCAACTGCAGTCGCCGATCACGCGTGAACAAGAAGACGAGCTGATGCGGACCATCGCGCGACTCGACGGCACCGCATTCCCGACCACCGCGAAGCTGGCGGGTAGATGGTTCGCGGGGCGGCTCCCAGCGGTCTCGGCCAAGGACGACCGTCGACTCGAGACCGCCTACTGCGCGGAGGTGGTGGCCCTGACGTACGAGGCGATGGGTCTGCTCGATCCACGAGAGTCACCGACGCCGCTGAAGCCCTTCGACAAGGTGGGCCTGAGGCCACCGCGGCGCCGCGCGAACTGGTACGACCCCGGCCGGTTCTGGAGCGGCGATCACCTTCCCTTGGCGGAGGGCGTCGAGCTGGGGCGTGAGATCGCGGTCGTGCTGGACTAGAGAGTCCGCGACTCGTCCGCCACCACGCGCCCGCCGAGCTCCACCCACCCGTCGTCGGACAACGTGGTCGACAGCACCGACCCGCGGCCCTGGACGATGCTCAGATCTCGACCCAGGAGCTCAGTGACGCGGACGGCGGCCGAGCCCGTGGCTTCGTCCTCGGGGACGCCCATGTCGGGGGCGAACATGCGTGACCTGATCGCCCCGCGCTCCTCGTCCACCCATGCCCAGACGTAGTGATGGCCCGTGGTGAACTCGGCGGGGTCCACGGCCAGAACGTCGTCGGCGCCCCGGACCTGACGGAACTCGAAGTGTGGTGCCCATTCGGGCCGTGCACGGACGTAGGTGGTGTCGCCGGCGACTCGGACGGCAACCTCGCCCGCGGGGACGAGCAACGTCTCCACCGGAGTTCCGCGGCCGGCCAGCCATGCTGCTGTGCCCACGGTGGGGTGCCCGGCGAACGGCAACTCGACGGCGGGCGTGTGGATGCGGAGGACGGCGGAGTCGACAGGGCTCTCGGGAACATCGACGAACACCGTCTCGCTGTACTGCAGGTCGTGCGCCACGGACTGGCGATCCGACGGGGCAACGGACGCAGCGTCGACGATGCCGAGGGGGTTGCCCCATCGACCCTGGTCGTCGGTGAACACCCGCACGACATGGACGTCGAATGACATGGTCTTCCTCTCAGCCTGCGGTGACGGTGATGTCGTCGAACACGATCTCGGCGAGGGCGTCGGACTCCTCGACGTCCACCGTCGCGTCCAGCGACCAGCCGTGGTCGCCGTCCGGATCGTCGAGAACCTGACGCGCAGTGGTCTCCTCGCGGGTCTGGACGAACGAGAACAGGTGCGGTCCGCGGGCGGCGGGCGTCATGCCGATCTCGCCGTACTCCTCGAAGTAGGGCTCGAGCTCGTCCTGCCAGTCGACCTCGTCGCCCAGCTCCTCGAGGAGGTCCCAGCGACGACGGGACGCCAGCTCGACGCGTCGGAACAGGGCGTTGCGCACCATGATTCGGAACGCTCGGGGGTTCGCAGAGATGGGTTTCGGTGTGTCGGCTCCGTACGCGACGACGGGTGTGCCGTCCTCCTCGAACGTCGGATCGGTGAGGTTCTCCCACTCGTCGAGAAGGCTGGAGTCGACCTGGCGCACGGTCTCGCCGAGCCATTCGGTGATGTCCTGGACGTCCTCGGTCCGCGCCTCCGGTGGAACCGTCTGTCGCAAAGCGCGATACGCGTCGGCGAGGTACCGCAGCACGGAGCCCTCCGAGCGGGAGAGACCGTAGTGTGAGATCAGCTCCGTGAACGTCATCGACTTCTCGATCATGTCGCGCACCACGGACTTGGGGGAGAGGCCGAACTCGGACAGCCAGGGGTGCCCACCGCGGTAGATCTCGAAGGCGGGGCCCAGAAGATCGGCCAGCGGCTTGGGCCACGTGACCTCCTCGAGCAGCTCCATACGCTCCTCGTACTCGAGACCGTCCGCCTTCATCTGCGCCACCGCCTCGCCGCGCGCCGCGTGTTGTTGGGCCATCAGGATCTGGCGGGGGTCGTCCAGGGTGGCCTCGATGACGGACACCACGTCGAGCGCGTAGGACGGCGACTCCTGGTCGAGCAGCTCGAACGACGCGAGGGCGAACGGCGACAGCGGCTGATTGAGAGCGAAATCGCGCTGCAGGTCGACGGTGAGCCGTGCGGTGCGACCGTCCTCGTCGGGCTCGGGAAGCTGCTCGACGATGCCCGCATCGCGAAGACCCCGGTACAACCGCACCGCCTGGAGAATGTGCCGCCGTTGGTTCGCTCGGGTCTCGTGGTTGTCCTCGAGCAGATGCCGCATCGCGTCGAAACAACTGCCCGGGCGGGCGATGACGTTGAGCAACATCGAGTTGTTGACGGTGAATTTCGACGTCAGCGGCTCGGGGCTCGCCGCCACGAGCCTCTCGAAACTGGGCTTGCCCCACGAGACGAACCCGTCCGGTGCTTTCTTGCGCTGGATCCGCTTGAGCTTCTTGGGATCGTCTCCGGCCTTGGCCACCAACCGGGCGTTCTCCACCTCGTGCTCGGGTGCCTGCACCATGACGGTACCCAGGGTGTCGTACCCTGCTCTGCCTGCGCGACCGGCGATCTGATGGAACTCGCGGGCGCGCAACTGGCGCGTGCGAACACCGTCGTACTTCGTCAGTCCGGTGAGCAGCACGGTGCGGATGGGCACGTTGATTCCGACGCCGAGAGTGTCCGTTCCGCAGATCACGGCGAGCAGACCCTCCTGCGCCAGCTTCTCGACGAGCCGCCGGTAGCGCGGCAGCATGCCCGCGTGGTGCACGCCGATGCCGTGACGGACTAAGCGGGACAACGTCTTACCGAATCCGGTGGTGAACCGGAACCCACCGATGGCCTCGGCGATGGCCGCACGGGTCTCCTTGGAGGCGACGGTGATCGAGGTGAGCGCCTGAGCCCGTTCGAGTGCGGAGGCCTGCGTGAAGTGCACGACGTAGACGGGTGCGAGGTGCGTGGAGACGAGTTCCTCGATGGTCTCGACGACGGGTGTGAGTCGGTAGGAGAACATCAGCGGCACAGGGCGTTCGGAGCCCTCGACGACGGTGGTGACCCGTCCGGTCCGGCGGGTCAGGTCGTCGCGGAAGAAGGAGACGTCGCCGAGAGTGGCGGACATCAGCAGGAACTGGGCGTGGGGGAGTTCGATGAGCGGCACCTGCCACGCCCAGCCGCGATCGGGCTCGGAATAGTAGTGGAACTCGTCCATGATCACCTGGCCGATGGACGAGTCCGGCCCCTCCCGCAGTGCCATGTTGGCGACGATCTCCGCTGTCGCACAGATGATGGGTGCCGACGCATTGACCGAGGCGTCGCCCGTGACCATGCCGACCTTGTCCGCACCGAAGATCTCGCACAGTGCGAAGAACTTCTCGCTGACGAGCGCCTTGATCGGCGCCGTGTAGAACGATCGGATGCCGGCCGCGTACGCGGCGAAGTGAGCGGCGATGGCCACCATCGACTTTCCCGACCCCGTGGGGGTGGCGAGCACGACGTTGTTGCCGGAGACCAACTCGATGACGGCCTCGTCCTGCAGCGGATACAGCTCGAGTCCACGGTCGGAGACCCAGGTGGTGAACGCGTCGTACAGATCGTCGGCCGACGCGGAGTCAGGAACCATCTCGGTCAGCAGCATCACTACAGGTTACGTAGCCGACCTCTCGTCCGACCCCATGGCACCCAGGACCGCCTGCCTCGTCGTCGCACTGCCGGTGATGGCGTCCTCGCCGACACCGGAGACGAGCATCTGCCGCCATCGCTGTTCGTCGAACTTCAGCGGCATCGTCGTCCCGAGGAAGTTCTCCAGGACCTCGAGGAAGCGCATCGGATCGTCGCGGTACGGGAAGTGGCCGGCGCCGGCGAAGACGTCGAGGCGGGAGCCGGGCATCGCGGCGTGCGCGAGCGTCGCGTGGGCGATGGGGATGACCGTGTCCTGATCACCCCAGATGAGTTGCACGGGCAGGTTCTCGGTCAGGTAACACCGGTCGAGCATGGTGACCACCTGCCCGCGC
Organism: Rhodococcus sp. BP-241; assembly: GCF_019836145.1. NCBI lineage: Bacteria > Bacillati > Actinomycetota > Actinomycetes > Mycobacteriales > Nocardiaceae > Rhodococcus > Rhodococcus sp. BP-241. Next base: position 403,846 of record NZ_JABUEI010000001.1, on the reverse strand, counting down.
CAGTCGACGACGGCCCGCAGCGTGCGCAGGTAGGCGTCGTAGGCGGTGGAGTCGAGGAGGTTGCCGAGAACGCGGACCAGATCGGGTGTGTCGTGCAGGACGGCCCCGGGGTGCAGAGGAGTGCCGTCCAACTGGTCGATCGCAGCGCCCGCCATGCGCAGCATGCGCATGGCGCCGGGCAGGCGCAGCAACTTGAACGCCTCGTTGACGATGGGCGTGGACATGAGTCGCAGCGCCGGGTGGACGTCTTTGGTGACACCGCCCGCCGAGACGAGGACGAGGCGCTCGACCATGTCCGGATACTGGTAGGCGAACTGCATGGCCACACCGCCGCCGAGCGAGTGGCCCACCACGGACACCGCGTCGATGTTGAGGGTGACGAGCAGATCGCGGATGCCGTTCGCGTATGCGGCCACCGAGTAGTCGGCACGAGGCTTGTCGCTCAGTCCGTGGCCGAGCAGGTCCGGCGCGATGACGGTGTACTTCGACGCGAGATGGGGGAGCACGTCGAGCCAGGTCTCGGAGCTGTCACCGATGCCGTGGATCAGCAGCAGTACCGGTCCGTCTCCCGCCATCCGGAAGGCACGTCGATAACCGTGCACCGTGCGGAAGTGCAGCCGCGGTTCCGCGTCGGGAACCGGACGCAGGGCACGGCGGCGTGTGTCGGACATCCCCGCCCCTCTCGATCGGCGGCACCGTGTGTGTCGCCGACCGAGCGTAAACCGGGATCGTCACCGTTCACACAGCCGTCGGGTTACGGCTGGGTAAGAACTCGTGACGTCAGGAGCGGTCTGTTCCGTCCTCGGGACCCTCGGGCGACGGCTCGTCCTCGACGAACTCGGTCTGCTCCGCGAGGAACTTCTCGAACTCGGCACCCAGTTCGTCGCCGCTGGGCAGTTCCTCGTCCGCGGCGAGGAGCGTCGACTGCTGCTCCTGCGCCGTGACGAAGGTGTCGTACTGACGCTCGAGTGCCTGGACCACGGACTGGACCTCCGGGTTGCCCTCGACGTGCTGGTCGACCTGCTCGCGCACCCGTGCCGCAGATTCCGTCAGTGCGTTCAACGGAATGGTCAGCTTCGACGATTCGGCTACCAGTTCGAGCAGCGTCTCCGCCGCGCTCGGGTACGCCGTCTGTGCCAGGTAGTGCGGCACGTGCACCGAGAAGCCCATCGATTCGTGGCCGTGCTGAGCCATGCGGTACTCGAGCAGGGACGAGGCGCTGGCCGGCACCTGCAGCTCACCCGACCACTTGTGGTGCTCGCCCACCAGGTCGGTGTCGCTGGAGTGGGCGGTGACGCCCAGCGGCCGGGTGTGCGGCACCGCCATGGGAATGGAGTTGAGGCCGATGGTGCGGCGTACTCCGAGCTGCTCCGACAGCAGACGCACCGCGGTGGTGAACTTCTCCCACTTCAGGTCGGGTTCGAGACCTGCCAGCAGCAGGAACGGGGTGCCCACGGCGTCCTGCACCGCGTAGAGATTGAGGTGCGGCTCGTCGTAGTCGGAGAAGTGGTCGGCGGAGAACGTCATCATGGGGCGACGTGAGCGGTAGTCGAGCAACTCGTCGACGTCGAAGGACGCCACCAGTTCGGTCTCCAGGGTCTCACGCAGATGCGTGGTGGCCAGCTTGACCGCGTGACCTGCGTCGGAGAAACCCTCGAGGCCGTGGACCAGCACCGGACCCACGCCGTCCTCGGACGACACTCGGGGCGCTGGAAACTCCAGCTCGTACATTCTCGACTTCTCGTCCATGCCGGTGTCCTTCCTCGTCGCCGTGCGTGTCCTGCCGGGGCACCACTGTGCGGTTACCCCATTTTCCCACAGCGACCCTGCGCGACCGGGCTTCACCCGTTTCTCCTCCCAACGACGGCGGGGACCCCGACATTCCCCGCCGTCGCCGGTCAGCGCGTGAAAGCCTCCAGAGCCCGGATCTTGTTGGCGACGTCCAGCGCCGCGACCTTGTACGCCTCGGACATGGTCGGATAGTTGAAGACGGCGTCGACCAGATAGTCGACCGTGCCCCCGCACCCCATGACCGCCTGGCCGATGTGCACGAGGTCGGTCGCGCCGGAACCGAAGATGTGCACGCCGAGAACCCGACGGTCGACGGTGGACACGATCAGTTTCAGCATCCCGTGGGAGTCTCCCGCGATCTGTCCGCGCGCGAGTTCGCGGTAGCGGGACACGCCCACCTCGTAGGGAACGGAGTTCTTCGTCAGTTCCACCTCGGTCGCGCCGACATAGGACACCTCCGGGATGGAGTAGATGCCGATGGGCTGAAGGTCGGTGAGCTTGTTCCCCGGCTCGCCGAAGGCGTGATACGCGGCCAGTCGGCCCTGATCCATCGACGTCGCGGCCAACGCGGGGAATCCGATGACATCACCGACCGCGTAGATCGTGTCCACCTTGGTCTGAAAGTCGTCGTCGACGTCGATCCGTCCTCGGGCGTCCGCCTCGAGTCCGGCCTTCTCCAGATCCAGCCCGTCGGTCATGCCCTGACGTCCGGCCGAGTACATCACCGTCTCGGCCGGGATCTTCTTCCCGCTCGCCAGCGTGGTGACCGTTCCCGACGGACCCACGTCGACGGCCGTGACCGCCTCGCCGAAGCGGAACGTGACCGCGAGGTCGCGCAGGTGGAACTGCAGCGACTCGACGATCTCACGGTCACAGAAGTCGAGCATGGTGTCGCGCTTCTCGACCACGGTCACCTTGCATCCGAGCGCCGCGAACATGGAGGCGTACTCGATCCCGATGACGCCGGCTCCGACCACCACCATCGACGACGGGATGAACTGCAGATCCAGAATGCCGTCGGAGTCCAGCACGCGGTAGTTGTCGAACTCGACGTCGTCGGGACGGGCGGGCGCCGTCCCGGTGGCGATCACGACGTTCCGCGCGCCGACCGTGATGCGCTCGCCGCGGCTGCGGTCGTCCACCGCGATGGTGTGCGCGTCGAGGAACCGGCCCTCGCCGGTGATCATCTCTATCCGGTTGCGCAGTAATTGCGATCGGACGACCTCGACCTCCTTGCCGATCACGTGGGACGTCCGGGCCAGCAGATCCGACGGCGTGATGTTCGCCTTGACGCGATAGCTCGCTCCGTAGAGCTCGCGTTGATTGAGGCCTGTCAGATAGAGAACCGCCTCGCGCAGCGTCTTCGACGGGATGGTGCCCGTGTTGACGCACACGCCGCCGAGCATGCTGCCCTTCTCGATGATGGCGACGCGCTTGCCCAGTTTCGCCGCCGCGATCGCGGCCTTCTGCCCTCCCGGTCCGGAACCGATGACTACCAGGTCGTATTCGAGTTGGTCCGACATGCCCCAACAAGTAGTCCCGTCAGGAGAATCCGGTGTGCCGTGCGTGTCACGACTGGGTGAACACCTCTCCGATGCAGCAGTTCGCACCTGTGCATCGTTAGGGTGACGGTCAGGTTCGCAGCACCCGGCAGTACCGACAGATGGAGGCAAGAAATGCCACAGCAGGTCCGCGGCGTCGTCGCTCGGAGCAAGGGTGCTCCGGTGTCCCTCGAGACGATCGTCATTCCCGATCCGGGCTCCAACGACGTGGTCGTGCGGGTGCAGGCCTGCGGCGTCTGCCACACCGACCTGCACTACCGCGAGGGTGGCATCAACGACGAGTTCCCGTTCCTGCTCGGCCACGAGGCGGCCGGCATCGTGGAGACGGTCGGCGACGCGGTCACCCACGTCGAGGTCGGCGACTTCGTGGTGCTCAACTGGCGCGCGGTGTGCGGTCAGTGTCGTGCCTGCAAGCGCGGTGAGCCCTGGTACTGCTTCGACACGCACAACGCCTCGCAGAAGATGACACTCGAGGACGGCACGGAACTCTCGCCCGCACTGGGCATCGGCGCCTTCGCCGACAAGACCCTCGTGCACGAGGGCCAGTGCACCAAGGTCGATCCCTCCGCCGACCCCGCCGTCGTCGGACTGCTCGGCTGCGGCGTCATGGCAGGCCTCGGTGCGGCGATGAACACCGGCAACGTCGGTCGCGGCGACTCGGTCGCGGTGATCGGCTGCGGTGGTGTCGGCGACGCCGCCATCGCCGGTGCCCGGCTGGCAGGAGCGGGCACGATCATCGCGGTGGACCGCGACAAGGGCAAGCTCGAGTGGGCGACGGGCCTGGGTGCCACGCACACCGTCGACGCCTCCGACGTGGACGCTGTCGAGGCCATCCAGGAGTTGACGGGCGGCTTCGGTGCCGACGTGGTCATCGACGCCGTCGGACGTCCCGAGACGTGGAAGCAGGCCTTCTACGCCCGCGACCTGGCCGGCACCGTCGTCCTGGTCGGTGTCCCGACGCCGGACATGACGCTCGAGATGCCGTTGATCGACTTCTTCAGTCGCGGCGGTTCACTCAAGTCCTCCTGGTACGGCGACTGCCTTCCCGAGCGCGACTTCCCGATGCTGGTCGACCTGTACCAGCAGGGTCGTCTGCCGCTGGAGAAGTTCGTGACCGAGCGCATCGCGCTGGACGACGTCGAGGCGGCGTTCGACACCATGGCCAAGGGTCAGGTCCTGCGCTCGGTGGTGGTTCTGTGACCACGCCTTCCGGCTCCCGGGTCGGGGGCTTCCGTGTCGAGAAGGTCGTCACCTCGGGCACGTTCGAGCTCGACGGCGGATCCTGGGACGTCGACAACAACATCTGGATCGTCGGCGACGACTCCGAGGTGGTGATCGTCGACGCGGCGCACGACGCGGCCCCGATCATCGACGCGGTCGGTGGCCGGAAGGTCGTCGCCGTGGTGTGCACCCACGGACACAACGACCACGTGACGGTCGCGCCCGAGCTCGCGGAGCGGCTCGACGCACCGATCCTGCTGAACCCGGCAGACGACGTGCTCTGGGAACAGACGCACCCGGGACTGGCTCACCGTGATCTGGCGGACGGGGACCGGATCTCGGTCGCCGGCACCGAGATCGAGGTCCTGCACACGCCGGGTCACTCACCGGGATCGAGTTGCCTGTATCTCCCCGAGGCCGGTCAGCTCTTCAGCGGCGACACGTTGTTCTCCGGCGGGCCCGGTGCCACCGGGCGGTCCTACTCGGACTTCCCGACGATCATCGGCAGCATCCGGGAACGACTGTTCGCCCTGTCACCGGAGACGGTGGTCAACACCGGACACGGGGACGGGACGTCCATCGGCGACGAATCGCCCCATCTCGAGGAATGGATCGCACGCGGATCCTGAGCCGAGTGCCGGGTAACGAACCGGACACCCCTCGGTGTGGCCCGCGGGCGGGCGGGCGCCGGTGTGGCAGCGTCGAGGCCACGCACGGTCACCGGACGCCCGGGGACCTCACCGACAGGGGAGACATGCAGACGCGAGCGACGAGTACCGGTGCCACCAGCAGAGTGTCCGCGGTGCGTGCCGGTGCGCTCGTCGCCCTCGCCGCCGCCGTGCTGGCGGGATGCGGTGGCTCCACGGTGAGCGGGACGCCGGAGGCCGGCGGTCCGCCGCCCTCCGCCGCGCCGTCCAGTGCACCCGGATCGTCGTCGTCGACCACCACCACACCGTCGAGCTCTACGTCCAGCACCTCGGCGAGTCCCGACGCGGCGGGATCGCTGTCGGCCCTGCTCCTCGATCCCAGCACCTTCACGGCGCCGTACCAGGCCGTGGTGTTGCCCCCGCAGGCCGTGGCGCAGGCGGCTCAGGACCTCGACGGCATCGCGGCCGACGCGTCCGTCGAACCGACGGGATGCAAGCCCGAGGCACGATCGTCCGATCCCGACTCGACGGCACTGCTCGTCGCGACCGATCCCGACGACCGGGCCACCATCTCCATCGAGTTGTCGCGGGTGGACACGACGCTGGAGGATCGGAAGGCACTCTGGGAGCAGTGCTCCGAGGTCGAGGCCACCTCAGCCGGTGTGACGAGCCTGGTGACCACCGACATCGTCCCGCCCCCGCCCATCGGTGCCGACGACACCCTCGCGCTACGTCGTACCGTCACCTCCGGTGGCCAGGCGGGCGAGGTCACGCAGTCCATGCTGTCGCTGCTCGCCCAGGTCGACGACGTCCGCGTCACGGCGACGTACATGTCCTTCGGGGAACTGACGCCCGACTCCGCCACGCTCGACCGCACGTTCACCGCCGCGGTGCAGAAGGTCAAGGCCGGGGGATAGCCCATGTCATGGGCAGTGCCCGAGCTGTTCCGGGTCCTCGACCTCACGGGTGTCTTCGCCAACGCCCTTCTCGGCGGCGCCGTCGCTCGGGCCTTCCGCTTCGACCTGGTCGGCTTCTCGGTTCTCGCCATCGTGTCGGGGCTCGGCGGCGGCATCATCCGCGACACGCTGCTCCAGGCCGGGCCGCCCGTCGCACTCACCGACTACCGCTATCTGACGGTGGCGCTGATCGGTGCCGTCGTCGCGTTCGCCGTGCGCTTCGAAGGGCGTGGGTGGGACCGCGTCTTCCCCTACGTCGACGCGCTGGCACTCGGTTGTTGGGCCGCGGCGGGAGCGCAGAAGACCCTGGGCGTCGGGCTCGGGTGGCTCCCGGCCATCGGGCTCGGCGCCGTCACCGCGGTGGGCGGCGGTGCGATCCGCGACGTCGCGGTGGGGCGCATCCCCACCATCTTCGGTGGCAACACGCTCTACGCGTCGTGCGCCCTGATCGCGAGCGCCACCCTCGTGGTGGTGCAGGCTGCAGGGCAACCGACGATAGCTCTGATCGCCGCGACCGTGGTCGGCGCGGCCCTGTGTCTCCTCGCGCGCCGTCGCGGCTGGATGTTGCCGGAGGAAGTGGTGTGGCGCCGTCCGCGGCGCCGACGAGGCCGGTGAGTCAGGGGCTGTCGACGAGGACGGTCATGGGCCCGTCGTTCACCGACTGCACCGCCATGTGTGCGCCGAACACACCTGTCGCGACCGTGATGCCGCGCGCACGGAGCGACGCCACCACCGCATCGACCAGCGGTTCTGCGATGTCGCCCGACGCCGCACCGTTCCACGACGGCCGACGGCCCTTGCGCGTGTCCCCGTACAGCGTGAACTGGGACACGACGAGGACCTCGGCTGCGTCGGGATCGTCCGAGACGGATCGTTCGTCCGGCAGGATGCGGAGATCCGCGATCTTGCGGGCGACGTATTCGACGTCCGCGCCGCCGTCCGACGGTGACACCCCGACGAGGGCCAGGAGTCCGGCGCCGATACGTCCGACCTCCACGCCGTCGACTCGAACGGTCGCTTCGCTCACTCGCTGAATCACTGCGCGCACGGTTGCCTCTCGTCGTCTCCTGACGAGTGTGGCAGCCGCGCAAGCGTCCATCCCCGGGCGCGGGCCGATCCACAGGCCGTTTCATCGGCCCAGGTCGACCCCGGAGGACCTGTCGGCCGCACGCGGACAGTCCTCCTCATGACTCGACGCCCGTACCCCGTTCCCCGCCATCGATCCCCGTCGTCCACGACGGCGGACCACCCCGTCGTGACGTCGGTGGGCGACCTCATCGCCGCCGTTCCGGCTCTGCTCGGCTTCGTGCCGGCGCGGTCCATCGTGCTCATCTGCCTCAGCACCGGCAGCCCCACCGTCGTGGAGATGTGCATGCGGCAGGACCTCTCCGACCGGCTCGACTCACCCGAGCTCGCCGACGTGATCGAGCGGTGCGGCGAGGTCTGCACGAGAGAGGGTCTGGACGCGGTCGTCGCGGTGCTGATCACCGGGTCGAAGTTCACGATGCCGTACGAGGTGGTGGCCGATGCGCTGCGGGACACACTCGACCCGCGCGGGATCGACCTGTTCGGTGTGCACCACGTGTCCCACCTGGCGGTCGGTCAGCGGTGGCGCAGCCTGGGTGGTGATCCGCGGTGCGGCACGCTGCCCGATCCCGGCTCGTCGCAGGTCGCGGCGTCCCGAGTGATGGCGGGACGGCAGATCCGCACGTCCCGGTCGGAGATCGCGCTGCTGCTGCAACCCGTTCCGGAGTCGGAGTGCGAACGGTTCCGCAACAGCCGACTGCGGGTCGAGCTGGAGGACGGGCCGGTCGGCCACTCGGACCTGCTGGCGGACACGGTCGTCTTCCTCGAGGCACTGCACGCCTCCGACGAGCTCGACCACCTGACGGCGGCACGCATCATGGTGGCGATCAGCACGATCGCGGTGCGGGACGCCGTTCTCGGCCTCGCGACGACCGCGCTGGGACCCACGGCCGAGGCGGTGTGGGTCGAGCTGACGCGGCGGGTCAGCGGACCGGACCGAGCGCACCCCGCGACGATGCTGGGGGCGTGGGCGTACCTGCGCGGAGACGGACCGCTCGCCGGGGTGGCGCTGCAGACGGCGTTGACCGCGGATCCGGAGTACCGCTTCGCGCAACTGCTGGACACGGCTCTGCAGAACGGTGTGCGACCCACCGTGGTGCGCGAGCTCGTGCTGTCCGCGCGGTCACTGGCGGAGGACCTGGGGGTCGAGTTGCCGCCGGACGCGGTGTGAGCCCGGGGTCAGCGACGGGCGGAATGCGCCCTGTCGCCGAGAGACTGCAGGAACGCCCAGGCGTCCGCGACGATCACGTCGAGATCGGTGAGCTCGGGCTTCCAGCCGAGCTCGGCCATGGCCTTCTCGCTCGACGCGACGAGCACTGCCGGATCGCCGGCTCGCCGGGGTGCGTCCGTGACGGCGATGTCGACGCCGGTGACGCGGCGGCACGCGTCGATGACCTCGCGCACCGAGAACCCTTCGCCACTACCCAGATTGAAGATCCGGTGACTCCCGGGGACGCTCTGGGACAGGGCGCGCAGGTGCGCGTCGGCCAGATCGCGGACGTGAATGTAGTCACGGACGGCCGTACCGTCCGGTGTCGGCCAATCGGTGCCGAACACCGAGATGGACTCACGGTGTCCGAGAGCGACCTGCAGGACGAGAGGAATGAGGTGGGTCTCGACGACACGGTTCTCGCCGAGGCCGGCGTGTGCTCCGGCCACGTTGAAGTACCGGAGGCTGGTCGCCCCGAACCCGTGCGCCGCGGTGTATCCCGTGATCGCATGGTCGATCGCGAGCTTGCTGGCTCCGTACGGGTTGGTGGGCCGAGTGGGGAAGTCCTCCGTGATGGGCGTGCGCTCGGGCTCCCCGTACGTCGCGGCGGTCGAGGAGAACACGAGCCGCGGAACCTGGTGCTCGACGATGGCATCGAGCAGTTCCAGCGCCGCACCGAGGTTGCCGCGCCAGTACTTCTCCGGCTTCTCCACCGACTCGCCGACCAACGACTGAGCCGCGAAGTGGAGGACCCCGTCGACCTTCTCGCGTCCGAGGACGGACGAGACGACCTCGGCGACGGGGCCCTCGACGAACTCCGCACCCGCGGGCACCCCGTCGGCGTTGCCGGTGGACAGATCGTCGACCACGACGACGTCGTGATCGTTCTCCATCAGGACGGCCGCGCACACGCTGCCGACGTAGCCGGCGCCGCCGGTCACCACGAACTTCACTCGAACTCCGATTCCTGTGTCTGGGAACTCCGCGAGAGACCCGAGCAGCTAGATGGTGCGGACCTGAACGGCGTGCGCCATCTCCTCGGACAGGTCGACGTCGTCGTGGCCCGGCACGGTGATGGTGACCGCGCCCGGCGTGACGGACACGGTGACGCGCGCGTCCGGGACGACTCCGGCCTCGCGCAGGCGCGCGATCGTGTCGGGGTCGGACTGCACGTACTCCGCGAGGCGGCGCACCACCACGGCGGTGGGCGTTCCGGGCGCGATGTCGCTGAGGCGCACCAGATCCTCCGGCTGCTCGGTCGGCCGGGACGAACCCAGCAGTGCCAGACCGGGAATCGGGTTCCCGTACGGCGAGGTGGTCGGGTTGTCCAGCACCTCGACGAGGCGACGTTCGACCTCCTCGCTCATGACGTGCTCCCAGCGGCAGGCCTCGGCGTGCACGTCCTCCCAGCGCAGGCCGATCACGTCCACGAGCAGCCGCTCGGCGAGCCGGTGCTTGCGCATCACGGCGACCGCGAGCTCGCGGCCCTTCTCCGTCAGCTGCAGATGCCGGTCGCCCGCGACCAGGAGCAGCCCGTCGCGCTCCATCCGAGCCACGGTCTGGCTCACGGTCGGTCCGCTCTGCTCGAGGCGCTCGGCGATGCGGGCGCGCAGGGGAACGACCCCTTCTTCTTCCAAGTCGTAGATGGTCCGGAGATACATCTCGGTGGTGTCCACCAGATCCTTCACAATCACACCCTTCGTCGTCGTGGATTCTACCGGTACGGACGGTTCACCGGTGGGTCCAGGTGCGGCGTGGTGAGCCGCGGTGCGTCCGCCCTGCCACGACCCGTCGAGCACGTGTGCGCGAGTCGATCACGAACGCCGAATCGGACACGTAGGTTGAGGGCCATGACTCTGCAGTCGTCCTCGTCCTCGACATCGCAGTCGCCTCCGGGGCAGCCCGCTCTGGTCTGGAGCGCGGACTACCTGAACTACCGGTGGAGCGACGACCACCCGATGAATCCCACCCGCCTCGCACTCACCATGGATCTGGCACGGGGGATCGGTCTGCTCGAGGGGACCGAACTGCTGCCGCCGGAGGTCGCGTCGGACAGTGAGCTGTTGCGGGTGCACACACCGGGGTACGTCGAGGCGGTCAAGCGCGCGCCGCGTGACCTGCCGCTGGGTTCGCGGGCGTCCGAGGTGCTGCACGGTCTCGGATCCGAGGACAATCCGGTGTTCCCCGACATGCACGAGGCCAGTGCGGTCATCGCGGGTGGCACCCTGACCGCCGCGCGGGCCATCGCCTCGGGACGCTCGCGCCGCGCGGTGAGCATCGGCGGGGGCATGCACCACGCCATGGCGGACTGGGCGTCGGGTTTCTGCGTCTACAACGACGCCGCCATCGCCATCTCGTGGCTGCTCGACAACGGGTACGACCGCATCGCCTACATCGACGTGGACGCTCATCACGGTGACGGTGTCCAGGCGGCGTTCCTCGCCGATCCCCGCGTCATGACGGTCTCGGTGCACCAGCACCCGGCCACGCTGTGGCCCAACACCGGATGGTCCACCGAGGTGGGTGCCGACGCCGCGGAGGGCACCTCCGTCAACGTGCCGGTCCTGCCCGGCACGGGAGACCGGTTGTGGCTGAGAGCGTTTCACGCGGTGGTGCCCGGAGCAGTGGCGGCGTTCAAGCCGCAGATCATCATCAGCCAGTGCGGCGTGGACAGTCATCGGGAGGATCCGCTCGCCGATCTGGGACTCACCGTGGACGGGCAGCGCGCCGCGTTCCGTGCGATGCGCGACCTCGCCGACCAGGTCTGTGAGGGTCGGTGGCTCGCGGTGGGGGGTGGCGGATACGGGTTGGTGCGGGTGGTGCCCCGTGCCTGGACCCATCTCATCGCCGCGGTGCTCGACCGCGATCTCGATCCGACGACGTCCATTCCGGACGAGTGGCACGAGAAGGTGCGGCTCGCCGCGCCGAGCATCGACCTGCCGTCCACGATGAGCGACGACGGCGACGTGGACTACCCGCCGTGGGACGGGCCAGGTGGTTCCCCGGAGTCGGGTGTCGAGCACGTCGATCGCGCCATCCAACGCATCGACACCGCCATCGTGGCCACCCGCCGCGCCGTCTACCCGCTGTGGGGACTCGACCCGGAGGATCCGCGTGACTGACGAGACACCCGCACCCGAGACACCGACAGCGCAGACGGCACCGGACGCGCCGACGCCGCCGGATCCCAAGGAGCTCGAGCGGCAGCGGGCCGAGAACTACCCGCGGCACTGGGCCGCCGACGTGCTCGCGTCCGACGGCCGCGTGGTGCATCTGCGGCCGATCGTGCCCGGTGACGCCGACGCCCTGGTCGAGTTCCACGGCAAGCTGTCCGAGCGGACGCGGTACCTGCGCTACTTCGGTCCGTACCCCACCATGCCCAAGCGCGACATCCTCAACTTCACGACGGTCGATCACACGTCGCGGGTGGCCCTCGTCGCGACGCTCGGCGACGAGATCATCGCCGTCGGCCGGTACGAGCGCCTGCCGCAGGGCGACGGCAACTCCGCCGAGGTGGCCTTCGTCGTCGCCGACGCGCACCAGGGTCGTGGGCTCGGTCCGATCCTGCTCGAGCATCTGGCGGGGGCGGCCGCGGAGAACGGGGTGCGCCGCTTCGTCGCCGAGGTCCTCGCGGAGAACCGCAACATGGTCACCGTGTTCCGGCAGGCCGGCTACCAGGTCAGTCGCAGCTTCGACGGCGGCGTGCTCAACCTGGACTTCGACATCGATCCCAGCGACGCGCTCGTCCAGGTGCGCAACTCCCGCGAGCGCGCGGCCGAGGCCCGCAGCGTTCGCAACGTGCTCGGCCCACGCTCCGTCGCCGTCATCGGTGCCTCGACGGACCCCGAGAAGGTGGGCAACGCGGTGCTGACCAACCTGCTGCGCGGGTCGTTCACCGGACCCGTCTATCCCGTGAACGCGGAACACACGTCGGTGCGCGGAGTGCGCGCGTACCCGACGGTGCGGGACATTCCCGACGAGGTGGATCTCGCGGTGGCCGCCGTGCCGGCCGACCAGATCGACGCGGTGCTCGACGACTGCCTCGCCAAGGGCGTGAAGGCGCTGGTGGTGGTCTCGTCCGGGTTCGGTGAGACGGGAGAGGACGGGCGCGCGAACGAGCGGCGCCTGGTGCACTCCGCTCGTGCACACGGCATGCGCCTGGTCGGCCCCAATGCTCTCGGCGTCGCGAACCTCGATCCCGCGGTGTCGCTCAACGCCACGCTCGCGACGGACCTCCCGGGTCGCGGACGCGTGGGCTTCTTCTGCCAGTCGGGTGCCCTGGGTATCGCCATCCTGGCGCAGGCGTCGAAACGGCTCCTGGGACTGTCGACGTTCGTCTCCGCCGGCAACCGCGCCGACCTGTCCGGCAACGACCTGCTGCAGTACTGGGACCAGGACGAGGCGACCGAGGTGGTCCTGCTCTACCTCGAGAGCTTCGGCAACGCCCGCAAGTTCTGGCGCATCGCGCGCCGGGTCGCGCGGTCCAAGCCGATCGTCGCGGTCAAGAGCGGACGCGGAGCCGTGCCGCCCGCGCTGGCGACCGGCACGGACATCGACGACACGATCGTGCGTGCCCTCTTCGAGCAGGCGGGGGTCATCCAGGTCGACTCGATCGCGGAACTGTTCGACTGCGCCATCCTTCTGGGTTATCAGCCGCTGCCGGCAGGTCCGCGGGTCGCGGTGGTGGGCAACTCGACGGCGCTCGGCGTCCTCGCCGTCGACGCCGCACGCGACAGCGGCATGACCGCACCGGACCCGGTCGACGTGGGCGCGCAGGCCACGCCCGAGGAGTTCGCGGCCGCGGTCACCACGGCGCTGCGGTCGGACGACGTGGACACCGTTCTCGCGGTCTTCGTGCCTCCGGTCGCCGTCCGTGTCGCCTCCTACGCAGAGGCACTCGGCGCGGCGGTCCGCGGCGCCGACAAGCCGGTGCTGACGACCTTCCTGGCCGCCGAGGGCATTCCGGACGTGCTGGCGGTCCGCGGCGACGACGGAACGCCGATCCGCGGATCGGTGCCGTCCTATCCCGACCCGGCGCGGGCGGTCTACGCGCTGCAGAAGGCGTGGCGGTACGCCTCGTGGCTGAATCGTCCGGCCGACAGCGTGGTGCGGCCCGGCGGCGTCGACGCCGACGCGGCGCGCGCACTGGTGGCCGGCTGGATGGCGGCCAGTCCTTCGGGGCGGTGGCTCTCGGACGTCGAGACCGAGCAGTTGCTGCGGTGCTACGGCGTGGAGATCGCCGCCTTCCGCACGGTGACGGACGAGGCCGAGGCGGTGGAGGCGGCCCGCGAGCTGGGAGGACCCGTCGCGGTGAAGGCCACCGGCGATCAGTGGCGACACCGCCCCGACCTGAGCGGTGTCCGCCTCGACGTCGTGGGGCCGGACGCCGTCGCCCGCGCGTACCGGGATCTGTTCGAGGCATCGGGCACCCCGGTGATGCAGGTGCAGCGGATGGCGACCAAGGGGATCGGGTGCCTGGTGCGGGTCCAGGACGATCCGTCGTTCGGCTCACTGGTGTCGTTCGGGTTGTCCGGCATCATGTCGGATCTGCTGGGAGACAGGGCATACCGCGTGCTCCCACTCACCGAGAGGGAAGCCGCGGAGCTCATCGACGCGCCGCGGGCCGCGCCGATGCTGTCGGGGTACCGCACCGCGTCCCCGGTGAACAAGGGCGCGCTGGTGGACGTCGTGCTCCGGGTCTCCACACTGGCGGACGATCTGTCCGAGGTGCGCGAGCTGGTGTGCGACCCGGTCCTCGCGTCACCGAGTGGCGCGGAGACCACCGACGCACGGATCCGCATCGGGCCCGAGCCCAGCCGTATCGATCTGGGCCCCCGTCGCCTGCGCTGAGCCCGTGAACGACGACAGGCCCCCGGCCAGAGCCGGGGGCCTGTCTCGTGATGCGGGGGACGATCAGCTGGCGTAGGACCGCAGTCGCTCGGCGCGGTCGCCCTGACGCAGCTTGCCCATGACCTCACGCTCGATCTGGCGTACGCGCTCACGCGAGAGGCCGAACAGCTTGCCGATCTGGTCGAGGGTGCGCGGCTGACCGTCGTCGAGGCCGTAGCGCAACCGGATGACCTGTTGCTCACGCTCGTCCAGCGTGGCGAGCACGCTGCGCACGTCGGTGTGCAGCAGCCCGGCGATCACGGCGTTCTCGGCGGACGTGGCCTCCGAGTCCTCGATGAAGTCGCCCAGCGGCGCCTCCTCGTCGCTGCCGACGGGCATGTCGAGCGACACCGGGTCTCGGCTGTGGTCGAGCAGATCCGCGATCTTCTCGACCGGGATGCCGGACTCCTCGGCGAGCTCGTCGTCGGTGGCCTCGCGGCCGAGCTGCTGGTGCAGCTCACGCTTGATCCGCGCGAGCTTGTTCACCTGCTCCACCAGGTGCACGGGGAGACGGATGGTGCGGCTCTGGTCCGCCATGCCGCGCGTGATGGCTTGACGGATCCACCAGGTGGCGTACGTCGAGAACTTGAAGCCCTTGGCGTAGTCGAACTTCTCCATCGCACGGATCAGACCCAGGTTGCCCTCCTGGATGAGGTCCAGCAGCGGCATCCCGCGGCCCGTGTAGCGCTTGGCGAGTGAGACGACGAGACGGAGGTTGGCCTCGAGGAGGTGTGCCCGAGCGGACTGGCCCTCGCGGACGATGAGCGCGAGGTCACGCTTCTTGGCGGGGGAGAGGCGCTTGCCGGTCGCGAGCACATGGGTCGCGTACAAACCCACCTCGATCTTCTTCGCCAGATCGACTTCCTCCGCGGCCGTCAGCAGAGCCGTGCGGCCGATGCCGTTGAGGTAGACGCGAACGAGGTCCGCTGCCGGGCTCTGTGCATCCAGGTCGGCATCACTCGGTCGAGGGCGAATGGTGGTGGGGCTGGTCATGACGTGCCTCCTGATCGGTGGTGTCTCACTGGCTACAACGCCGGGACACGTCAGAAAAGTTCCCGAAGCCCACCTCCGTCAAACACTCTGAGCTGCGGTTTCACCACCTCAGCCCTGAGAAGTTGCTGAGAGAAACGACTGCTCGGCTCAGGTGGGGATCACCAACCCGTGCACGACGAGCCCCGCGACCAACGCGACGACCGAGTCCGTCAGCTCCGCGGCGTCCACACCGCGTGCGGCCGCGAGAAGCTCGGTGAGGTCCCCGACCGTCAGTCCGCCCGCGCGCATCCCGGCCAGGAGTGCCGCCCCGTCCGCGTCGATCTCGTGGGACCACGCGGGCCCGTCGCCGCGGTGGACCCGGCGTACGACGGTGGTCCACCCACCGTCCGGATCGGGGGTGGAGACCTCCTCGAGTGCCGTGGTCGGGGCGACGGCCACACACTCGTCGAGCAGATCGTGTGTGCGGAGCCAGTCCACCCGGTCCAGGACGTCGAGTGCCTCGTCGCCGAGGGGATCCTCGTACCCGTGCATCAGGTCCTCCGCGAGGACGCTGGTGGGCCGGTCGGTCCGGCGGAGGTACACGAAGCCGAAGCCGACACCCGTGACGCCGGCGGCGTCGAGGTGATCGAGCCAGGCGGTCGCCGTCTCGTCGACGGCCGGGTCTCGCAGATCGAGTCCGCCGTCCCGCAGCCACGTGCCCACGTAGAGAGCGGGGTCCGCGATGTCGCGCTGCACTATCCACGCGTCGACACCGTGGTCCGGCAGCCAGGAGGCGACCCGTGACCGCCAGTCCTCACCGTCCACGTGAACCCAGGAGGCGAGCAACGACGCGGTCCCGCCGGGAGCGAGATGGTCCGGTGCCGCTCCCACGACGAGGCTGCTGGCACCGTCGAGGTCCAGGCCGGAATCGCGGTAGGAGTGGGAGACTCGGCCCGATCCGACGACGAAGGGCGGGTTGGCGACGATGCGATCGAAGGTCCGCCCCGCGACGGGTGCGAACCACGAGCCCGGGATCGTCTCGAAGTCCAGACCGTTGAGGGCAGCCGTCATGCGGGTGAGGGCGATGGCCCGATCGCTGACGTCGGTGGCGGTGATCGACCGGGCGTACGGCGCCGCGTGGAGCGCCTGGATGCCGCAGCCGGTACCGAGATCCAGGACGGTGGGCGGACTCCCGTCGACACGGGTGGGTGTCCCGCGGACCAGCGACAGCGACGCGTGACCGACGCCGAGCACGTGATCGGATCCGATACGGACGTCGCGCATGCTGCCGTCGATGTCGGACACCACCCACCGCGTGCCCGTGCCGAGATCGAGGGGGCGGATGTCGAGCAGACTGCGCACGGTGTCGCTGCCGGTCTCGAGGAGGCCGGCAGCAACCGCTCCGTCGAGTGTCGTCGGCGCGAGGGCGGTGGTCGCGGCGTCGATCGCCACGTCGTCGGAGAGCAGGAACAGCAGGACGAGAGTGCCGAGGGGACCGAGTTCTCCGCACCGGCGTCGCACCGGTGCGGGTTCGCCACGTCCCAACGCGGCATGAACCGAGTCGCCCAGTGCCTCCAGGATCCCGTCCGCGGTGAAGTCCGCTCGGTCGAACGCGACCCGCAACGTGGACGCGAGGTCGACGAGGCGGTCCGCGTCCACCGGGACGGACGGGGGAGGCGAGGTGCGGTGGTTCGAGTCGGTCACCGCGTCAGTGTGTCAGCAGACCGATCTCGGGACGGACCCGTCTCAGGACGTGGCGCGCGGATTCGAGATCGCGCGGCGGTCGAGATCGGGTTCCTCGTCGAGGTTCACCACCGGGTGGCTGCGGGCCTCCAGCGCGGTGGAGTCGGTCGCCCGCCAGCCGTAGCGGCTGGGCTCGTCCGCGGTCCGCGGCGGTCGGTCGTTGGCGATCAGGACTGCCATCCACGGGAGAGGAATGGACACGCCGACGATGGCCATGGCGATCCACGGGTTCTGCCACGCGCCGTACGACAGCGCCGCGAGGACCAGCGCCGGGATACGGAAAGACATGATGAAGAGGTATTTGCGCACGCGCGCTCGGTGCTGTTCCTCGACCGACGTTCGTGCCTCGGTGATCAGTACGGCCTCGCGAACGCTGTCGCGGGGTGAGATGCCGTCGTGTGCCATGACTCCACTGTGTCACTACTGAACGAAGTGTGCAGTAATCGGAGGTGGTGAGATGTGCGACGCGCGTGTCGGGAACAACCGTCATAATCGATGCATGAGCACGCAGACCAAGGAACGCCCCGACGTCAGCACCGACGAGACCACCGACGACGACACTCCGAAGTTCTTCCACTACGTGAAGAAGAACCGCATCGCCGAGAGCGCGGTGATGGGCACCCACGTCGTCGCACTGTGCGGCGAGGTCTTTCCCGTCACGAAGTCGGCCAAGCCCGGGTCACCCGTGTGCCCCGACTGCAAAAAGGTCTACGACGGCTTGCGCAAGGGCGAGTGATCCTGCCGATCACGCGTCACCTGACGCTTCTCCGGTGACTCGCCGCCGTCCCGATCCGACCGTGCGATGCGGATCGGGCCGGTGGCCAGCCGGCCGAGAGCGCCGACGGTGCCCGCACCCGGATCGGCTGCTTTCTCGGCGATCCATCCCTTGACCTGGTCCATGCGTGTGGCGCGCGCCGGCCAGAACTCCTGGACCGTGGCGTTGAACTCCGCCCCCAGCACCACCGCGAATCCCAGGAAGAACGTGAAGAGCAGGAAGGCGATCGGAGCCGCGAGCGCGCCGTAGGTGTAGCCCGTTCCGGTCACCCAGGACAGGTAGGTGCGCAGCACCGCACTCGCCAGCATGAAGAACACTCCGGCCAGCAGCGATCCGCCGAGCAGGCGGTGCCACGGCAGCGAGGTGTGCAGAGCCACCTTGTAGAGCGTCGTCAGGCCGACGATGAGCAGCAGTCCGACACCCGGGTAGTACGCGATGTCGATCACCTGCGAGCCGATCTCGAACCACGACGACGGCAGCACCCGACCGATGATGGTGGGCCCCAGCGCGACGAGGGGCAGGACGAACACCGCGACGATCAGGAACGCGACGTACAGCAGCAGGGCGAAGATGCGCTGCCACACGGGGTTGCGCGCGTCCTGCTGACCGTGTGCCTCGACGATGGAGTCGACGAAGGTGGAGATCGCCGACGAGCCGGCCCACAACGACAGCAGGAAGCCCACGGACACGACGGGACCGTGTCCGCTGTTGAGGATGTCCGTCAGCGTGGGGGCGATGATCTCGTCCACGACGTTGTCGCTGAACAGCGTGGAGCTGAACGTCACGATCTTCGACTCGATGATGTCGAGAGTGTTCGGTCCGAACCACCCCGCGATGTAGGTGAGGCTGCCGAGGAGTGCGAGCACCAGCGGCGGCAGCGACAGGGTCTGCCAGAAGGCGGCGGTGGCGGACTTGCCGAAGATGGAGTCGTCCCACGCCTTGCCCGCCGTCCTCGCGACGACGCGCCAGGCCGTGCGCAGCGGCCGTCCCGGGACGGGACCGGGCCCCGGCTCTCCGTCGGGCGTCGACGCTGCCGCGGTGTCCCGATCGGACGTGTTGTCGGCGGGTGCGCTCATGATGACTCCAGCATGGCCCACCGGCGTCGCTCGGGCACGTCCCGGCCCGGTGTGTCGCCGTCGCGGGCACCGGCGGCGACGTGCGCATTGGTGGGCGCGCCGACGTCCGCGATAGTCTGATCGACGGATGTGCACACGAGACGACGAGCCGAACGGGAGTTCCATGCCACGGGTGGTTCGCATCCTTTCAGGTGGACGTACGGCGCCGGACGAGGCCCGTTCATGACGGCCGAGATCGGCGAGAAGGTCGACAGCGCAGGAGGTCTCCCTGTGACAGGGCCGGCCGGAGTCACCCTGCCGCCACTGCGCGCCTGGCAGCGGCGAGCGCTCACGAAGTATCTGTCGGCGGGTCCGACCGACTTCCTGGCCGTCGCCACTCCGGGAGCCGGCAAGACCACGTTCGCGCTCCGCGTGGCGCTCGAGCTGCTGAGCGACCGCACCGTGGACCAGGTCACGGTCGTCGCTCCCACCGAGCACCTCAAGCACCAGTGGGCGGAGGCGGCGGCGCGCGTCGGACTCGCCCTCGACTCCCGCTTCTCCAACAGCACCGGGCAGACGTCCAGCGACTTCCACGGCATCGTCGTCACGTACGCACAGGTGGCGTCGCACCCTTCCCGCCACCGGGTGCGGACCGAGAACCGCAAGACGCTCGTGATCCTCGACGAGATCCACCACGGCGGTGACGCCAAGAGCTGGGGCGAGGGCATCCGCGAGGCCTACGGCGACGCGACGCGCCGCCTGGCATTGACGGGAACACCCTTCCGCAGCGACGACAGCCCCATTCCTTTCGTGAACTACGAGCCGGACGACGAGGGCCTGCCCCGGTCGCGCCCGGACCACAGCTACGGCTACGCCGACGCGCTGGCGGACGGTGTCGTGCGGCCGGTCGTCTTCCTCGCGTACTCGGGCGAGGCACGCTGGCGCAACAGTGCGGGCGAGGAGTTCGCCGCCCGTCTCGGGGAGCCGCTCAGCGCCGAGCAGACGGCGCGGGCCTGGCGTACCGCTCTCGACCCGTCCGGTGAGTGGGTGCCGTCGGTGCTCGCCGCGGCCAACACCCGGCTGCACCAACTCCGTCAGGGCGGCATTCCAGACGCGGGTGGCCTCGTCATCGCGTCGGATCAGACCACCGCGCGCGCCTACGCGGGAATCCTCGAGGCGGCGACGGGGGAGACCCCGACGCTCGTGCTGTCCGACGATCCCGGGTCCTCGGCCCGCATCGCCGAGTTCGGCGCGGGAACGTCGACCTGGATGGTGGCCGTGCGCATGGTGTCGGAGGGCGTGGACGTCCCGCGCCTCGCGGTCGGCGTCTACGCGACCAGCGCCTCCACACCGCTGTACTTCGCCCAGGCCGTCGGGCGCTTCGTGCGTTCTCGCCGCAAGGGTGAGACGGCGAGCGTGTTCCTGCCCTCGGTGCCGGTGCTCCTGGACCTGGCCAGCCAGCTCGAGGCGCAGCGCGACCACGTCATCGGGAAGCCGCACCGGGAGAAGGACGGTCTCGACGACGACCTGCTCATCGAGGCGAACCAGCAGAAGGACGAGCCCGGCGAGGAGGAGAAGGCGTTCACCTCGCTCGGTGCCGACGCAGAGCTCGACCAGGTGATCTTCGACGGCTCCTCCTTCGGCACCGCGACGTTCTCGGGCAGCGACGACGAGGCGGACTATCTCGGCCTGCCGGGCCTGTTGGACGGCGACCAGATGCGCGCGCTGTTGCGGAAACGGCAGGAGACGCAGCTGGCACGCCCGGCGACGCCCACGGAGACTCCGGCTCCGGTCACCCTCCCGCCCGCCGGGCGGTCCGCGGACGCCGCGAAGCTGGCCGATCTGCGTAAGGAGCTCAACGGCCTGGTGGCGATGCATCACCACCGCACCGGCAAGGCCCACGGCATCATCCACGGCGAACTCCGACGGAGCTGTGGTGGGCCGCCCACCGCGATCGCGACGGCGGAGCAGCTCACCGAGAGGATCTCGGCCCTGCGTTCGTGGTGATCGCAGCACTGCACGAGCCCCGCGCACGACGAAGGGCGACCACCGGATCGGTGGTCGCCCTTCGTGGTGTCAGGAGTCGAGTGCTGATGCTGTGGGACCGAGTGCCCCGGTCATCACGCCATGGCGTCGGAATCCGCGTCCGCGACGATGGTGGCGTTCATCTCGAGGAGACGCGCTTCGTGCTCATTGGCGTGGTGACGGCAGAACAGCAGTTCTCCGCCGGTGGGGAGGACGGCACGCACGCGCGCTCCCGCTCCGCAACGATCACACCTGTCGGCAGCGGTGAGGGTGGTGTCGGTCAACAATTCGGGCATGACTCCTCCGTACTGACCGTGACTACCACGGTCCTGGGGTCGGTCCGCCACGTCGGTTCGACGCGGTTCGTTCACTCTTACAGACGTATGGGGTTCGTGCGTTGTTCCCACGCGGATGGCCGTGTGTTGTCACAGACACGAAACATGCTGGTGAACCACGTCCCTCTAGAGCATCGTTCGCTGTCGGCAGAACGCACCCGCCCCTGTGCGCCCGTGTCGCGACCGGTGGATACGGTTCGACCATGACGGATGTGGACGCGCGCGGCCTCGCGTCGGTGGGGCGTTCGTTCCCGCCGTGGTCGGTGCCGTTCGTCTTCGTGGTCGGAGCGCTCGCGCAGTATCTCGGTGCCGCCATCGGCGTCCATCTGTTCGACACCATCTCGCCGGCGGCCGTGGCGTGGCTGCGCGCGGCAGGCGCAGCGGCCGTTCTGCTGGCCTGGCGTCGTCCCTGGCGCACGCGATGGACGGCCCGCACCATCGCGGTGGCCGGTGGGTTCGGTGTCGTCACGGTGGGAATGAACCTGGCGTTCTACGAGGCGATCGCCCGCATCCCGTTGGGCACCGCCGTGGCGATCGAGTTCCTCGGTCCTGTCCTCGTCGCCGCACTCGGATCGCGGCGCGCTCGCGACGTGCTCGCACTCGTCCTGGTGGTCGCGGGAGTCGCGCTGGTAGCCGGAGCGCGATTCGACGTGGGCCTGGTCGGGGTCGGTTTCGCACTCCTCGCCGCCGGACTGTGGGCCGGCTACGTGGTGCTCGGGAAGTCGGTCGCGACGGCGGGCGACGGGCTGGACTCCCTCGCCGTCGGCATGGCGGTGGCGTCGGTGATCCTCGCCCCGCTCGCGTTGACGCCCCAGGTACTCGACGATCCGTCGGTGTTCACCGCGCCGTCCACGTGGCTGCTGGGTGTCGGGGTGGGTGTGTTGTCGAGCGTGATCCCCTACGCGCTCGACCAGGTGGTCCTGCGCACGGTCGGACGGGCACGGTTCGCGTTGTTGCTCGCGTTGCTGCCCACCACTGCGACGGTGGTCGGCGTCGTGGTGCTGAGGCAGGTGCCCTCGATCGCCGAACTCGCGGGCATCCTGTGTGTGATCGTCGCCGTCGCGCTGGGCGGTGTGGAACGACGCGCACGACCGGCGCCGCCGGCCGACACGACGCGACTGCAGGACCCGACACGAGAGGACGGCCGATGACCGAGATCCTGGTACACATGTGCCCGGCGGCGGACTGGGAGGCGAGTGTGGCCGCGGGGGAGGTGGCACCCGCGTCGCTCGCCGAGCAGGGGTTCGTCCATCTGTCGACGCCGCAGCAGGTTCATCTCCCGGCCAACCGGCTGTTCGCCGGTCGCCGGGACATCGTGCTGCTGTCGTTGAACCCCACTCGACTGAAGGACCGGCTGGAATGGGAGCCGGGAGTACCCGGCGATCCGAGTTCGATGCTGTTCCCGCACCTCTACGGACCGGTACCGCTCACCGCGGTGGTCGAGGTGCAGCCCTACCTGCCCGACGACGACGGGACGTTCGTCGCCGTCGGGTGAGGTGCGGAACTGTCAGTCGAGGTAGTCGCGCAGCACCTGCGACCGGCTCGGGTGCCGCAGCTTCGACATGGTCTTCGACTCGATCTGTCGGATGCGCTCACGCGTGACCCCGTAGACCTGGCCGATCTCGTCGAGCGTGCGCGGCTGGCCGTCGGTGAGGCCGAAACGCAGTCGCACGACACCCGCCTCGCGCTCGGAGAGGGTCTCGAGAACCGACTGGAGCTGGTCCTGCAGGAGGGTGAACGACACCGCGTCGACGGCGACGACGGCCTCGGAGTCCTCGATGAAGTCGCCGAGCTGGCTGTCGCCCTCGTCGCCGATGGTCTGGTCGAGGGAGATCGGCTCGCGAGCGTACTGCTGGATCTCCAGCACCTTCTCGGGCGTGATGTCCATCTCCTTGGCGAGCTCCTCGGGAGTGGGCTCACGACCCAGGTCCTGCAGGAGCTCACGCTGGATGCGTCCGAGCTTGTTGATGACCTCGACCATGTGCACCGGGATACGAATGGTGCGGGCCTGGTCCGCCATGGCGCGGGTGATGGCCTGACGGATCCACCACGTCGCGTACGTCGAGAACTTGTAGCCCTTGGTGTAGTCGAACTTCTCCACCGCGCGGATCAGACCGAGGTTGCCCTCCTGGATGAGGTCCAGGAACGCCATGCCGCGGCCCGTGTAGCGCTTGGCCAGCGAGACCACGAGGCGCAGGTTGGCCTCGAGCAGGTGGTTCTTCGCCCGGTTGCCGTCGCGGCAGATCCAGGTCATGTCGCGGCGCTGGGCCACGGGGAGCTTCTCGCCCTTCTCGGCGGACTCGGCCATGAGCTGGACGGCGTAGAGACCGGCCTCGATGCGCTTGGCGAGCTCGACCTCCTCCTCGGCGTTGAGGAGGGCGACCTTGCCGATCTGCTTGAGGTAGGCGCGGACGGAGTCGGCGGAGGCGGTGAGTTCGGCGTCCTTGCGGGCCTGTCGCAGCGCCTCGGACTCCTCCTCGTCCCACACGAAGTCGCCCGACGCCTTGTCCTCCGGCGTGGGTTCGGTGGTCGCGTCGTCCTCGACCTCGTCGCCGACGGCGACGACCTCGACGACGTCCGACTCGGCTGCGAGCTCGCCCTCGGGAACGTCGATGTCCTCGATGTCCGCGGTGGGCTCGTCGGCGTCGTCGCCGGTCGCAGGAGACGTCGCCTTCTTCGCTGCGGTCTTCTTCGCTGCGGCCTTGCGCGGCGCGGCCTTCTTGGCTGCTGCCTTGCGCGGGGCCGCCTTCTTGGCCGGGGCCTTCGCGGGTGCGGTTCCGACGGCGCCGGGTGCGGTTCCGACGGCGCCGGGTGCGGTGCCGTCGGCCGACGCGGTGTCGACGGCCGGAGTGCTGTCGACTGCCGGCGCGGTGTCCGCGGTCTGACGAATATCGATGGCTGCCACGTACGCCCTTTCGTGACGGTGTCGTGCGGCGTCACGCCAGAGTGATGATCCGGCGGAGAGGTCTGTGGATTTCCCGGCGTGAAACCGGGGCGTGGACCATTGTAACGACCGCCGCGAGTGCACAGCACCAACGCGCGGGAGGACGCCGAGGTTCCCGGCTCACCGGCAGTGGGGTGTGAGTCACATCGCGCATCGGCGAGCCGACGCGGCGCAGGTCAGAGGGGCGCGTGTCTGCCCTCGGCGAGAATCAGGGCGCCACACCGGACTGTGCGGCGAGGGCCGCGCCGACGATTCCGGCGGCGTTGCGCAGCGTCGCGGGTTGCACCGGGGTGCGGTTGGTGAGCAGGGGGATCCACTTCTCGGCTTTGCGGCTGATGCCGCCGCCGGCGATGAAGAGGTCCGGCCAGAACAGATCCTCGATGCGCTCGAGCACGCGCGAGACCTCTTTGGCCCACGCCTTGTACGACAGTCCGTCGTCGTCCTTGACCGACGACGCGGCGCGGTGCTCGGCCTCCTTGCCGTCCACCTCCATGTGCCCGAGCTCCGTGTTGGGCAGGAGGACGCCGTTCTGCAGGATCGCGGATCCGATGCCGGTGCCGAAGGTCAGCAGGATGACCACACCCTTGGAGTCCTTGCCGCCGCCGAACTTGTCCTCCGCGATGCCCGCGGCGTCGGCGTCGTTGAGCACGGTCACCGAACGACCCCCGAGATGGTCGCGGAACAGCGCGCCGGCGTCGGTCCCGATCCAGCCCTTGTCGACGTTCGCGGCGGTTCGCGCCACGCCACCGGTGACGACGCAGGGGAGGGTGATGCCCACGTCCCCGGTCCACTCGAAGTGGTCGACGATGGCCGCGACCGTCTCGGCCACGGCCGTGGGAGTCGACGGTTGCGGGGTCTCGATCTTGTAGCGCTCGCCGATCAGTTCGCCGGTGGCGAGATCGACCACGCCACCCTTGACGCCACTGCCACCGACGTCGACACCGAAGCCTCGGCCCTCGGGGTGCGAGCCCGTCTTCCCGGCGATGGAGACCGGGCCGGGTTCGGTGTGGTCGTTCGTCATGACAGAACCTCCTGGTGGCGTACGCACGCGTCGGCGACCGGCGCGTTCGTGCGAGATCTGGTGCGCGCACGTCACCCTAGTTGCTGACGGCGTTCCCGGTCGCGCGGCACCGCGGCGGGTGGCGCGCCGTACCGTTCCGCCGCCCGATGTGTTCGGATTACCGGGTGACTCCTCATGACGATCTGCCGCAGGACGACTCGACGGGCACGCTCGACCCGGAGATGTTGCGCCGCATCGCCGTCGACGTCGCACGTGAGGCGGGACGCCACGTACGTCGGCGTCGGCCGGAGGTGTTCGGCGCGGGCGGTGCGGCGGTGGACGCCGTCCGGTCGAAGTCGACGCCCACCGATCCGGTGACGGTGGTCGACACCGAGACCGAACACGTCATCCGGGACCTGTTGAGCCGGCTGCGTCCCGACGACGCGGTACTGGGCGAGGAGGGCGGCGGGGAGGACATCGCCCCGTCCGGTGTCCGGTGGGTCCTCGATCCGATCGACGGCACCGTGAACTTCCTCTACGGCATCCCGGCCTACTCGGTCTCCGTGGCCGCGCAGATCGACGGTGCGTCGGTGGCGGGCGCCGTGGAGGACGTGGTGGGGGATCGCACGTACGCGGCGTCGCTCGGCGGCGGCGCGTGGTGCTCGGACGCGGGCGGAGACTGGGTGCGCCTGCGAGTCAACGACATCGACGACGTGGCACTCACGTTGGTGGCCACGGGATTCGGTTACGACGCGGCGCGCCGCCGCCGTCAGGGCGCGCTGATCGCGGCTCTGCTCCCCGAGGTGAGGGACGTTCGTCGCATCGGCTCGGCGGCACTGGATCTGTGCATGGTGGCGGCGGGGCGCGTCGACGCCCACTTCGAGCACGGGCTCAGCCCGTGGGACTGGGCGGCGGGCGCTCTGGTCGCGGCGGAGGCGGGTGCGCGGGTGATCACTCCGTCGCCGCACTCCCGCAGCGACGACGGCGAGGTGACGATCGCCGTGGCGGAAGGTGTGGCGGACGGGTTCCTGTCCTTACTCGACCGTCTCGGTGGCGTCGCCGCCATCGCCAAGGCCTGACCCGCGTCAGCAGTTGACGCGATGCGCGGCGGCGAGCAGATCGACGTCGAGGTTCGGTGCCGCGGCGCCCGGAGCGACGTCCGCGAGCGAGCGGATGACCTCCTCACCGTCGGTGTTCGGTTCCAGCGCACGGAAGTTGGTGCCCAGAGCGAGATCCACGGTGTCGTCCTCGCGGGTGTCCTGAACGAACTCGGCGCATGGCGCGACCAGTGCGACGGTGCCCGCGGCGGCCACGCCGGCCGCGCCGAACCGGATCTGAGCTATGCACTGCATGTTCTGGTCGACGTAGACCGGGTCGTTGCCCACCTGCACGTCCGGTGCGCTGGCGAAGCCGAAATCGCTGAGATCGGCGGCGATCTCGGCGGCCTGGCCGCCCTGTCCGTTCGCGTTGAACACGCGCACGCGGGTGGCGGACAACGGGGCGGGCTGGGTGTCCGTGACCACCGAGGCGTCCACGACGCTGCCGGGCTCGGCGGCCGCGGGGGCGGCGGGATCGGAGGCCGGCTGGGGGGCGTTGCAGGCGACGGCGTCCGTGCCGGTCTCGGTCGTGGTCAGGATGTTCACCCACACGGCCGCACCGGCGAGGGCGAGCACGACGAGCACCACGAGGATCGGGAAGGCCCGACGCCGCGCGTACGGCCGCCCCTTGTCGTCGGTCGAGGAGCCGTGAGTGATGAGTGAGACCACGGGAGCGTGCCCTTCTGCTGATACGTGTCGCGCTGTCGTGTCACGGGCGGTGACTCGCTCACTGTAGTGGGCCGCGCCGGCATGTGACGCGCGACGCACGGCGGGTGGGAACGTCTGCACGGTCGACGGCGTTGGGCGGGGTGAACAGGGGAGATGCGGTTCCTGCGGGAGCCGTTCGCGCCACGACACACCGCGCTGGGCAGGGTGTTTTCCACACCGGCTCGTCGTCGGCTATTGTCTGGCGGCCCGGCGGATCGAACTCACGGCCGGTCGGGCTCCTCGGGCCTGCACGCCCGCAGCAAGAGAATGTTTCCCGTCACGGGGATTCGGGCACAGTCGGCTCACCTGCACGCCGGCCGTCATCCGTCAGGACGACGGCTGCGAATAGGTGAGCGAGAAGGACGGAGATCCTCCCGGCGGAAGTCGGGAAGAAGTCCGACCGGATCGATGTTCTGCCACGAACAGCAGACGAGGAACACGAACGACCTGCATCGGGATCCGAGGGTGTGAGTCCGACAGAGGACGAGTTCGTCGAACAAGAAGCGGTCGACGTCTTGAACATCCCCCATGAAGGCGATCGAAGGAGACCGGGCACACCCGGTCTCAGCAGGAAGGTAAGGGGAACAACATGGCCACCGATTACGACGCACCACGCCGTACCGAGTCCGACGACGTGTCGGAGGACTCCCTCGAAGAACTGAAGGCACGCCGCAACGAGGCGCAGTCCGCCGTCGTCGACATCGACGAGACGGACACCGCGGAGTCCTTCGAACTGCCGGGCGCAGACCTGTCCGGTGAGGAACTGTCCGTGCGTGTCGTTCCGAAGCAGGCCGACGAGTTCACGTGCTCGAGCTGCTTCCTGGTGCATCACCGCTCGCGGCTGTCGTCCGACAACGGCGGCGTTCTGGTCTGCCGCGACTGCGCGGCCTGACCGAGGAGACCTCCGTCAGGAGGTCGGTGGCTGCGGAGTCAGAGCCGCAGCCACTGCATCCGGGTTCCGGGTGCTCACCAACCAGTACGGTGTCGGGTCGTTCTCGTCGTCGAGGACGACCAACACCATCGGCTTGACCCACGAACGATGCTGAACGAAGGCGGAGGGGTCGAGCTGGCGTCCGAGGGCGGCACTCTTCGCCGTCCCCGGCACCACCGCCACCCGATCGATCACCGATGCGGGGAGCCGAGCCTTGCCGGCGTGCAGCATGCGCTCGCCGTTCTGCTCCGTCACCTCGACGCGCATCCGGCCCAGGTACGTGACCACCCAGATCGCGAACGGCACCAGCACCACGTACGGCAGCCAGGCCATCACGCCGGGTGATCCCATGTGCACCTCGGCCGACAGGATCGCCGCGACGCCGATCGCGGCCACCCAGTACCAGACGGGTACGCGGAGCCGTTCGCTGTAGACGACCGTCTCACCCCCGCCGTCGTGTGCCGTCCCGGACGTCCGGGTGGCGTGATCTGCTGAGGTCTCTCTCGAAGCTGCGTCGGACACCTCTCCAGAGTAGAGGCTCGGACGGGCGGGAGGTCGACGGTGCATCGGCGAGTAATCTCGACCGATGTGAGCGATCTGACGGCCGAGACGGCGACACGCACGACCCGCGGAGACCAGGGATCGGCACAGGCCGTCGAGACGGTGGCCGTCAGACGACTCGATCCGGACATCCCGCTGCCCGTCCGTGCACACGCCGGTGACGCGGGCGTGGACCTGTGTTCCACCGTCGACGTCGTCATCGAACCCGGTGAGCGTGCCATGGTCGGTACGGGCATCGCCGTGGCGCTGCCGGTCGGCACCGTCGGCCTGATCCACCCCCGGTCCGGCCTCGCCGCGCGAGCGGGATTGTCGGTGGTCAACACGCCGGGAACGGTCGATGCCGGTTATCGCGGCGAGATCAGGGTCTGCCTCATCAACCACGATTCACGCACCCCCATCGAACTGCGGCGCGGGGACCGCATCGCCCAGCTGCTGGTGCAGCGGGTCGAACTGCCCGACTTCGTCGAGGTGGCCGAGCTGGACGACACCACCCGGGGTGTCGGCGGCTACGGCTCCAGCGGCGGACACGCGGTTCTCGATGCCGTCACCGCCAGCGAGAAGGAGAACTGAGCATGTTCGGACGCAAGAAGAAGGGGCGCGACGACGTCGACGCCACCGATCTCGACTCCGCGCAGGACGTCGAGGTCGAGGAAGTGGACGAGGTCGACGAGGTGGACGGTACGGCGGACGACACCACCGGGCCGTGGTCGATCGACGACCTGGACGGCGACCGCGAGAGCATCGCGGAGGGACGGCTCGATCTGGGATCCGTGCTGTTGATGCTTCCGGCCGGCGGACAGCTGCAGGTCGAGATGACGCAGGCCGGCGCACCCCAGGCCGTCCACATCGTCACTCCGAACGGGCGCATCACCGTGGCGGCCTTCGCCGCTCCGAAGTCGCCCGGTCAGTGGCGTGACGTCGCCGCCGAGTTGGCCGACACGCTGCGCCGCGACAACGCGCGGGTGGCCACCGAGACCGGCCCGTGGGGCCGTGAGGTGGTGGGCTCCGCGGCCGGCGGGGATCTGCGTTTCATCGGCGTCGACGGGTACCGCTGGATGATCCGCGGCGTGGCGAGCGGACCGGCAGGCAGTGTCGAGGCCGGATCGCCGCTGGTCGAGCAGGCGCGTGCCGTCGTGGCGGCGACCGTGGTCGATCGCGGCTCGGATCCGCACCCGGTGCGGACGCCGTTGCCCATCAGTCTGCCGCCGGCACTCGCTCAGCAACTCGCGGCCGCGCAGCAACAGCAGATGGCGGCCGCACAGGCGCAGGCACAGGCGGCGGTGCAGCAGCAGGTGCCCCAGCAGCAGGTACCCCAGCAGCAGGTGCCCCAGCAGCAGGTACCTCAGCAGCAGGCCCCCGACGCGGACGCCGCTGCCGAGGCGCAACGTCGGCGCGGGCCCTCCGGTTCGGCGATGCAGCAGCTCGACTGAGTTCTCGGCGATACAGCAGCTCGACTGAGTTCTCGGCGATGCAGCAGCTCGACTAGGACCCGCCCGTCGCACGCCGGAACGCGGTGACGCCCAGCCTGCCGAGCTCGCCCGGGGACGCGGCGAGGACGTCGAGCGCGAAGGTGTCGAGGTGCGCCGTGGGAAGAGCCGCGCACCAGTCCTGCGCGACACCGAGCGGATGCACCGGGTCGTCGATCGCTGCCACCACGCCGACCGGCACCGCGAGGGATCGCAGGTCGTCGAGGGTGGGTGCCACGTACCGGGCGGCGTCGTCCAGCGCCGTCGGCAGCAGCGGCCACTGTGCTCGCCACGACCGCGTCAGCGCCTCGGCGAGCCACCGCGGACTCGACTGCGCCATCGCCGCCACCGACGCATCGAGGCCGTGGGCCCGCAGCGTCGCCGCCGTCGCGGCGGCACCGACCGCAGCGGGGGAGTCGCCCGGAGATCCGGTCCACGCCGGCATCGCGAGGACGGCGCCCTGCGCGGCGCCCCGACGGTCGAGCGCCCACCGCGCCGCGACCGCCGCGCCGAGTGAGACACCGCCCACGATCAGGTCCCCTCGAACGGCGCCTCGTACGTGGTCGAGCGCCCGCACGTAGCCCCCGACGACGTCGGCGGGTTCGGGCTCGATCACCCGCAGCGACCAGCCGAGATCCGCCACGACATCACCGAAGGCCCCCTCGACGAACGACGCGTCGGAGCCGGTGCCGGGCAGCAGTACGACGGTGGTTGTCTCCATGGTGTCCGCATCTTCTCGTGGCGTTCACCGACCCGACCGGCCGGGTGTGGTGAGGCGTGCTCGGAAAGGTCTACAGTGGCGCTGACAGAAGCAGAACATCCGCCGCGGAAGGCCCGCGCGAACCGCTCCAGGAGCACTCATGGCACCCGCTGCCGCAGGATACTTCCGCCGCATGGCCCGGAAGTTGACCGAGGACATCGATCAACTCGATGCCGAGGAGTTGGAGTCGACGTCGAAGGCGTCCGGCGCCCAACGAGCATGCGATTGCACTCGCGGTGACGAGGTCACCATGGTCGGACGGCTCCGCAGCGTCGAGACGTGCAGCAAGGCCGCCAACGCCATCGTCGAGGCCGAGTTCTTCGACGGCACCGACACCATCTCACTGATCTGGATCGGCCGACGCAAGATCGCCGGCATCGAGTCCGGCACGCAGTTGCTGGTCCGTGGTCGCGTGGGGGAGCGCGAGGGCCGCAGGGTCATCTACAACCCGTACTACGAGCTGCGCACCGAGGACTAGTTCTTCGGGAGCCGCATCTTCTGGCACCCTGAACTGCATGAGCGAGTCACCGAACAGTCAGCCCACCGAGGACGCGCCTCCCGAGACGATCCTGTCCCAGCTCGGTGGGGTCAGCGGACTGGTGTTCTCCACCCTGCCCGTGCTGGTCTTCGTTCCGGTCAATTCCCTCGCCGGTCTCACCGCGGCCATCTGGGCCGCCCTCGGTCTGGCCGTGGCGATCCTGGTATGGCGCCTCGTGAAGCGGGATCCGATCCAGCCGGCCGTGTCGGGATTCTTCGGCGTGGCGGTGTGCGCGTTCATCGCCTACCGCACCGGAGACGCCAAGGGCTACTTCCTGTTCGGGATCTACACCTCGCTCGCGTACGGCGGGGTGTTCCTCGTCTCGATCCTCGCTCGTCGGCCGCTCGTCGGCATCGTGTGGGGCTACCTCAACGGCACCGGCAAGGCCTGGCGCGAGCATCGGGCCGCCGTCCGCGCGTACGACATCGCGACGTTCGCCTGGGTTCTCGTGTTCGTCGCGCGGTACGTCGTGCAATCGCAGCTCTACGACTCCGACCAGACCGGGTGGCTCGCGGTCGCCCGCATCGCGATGGGCTGGCCGCTCGCGGCGGTCGCGTTCGCCGTCACGTTCTGGGCCGTGCGACGGGCCGACGCTGTCGTGGCCGCAGCGACGCACCGGGAGAGCGAGACCACCGAGGTCGTGGACGCGGACCGCATCGAGCCCTGACGGCTGTCGGTCGGTCCTGTCCGTCAACGCTGGGAGAGTCCCAGCACCTCGCGGAGTTCGTCCTCGACGTCGACGGTGGTGACGAACAGCAGTTCGTCGCCGCCCTCGAGCGGGTCGTCCTTCTCCGGGACGATGACGCGGCCACCGCGCAGGATGGTGACCAGCGCGACGTCGCGAGGAAGCGTGATGCGGCGCACCGGCTTGCCCGCCAGCGGTGTGTTCGCCGGCAACGTGATCTCCACGAGGTTCGCCTTGCCCTGGCGCAACGTCATCAGGCGCACCAGATCTCCCACCGAGACCGCCTCCTCGACGAGCGAGGCCAGCATGCGCGGTGTCGACACGGCGACGTCGACTCCCCACGACGCGTCGAAGAGCCACTCGTTGCGCGGGTCGTTGACGCGGGCGACCACTCGGTCGACGCCGAACTCGGTCTTCGCCAGCAGGCTCAGGACCAGGTTGGCCTTGTCGTCGCCCGTGGCGGCGATGACCACGTCGTACGACTCGATGCCGGCGCCCTCGAGGGTGGCCAGCTCGCAGGCGTCCGCGTGGATCCACTCGGCCGCCTCGACCGATGCCGGGTCGACGTGGTCGGCCTTGCGTTCGATCAGCAGGACGTGATGGTCGGACCTGAGGAGCTCGCGGGCGATCGAACGGCCCACGGCTCCCGCTCCGGCGATGGCGACTCTCATGACGGATCCTTCGGTGACAGGTCTGGTGCGGGGACGGACACGAGGTGAGGCAGGAGCCGTCAGTCCTCGGGCGGAGGGTTGCTCGCGAGCGCCACGGCCTCGGCGACCATGCCGTCGACCGCCGCGATCCACACCTCGTCGTCGGCCTGGATCACCGTCTTGCAGTCGGGCAGGAGTCCGGCACCGAAGCGGATGATGAAGGCCACTCGGGACTTGGTCGCACTCTCGAGCGCGGTCACGCCCTTGCCCACCCATCCCTCGCCGATGTCGAGGCGGGCCACCGCGACGCTGCCCGACGGATCGCGCCACTTGGTGAGCTCGTTGTCGTGGATCAGCGTGTGCAGGAATCGATCCGTCGTCCACGGCACCGTGGCCACCGTGGGGATGCCGAGGCGTTCGTACACCGCGGCGCGCTTGGCGTCGTAGATGCGCGCGACGACGCGCTCGACACCGAACGTCTCGCGGGCGACACGCGCGGAGATGATGTTGGAGTTGTCGCCCGAGGACACCGCGGCCAGTGCGTCGGCCTTCTCGATGCCCGCCTCGACGAGCACGTCCCGGTCGAACCCCATGCCGATCACCTGACGTCCGGTGAAGTTGGGACCGAGCCGGTGGAACGCGGTGGGATCGCGGTCGATGACCGCGACCTCGTGGCCGATGCGGGTGAGTGCACCCGCGAGGGCGGAGCCGACGCGGCCACACCCCATGACGACTACGTACAACAGACGCTCCGTTCGGGAGTCGAGAGGACGGTGCCCAGGTGATTGCTGCCGGGAGGGACTTCGCGCAACGCTATCGGTCACCCTGCCCCACGGTCGAGCCCGGTACGGCCTACGCTCTGCGATGTGTCCAAGCTTTCGACGGCCACCAAGAGGCTGCTGCTGGGTAGGCCGTTCCGTAGCGACACGCTCGGACACACGCTCCTGCCCAAACGCATCGCCCTCCCGGTGTTCGCGTCCGATGCCATGTCGTCCGTCGCCTACGCGCCCGAAGAGATCTTTCTGGTGCTGTCGGTCGCCGGGATCTCGGCGTACTCGTTCTCCATCTGGATCGGTCTCGCCGTCGCCGTCGTCATGGCGGTGGTCGTGGCGAGCTACCGCCAGAACGTGCACGCCTACCCGTCCGGCGGTGGCGACTACGAGGTGGCCACCACCAACCTGGGACCGACCGCGGGCCTGACCGTCGGCAGTGCCCTCCTCGTCGACTACGTGCTCACGGTCGCCGTGTCCATCTCGGCCGCTGCCTCCAACATCGGATCGGCCCTGCCGTTCGTCGCGGAGCACAAGGTGCTGTTCGCGGTCGCCGCCATCGTGCTCATCACCTCGATCAACCTGCGCGGCGTCCGCGAGTCCGGTACCGCGTTCGCGATCCCCACCTACGCCTTCATGGTGGGCATGGTCGTCATGCTCGTGTGGGGCCTGGTGCAGGTGTACGTCCTCGGCGACGACGTGTCGGCCGAGTCGTCGAACTTCGAGCTGCAGGCGGAGGACAGTCACCTCTACGGCATCGCGTTCGCGTTCCTGCTGGCGCGCGCGTTCTCCTCCGGGTGTGCGGCGCTGACGGGTGTCGAGGCCATCTCCAACGGCGTGCCCGCCTTCCGCAAGCCGAAGTCGCGCAACGCCGCCACGACGCTCCTGCTGCTCGGCTCGATCGGCATCACGTTGCTGCTCGGCATCATCCTGCTGGCGGAGAAGATCGGTGTGAAGTACGCGGCGGACCCCGCGACCCAGCTCGTCGGGGCTCCCGAGAACTACCAGCAGAAGACGCTCATCGCGCAGCTGGCCGAGGCCGTCTTCCGGCACTTCACGCCCGGCTTTTACTTCATCACCATCGTGACGGCGCTGATCCTGGTGCTGGCCGCCAACACCGCCTTCAACGGGTTCCCCGTACTCGGGTCGATCCTGGCCCAGGACCGCTTCCTGCCCCGCCAGTTCCACACCCGCGGCGACCGGCTGGCGTTCAGCAACGGCATCCTGTTCCTGTCGGCCGCCGCCATCTTCTTCGTCGTCATGTTCGGCGCCGAGGTGACCAAGCTGATCCAGCTCTACATCGTCGGAGTGTTCGTCTCGTTCACGCTCAGTCAGACCGGCATGGTGCGGCACTGGACGCGGTTGCTGCGTACCGAGACCGACCCCGCGCAGCGCCGGTCGATGATGCGCTCGCGTGTCGTCAACGGCATCGGCCTGGCCATGACGGGCGCCGTCCTGGTGATCGTCCTGCTGACCAAGTTCCTCGCGGGCGCCTGGATCGCGATCATCGCGATGCTCGCGATCTTCGGACTGATGAAGCTGATCCGCAAGCACTACGACTCGGTGGCCACCGAGCTCGCCGACGTCGAGTGGGACGGTGTGCTGCCCAGCCGCACGCACTCCATCGTGCTCGTGTCCAAGCTGCACAGCCCGACGCTGCGCGCCCTCGCCTACGCCCGTGCGACCAGGCCGGACACCCTCGAGGCGATCACGGTCAACGTCGACGAGGCGGACACGCGCACCCTGGTGCGCGAGTGGGAGAAGAGCGACCTCAGCGTCCCGCTCAAGGTGGTCGAGTCGCCCTACCGCGAGATCACCAAGCCCGTGCTCGACTACGTGCGCCGGGTCAAGCGGGACTCACCGCGCGACGTCGTCACCGTGTTCATCCCCGAGTACGTGGTGGGTCACTGGTGGGAGCAGGTGCTGCACAACCAGAGTGCGTTGCGACTGAAGAGTCGCCTGCTCTTCCAGCCCGGCGTCATGGTCACCAGCGTGCCCTGGCAGCTCAACTCGTCCGAGCGGGCGAAGCGCGAGAGCCTCGAGAACGCACCGGGCTCGTCCCGTCGTGGTTACGAGCCCACCTCGGCCGAACGGCGATCCGAACGATGACCGACTCGTGGCTCGGCGCGGTCGTCGAGGTCCGCGTGGGCAAGCCGGGACACGGCGGCTTCTGCGTCGCACGGCACGAGGGACGCGTCATGTTCGTCCGGCACAGCCTTCCCGGCGAGCTGGTGACGGCGCGGGTCACCGAGGACACCGGCAAGTCCTTCTGCCGCGCGGACGCCGTCGAGATCCTGGAGGCCTCGCCCGACCGCATCGCGCCGCTGTGTCCCATCTCCGGCCCCGGTGGGTCGGGATGCTGCGACTTCTCCCACGCGACCGCCGAGGCCGGACGCCAGATCAAGGCGGCCGTGGTCGCCGAGCAGTTGAGCCGCGTCGGGGGCATCGAGCGCACCGTCGAGGTGGAGTCGCTCGGTGATCAGACCGGCTGGCGGACGCGCATCCGGTTGGGTGTGGACGACGAGGGACGGCCCGGTTTCCACCGGCTCCGCAGCGCCGACATCGTGACGGATCTGGCCTGCCCGCAAGCGGTTCCGGGGATGTACGACGGGCTGGCCGCCCGGTCGTGGACGCCGGGCGCCGATCTCGCGGTGGCCGTGGACTCCGACGGGACCCGTCACGTCGTGGAGATCGCTCCTGCCGTCGACCGTCGCGTGCGCGCCGACACCGGTCGCCGCGGCGCCTCCTCGCGCCGCGCCGCGAAGTCCGGTGACCGCGCGCACCGGGTGCGCGCGGGCTCGGGTCGGGCCGTCGAGCGCGTCGGGTCGCGCGAGTGGACCGTGGACTCGTGGGGGTTCTGGCAGGCTCACCGGGCGGCTGCCACGCAGTACGCCGAGGTGGTCCGGGAGTGGTCCGGTGCTCGGCCCGGTGACACGGCCTGGGACCTCTACGCCGGTGCGGGCACCTTCGCGTCCGTCGTCGCCGAGGCGGTCGGACCGGGCGGCACCGTCGCAGCGGTCGAGTTCTCCCACCGGGCGGTGGTGGACGGGCGTGCGGCGGTGACGGACCTGCCGCAGCTGTCGATGCAGGCAGCGCCCGTCGAGCGCGCGATCGGATCCCTGCCGCCACAGCCGTCCGTCGTCGTCCTCGACCCGCCACGATCCGGCGCCGGCAGACAGGTGATCGCGGCGGTCGCCGGTGCGCACCCGGATCGTGTGGTGCACATCGGGTGCGACCCCGCGTCCTTCGCACGGGACGCGGGGCTCTACCTCTCGCACGGCTACCGCCTGGAGAATCTCCGTGCGTTCGACGCCTTCCCGATGACCAGCCACGTCGAGTGCATCGGATCGTTCGTCCGGGACTGACGCGTCACTTGGCGTTGTACAGGCGCATCGTGATCGGTCCGAACACCGCCAGCAGTCCGACGGACCAGATGCCGGTCCACATCAGCGCGTCCGTCTCGAGCACACCGTCGGCGAAGCCGCGCAGCGTCGTCACCAGATGCGACACCGGATTGACCGACACGAACGCCTGCAGCCACCCGGGCATCGTCGTCGGGTCGACGAAGATGTTGCTGGCGAAGGTCAGCGGGAACAGCACGAGCATGGACACGCTCATCACCGCGGTCTCGCTGCGCAGCATCAG
Source organism: Rhodococcus sp. BP-241 (assembly GCF_019836145.1). Taxonomy (NCBI): domain Bacteria; kingdom Bacillati; phylum Actinomycetota; class Actinomycetes; order Mycobacteriales; family Nocardiaceae; genus Rhodococcus; species Rhodococcus sp. BP-241. The sequence goes on along the minus strand of NZ_JABUEI010000001.1, from coordinate 366,824 downwards.
CGCGAACATCGTCCACACCCACGAGACGCAGAACGAGAACGCCAGCAGCAACGCCACCGACGCCAGCACGCCGAGCACGCCGCCCGCCGGCCGGAAGCCCAGCGCGAGACCCAGCACGAGCACGATCGTCGAGGCGAGGGTGTAGCGGACCACGTCTCCGAGCAGGGCGCCGACCAACGGCGCCGGCCGCCAGATGGGCAGCGACCGGAACCGATCGAAGACGCCCTTCTCGATGTCCTTGTTCAAGGTCAGACCCGTGTACATCGTGATCATGACGACGGTCTGCACCAGGATGCCCGGCAGCAGGAACTGGATGTAGGCACTGGTCGAGCCCGCCAACGCGCCGCCGAACAGGAACGTGAACATCAGCGTGAACATGACCGGGAACATGGTCACGTCGAACAGCTGCTCGGGGACGTGCTTGATCTTCAGCAGTGCTCGCCACCCGAACGAGAGCGCCGCCGACATCGACGACGGTCGATCGGGACGGGGACCGGAGTCGCGGAGCAACTCGGCGATGGTCGGCTGCGCGGTGCCCGTCGCGGCGGTGGGGGAGTTGGTGGTGGTCATTCTCAGGACGCCTCCAGTTCTGTCGTTCGTCCGGTCAGTGCCAGGAACACCTCGTCCAGGCTGGGTTGCCCGAGGGCGTAGGTGGTGACGCCGATGCCGTCGTCCGACAGCGTCGCGAGTGCGCGGGCCACCAGGGCGGTGTCGTCGACCAGCGCGGTGACGGCGAAGGGATCGGACTCGAGAGTCACGTCGGTGTGCAGGGTCGCGCGCAGGACGTCGGCGGCGTCGTCTCGGCGCGACTGTTCCGCGACGCGGACGTGCAGCGACCCCGAGCCGACCGACGCCTTGAGCTGACCGGTGGTGCCCTCGGCGATCACACGGCCCCGGTCGATGACGGCCACCCGGTCGGCCAACTGATCGGCCTCGTCGAGGTACTGCGTGGTGAGCAGGACCGTCGTGCCGCCGGCGACCAGGGAGCGCACGATCTCCCACACCTGGTTGCGGCTGCGGGGATCGAGACCCGTGGTCGGCTCGTCCAGGAACATCAGCTCCGGCGTGACCACCAGACTCGCCGCGATGTCGAGACGGCGCCGCATACCGCCGGAGTACGCCTTGACCTGCTTGCCGCCGGCCTCCACCAGATCGAAGACGCCCAACAGCAGATCGGCACGCTCCCGCGACGCCGGGCGCGAGAACCCGTACAGCCGCGAGAGGAGCACCAGGTTCTCCACTCCGGTCAGGTCCTCGTCCAGCGAAGCGAACTGGCCCGTGAGCGCCACCTTCGACCGCACCGCGTCGGACTCCGTCGCCACGTCGTGGCCGAGCACGCGGGCCGACCCGCCGTCGATGCCGGTCAACGTCGCCAACATGCGCATCGTCGTGGTCTTGCCGGCCCCGTTCGGCCCCAGCACCCCGTAGACCCCGCCCCGCGGGACGGCAAGATCCACGCCGTCCACCGCCACGGTGTCCCCGAACCTCTTCACCAGACCGACCGCCTCGATCGCCAGGCCTCCGGCCTTCCCGTCATGTGTCGTCATGTGGGTGCTGACTCCTGATCCGCCACGATCTCATCGGTATGTCCGGATCGTCCGATCCGGTGCGACGAGCGTCCCGCAGTCATTGCAGGTCCGCAACGGGTTTTTCGCCGGAGACGCCGGTCACCGATCCACTCACGCCCCGGTGACGAATGATTCCTGCACGATGTTCGCGCCGTGGCGTGGGCGCCATTGCCCGGCGGCGTGGCCGCCATGATCCGGTGGCGTGTACGCCAGGACCGCGACGCGCAGGACCACGATCGCCGAGGGGGTGAGGATATGACGACGATGGCCACTAGTCTCATGGTCGATGAACTCGACGATGAACGTCTCGCAGCGAGGTGGGGGTCTGTGAGCGCCGGAGGTACGAGCGCAGCCGACCCGAGCGCCGGCGAGCCTCGGCACCGACGCGCCCCGGACGACACCGCCGATCCGTCGTGCCCCGTTCCCGATCCCGACCTCAAGCGTCGGCGTGTCGCCGAGGCCGACGAACTGCGTGCGTTGCTCGCACGTGTCGCCACCGGTGACCGCCGAGCGTTCGCCGATCTGTACGACGCGACCTCGTCTCGGGTGTTCGGCATGGTGCTGCGTGTGCTGCGCGATCCCGGGTTCAGCGAGGAGACCGTGCAGGAGGTGTTCCTGCAGATCTGGAAGACGGCCGACCGATACGACCCCGCGCAGGGGTCTCCGCTCGCCTGGATGATGACGTTGGCGCATCGCCGCGCCGTCGACCGTGTCCGGTCGGAGCAGTCCGGCACGGATCGCGAGGCGCTCTACGGCTCCTCGACCCACAGTCCCGCGCACGACGAGGTCCTCGAATCCGTCACCCAGACCCTGGAGTCGGAGTCGGTGGTCCGATGCCTGGACACGCTGACGGAGACCCAACGCGAATCGGTACGGATGGCGTACTACAGCGGGTTGACGTATCGGGAAGTGGCCGAGCGCCTGGGCGTGGCCGTTCCCACCGTGAAGTCCCGGATCCGGGACGGTCTGATCAAGTTGAAGAATTGTCTGGGGGTGGAGACCGGTGAGTGACGGGGAAGGTCGCCATCGCCGCCATGACGACGCGTCCGCACCCGACGACGTGTCGGAGCAGGATGCGATGCAGGACGTGAACGAGATGAACGACAGCGTGGTGGACGACGCCTACGCCTACGCACTGGACGCGATCGACCCCGCCGAGAGGGCGGACATCGAACGCAGGCTCGCGCAGTCGGACGCGGCGACGCGGTCGTGGTTCGAGAGCATCGTCGAGTCGGTCGACGAGACGATGGCGCTCAGCGCGTCGTCCACGGCCGCGGAACCGCCCTCGTCGTTGCGTGCGAGCATTCTCGCCGCGGTGGAGAGCACTCCGCAGGGTGATGCCCGGCCACTGGCCGATCCGATCGACGACGCTCCGGTCGCCCCGGTGGTGTCGCTCGACGATCGCCGCCGCACACGCCTGCGCGTGCTCGCGGCAGCCGCGGCGGCCGTCGTGATCGTCGGAGTGGGCGGCGCCGTGGTCACGCAGCAACTGGGAGACGCACCGTCGTCGCCCACGTCGCAGGTGCTTGCGGCCGGTGACATCAGGACCAGCACCGTCGAGGTCGAGGGTGGCGGTACCGCCACCGTGCGCTGGTCGCGCTCGCAGGACGCCGCCGTGGTCACGCTCGACGGGCTCGCGGAGCCCGGCGACGGCAAGGTGTTCGAGATGTGGCTCATCGGAGAGGATCCCGCGCCGCGCCCGGCCGGTCTCGTCCCCGCCGATGCCGCCACGCCCGCGCGCGAGCACGTCGTCACAGGCTTGAGCGACGCGACCACGTGGGCGGTGACGGTCGAGCCCGAGAGCGGTTCGGACGCACCCACCACGACGCCCATCGCGGCGGTCACGCTCGACGCCTGAGCGCAGCCGCCGGCTCAGACGACGCCGGAACGGCGCAGTGCGGTGACGATCGACTCGGCCTGCTCGTACGCGCGATCGAGAAGCACCTCCAGCAAGGCTGTCTTCGCAGCGGGGTTGCTCTCGGTCAGCGCGTCGAAGTCCTTCGGGCCGAGGATCGCGACCGTGGTGTCCTTCACCGCGGTGATGCGGAGCCCGAAGCGTGAGCGCCGGACCAACGGCATCTCACCGAAACTCATGCCGGCGGACAGCGTCGACACGGCGCGGGCCCGGCCGTCCGCGCCGACGAAGTCGACCGCGACGCGGCCGGACAGCACCATCACCAGACCCAGTGACACGTCACCGACCTCGGCGATGACGCTGCCTGCGCTGTACTGCGCGTCCGTCGTGCGGGAGGTGACCGCATCGCGGTGGGCCTCGTCCAGCGCGGTGACGATCGGGTGCTGATCGACCGTCACCTCCGTGGGCTGCCGTGCGCCGCCGCACCACCGGTCGAGGACGGTGTCCTCGCCCCAGCGCAGTGCGGAGTCCAGATCGTCGAAGACCCGGCCACTGCCGTCGTGTTCGGACAGGGACGACACGGTGTGCGCCATCGCAGCGCGGGGATCGACCAGGACGGCGGCACAACCCTGTCGGCGGAGCCCGGCGGCGAGGGTGTCCAGCATCGAGCGGGCGACGTCGCTCACCTCGTCGACTCGACGCATGTCCAGGATCACGCCGTCGAGTGCGCTCCCGTCGTCGGCGCCGTGGTCGACGGCCGTGGACACCGCGCGCACGACGCTCTCCGCTGCGGAGAACAGCAGATCGCCGTGCAGTTCGAAGACGCGGACTCGGCGTCCCCGCGCGGCGAGCGTCTCCTGCTCGGCGGCGGTGCGCCGGCGACGCGAGGGGGAGTCGGCGACGGTGTACTCGGCGCGCACGGCGCTGCGTGCGGCTCGGCCGACGTGGAGGAAGTGCAGTTCGAGGCGCGAGGACAGTTCGCGGCACGCCTTGACTCCGCGCACGCTGTTGCCGTGGGCGTCGAGTCTGGGTGAGAACACCGAGATACCGAGCTGACCGGGCAGGACCGCGAGCACCGCACCGGCGACACCGCTCTTGGCGGGTAGTCCGACGCGGTTGACCCAGTCGCCTGCTCCGTCGTACATACCGCACGTCGTCATGACGCTCAGCACACGCTCGACGAGCACCGGTTCGAGCGCTCGGACGTCGGTACACGGGTTGAGGCCGTTGTTGGCGAGGGTCGCCGCCATGACGCCGATGTCGCGGCACGTGACGTCCAGCGAGCACTGGCGGAAGTAGAGATCGACCATCGCGTCGGGATCGCCCTCGACGATGCCGAAGGAGCGCAGCATGTGGCCGATGGCGCGGTTGCGATGGCCGGTGCGTGATTCGGAGGCGTGCACGGCGGCGTTCATGGCGAGTTCGCGTCCCGCGTACCGCGAGAACGAGGCCCGGATCCGTTCGAACTGTTCGTCGGGCGTCGCGCCTCGCACCAGGGACGCGGAGGTGATGGCGCCCGCGTTGATCATCGGGTTGCGCGGGCGCTCGGTGACGGGGTCGAGGCTGATCTCGTTGAACGGCTCACCGGACGGCTCCACGTCGATCTTGCGGGCAACCGCGGTCTCGCCGCGATCGGTGAGAGCGAGGGCGTAGGTGAACGGTTTGGACACCGACTGGATCGTGAAGGGCACGTCCGTGTCGCCCACCTGGTACACGTGGCCGTCGGCCGTCGTGAGGCAGATACCGAAGCGATCGGGGTTCGCGGCCGCCAGTTCGGGGATGTAGTCGGCGACGCCACCGGAGGTGTCCGCCACACACAGCGCGTGGACCTCCTCCAGAATCTCCTGCACGACGTCGGTCATCGTCACCACTCTCTCGATTCTGTGCCGCGGCTCGGCGCTCGTACGGTAACCCGCCGATCCGGGTCCACGTAGACTTGTCCGAACTGGCCTGTCCGAGTGCCTCACGGCACGACGGACGACAAGGCAATCTTCGGAGGGGAGCGATTTCGTTGGGTGTTCTGGACGGCGTGCACGAGCCCAGCGACCTGCGTGCCCTCGGCCCGGTGGAGCTGGCCGAACTGGCGGACGAGATCCGTCGGTTCCTGGTCGAGAAGGTGTCTGCCACGGGTGGCCACCTCGGACCCAATCTCGGTGTCGTCGAGCTGACTCTGGCCATCCACCGCGTGTTCGACTCGCCTCGTGACCCGGTGATCTTCGACACCGGCCACCAGGCGTACGTGCACAAGATGGTCACCGGTCGAGCGGACCGCTTCGACTCTCTGCGCAAGGAGGGTGGGCTGTCCGGCTACCCGTCCCGCAGCGAGAGCGAGCACGACTGGGTCGAGTCGTCGCACGCGTCGGCATCCCTCTCCTACGCCGACGGCCTCGCCAAGGCCTTCGAGCTGACCGGGCGCGGCGATCGTCACGTCGTCGCGGTCGTCGGGGACGGGGCCCTCACCGGTGGCATGTGCTGGGAGGCGCTCAACAACATCGCGGCCGGCAAGGATCGTTCCGTCGTGATCGTCGTGAACGACAACGGTCGCTCCTACTCGCCGACCATCGGCGGCCTCGCCGACCATCTCGCGACGCTGCGCCTGCAGCCCAACTACGAGCGCGCGCTGGACACCGGCCGTCACATGGTGAAGAACCTGCCCGTGGTCGGGTCGGCCGCGTACGCCATGTTGCACGGCATGAAGGCCGGCCTCAAGGACGCGATCAGCCCGCAGGTCATGTTCACCGATCTGGGCATCAAGTACCTCGGTCCGGTCGACGGACACGATCAGGCGGCTCTGGAATCGGCGCTGCGCCGCGCGAAGGCCTTCGGCGGGCCGGTCATCGTCCACGCGGTGACGCGCAAGGGCATGGGCTACTCGTTCGCCGAGAACGACGTCGCCGACCAGATGCACTCGACGGGAGTCATCGACCCGCTCACCGGCCTGGCGACCAGCGTCGCGGCTCCGGACTGGACGTCGGAGTTCTCCCGTCAACTCATCGCCCTGGGAACCGACCGCGAGGACGTCGTGGCCATCACCGCCGCGATGGCCGGACCCACCGGGCTCGCCGCGTTCGGCGAGGTGTTCCCGGACCGTTTCTTCGACGTGGGCATCGCCGAGCAGCACGCGCTCACGTCCGCCGCCGGTCTCGCACTCGGTGGTCTGCATCCCGTGGTGGCGATCTACTCGACGTTCCTCAATCGGGCGTTCGACCAGCTGCTGATGGACGTGGCACTACTGAACCTGCCGGTCACCCTGGTGCTCGATCGCGCCGGGGTCACCGGATCGGACGGCGCCAGCCACAACGGCATGTGGGACATGTCGCTGCTCGGCATCGTGCCGAACATGCGCGTGGCGGCGCCCCGCGACGGAGCGACCCTGCGCGAGGAACTCGCCGAGGCACTCGCGGTGTCCGACGGTCCCACCGCGCTCCGCTTCCCCAAGGGCGCCATCCCCGACGACATCGAGGCGGTGCGGCGTCTGGACGACTCCGTCGACGTGCTGCACGAGCCCGAGGGGGAGTCGGACGTACTCCTCGTCGCCGTCGGTCCGTTCGCGTCGTTGGCACTGGACACGGCGCGAGAACTCGCCGCGGACGGTGTCTCGGCCACGGTCGTCGATCCGCGGTGGGTGCTGCCCGTTCCGGACTCGCTCGTGAAGCTCGCCGCGGACTTCCGTCTGGTGGTCACGCTCGAGGACAGCGGTCTGCACGGCGGCATCGGTGCATCCGTGTCGGCTGCCCTGCGCGCCGGCGGCGTCGACGTCCCCTGTCGGGATCTCGGTGTGCCACAGCAGTTCCTGGACCACAGCTCGCGGGATCGCATTCACGCCGACATCGGCCTCACCCCGTCGGACATCGCCGGCCGGGTGCGCGGATGGATCGCTCACCGGCCCGGCGACATCTGACGGTCGCTACGTCGCCTTGGTGGCGGCGTCCTTCAACTGCGGGAGGATCCGGTCGAGTACCCACGGGGTGCTCACCGGGTTGACGTTGCTCAGACCGGCGATGACCTGCTCGTCACTGAGCGCGACCGCGGATCCGGAGGCGACCGCGGGCAGCGTCGCCACAGCCGGAACCGAGGCGAGGTCGAAGCCCTCCGGAGTGAACGCGACGATCACGTCGGCGTCGAAGCTCTGCACGTTCTCCAGGGACACGGTGGAGAAGAAGGTGTCCGCGGAGTCGGCTTCGTCGAGTGCCACGACGCCGGGGGCGTTGACGAAACCCATCTCGTTGAGAACCTGCACGCGTGGATCGGACGGCATGTAGACGTTCGCCTGACCGGCGTCCGTGTCCAGGTTCACCACCGCGACGGTCTTGCCCGCGAACTCCGGATTGGCCTCGGCCTCCGAGGCGAGCCGCTGGCCCATACCGTCGATGAGAGCCTGTGCCTCCGTGGGCTTCCCGACTGCCTCACCGATCATCGTGGTCTGGTCCTGCCACGTCGTCTGCCAGGCCTCACCGGGGTAGGCGACGACGGGCGAGACAGCGGACAACGTGTCGTAGTACGACTGCGGGAAACCCTCGTAGGGCGCGAGCACCAGGTCGGGTGCCAGGGCCGCGAGGGCCTCGACGTCGGGCTCACCCGCAGCCGGATCCTCGTACAGGGTGGTGGCGTCCGCGTCGTAGAACTCCTGTGCCCACGGCATCACGCCGTTCTCGTCGGCACCGTAGGTGTACTTCGGCTGGCCGACGGGCGTGATGTCGAGGGCGCCGAGGATGTCCTGTGCGTTCCAGCCCATCGTGACGATGCGCTCCGGTGCGGCGTCGATGGTGGTCGAACCGAAGGCGTGGTCGATGGTGACGGGGAACGCGCCACCCGACGCGGCGGCGGGCGCGTCGGAGTCGGCATCGGACGAACATCCGGCGACGAGGGCGAGCGCGGCGGTGGCCGCGACGGCGGGGAGAAGGCGAAGGCGTTTCACATGGTTAGCCTAACCTATGTATGGCCTCCGGCCCCGTGCGCCCTTCGCGTATCCAGGGATGCGCAAAGGGCGCACGAGGGCGCAGCCCCATCACACGCTGGCGACACCCTTGTCGAGGAACCGGTGACCGGTGACGGCCTCGGAGGTGCCGGTGCGATCGAGGTACGGCACGATGCCGCCGTTCCAGAACCCGAAGCCGCCGCCGAGGATCAGGCAGAGGTCGATGTCCTGAGCGGCCGCGACGACGCCTTCCTGCAGCATGATGTCGATCTCCTCCGCGAAGGCGCGGCGGGTGCGATCGAGCACCTGCTCGGCCGTCGACGGTGAGTCGCCCTGCGGCCACAGATCGGCGATCTCGGGGTCGACGGTCTTGGCTCCGTCGGCGCCGTAGGTCCACACCGCGGACTTCTTGTTCGCGACCATCGCCTGCAGGCCGGGGGAGTCGTGGAAGCGCTCCGGGTAGTACTCGGCCATGGTCTCGCCGGTGTGCAGTGCGACGGCGGGGCCGACGAGCGAGAGCAGCGTGAGCGGGCTCATCGGCATGCCGAGCTCGCTGATGGCGTTGTCCGCGACGTCGAAGGGCGTGCCCTCATCGATCGCGTTCATGACCTCGCCGAGGGCGCGGGTGAGCAAGCGGTTGAAGACGAAGCCGGGCTTGTCGGCGATCAGCACGGCCGACTTCTTCAGAGACTTCGCCGTCGCGAATGCTGTTGCGAGCGTACCATCGTCGGTCTTCTCACCGCGGACGATCTCCAGCAGCGGAAGAACGGCCACGGGGTTGAAGAAGTGGAACCCGACGACCCGCTCGGGGTGCTTCAGCTCCGCCGCCATACGGGTGATCGACAGCGACGACGTGTTCGTCGCGAGGACCGTCTCGGGGGAGACGAATTCCTCGAGCTCGGCGAAGACCTTCTTCTTCACGTCGAGGTTCTCGAACACTGCCTCGATGACCCAGTCGGTCGTCGCGAATGCGGACTTGTCGAGCGATCCGGACACCAACGCCTTGAGACGGTTCGCCGCGTCGGGGGAGAGTCGCTTCTTGCCCTGCAGCTTGTCGATCTCGGCGTGAACGTAGCCGACGCCCTTGTCGATGCGCTCCTGGTCGATGTCGGTGAGGATCACCGGCACCTTCAACTGACGTACGAACAGCAGGGCGAGCTGGCTGGCCATGAGGCCGGCGCCCACGATGCCGACGCCGGTGACCTTCCGGGCGAGGGACTTGTCGGGCGCTCCGGCAGGCCGCCTGGCACGCTTCTGCACGAGGTCGAAGGCGTAGAGCCCGGCCCGCAGTTCGTCGGCCATGAGAAGGTCGGCCAGCGCCTCGTCCTCGGCAGCGAAGGCGGCGTCGAGCGACGCGGAGTCGGTGATGTCGGTCGACTTCGCCAGCTCCAGCAGCTGCACGGCGCGCACCGGTCCCGGTGCGTGGTCTCCCGTCTTGCCGGACACGATGGCCTTGGCGCGCGCGATCGCGTCGTCCCAGCCCTGGCCGCGATCGATCTCGGGGCGGGCGGGGGTGACGTCACCGGAGACGACCTTCGCGGCCCACAGCAGGGACTGCTCGAGGAAATCGGCGCCGCCGAAGACTTCGTCGGCGATGCCCAGCTTCAGCGCGTCCGCAGGCTTGAGCATCCGGTTCTGGTTGAGCGCGTTCTCGATCACCACGGTGACGGCATTGGCCGGCCCGATCAGGTTGGGCAGCAACTGCGTTCCGCCCCAGCCGGGAACGAGGCCCAGGAAGGTCTCCGGGAGCCCCAGTGCCGCAGCGTTGTCCGCGACGGTGCGGTAGTGGCAGTGCAGCGCGATCTCGAGTCCACCGCCCAGAGCGGCGCCGTTGACGAAGGCGAACGTGGGCACCGTGGACTCGCGCAGGCGGCGGAACACCTTGTGCCCCAACGTGCCGATCTCCAGGGCCACCGCCCGGTCGGAGATGTTCGGCACACCGTTGAGGTCCGCGCCGACGGCGAAGATGAAGGGCTTGCCGGTGACCGCGACGGCCACCGGACGTGCGGCGTACGCCGCATCGAGGGCCGCATCGAGCTCGGCGAGTCCGGCGGGCCCGAAGGTGGACGGCTTGGTGTGGTCGAAGCCGTTGTCGAGGGTGACGATGGCGACCGGGCCGTCGAGGCCCGGCACGGTGACGATCCTGGTGAACGCGTGGGTCACCACTTCGTCGGCAAAAGCTGAAGTCATGGCAATCACTTGCTTCCGTCGTAGGCGGGGTTTTCCCAGATGACGCTGCCGCCCATGCCGAGGCCGATGCACATGGTGGTGAGGCCGTAGCGGACATCGGGACGGGTGGCGAACTGTCGGCTGAGCTGGGTCATCAGTCGAACGCCCGAGGACGCGAGGGGGTGGCCGCAGGCGATGGCTCCGCCCCACTGATTGATCCGGGCGTCGTCGTCGGCGATGCCGAAGTGCTCGGTGAACGCGAGGACCTGGATGGCGAAGGCCTCGTTGATCTCGAAGAGGCCGATGTCCTCGATGGACAGGCCGGTGCGTCCGAGCAGCTTCTCGGTGGCGGGGACGGGACCGATTCCCATCACGGCGGGATCGACGCCGGCGAAGGAGAAGCCCACCATGCGCATGCCGACCTTCAGGCCGAGCTCGGCGGCGGTGTCCTCACCGGCGAGGATGGCGGCGGTCGCACCGTCGTTGAGTCCGGCCGCGTTGCCTGCGGTGACCCGACCGGCGGGCCGGAACGGGGTCTTGAGCTTCGCCAGATCCTCGAGCGTGGTGCCGGGGCGCGGCGGCTCGTCCTCGGTGGCCAGACCCCAACCCGCAGCGGACTTCGTGGCGACGGGAACCAGTGTCTCGGCGATCAGGCCGGCCTTCTTCGCGGCGTCGTACTTCTCCTGGCTCGCGACGGCGTAGGCGTCCGTGCGGTCCTTGGTGATCGACGGGTAGCGGTCGTGCAGGTTCTCGGCCGTGTTGCCCATGACGAGCGCACTCGGGTCGACGAGCTTGTCGGCCAGGAAGCGCGGGTTCGGATCGACGCCCTCGCCCATCGGGTGCCGGCCCATGTGCTCGACGCCGCCGGCGATGACGACGTCGTACTGTCCGAAGCCGATGCCCGACGCGGTGGTGGTCACCGCGGTCATCGCGCCCGCACACATCCGGTCGACGGCGAAACCGGGCACGCTGCGGGGGAGCCCGGCGAGCAGTGCCGACGTGCGGCCGATGGTCAGACCCTGGTCGCCGGTCTGCGTCGTGGCGGCGATGCCGACCTCGTCGACGCGCTCGGGTGGCAGTTCGGGATTGCGGCGGAGCAGTTCACGGATCGCTTTGACCACGAGGTCGTCCGCTCGGGTGTCCGCGTACATACCCTTGGGGCCGGCCTTGCCGAACGGCGTACGAACACCGTCGACGAACGCGACGCCACGACTGGACGCGGATCGAGCGGGAGCGGATTTCGGAGAAGACATGGTTCCTTCCGGCAGGCGCTGGAACGAGCCGGACGCCCGGCTCGCGCGCCCACTCTAACCCGTGCCTACTCGCCGGTAACTTCGGCCGTCCTCGACTCCTCGGCGGTCCGTAGGCCTGCTGCCACGACGGGACCCGCCACCTCGCGCTGCCAGGGCCGCGACCCGTGCGCCTCGAGGAAACGGTCTACGAGCACGTCCTCGTCCGTCCCGTACTCCGCGACGAGAGCGGGGTGGTCCCAGCAGATCCGACGGACGAGATCGGGAGTCAGCAGGTTCTCGACGGGAATCGCGGCATCCGCGGACAGGGCGGCCATCGCGTCGCGGACGGCGGACAGACGCCCGGCGGCCTCCGGATCGCGCCGCGCCCACCGACTGACCGGCGGCGGCCCCACGAAGGGCTGCGTCACCGGGGGCAGCGCATCGTCGGGAAGTGCGCGGGCGTGCTCGATCGCGTCCATCCACACGCGCGCCTGGCGACGCTGACGAGGTCCGCCGAAGACGGGCAACGCGTTCAGCTCGGACACCGTGGCGGGGTTCCTCTGCGCGGCGGCGACGATCGCGGAGTCCGGCAGGACGCGGCTCGGCGCGATGTCGCGGCGGCGCGCGAGATCGTCGCGGGCGGTCCACAGAGCGCGGACGACGGCGAGCGTCCGCGCGTTCTTGATGGTGTGGATACCGGAGGTGCGGCGCCAGCGGTCGGGCTTGGGAGGCGCCGGGGGTGCGGTGCGAATGTACTCGAATTCCTGTGCGGCCCAGTCGGTCTTGCCCTGGCTCTCGAGCTCCTCGGCCATGGCGTCACGCAACTCGACGAGCACCTCGACATCGAGTGCCGCGTAGTTGAGCCAGGTGTCGGGCAACGGTCGGGTGGACCAGTCCGCCGCACCGTGACCCTTCTGCAGCGACAGGCCCAACGTCCGTTCGACGATGGCCGCCAGACCGACACGGTCGAAGCCGGCGAGTCGGCCCGCCAGCTCCGTGTCGTACAGCGACGCGGGCGTCATGCCGAGCTCGGCGAGCCCCGGCAGATCCTGATCGGCGGAGTGCAGTACCCACTCCATGTCGTTCACGACGGCGGCGAAGCCCGCGAGCGCCTCGACACCACCGTCGCGGACCACCGGAATCGGATCGAGCAGGACGGTGCCCGCACCCCGGCGACGGAACTGCAGCAGATACGCGCGAGCCGAGTATCGGAAACCCGATGCGCGTTCCGCGTCGACGGCCAACGGTCCGGTTCCCGACGCCAGCAGTTCCGCGGCCGCTCGCACCGCGTCCGCCGTGTCCGTCAACGGCGGGACCCCCTCGCGTGGAGCGAGAAGGGGAGTCGCCTCCGGCTCGACGGCGGTGTCGCCGGAGGAGGCAGGAGTCGAGTCGGGCGTGTCGGGCATTGTTCGAACTCTAGGCTGTCCGACGATCAGGCGTCGGAGCTGCCCGAGTCGGCGCGTGCACCCAGCGCCGTGATGCCCGCCGGGGGCAGCCCCGCGGCGTAGGCGAGAACCTCACCGAACGCCTCGACGTGCACCGACAGTTCCTCGCTGAGCGCGGTCCACGAGGCCCGCAGCTCGAGCTGGTGGGCACGCGGCGGGCCGGCGATGTCCCCGTACCGCACCGAACTCGTCGAGGTGACCGTGCCGCCCAGCGCCGTCAGCGGCTCGGACCGCGCCTCGAACGCGTCGACCAGCCAACTCCACGCCACCTCGGGCAGCAGCGGATCCGACGCCAGCGACGCGTCGACGTCGGCCTGGATGTAGGCGACCAGGCGCATGGTGCCGTTCCACGCCTCGTCGCCGTCCGGGTCGTACAACAGGATGAGACGCCCGAACGCGTCACCCTCGCTCTGCTCGGGCACCGACTCCGTCTCGGAGTGGCGCACCTCGGCCCCCAGTGCGTAACTGAACGGTGCCAGGCGCTGCGGAGGCCGGATAGGCCCGACCTCGATGCTCGGGTGGACCGTCGCCCGGTGCATCGCGTCGATGGCGGCGCGGAAGGGCGCAGGCTGCGAGGCGCTCTCGGACGTGGTCACGTGTGCGGACGTTAGCCGCGACCGTCGGCCCAGCGGAGGAGGCGCGCCGGGCAGGTGTGCGTCTCTGGCAGCATGGACGCCGATGAACACCATCCCTGACGCCGTCGGCCCGCGTCGAAGCCTGCCCGAAGCTCCCTTCCTCGCGGCCGCGACGGGACGGACGCCGTCGCGTCGGCCCGTGTGGTTCATGCGTCAGGCCGGTCGGTCGCTGCCCGAGTACCGCAAGTTGCGGGAGGGCACCTCCATGCTCGCCTCGTGCTTCGACCCCGAGATGGTCTGCGAGATCACGATGCAGCCGGTCCGGCGGCACGGGGTCGACGCGGCGATCCTGTTCTCCGACATCGTCGTGCCGCTCAAGGCGGCCGGCGTCGACCTCGAGATCGTGGCCGGCACCGGTCCCGTCGTGGCGAACCCGGTGCGGTCCGTGGCCGACGTGCAGTCGTTGCCGGTCCTGCAGTCGGAGCAGATCGAGCCGGTCGCGAAGGCCATCTCCCTGCTTCTGGCCGAGTTGAAGGACGTGCCCCTCATCGGCTTCGCGGGCGCACCGTTCACGCTGGCGTCCTACCTGGTCGAAGGCGGTCCGAGTCGCAACCACGAGCGCACCAAGGCGCTCATGCACTCGGATCCGCAGACGTGGCATGCATTGCTCTCGTCGCTGGCCGACATGACCATCGCCTTCCTCACCGCGCAGGCCGATGCCGGCGTCGACGCGGTCCAGCTCTTCGACTCGTGGGCCGGGGCGCTGTCACTTGCCGAGTACCGCGAGTTCGTGTTCCCCCACTCCAGCCGCGTGTTCGAGGCCATGGCGTCGGCCGGCGTGCCGCGCATCCACTTCGGTGTCGGGACGGGCGAGCTGCTCGGGGCGATGGGGGAGGCGGGCGCGGACGTCGTCGGTGTCGACTGGCGGATCCCGCTCGACGTCGCCGCTCGTCGAGTCGGTCCGGGCAAGGCTCTGCAGGGCAATCTCGATCCCGCCGTGCTGTTCGCGGGCCCCGGCGCGGTGCGCCGTGAGGTCACCCGCATCGTGGGCGAGGCGGACGCCGCACTCGCGGCCGGCGCCACCGGGCACATCTTCAACCTGGGCCACGGGGTCCTGCCCGCCACCGATCCCGACGTGGTGACGTCGGTGGTGGAGCTGGTGCACTCGCTGTGACCTCGGTCGCCGTCGTCGGAGCGGGCATCAGCGGACTGGTGGCCGCGTACCGGCTGCGGCAGTCGCTGGGACCGGCCGCGCGGATCGTGGTGGTCGAGAAGGCGCCGCGCATCGGGGGCAAACTCCGGTCGGTGGACCTGGCGGGTGGCCCGGTCGACGTCGGTGCCGAGGCGTTCATCGCGCGTCGTCCCGAGGTTCCCTCTCTGCTCGACGAGCTCGGACTCGCCGACCAGCTCGTGCGGCCGTCGCCCGCCGCCCGCCCGCTCCTGCGCTCGGGCGGCGCACTGCACGGACTGCCGACCGGCACGTTGATGGGCATCCCGGCCACGTCCGACTCGGTGCGGACTCTGGTCGACGACGCCACGTGCCGCCGCATCGACACCGATCGTGACCGGCCGCTGCGGTGGACGCCCGGCGACGATGCGTCGGTGGGTGACCTGGTGTCCGAACGCTTCGGCTCCCAGGTGACCGCGCGGAGCGTCGACCCGCTGCTGGGCGGCGTCTACTCCGGGCTGGCCGTCACCACGAGCATCCGCGCCGCGGTGCCGACTCTCGCCGCGGCCCTCGACGCCGGTGCCCCGTCGTTGGTGGACGCCGTCGAGCGAGCGCGCCCGACGCCGTCGCCGGGACCGGTGTTCGGCGGACTGCGCGGTGGCTACGGCGTGCTTCTCGACGCGCTGCTCGCCGCCTCCGGTGCCGAACTCGTCGCCGCGGACGTGCGGCGGGTGACGTCCGACGGCCGGGGCGCGTGGCACGTCGACGGCGTCGGGGTGGTGGACGGCGTCGTCCTCGCCGCGCCCGCACCGCAGACGGTCTCGATGCTGGTCGACACGGCGCCCGCACTCGCGCGGGAACTCGGGGACGTGGAACTCGCCTCGTCGGCAGTGGTGGCCCTCGGGTTCGAGGACGGGGGACTACCGCAGAACTCGGGCGTCCTGGTCGCCACGGGGGAGCTCGATTCCTCCGGTGATCCGTTGCGCGCCAAAGCATTCACGCTGTCGAGCCGCAAGTGGCCGCATCTCGCCGAGCGCGGCGGCCAGCTGGTGCGGGTCTCCTTCGGACGCTTCGGGGACGCGGACATCGTCGACCGGCCCGACGTCGACCTGGTGTCGGCGGCCCGCACGGATCTGCGTGAGGTGCTCGGTGTGGACGAGGAGCCGACGACGACGTTCGTGCAACGCTGGCACGGCGGACTGCCGCAGTACCGCCCCGGCCACACCGACCTCGTGGCCCGCGTCGAGGACGCCGCCTCGGCGGTGGGCCGACTCGAACTCGCGGGCGCGTACCTGCACGGCGTCGGAGTTCCCGCGTGCGTCGCGACGGCATCCGCGGCGGCGGCCCGGCTGGCGGAGGCGCTGGCCTGACGGCCCGATCCGGACGGCCGGGTGGCACGATGGGGGTCATGGCACGTCTCGATTTCGAAGCACTCAATTCCACTTTGCGCTACTCGATGCACTCGGTATTCACGGCTCGGCCGGGCGCTCTCGGTGAGGATCGGGAGGCGGTGCTCGCCGAGGCCCGCGCGTTCTTCGACGGTCTCGACGAGACCGACGTAGTGGTGCGCGGGATCTACGACGTGGCCGGACTGCGCGCCGACGCCGACTTCATGATCTGGTGGCACGCGGAGAAGATCGAGGACCTGCAGGCGGCGTACGCGCGCTTCCGTCGGTCCACGGCTCTCGGCCGCGCGTGCGACGCGTTCTGGAGCAACGCCGCGTTGCACCGCCCCGCGGAGTTCAACAAGTCGCACGTCCCGGCCTTCATCGCCGGCGAGGAGCCGGGCGCCTACATCTGCGTGTACCCGTTCGTCCGCTCGCTCGACTGGTACCTGCTGCCCGACGCGGAGCGTCGCACGATGCTCGCCGACCACGGCAAGGCGGCACGCGGCTACAAGGACGTGCGCGCCAACACCGTCCCGTCGTTCGCCCTGGGCGACTACGAGTGGATTCTCGCGTTCGAGGCTCCGACGCTGGACCGCATCGTCGACCTGATGCGTGATCTGCGTGCGACCGAGGCCAGACGTCATGTGCGGGAGGAAGTTCCGTTCTTCAGCGGACCCCGGGTGACGGTCGAGGCGCTCGTCGAGTCACTTCCGTGACCACGCCGGCCGCGGTGCTCTTCGACTTCTCCGGCACGCTGTTCCGTCTCGAGGAGGACGAGAGCTGGTTCACCGATCTGCGCGTCGGCGACGACGAGCAGATCGACGGTCGTCTCCAGGCCGAGTTGATGCGCCGCATGACCCAGCCCGTCGGGTCGGTGGTCACCCTGGACGACGACGGCCACCGGGCCTGGGAGGTTCGCGATCTCGACCCCGGGATGCACCGGGCCGCCTACCTGGCAGTGCTGAAGGCGTCGGGTGTGCACCGCGTCGAGCACGCCGAGGCGTTGTACGACAAGGTGATCGACCCGTCCTCGTGGACGCCGTACCCCGACACGGCGCGAGTGCTGCACGGTCTCGCCGATCGCGGCGTTCCCGTGGCGGTGGTCAGCAACATCGCGTTCGATCTGCGCGCGGCGTTCGATCTGATCGGCGTGCACGACACCGTCGCGCACTACGCTCTGTCGTTCGAGGTGGGCGCCGTCAAGCCCGATGCCGCGATCTTCCGCTCCGCCGTGGACGCTCTGGGCGTCGACCCGGCCTCGTGCCTGATGGTCGGCGACAGCGAGGAGGCCGACGGCGGAGCGCAGGCGCTCGGTATGTCCTTCGCGCTGCTCGATCCACTGCCGACGTCCGAACGACCGTCGGCTCTGATCGGCGCCGTGGCGGCGCACGGTCTCGCGCTCGCGTAGGGCGCCGTGACGTCCGCGCGCCGTGGGGTGCAGCACATGGCCCACTTCGGTATGTACACCGCCGACACGGACGGCCGGGACGTGGTCGCGGTCCGTCCGCCGACGGGCGACGCCGATCCGTCCCCGATCCTGGGCAACGTTCCCGGGTCGGTGACCCATCGCTCGCGCATCCGTCGACCGGCGGTGCGTCGGGGCTGGCTCGAGAACGGCCCCGGACCGTCCACCGCGCGTGGCGCCGATGCGTTCGTCGAGATGGAGTGGGACGAGTTCCTCCCCCTGCTCGCCGGCGAGCTCCGTCGAGTCGTGCGCGAGCACGGCAACGAGGCCGTCTTCGGCGGGTCGTACGGGTGGGGCAGCGCGGGCCGGTTCCACCACGCGCAGAGTCAGGTTCACCGGTTCCTGAACACCCTGGGTGGCTACACGCGGTCGGTGGGCAGCTACTCCCTCGGCGCCACCGGCACGATCATGCCGCGGGTCATGGGGACGCACTGGAAGATGTTCTCGCGCTCCACCTCGTGGGACGTGATCGCCGAGCACACCGATCTACTGGTCGCGTTCGGCGGCGTTCCGCTGAAGAACACGTCGGTCAATCACGGTGGCACCAGCGATCATCCGACACGCGACGCGCTGCATCGCCTTCGTGCGCGCGGCGGCCGGATCGTCTCGATCTCGCCGCTGCGTGACGACACGGACGGAGCGGCGGAGTGGATCGCACCCGTACCGGGGTCGGATGTCGCCCTCATGTTGGGGCTGGCACACGTGCTCGCCTCGGAGGGGTTGCACGACACCGCGTTCCTGCAGCGGTACACCACCGGGTACGACGTCTTCGAGCGCTACCTGCTCGGCGAGACCGACGGTGTCCCGAAGTCACCGGAGTGGGCGCAGAACCTGACGGGGGTCCCGGCGTCGGACATCACCGCCCTGGCGCGGCGCATGGCTCGCGCCACCACGCTGGTCACCGTCACCTGGTCACTGCAGCGCATCCGCCACGGTGAGCAGGCGCCGTGGATGGGTCTCACGCTCGCCGCGATGCTCGGCGGCGTCGGTGTGCCGGGCGCGGGCTTCGGCCACGGCTACGGGTCGATGAACGAACCCGGCCTGGCACCCGTGCCGTATCCGCTGCCCACGCTTCCCCAGGGCCTCAACGGTGTGTCGACGTCGATTCCGGTCGCCGCGATCTCGGACATGCTGTTGAACCCTGGTGGGCCGTACGACGCGGACGGCACCGCGTCGACGTATCCGGACATCCGGCTGCTGCACTGGGCCGGCGGCAACCCGTTCCATCACCACCAGGACATCGGCCGGTTGCGCATCGCGCTGGCTCGCCCCGAGACCATCGTGGTGCACGAGCCGTACTGGACACCGATGGCACGGCACGCCGACTTAGTGGTGCCGTCGACGACGACCCTCGAACGCGACGACCTGAGCTGCACCCGCAACGACCCGCTGCTCGTGGCGATGCAGGCCGCCGTTCCGCCCTTCGCCGACAGCCGCGACGACTACGACACCTTCGCGCTGCTCGCGCGAGAGCTCGGCGTCGAGTACGAATTCACGGAAGGTCGCTCGTCCGCGGACTGGCTGCGGCACCTCTACGACCAGTGGCGACGGTTCGTGTCCGATGCGGGGCGGGTGACGCCGCCTGTGTTCGACGAGTTCTGGACCGAGGGAACGTTCCGGATGGACACCGAGGACGGTCTCACGCTGCTGTCCGATTTTCGCGACGATCCCGAGCGGGCCCCCTTGCGGACACCGAGCGGGCGCATCGAGATCTTCTCGGCCGACATCGAGTCGTTCGGCTACGCCGACTGCGGGGGACACCCACGGTGGTACACACCGGACGAGTGGCTGGGCGGTGAACGCGCACAGGCGTTCCCGCTGCACCTGATCGCGAACCAACCGC
Organism: Rhodococcus sp. BP-241; assembly: GCF_019836145.1. Classification (NCBI taxonomy): domain Bacteria; kingdom Bacillati; phylum Actinomycetota; class Actinomycetes; order Mycobacteriales; family Nocardiaceae; genus Rhodococcus; species Rhodococcus sp. BP-241. Next base: position 347,198 of record NZ_JABUEI010000001.1, on the reverse strand, counting down.
GGACCCGGTTACACAGCCAACTCGATCACGGGGCCGTGAGCCTCGCGTCGAAGATTCAGGGCCGGGAACCGATGCGCATGCATCCCGCGGACGCCGCAGCGCGCGGACTCCGCGACGGCGACGTGGTGCGGGTGTTCAACGACCGTGGCTCGTGCCTCGCGGGGCTCGTCGTCGACGATCGCCTGCGCGAGCGCGTGGTGCAACTGTCGACCGGCGCCTGGTACGACCCGCTCGATCCGTCGGACCCGCGCTCGATGTGCGTGCACGGCAACCCGAACGTGCTCACCGCCGACCGCGGCACGTCGTCGCTCGCGCAGGGGTCCACCGGCCAGCACGTCCTGGTGGACGTCCAGAAGTGGACCGGCGAACTGCCGCCGATCCGCGCGCACGATCAGCCGGAGTTCGTCGATCGTGGGGACGTGCGTCAGAAGTAGACGCGGCTGATGACCTGGGCGACCAGCGCGGGCTTCGTCGCACCCTCGATCTCGATGGTCGAGTCGACGGTCATCTGCACCGCTCCGCCGACCAGCCGATCTGCTGCGGCGAGGACGGCCGTCAGACGAACGCGCGACCCGACGAGCACAGGATTGACGAAGCGAACCTTGTTGCTGCCGTAGTTGACTCCCATCGTGGAGTTCTCGACCGTGTAGGTCTGCCAGGACAGGGCCGGCAACAGGGACAGCGTGAGGTACCCGTGGGCGACGGGACCACCGAAGGGGCTCTCCTTCGCGGCGCGCTCGGGATCCACGTGGATCCACTGGTGGTCACCGGTGGCGTCGGCGAACTGGTTCACGCGCTCCTGCGTGATCTCCAGCCAGTCGCTGGTGCCGATGGTCTCGCCGAGGGCGGACACGATGTCGTCCGCGGACGTGAAGGTACGCATGGAGCCGACACTAGCGGCGGCGAGCCGTTCTGCACAGAACCTCTGTCGGGGCGCCACATCCGGCCCTGCGGACCCGGCCTGGGTGCAGGACGAGCGCAGTACGATGCGCCGATGACGTCACACCCGGAACCCACCGGCCTACTCGAGCGCGTCGAGACGGGTGTCGATCTCGTGCTGGAGCGCGTCCTGGACGTACCGATCGACGACGTCTGGGACAGTCTCACCGTCAGTGAGCGCACCGCGCGGTGGTACGGCAGCTGGGAGGGAACGCAGGGAGCCGGCAGCACCGTGCGGGTGACGATGGGGTTCGAGGAGAACGCACCTGCCTCCGACCTGACGATCCTGGCGTGTGACGCGCCGAGGTATCTCGCACTGGAGTCCGACGGGTGGACGTTCGACGTGACGCTCAGGACCACGGGAGACGGGACCATGCTGATGTTCCGGCACCACCTGACGACGACGGACGGCCTCGAGGGCATCGGCCCGGGATGGGAGTACTACCTCGACATGCTGGTCTCCACACACACGGAAGGGTGGTCGCCGTCCTTCGACGACTACCACCCGTCCCAGTGTGGGTACTACGGCTCACTCAGGCCTTCGGCTCCAGCGTGAGCGAGATCGAGTTGATGCAGTACCGCTGATCGGTCGGGGTGGGGTACCCCTCGCCCTCGAAGACGTGGCCGAGGTGACTGTGGCAGTTGCTGCACAGGACCTCGGTGCGCTTCATGCCCATCGACCGGTCGACCTTCAGGATCACGGCGTCGGTGTCCTTGGGATCGAAGAAGGACGGCCACCCGCAGTGGGACTCGAACTTCTCGGTGCTGCGGAACAGTTCGGCGTCACAGGCGCGGCACTTGTAGACGCCCTCGGTGGTGGTGTCGGTGTACTCGCCGACGAACGGCCGCTCGGTGCCGGCCTTGCGCAGCACTGCGTACTCGGCTGCGGTGAGCTTGGTACGCCACTCGTCGTCGGACAGCTCGAACGTGGGCTTCTTCTCTGGTGCGGAACTCATGCCTCCACGCTAATGCGTGGCCGCGGTTCCCGCTGTCGTCGCAGGTACAGGCTTCGGTGAGGTCGTGTTCTCGTCGAGCAGGAACGCCGGATCGATGCCGCCGTCCAGCCGGCCCTCGCGGCGCGCGGTGAGATAGCGACCGACGAGCACGGCGAAGATCACGACGATGATCAGCGACCAACCCCACGTCGTGCGGAGGTACTCGATGGAGCGCCCGAACTCCGGGAAGCGGCCGACGAGCCAGCTGTCGTAGCTGAGGAACCCGTACACGGCGAGCCACGCCGGCCAGTTGCGCATCACCGAGTTGCGCAGCACCACCGACATGATCAGCGGGAACAGCATCATCGAGTAGTACATCTGGCCGAGCGACGCGAGCAGGAACGATGCGACCAGCAGCAGCCCACCCGCAGTGGTCACGAAGAACAGTTCGTCGTGGCGGTAGTACTTCCACAGCAGCCACAGGGACACGAGCACCATCACGGCGAACACGGCGCGGAGCGCGAGCACCAGCGCGGTGGGCAGTCCGTAGTAGAGGCCGTTGCCGACGATCGCGCTGTTGAAGTAGTCCCGCGTCTCGAGGAGGTACGGCACCGTGTGGGAGACGAAGGCCATCGGGTCGACCGACAGCGGGATGGCGAGCAGCGTCAGAACGACGGGGATGCCGACGGCGGTGACGAAGACGCGCCACTCCTTGCGGACGAGCGGCAGCAGAAGCAGCGGTGCGAGAGTCGGTTTGACGGCGATGGTCAGGCCGATGGCGGCGCCGGACCAGTACGGGTGCCGCCTCAACAGCAGCATCATGAACAGCACTTCGCCGAGCAGGATCAGGCCGTTGATGTTGGTGAAGATCAGTGTGTTGGTGACGGTCTCGGTGGAGAACGCGGCGAGCAGCACCACCGGTGCGGCCACCGACGACAGGCCGAGCTCGAACATGCGCAGCAGCAGGTAGAGCGCGACGATCACGGCGACGGCGTTGACCCCGATGAACAACCAGCGCGAGCGCTCGGGGTCCAGTACGGCCAGCGGCGCGATGATCAGCGTCCCGCTCGGCGGATAGAGATAGTGCGGGTCGACCGAGTCGAAGTTCGCCGTGTAGACCTCGCGTCGATTCAGAAATGCCAACGCGGCGTTGTAGACCGGGCGGAAATCGTCGGTGATGTTGCCGTTGACGGCCTTGACGATCACGCGATTGAGGACCGTCAGGATGGCGATGGGCCACAACGCGAAACGGATCACCTGCGCGGTGGTCTCACCAGTTCGCGGTTCGAGATGACGGAACGACACCCGGAGACGGTACCCCGGCAACTAGGCCGGACACGCATTACCGCCTTCCGGCACGTCGCCCGTTTCGAGGTACGCCGCGACGGCCGCTCGTCCGCACCCCGAGCCCACCGACACGGGGTGTCCGATGCCGTCCCAGGTGATCGTCGTGGTGGCCGCGCCGGCCGCGCCCAACGCTCCCGTGACCGCCGGAAGCGGCTCCGTACCGGTGACGGCGTCGGCGTTCCCGCTGAGCACCAGGACCGGGAGCCCCAGGGTGGAGGGGACGGGCGGCGGGGTGGTCGCCGGCCACGCCGAGCAGGTGAGCAGGTTCAACGCCGCCGTCGCACCGAAGGCCGGGTACTGGCCCGACCACGACGTCTGCAGCTCCCGGACCCGGTCGGGCGCGGGCCACTGCTGGCCGTCGGTGCAGCGGCTCACGAAATGACCGTCGGTCTCGGTCAGGGCACGCACCTCGTCGACCGCGTCGTCGAGTGCGGTGGTGTTCCCGACGAGCGCACCTGCCACCGTGTCCGACGTGGAGCGCACCCGCGCGGCGCCGTCGGCGGTGGACGGATACGCCAGCAGGTGGACGACTGCCTGTCGAACGGTGGCACCGGACAGCGGTGCGAGATCACCGGCGTCGGCGCGGCGGAACAACTCCACCACCTGTGAGCGCGGATCCGCCCCGAGCGAGCATCCGACGGCGGCGCATCGGGTGGCGAACGCCGTCAGGGCGGCCTCCTCGCCGCGCACGGTCTGCTCGGCGCTGGTGACGGCGTCGGTGATGACGCTGGTGGGGGAATCGAGCACGAGGCGGGCGACGTGGTCGCCGTACGCGGCCGCGTACCCGAGCGCGACGAGGGCGCCGTTGCCCGATCCCAGGAGCGACAGGGCACGCACTCCCCACGCCTCCCGGAGCGCCTCGAGATCGTCGGCGCTGTTGGTGACCCCGAAGATGAGTGCCTCGGGAAGCAGGAAGTCGGTACACGCGATCGTCGCGTCGCGGGCGAGGGTCGCGACCTTGTCCGCCGCGTCGGTGCCGGGTGAGTACTGCCCGAGGTCGGTCAGCGCGTCGCGGGTGGACGTGGCACCCGAGTAGCAGTCGAACGGCGCGGAGTTGCCGATTCCCCGCCGATCGACACCGACGATCGGGTGGGCGTCGAGGAGCGCGGTGTCCGGCTGCGCGGCGAGCGCCGCCATGTCCGCGGACGACGGTCGATCGGTGCCGGACGTGTACACCAGCGGCGCCGCGTCCGCCGGCGTGGCGGCCGTGCGCACGCGGACCGCGGAGAGTTCGAACGTGCCGTCCGAGGCGACGGTGCGGTCGATGGGAGCGGGGAACGTCGCGCAGTCCACCAGCACTCCCGGCGCGGCCGTGACCCCGCGGGCAGCCGTGGTGCGGGCCGTGCAGTCGGTCCAGTTCAGGTCGGTGACCGGTGCCTCGAGAGGACGTGGCCCCTCGTCGGTGGGTTCGGTCGTCGCGGGCCCGTCGTCGGACCCGGCCGATCCACCCTCGATCGCCACGTCCGGACGGGTCGACGGTCCGGCCCCGCACGCGGCGGCGACCACGACGACGGCCGTCAGGGCGGCGAGCCGTGACCCGAACCTCGACATCTGCATACGTTCAGCGTGCCATCTCGCGCGCACGTACCCAGCGCACCAGGATGGTCCCGTCGTCGTCGAGCAGGATGTGGCCCGGGGTCATCGGGCGGTCGACGGCGGCATCGGACGTCGCCATCCGGCCCGAGGTCCCGGCGCTGAGGGTGGGCGAGGTGGTCACGCAGACCTCGTCGACGACATCCGCGGCGAGAAGCGACCCGAAGAGTCCGGGCCCGCCCTCGCACAGCACTCGCTGCAGGCCGAGGTCCTGCAGCAGCGCGACCACGACGTCGCCGGTGAGGTCGCCGTCGGCGCGGACGACGGTGAGCCCGGCGTCGCGCAGTGCCTGCACCTTGTCCTCGGGCGCGTGCGAGGTGGTCAGCACGATCGGCGGCACCTCCGCGCCCGACACCACCGTCGACTCGGGATCGACGCTCGCGGAGCCGGTCACCACGACGATCGGAGGGACCTCGCTCTGACCCCGCGCGGTGCGCGCGGCGCGCACCGCGTCGGACACCTCGACACCGCCGTAGTTCTCTGCCGTGACGGTGCCCGATCCCACCAGGACGGCGTCGGCGAGCGAGCGGAGCTCGCCGAAGACCGCCTTGTCAGCAGGGGTCCCCAGTCCACCGGACACCCCGTCCTGCGACACCGCACCGTCGATGCCCGCCACGAAGTTGACGCGGATCCAGGGGGAGTGGAGCTCGGCCGGATACGCGTAGAGATCGGTGAGATCGTCGTCGGTCACTGTGAGGTAGGTCCCATTATCGATACGCTGCACAAAAGCCATCACACCACGTCGTTAACCTCGTCCCATGCCACAACGCCTCGTCGACCGCGATCCCGTGGTGCCCGCCGACCAGCTGATCGCCCAGATGGTGCCGCCGGCGATGTTCGACGACGTGAGTTTCGCGTCCTACATCCCGGACCCGAACGAGCCGACGCAGGCCGAGGCAGTGCGCAAGGCGGAGGAGTTCGCCGGCAAGGTCGCGAAGATCCGGTCGGGCGGGAAGCGCGGTCTGTTCGGCAAGAAGACGCCGGCATCCGGCGCAGGTCTGTACCTCGACGGTGGGTTCGGCGTCGGCAAGACCCACCTGCTGGCCTCGATCTTCCACGCGTCGCCGGAGCCCAAGGCGTTCGGCACCTTCGTCGAGTTGACGCACGTCGTCGGAGCTCTCGGATTCACGAAGGCGCTCGACGAGCTGTCCGGTCACAGCGTGCTGTGCATCGACGAGTTCGAGCTCGACGATCCGGGCGACACGATGTTGGTGTCCCGGTTGCTCACCGAGTTGGCCGCCAAGGGCGTCTCCATCGTCGCGACGTCCAACACGCTGCCCGGCCAGTTGGGCGAGGGTCGCTTCGCCGCTCAGGACTTCCTGCGGGAGATCAAGAAGCTCGGCTCGATCTTCGAGTCCATTCGTGTCGACGGTCCCGACTACCGGCACCGCGACCTGCCCCCGGCTCCGGACCCGATCGGCGCGGACCAGATCGAAGCCGCCGCGGCGGCCGTCGAGGGATCGACGCTCGACGACTTCGACGCGCTGGTGAAGCATCTGAGCACCCTGCACCCGTCGCGCTACGGGAAGTTGATCGAGGGTGTCACGGCCGTCTTCATCGAGAACGTCCACGCGGCACCCGACCAGTCCGTGGCGCTGCGCCTCGTCGTGCTGGCCGACCGCCTGTACGACGCGGGTACGCCGGTCACCGTGTCGGGTGCGAAGCTCGACGAGCTCTTCACCGAGGAGATGCTCCAGGGCGGGTACCGGAAGAAGTACCTGCGCGCGACGTCGCGTCTGCTGGCGCTCTCGCGCTTCGCCTCCGTCTGAGTCGCTACCGTCCGAGTCGGCGTCAGGTGAGGTCGCGCTGCATGACGAAGTCCTCGTGCAGCACGGCTCCCAGCGGGAAACGCTTCTCTCCCAGCTGCCGGAAACCGCTGCGCCGATAGAACGCCAGCGCGCGGGCGTTCTGCTGGTTCACTCCGAGCCACAGCGCGCTGCGTCCGAGCCGTCGAGCCTCGTCCGCGGCCGACTCCATCAGTGCTGCAGCAACTCCCGTGCCGTGGGCGGCGGGGTCGCTGTACATCTTGCTCACCTCCACGGCGTCCGTGGCCGTGAGGGCGCTCGACACGTCCGGGTCGGTCGACGCCGACAGGATCAGCATCGTGTACCCGACCAGTGCCGTGCCCTGCGGAGCGACCCGCACGATGCGCTCGTCGTCGTCGAGGTAGGTGCGGAACGCCGACTCCGACAGCACGGTCGCCACGAAATGGTCGATGTCCTCCTGCAGCGTTCCGGGTGGACACGCCAGGGGGAAGGTCCGTCCCGCCAGATCGGCGAGGGCCGGCACGTCGGCGTGCGTGGCGCGTCTCGTGGGCTGTGTCGCCACCCGTCAGGCCGATCGAGGGTGGGCGGCGTGGGGGCGGTCCGTCGCCTCCACGGCGTCCACCACGTTCTTCGCTTGTCGCAGAGGCATTCCCGTGCGATCGCGCAGCAGCGACATCGCCTGCGCCGGCTTGCGCGCGTGCACCAGAGCGGCCACGGCGGTGTGCGTCTCGGCGTCGACGGGATGACGGTCGACGGTCTCCGTCCGTGCGGCGGCGGTGCGGTGTCGCAGCGCGAACCAGGTGACGACGACGGCGAGATCGATGACCACGAGAGCCACGACGAACCAACCCCAGGTAGGCATGAGGCAAGTCAATCACCCTGCGCCGGACGCACACGGCGATTCGGGTGATCGGCGGGCGATCGCCGTTGTGTCTTCTCACTCCCGACGTCCGAGACGTGTCGTTCACGACACCGGACGATCGGGTAGGCGGAGGATGAACGACGAACGATGGCGCGGGGTCACGACGCCGCAGCGTGGCGACGACGAGAGGATCGACATGAGCGAACAGATGACGGTGCAGTACTTCACGGGTCGCGTGGACCGGGTCAAGGCAGCGGTTCAGAAGGCCGTCGACGAGGCGGGCGCGTACGGCAGCGATCAGCTGGTGGCGGATTTCGAGTGGATCCAGTACGCCCACGATCACGTGCACGTGACGACGCGCGACGAGGTGGACTACGTCGACGACGAGACGACGACGCGGCACCTCGACGAGCTGTTCGAGCGGTACCGAGTGGGATGAGGCGGAATGCACGAAGCCCCCGTCCGAGGACGGGGGCTTCGTGTGGTGGTGCGCGATACTGGGATTGAACCAGTGACCTCTTCCGTGTCAGGGAAGCGCTCTCCCGCTGAGCTAATCGCGCGGGACCCGGTGACGGGTGACGAGGTGGAGACGGGAATCGAACCCGTGTGCACGGCTTTGCAGGCCGTTGCCTCACCACTCGGCCACTCCACCGTGGTGACGAGAACCCCGGCTCGTGAGAACCGGGGGACTCGATACCCTCGAGCGGACGACGGGATTCGAACCCGCGACCCCAACCTTGGCAAGGTTGTGCGCTACCAGCTGCGCCACGTCCGCACACTCCTCGGTGGCGTTTCCGCCTCCGTGGTGCGGTTCGAAACATTAGCCCACGTCGGCCGGAAGTCACAAATCCGCTGTTCACACCGTGTTTCCCTGCCGTCACTCCTGTCACGACCGCCGCAGGGTCGGTCAGCCGCAGCGGTGGCCGGCGCGGGTCGGGGTCCGTGTTGGGAGCACCCTCGGGGACGTGTTAACGTTTCCCCTCGTTCGGACGGCGTGCTCGCACGCGGCCCGGTCCCGTGGCTCAGTGGAAGAGCGTCCCGTTCACACCGGGAAGGTCGCTGGTTCGATCCCAGCCGGGACCACAGAGAAGACGACAGGCCCTCGCTGCAGCGGGGGCCTTTCGCCGTTCCGAGGTCGGTGCCCCCGGGTATGGTGACCTGGTGAGTACCGACAAGGCCCCCGCAGACAGGGTCGCCCCCGCAGAGCGCGCAGCGACTGCCGACCCGTCCGCGGTGACGGACTCCGGATCGCGCGAGCGCGGCAGCCGCGGGCGCGAGGAGCGCAGCCGGTACCGCGAGTGGCGTGACGGCATCGCCTCGCGCCCGACCGTGGATCGTGCGTACCGCATCGCGGTGGCCGCGGTGGGAACCGTCGTCCTCGCCCTCGGCATCGTCGCCATCCCGTATCCCGGTCCCGGATGGCTCATCGTCTTCGCCGGTCTCGGCATCCTCGCCTCGGAGTTCGCGTGGGCCAAGACCGTCCTGCACTGGGTGCGGGCCCGGTACGACACGTTCATGGAGTGGTTCGGTCGGCAGAACATCGTCGTCAAGGGACTCGGCGCACTGTTGACCACCGTGGTCGTGCTCGCCACGCTGTGGCTGCTCGGCGCCCTCGAGCTGGTCGCCGGTTGGGTGGGCCTGGACTGGGCGTGGCTGCAGAGCCCACTCTGACCGCCGCGGACGTCGTCACGCGCACCGCGAAGGCGCTGCCGTGGACCGCGAACCTCATGGTGGTCCCGCCCGGGGACGGCTGGGACATCCCCGATCCAGCGCTGCTGGACGTCGCACTGGCTCGGTCCGCCGCGCGGTGGCCCGACGTCTCGGACACCACGTGCGCGACGCTGTGGTGGTACGGCTCCAGCTCGACGCTCGTACTGGTCCTCGGCGCTCAGTTGCTCGTCACCGGGCACTGCGTCGACCCGACGGCTCCCGATGCGGTGGTGGCCATCGGCGACACCGGGACCGTTGCCGCACTGATGTCGCCCACGGTGGCGACGTCGGCGGACACAGTCGTGGCGGACCTGGTCGAGCGCCTGGTCGGGGGGCTCGCACAGCGCGTGCCGGGGCTGTCCGCACCGAGCCTGTGGGCGATCGCCTCGGACTCCGTGGCCAACCGGGTGCTCGACGTGGCCTCCGCACTCGGACGCGTGGCCGACGCCACCGCGATGGCGCGGCTCCTCACGTCGCAGGCTCGGACGCACCGGTTCCCCGAACCGCGTTTCGTGGACGTGACGGCGGACGCGATCGTCACACCGGCGACTGCGAGTGCGCCGGATGCGCACTCGCGCCGTGTCGTCCGTCGTGGATCGTGCTGTCTGGTCTTCGAGGCCGGGGTCGACATGTGCGTCAGCTGTCCGCGTCGCACCCCCGAGGACAGAGCCCGACGGTGGTCGGCGCTTCTCTGACGCGCCAGGCGTTCGGGCGAGGTGTCTGCCGCGTCCCCGATGCCGATACGCTGTGCACGACACCCGACCCACACCTGTCGCCGCCGCCCCACCCGGGCGGCACCGACCCACGTCCGTAGGAGCGCATCACCGTGAGCATGCCCGATTCCGCTGTCCTCGCACCTCGCATCAGCGTGGCCGCAGGGACGACCGCCGGAACGGCGCTGCGCGACACCGGCCTTCCCAACAAGGGGCCGGACGCCATCGTGGTGGTCCGGGACGAGGAGGGTCGACTCCGCGACCTGTCGTGGGCGCCCGAGGCGGACACCGAGGTCGAGCCCGTGCGCGCCGACAGCGAGGACGGCCGTAGCGTCATCCGCCACTCGGCCGCGCACGTGCTGGCCCAGGCGGTCCAGGAGATGTTCCCGAACGCGAAGCTGGGCATCGGCCCGCCCATCGAGAACGGCTTCTACTACGACTTCGACGTGGAGAACCCGTTCACTCCGGAGGACCTGACCAAGCTCGAGAAGAAGATGAAGCAGATCATCAAGAGTGGTCAGCGGTTCTCGCGGCGCGTCTACGACTCCCTGGACGCCGCCAAGGCCGAGCTGGCCGACGAGCCGTACAAGCTCGAACTCGTCGACGACAAGGGCTCGGTCGACGATCCCGAGGTCATGGAGGTGGGCGGGGGAGAGCTCACCGCCTACGACAACCTGAACCCGCGGACCGGCGATCGCGAGTGGGGCGATCTGTGCCGCGGACCGCACGTGCCCACCACCAAGTACATCCCGGCGTTCAAGCTCACCCGCAGCTCGGCCGCGTACTGGCGCGGCGATCAGTCGAAGGCCGATCTGCAGCGCGTGTACGGCACCGCCTGGGAGTCGCAGGAGGCGCTCGACGCGTACCTCGAGCTCCTCGCGGAGGCCGAGCGTCGCGATCACCGCAAGCTGGGGTCGGAGCTCGACCTGTTCAGCTTCCCCGACGAGTTGGGATCCGGCCTGCCGGTCTTCCACCCCAAGGGTGGCATCGTGCGCAAGGAGCTCGAGGACTACTCGCGCCAGCGCCATGTCGAGCAGGGCTACGAGTTCGTCTACTCACCGCACATCACCAAGAGCACGCTGTACGAGGTCTCCGGTCACCTCGACTGGTACAAGGACGGCATGTTCCCCGCGATGCATCTCGACGCGGAACTCGCCGAGGACGGCACGGTGCGCAAGCCCGGCCAGGACTACTACCTGAAGCCGATGAACTGCCCGATGCACAACCTGATCTTCGACTCCCGCGGCCGCTCGTACCGCGAACTTCCGTTGCGGCTGTTCGAGTTCGGGTCGGTCTACCGCTACGAGAAGTCGGGCGTCATCCATGGTCTGACCCGTGTGCGCGGTATGACGCAGGACGACGCTCATATCTACTGCACTCGCGAGCAGATGCACGAGGAGCTCACGAACACGCTGAACTTCGTGCTCGGACTCTTGAAGGACTACGGCCTCGACGACTTCTATCTCGAGCTCTCCACCCGTAACCCCGACAAGTCCGTCGGCTCCGACGAGGTGTGGGAGGAGGCCACCGCCACCCTCGCCGAGGTCGCCGCTGCCTCCGGGCTGCACCTCGTTCCCGATCCGGGCGGCGCCGCGTTCTACGGACCCAAGATCTCGGTGCAGGCGAAGGACGCGCTCGGCCGGACATGGCAGATGTCGACCATTCAGCTCGACTTCAATCTTCCCGATCGTTTCGGCCTCGAGTACACCGGTAGCGACGGTGTGAAGACGCGCCCCGTCATGATCCACCGCGCACTGTTCGGTTCCATCGAACGCTTCTTCGGTGTGCTGACCGAGCACTACGCGGGTGCCTTCCCGGCGTGGCTCGCCCCCGTGCAGGTGGTGGGCATCCCCGTCGCCGAGGCGTACGCGGACCACCTCTTCGGTGTGATCGCTGCGCTGCGGAAGGCGGGCATCCGCGCCGAGGTCGACGCCAGTGACGACCGCATGCAGAAGAAGATCCGCAACCACACCACGCAGAAGGTGCCGTTCATGCTGCTGGCCGGGCAGAACGACGCGGATGCCGGTGCGGTGAGCTTCCGCTTCCGCGACGGCACCCAGATCAACGGTGTCCCCGTCGACGACGCGGTCACGGCGGTCGCCTCCTGGGTGGCGCAGCGCCGCAACGAGTCCCCGACGGCGGACACCTTCGACACCATCCCCGGCGGGAGTGACGGAGCATGAGCGAGGACGACGCCACCGCCGACGCGGGAGCCATCGTGGACACCGGGACGGGTGACGAGGACCGCCTTCAGCGGCTCTGGTCGCCGCACCGGATGTCCTACATCGCGACGGCTCCGAAGGTCGACGACAAGATGGCGTCGGAGCCGTTCACCCAGATTCCCACGCTGGAGGACGAGGACGGGCTCATCGTCGCGCGCGGAGAGCACGTGTACGCGGTGCTGAATCTCTACCCGTACAACCCGGGTCACCTGATGGTGGTGCCGTACCGCAAGGTGGCCGACCTCGAGGACCTCACGGACGAGGAGAGCGTGGAGCTGATGCGGTTCACGCAGCACGCGATCCGCACGATGAAGCGGGTCTCACGCCCGCACGGGTTCAACGTCGGGCTCAATCTCGGTGCGCCCGCAGGCGGTTCGCTCGCCGAGCACCTGCACCAGCACGTCGTCCCGCGGTGGGGCGGTGACGCCAACTTCATCACTGTCATCGGCGGTGCGAAGGTCATGCCGCAACTCCTCCGAGACACTCGCGCGTTGCTCGCCGCCGCGTGGAAGGACTGACTCCGTCGTGCTGAGCATCTTCGGTAGGGCATCGGCGTCCAAGGTCACCGCGCCGCTGGGCCGCGCCCTCAACAGCACGGGTCTCACGCCGGACTCCGTCACCATCATCGGCACCGTCGCGAGCGTCGTCGCCGCGATCACGCTGTTCCCCGCGGACCATCTGTTCATCGGCACGCTGGTGATCTGGCTGTTCGTCATGTTCGACATGCTCGACGGTGCGATGGCACGTGCGCGGGGCGGCGGCAGCAAGTACGGCGCCGTGCTCGATGCGACGTGCGACCGCGTGGCCGACGGCGCCATCTTCGCCGGGTTGTCGTGGTGGGCGGTCTTCCACCAGAACGATCGGCCGCTGTTCGTCGCGATGCTCGTGTGTCTGGTGACGTCGCAAGTCATCTCCTACGCCAAGGCCCGTGCCGAGGCGAGCGGACTGTCCGCCGACGGTGGCCTGATCGAACGTCCGGACCGCCTGGTGATCGTCCTCGTCGGATCCGGGCTCACCGGCATCGGCCAACTCGCCGATCTCACCTGGCTGCAGTTCGCTCTGCCCGTCGCGACGTACTTTCTGGCCGCGGCGAGCATCGTCACGGTGTTCCAGCGTGTACTGGCCGTCCGCAACTCCGCCGGTGCCCGCGACATCATTCCGATCCAGCCGAAGGCCAACCGGATCGAGCCGGACAGCACGGCTGGATGAGTCTGTCGGAGCGGCTCGGCGCCGCGGGATACATCGCCGGATGGCGGGTCGTCCGGGCGCTGCCCGACGGCGTCGCGACCCGACTCTTCGACGCCGGCGCCGACCTCGCCGCGCGCCGCAACGGAGGACCGGAGCAGCTGCGCCGCAACCTCGCCCGCGTGCTGGGCACCACCGCGGACGCGGTACCGGACGACCTCGTGCAGGCGTCGGTGCGCTCCTACGCGCGGTACTGGCGCGAGGCGTTCCGGTTGCCGTCCATGGATCTCGCGGCCCAGGCCGCGGCCATCGACGACGCCGTCGTCGGCCAGGAACATCTGGACGCGGCGCTGGCGTCCGGCCGCGGCGCCGTGCTCGCGCTCCCGCACAGCGGGAACTGGGACATGGCGGGCGTCTGGCTCACGCGCACCCGCGGCCAGTTCACGACGGTGGCCGAACGGCTGAAGCCGGAGTCGCTCTACCAACGCTTCGTCGCGTACCGCGAGTCCCTCGGGTTCGAGATCTTCCCGCTGAGCGGCGGCGAACGCCCGCCGTTCGAGCAACTCTCCGAGCGCCTGCGAGACGGAAAGGTCGTGTGCCTCCTCGGTGAGCGCGACCTCGCCCGCCATGGGGTGCCCGTCACGTTCTTCGGGGAGCCGACCCGCATGCCGGCCGGGCCCGCGCGTCTCGCGATCGACACCGGTGCGGCTCTGCTCCCGGTGCACTGCTGGTTCACCCCCACCGGCTGGGGTTTCTCGATCGAGCCCCCGATCGACGTCTCCGCCGGCGTCGAGCAGGCCACCCAGTCGCTCGCCGACCACTTCGCCGCCAACATCGCCGCGCATCCGGCCGACTGGCACATGCTGCAGCCGCTGTGGTGGGACGACCTCTCGCAGGGCCGGCGTGACCGCATGACCGGTGAGGCCGACCGGTGAAGATCGGCATCGTCTGCCCGTACTCGTTCGACGTCCCGGGTGGCGTGCAGGCGCACGTCGCGGAACTGGCCGAGGTACTGATCCAGCGCGGTCACCGTGTCAGCGTCCTGGCCCCGGCGAGCGACGAGACGGCGCTGCCCGACTTCGTCGTCTCGACGGGCAAGGCCCTGAGCTTCCCGTACAACGGCTCGGTGGCGCGCCTGGCGTTTGGTCCGGTGACCTACACCCGCATCCGGGCGTGGATCGAGAAGGGCGAGTTCGAGGTCCTGCACATCCACGAGCCGAACGCGCCCAGTCTGTCGATGCTGTCGCTGAAGATCGCGGACGGTCCGATCGTGGCCACGTTCCACGCCTCGACCACGAAGTCGTTGCTGCTGAGCACCTTCCAGGGCGTGCTGCGCCCGTATCACGAGAAGATCGCCGGGCGCATCGCCGTCTCGGAGCTGGCGCGACGGTGGCAGGTGGAGGCACTGGGGTCCGATGCGGTGGAGATCCCCAACGGGGTCCACGTCCCCGCGTTCGCGACGGCGCCCCTGCTGCCCGGGTATCCCCGGCCGGGCCGGACGCTGGTGTTCATCGGCCGCTACGACGAGCCCCGCAAGGGCATGCAGACCCTGCTGGCCGCGCTCCGGCCCATCGCCGCGGTGTTCCCGGACATCGAGGTGCTGGTCGTGGGCCGCGGCGACGAGCAGAAGCTGTGCCGAGAGGCCGGCGATCTGGCGAAGCACTTCCGCTTCCTCGGCCAGACGACGGACGCCGAGAAGGCGTCGGCACTGCGCAGCGCCGACATCTACTGTGCTCCGAACACCGGCGGCGAGAGCTTCGGCATCGTGCTGGTGGAGGCCATGGCAGCGGGCGCGCCCGTGGTCGCGAGCAATCTGGACGCGTTCCGCCGCGTGCTGCGTGACGGCACGGCCGGTGTGCTCTTCCCGGTGGGCGATTCCGAGGCCATGGCGGACGCGGTGATCCGCGTGCTGTCGAACGACGACGAGCGGGCCGACCTGGTGCGCCAGGCGAGCCGCGCCGCCGTGTCCTACGACTGGCCCGTCGTGGCGGAGCAGATCGTCCGGGTGTACGAAGCGGTCGCGGTGGCCGGTCGCACGGTGAAGGTGATCGACTGATGACGTTCTGGGTGGCCGCCGCCGTCGTGGTCGTGGCACTGCTGGTCCTGCTCCTCGGCCTGTGGGCGTACTCGACGGCGCACCGTCTCGACCGACTGCACGTGCGCTCGGACCGGTCCTGGCAGTCCCTCGAGGCCGCCCTTGCCCGTCGGTCGGTGGTGACACGTGCGGTCGCCGCCGCCCTGGACGCGCCGGGATCGGTGGAGAGCCGCACCCTGACGACGCTCGCGGATCGGGCGGAACGGGCGGAGCGTGCCGACCGGGAGCGCGCCGAGAACGCGGTGTCCGTCGCACTCGGCCGCATCGACCTCGCCCGGCTGAACCCGCAGATGATCTCCGAACTCGCCGACGCGGAGGCGCGGGTGCAGATCGCCCGGCGGTTCCACAACGACGCGGTCCGCGACACCGTCGCACTGCGATCGCGTCGACCCGTTCGCCTGCTCCGACTCGGCGGGACGGCCGCGATGCCGACCTACTTCGAGCTCTCCGAGAGCGAGGCGACCCTCGAGGAGGTCGAGGGCGCGTCGACCCGGACCTCGGCGCGCGTCGTGCTGCTCGACGGGCGCGGCCGCGTGCTGCTGCTGCGGGGTCACGATCCGTCGGTGCCCGACGTGCATTTCTGGTTCACCATCGGTGGGGGCGTCGAGGTGGGGGAGACCCTGCGCGACGCCGCCGTTCGCGAACTGCGCGAGGAGACCGGCATGGTCGCCTCGGCGGAGGACCTGCGCGGGCCCATGTGGCGTAGGACTGCGACGTTCTCCTTCGACGGTGTCGTGATCCGGTCGGAGGAGCTGTTCTTCGCTCTCCGCGCCGAGGCGTTCGAGCCGGTGCGCACGGGCTTCACGGAGCTCGAGCGTCGCGTCGTCACCGGGCATCGCTGGTGCACGGCGGACGAGATCCGGTCACTGGCCGCCTCGGGCGACGCGGTCTATCCGCGCGCGATGGCGGAGCTGCTCGACGAGGCGGACACGGTGCTGGCTCTCCGCACCGATCCGGACGTGCGCGCCATCCACTGACCTGGTGTGATGGCAGCCATAGCGGGCCAGTGCGGTCGAAGTGGTTATCGCGACGAGGTCCAGCCGAGCCTAGGCTCGCGGTGCACCCATTCCCGCATGCCTGAGGAGATCACCGTGACCACCACCCTCCCGTCCGAGCAGGACGCCACTCCGTCCACCGGAACCGCCCGCGTCAAGCGCGGTATGGCAGAGATGCTCAAGGGTGGCGTCATCATGGACGTGGTCACCGCCGAGCAGGCGAAGATCGCCGAGCAGTCCGGCGCCGTCGCCGTCATGGCTCTCGAGCGGGTGCCCGCGGACATCCGCGCACAGGGCGGCGTCTCGCGGATGAGCGATCCCGACATGATCGACAGCATCATCTCCTCGGTCAGCATCCCCGTCATGGCGAAGGCACGCATCGGCCACTTCGTCGAGGCACAGATCCTGCAGAGCCTCGGCGTCGACTACGTCGACGAGTCCGAGGTGTTGACCCCCGCCGACTACGCGAACCACATCGACAAGTGGAAGTTCACGGTTCCCTTCGTCTGTGGTGCGACCAACCTCGGCGAGGCGCTGCGCCGGATCACCGAGGGCGCGGCCATGATCCGCTCGAAGGGCGAGGCCGGCACCGGTGACGTGTCCAACGCGACCACGCACATGCGCACCCTGCGTGACCAGATCCGCCACCTGACGTCGCTGCCCGAGGACGAGCTGTACGTCGCCGCGAAGGAGCTGCAGGCTCCCTACGATCTCGTCGTCGAGGTCGCCCGCGCGGGCAAGCTCCCCGTCACCCTGTTCACCGCCGGTGGCATCGCCACCCCGGCGGACGCCGCGATGATGATGCAACTCGGCGCCGAGGGTGTCTTCGTCGGCTCCGGCATCTTCAAGTCCGGCAACCCCGAGCAGCGTGCCGCCGCCATCGTCAAGGCGACCACCTTCTTCGACGACCCGGACGTGCTGGCCAAGGTCTCCCGCGGCCTGGGCGAGGCCATGGTCGGCATCAACGTCGACGAGATCCCGCAGCCGCACCGCCTCGCCGAGCGCGGCTGGTGATCTGACACCACCTCCGGTCTGCGGGGGTGGTCAGCGCTCGACGAGCAGGGCCGGGCGGTCGGGGTGGTCCATCCGCACCTCGACGTCCGCCCGTTCGCCGTGCTCCGCGTGCGCCGTCAGGGCAGGCACCGTCCAGCGCTCGTCCTCCGGGGTGAGGCGCGACGCGGTGCGCTCGGTGAGCGTCAGCGCCACCGTGACGTCGAGATCGAGGTCACGCCCCAGCAGCATGGGGCCCGCGACGACCACCACCTGATTCTGCGCCGCCGTTCGCGGCCGAGCGCGAGCGGAGCGATCGGACCGCTCGTCCCACAGCGCGGGCAACCACTGATCGCGTTTGTGCACCGCCGTGATCACCTCACGCGTCAATGCGTCGTAGTCGAACCACAGGGTGCGGTAGGAGAGTTCGTCCTCGTGCCCGTACTCGAGTCGCAGCGACGCGGGCCGCACCCAGTCGTGCAGGGAGACGAGATCGGCGGCGCGGCCGTCCGCGCGGAGCCGGGCGACGACGCGCTGAGCGAAGGCCACCGGATCGGCGGCGTCCGCACCGTCGACGGCCACGACACACCCTCCGTCGACGGCGTCGATGCGGTCCACGACGTGGTCCACCACCGCGTCGGGAGTGGTGGGGGAGAAGCGGGGCACGGCCTCGATCCTGCCCGACGCGCCGCCTCCGCCCCCCGCGAGTACGGCCGAAGTGTCGTTCCGGGGCCCGATTCTGCGACACTTCTGCCGTACTCGCGGGGCAGGTCCCGTCTGTCCCGACCGGAAAGGGTGATCATGGCCGGAATCGAAGAGATCCTCGAGCTCGAGCGCATCGAGAACGACATCTATCGCGGGAGTTCCGTCCCGAGTCAGCTGCAGCGCACGTTCGGCGGCCAGGTCGCCGGGCAGTCGTTGGTGTCCGCGGCGAAGACGGTGGATCCCGCGTTCCGCGTGCACTCGCTCCACGGATACTTCCTGCGCCCCGGAAACCCGAACGAGCCCACCGTCTTCACGGTCGACCGCATCCGCGACGGTCGGTCGTTCGCCACGCGTCGGGTCACGGGCATCCAGGACGGCAAGGCGATCTTCACGATGTCGGCGTCGTTCCACGTGGAGGACGAGGGCATCGAGCACCAGGACCGGATGCCGGCAGTGGTGGGTCCGGAAGACCTCCCCGACGTCGCCGAGGACGAGGCGTTGCGGCAGAAGATGTTCTACAAGGAGTGGAACCGGTGGGACGTGCGGCTCGTCCCGCAGGACCGCATCACCCGGAGCTCCAGTCTTGCTGCGCAGCAACAGGTGTGGATCCGTTACCGCGATCCGCTGCCGGACGACCAGGTCTTCCACGTGTGCGCTCTGGCGTACATGTCGGACATGACGCTGCTGGGTTCGGCGAAGGTCCCACACGAGGACGTCGCCACGCAGACCGCGTCGCTCGATCACGCGTTGTGGTTCCTGCGCCCGTTCCGTGCGGACGAGTGGTTGCTGTACGACCAGACGTCGCCCTCCGCCGGCCTCGGCCGCGCGTTGACCCAGGGACGGATCTACGACCGTCAGGGCCGGATGGTCGCGGCCGTCACGCAGGAGGGTCTGATGCGCTACGACCGCTCGGCGCAGCACACGCCGGGCCTCGAGACGTCACGGTGACAGCTCCGACCATCGGGGTGCTCGCGCTGCAGGGTGACGTGCGAGAGCATCTCGAGGCGCTCACTGCCGCCGGTGCGAGCGCGGTGACGGTGCGCCGTCCCGAGGAACTCGACGCCGTCGACGGTCTGGTGCTGCCCGGCGGCGAGTCGACCACGATGGGGAAGCTGCTGCGGATCTTCGATCTCCTCGGTCCGCTCCGCGAGCGCCTCGCCGCCGGTATGCCCGCCTACGGGTCCTGCGCCGGCATGATCCTGCTGGCCTCCGACATCCTGGACACCACCCCGGATGCCGTGCATCTCGACGGCCTCGACATCACGGTGCGGCGCAACGCCTTCGGTCGTCAGGTCGACTCCTTCGAGACCGACCTCGACGTCGCTCGGGTGGGCGGCGAGCCGATGCGTGCCGTGTTCATCCGGGCGCCGTGGGTCGAGCGGGTCGGCGACGGAGTCGAGGTGTTGGCCACCGTCCCGGAGGGTCCCGCGGCGGGCCGCGTCGTCGCCGTGCGGCAGGGCGACGTGCTCGCGACGTCGTTCCATCCCGAGGTCACGGGGGACCGCAGGGTCCACGCCCTGTTCGCCGACATGGTGCGGGAGCGAAGGACCTCGTCCACGCCCGCGTAAGATGGGCACGTTCTCTGCCGGTACGAAAGGGGCTATTGCCGATGAGCGGCCACTCCAAATGGGCGACCACGAAGCACAAGAAGGCTGTCGTCGACGCCCGCCGATCGAAGTCCTTCGCCAAGTTGGTGAAGAACATCGAGGTCGCCGCGCGCACGGGTGGTGGTGACCCCGTCGGTAACCCCACGTTGTACGACGCCATCCAGAAGGCGAAGAAGACCTCGGTCCCCAACGACAACATCGAGCGTGCGCGCAAGCGCGGCGCCGGTGAGGAAGCGGGCGGCGCCGACTGGCAGACCATCATGTACGAGGGCTACGGGCCCAACGGTGTCGCCGTCCTCATCGAGTGCCTCACCGACAACCGCAACCGCGCGGCCGGCGAGGTCCGTGTCGCGATGACTCGCAACGGCGGCAACATGGCCGACCCGGGTTCCGTGTCCTACCTGTTCTCGCGCAAGGGCGTCGTCACGCTGGAGAAGAACGGCCAGTCCGAGGACGACGTCCTCATGGCCGTGCTCGACGCCGGCGCCGAGGAGGTCAACGACAACGGGGACACCTTCGAGGTGGTCTCGGAGCCGACCGACCTCGTCGCCGTGCGCACCGCGCTGCAGGAGGCGGGCATCGACTACGACTCCGCCGAGGCCAGCTTCCAGCCGTCCGTCAGTGTGCCCGTCGACGTCGACGGAGCGCGCAAGGTGTTCAAGCTGATCGACGCGCTCGAGGACAGCGACGACGTGCAGAACGTGTGGTCCAACGTCGATCTGTCCGACGAGGTGCTCGCGCAGCTCGACGAGGACTGACTCCAGCGCGCCGCCCACACTCGTCACCGACTCGCCGCTAAGGTATCGAACAACAGTTCTACGTGTTCGAAGGTCCGGAGCGGCCGAATCCGGTGAGGGAGTGGGCGTTGCGTGTCATGGGAGTCGACCCCGGGCTGACCCGGTGTGGACTGAGCCTGGTCGAGTCCGGCGCAGGCAGAGCGGTCACGGCGCTCGACGTCGACGTGGTGCGGACGCCGGCCGACATGGAGCTGGCGCAGAGACTTCTCCTCATCGCCGAGTCCGCCGAGTACTGGCTGGACACCCACCGGCCCACGGTGGTCGCCGTCGAGCGGGTGTTCTCCCAGAACAACGTGCGCACCGCGATGGGCACCGCGCAGGCCGGGGGAGTGATCGCCCTCGCGGCCGCCCGGCGCGGTATCCCGGTCGCCTTCCACACTCCGTCCGAGGTCAAGGCCGCTGTCACCGGGAACGGCACCGCGGACAAGGCTCAGGTGACGGCCATGGTGACCCGCATTCTCGGCATGCAGCAGGCCCCCCGCCCCGCCGACGCCGCCGATGCTCTCGCCCTGGCGATCTGTCACTGCTGGCGGGCACCCATGATGGCGCGGATGGCCGCCGCCGAGGCGCAGGCGGCCGCGGCGAAGGCCGCGTACGAGAAGAAACTGAAGCAGCAGCGCGCGGCCGTGCGGGCCGCCGCGAGGACGGGAGCGCAACCGCGATGATCAGCTCGGTACGGGGCGAGGTGCTCGAGATCGCCCTCGACCACGCGGTGGTGGAAGCGGCAGGCATCGGCTACCGCGTCAATGCGACGCCGGCGACGCTGGCCGGGCTCTCTCGCGGAACCGAGGCGCGCCTGGTCATCTCGATGATCGTGCGCGAGGACTCCATGACGCTGTACGGCTTCGCGGACGCCACGTCGCGCGATCTCTTCGGCCTGCTCCAGACGGTGTCCGGCGTCGGTCCCCGGCTCGCCATGGCCGTGCTCGCCGTCCTCGAACCCGATGCGCTGCGCACCGCGCTGACCGACGGCAACGTCACGGCCCTGATGCGGGTACCGGGTATCGGCAAGCGCGGCGCCGAGCGTCTCGTGGTCGAACTGCGCGACAAGGTGGACGCGGTGGTGTCCGGTCCGGCCGGTGTCGCCGCACCCGGCCACTCGTCGAGCCCGGTGCGTGATCAGGTGGTCGAGGCGCTACTCGGCCTCGGGTTCCCGGCCAAGCAGGC
Organism: Rhodococcus sp. BP-241; assembly: GCF_019836145.1. Taxonomy (NCBI): domain Bacteria; kingdom Bacillati; phylum Actinomycetota; class Actinomycetes; order Mycobacteriales; family Nocardiaceae; genus Rhodococcus; species Rhodococcus sp. BP-241. The sequence goes on along the minus strand of NZ_JABUEI010000001.1, from coordinate 325,570 downwards.
CGAGCCCGCCGTCGATGCCGTGCTGGCAGACGACCCCGTCGTCGGAACGGCGCAGGCTCTGCGCTCGGCCCTGGTGAGCCTGGGCAGGTCGCGGTGACGGACCCGGACGGCACCGATGACTCACTGGTCACCGCCGAGATGGTGCCGGACGACGGCGATCTCGATGCGAGTCTGCGGCCGAAGTCGCTCGACGACTTCATCGGTCAGCCCCGCGTGCGGGAGCAACTGCAGCTCGTCCTGCAGGGCGCGACGCAACGCGGCGGAACACCGGACCACATCCTGCTGTCCGGTCCGCCCGGACTCGGCAAGACCAGTATGGCGATGATCATCGCGGGGGAGCTGAACTCGGCGCTGCGCCTGACCTCCGGGCCGGCCCTCGAACGAGCGGGAGACCTCGCGGCGATGCTGAGCAACCTCGTCGAGGGTGACGTGCTGTTCATCGACGAGATCCACCGCATCGCGCGGCCGGCCGAGGAGATGCTGTACCTGGCGATGGAGGACTTCCGCGTCGACGTGGTCGTCGGTAAGGGGCCGGGCGCCACCTCGATCCCGCTCGACGTCGCACCGTTCACGCTCGTCGGTGCCACCACCCGGTCCGGCGCCCTCACCGGCCCGCTGCGTGACCGCTTCGGCTTCACCGCGCACATGGACTTCTACGACCCCCGTGAACTGCAGCGCATCCTGACGCGGTCGGCGGGAATCCTCGGAGTGCGCATCGAGGCGGATGCCGCCGCGGAGATCGCGGGACGATCGCGCGGCACACCCCGCATCGCCAACCGCTTGCTGCGCCGGGTGCGGGACTACGCCGAGGTGCGTGCCGACGGCCGCGTGACACTCGAGGTCGCCCGGGCGGCGCTCGAGGTCTACGACGTGGACGAGCTCGGCCTCGATCGCCTCGACCGAGCCGTGCTCGGCGCCCTCGTCCGCAGCTTCGGCGGCGGGCCCGTGGGGGTCTCGACGCTCGCGGTCGCGGTCGGGGAGGAACCGGCCACCGTGGAGGAGGTGTGCGAGCCCTACCTCGTCCGCGCGGGCATGATCGCGCGGACGCCGCGCGGTCGGGTGGCCACGGCCGCCGCGTGGGAACGGATGGGTCTCACACCCCCGCCGGATCTCGCGGTCGGCGGCATCTCGGTGCGGACGAACGAGCCGCAACGCACGCTCTTCGACGAGACCTGAGCCGGTGGATCCGGACGATTCCGGCGTTTCGGGCGGTCGACACGCCCGATCGCCCGACCGAACGTGGCACACTGAAGGTTCCGAGTCCCAAGATCTAAGGATTGACGTTTCTGATGGAACTGCTGTTTCCGCTTCTCGTTCTCGCCCTGCTCGTGCCCATGTTTCTCGGCATCCGCCGCCAGAAGCGTGAGGTGGCCAAGACGGTCGAGCTGCAGGAAGCGCTGTCCATCGGTGATCGCGTCCTGACCACGTCCGGGCTGCACGGCCTCGTCGACGGACTCACCGAGACCACCGTCGACCTGGAGATCGCTCCCGGCATCATCACCACCTGGTCGCGTGCCGTCGTGCGCGACGTGCTGCCCGACGAGGACGAGCTGGACGAGTCGGCTGCGGAGAACGCCGCTCCGACCAGCGACTTCGAGGACCACAGCGACGCCGGATCGCGCGTCGACAGCCTGGAGAACGGCCTCGGCGGAGCGGACGACGGCCGATCGCAGGCGCGACTCACCAAGGAGTGAGACAAAGCGGATACACCGCCCCCGAGGTCGTCCTCGGGGGCGGTGCGTCGTTGTGGAGAGGGTACGGTCGGTCAGGCTCCGGCCGTCCGTGACGCCCGCCGCCGCCGCGCTCCACCCCCGTCCGACCAGCAGCAGGTCCGTCTCCTCCAGCCGGTCCGTCTCACTCAGGAGAAGCACTCACCGTGGCCCCATCCAGCGGATCCTCGTATCCGGTGCGGTATCTCGCCGTGTTCGGCGTCTTCATCGCCCTCGTGTACGTCCTGGTCTTTTTCACCGGTGACAAGTCCCCGACTCCCAAGCTGGGCATCGACCTGCAGGGTGGAACACGCGTCACGCTCACCGCGCGCACGCCCGACGGCAGCGCCCCGAGCCAGGAGAGCCTGCGTCAAGCGCAGCAGATCATCGAGACCCGCGTCAACGGTCTCGGTGTCTCCGGCTCCGAGGTGGTCGTCGACGGTCAGAACCTGGTCATCACGGTTCCCGGCGACGACAGCTCGCAGGCCCGCACACTCGGTCAGACGGCCCGGCTGTACATCCGCCCCGTGCTGACGTCCCAGGCCCCCACTCCGGCGGGCACGCCCGCTCCCGCGGCGACCGATCCCGCTGCCGACCCCGCGGCTGCCGACCCTGCGGCCACCATGGCTCCGGCGACACCGGCACCGCAGAACCGGCCCTTCCCGGCGCAGGACCCCACGGACACCCCCGTCCCGTCCGAGACACCCGCGCCGTCCGACACCTCCGCCTCCGAGCCCGGTGCCGCCCCGCCCGCGTCGTCGGCGGACGAGACCGCCGACGCGATCGCCGAGGCGAAGGCGCAGCGGCAGAGCACCGACCCGACAGTGCAGCAGCAGGCCATGGCCACGATCGACTGCTCCGCGCCCGACCCCCTGCAGGGCAACGACGATCCGGCCCTGCCGCTCGTCGCCTGCTCCACGGACGGCACCGCGGTCTACATCCTCGAGCCGTCGATCATCGACGGACAGCAGATCGCCGACGCCAGCTCGCAGTTCGACACCCAGCAGTCCCGCAACGTCGTCTCCCTCAGCTTCACCACCGAGGGTGGCAACACCTGGGCTCAGTTCACGTCGGCGAACATCGGCAAGCAGGCCGCGTTCACCCTCGACTCCAAGGTCGTCAGCGCACCGGTCATCCAGGGCGCGACCCCCGCGGGCAGCGCCACGCAGATCACCGGCAATTTCACCGCCGACAGTGCCCGCGAGCTCGCCAACACGCTGAAGTACGGATCGCTGCCGTTGTCGTTCGCCGCCTCCGAGGCGGAGACAGTGTCGGCGACGCTGGGACTCGCGTCGCTCGAGGCAGGCCTGATCGCCGGCGCCATCGGCCTCGTGTTCGTCCTCATCTACTGCCTCCTCTACTACCGCATGCTCGGCATCCTCACGGCGCTGTCGCTGGTGCTGTCGCTGGTCGCCATCTACGGGATTCTCGTCCTGCTCGGTCGATGGATCTCGTTCACGCTCGATCTCGCCGGCATCGCCGGTCTGATCATCGGTATCGGTATGACCGCCGACTCGTTCGTGGTGTTCTTCGAGCGCATCAAGGACGAGATACGCGAGGGCCGCAGCTTCCGCTCGGCGGTTCCGCGTGGTTGGGCCCGTGCGCGGCGCACCATCCTGTCCGGCAACGCGGTGAGCTTCATCGCGGCGGCGGTGCTGTACGTGCTCGCCGTCGGTCAGGTGCGCGGCTTCGCGTTCACGCTCGGCCTGTCGACCCTGCTGGACATCGTCATCGTGATCCTCGTGACGTGGCCACTGGTCAACCTCGCCTCGCGGTCCGAGTTCTGGTCCAAGCCGTCGATCAACGGTCTCGGTGCGGTCCAGGAGATCGCCCGCGCGCGCAAACGCGCTGCCGCCGCCAAGACCACCCGCGATGCTGCTACCGCGGCAGCCGGCCCGAGCAAGGAGGCCTGACCCGTGGCCGAGACGACCACCACCACCGAGGACACCGTTCCCGACGCACCCGAGGCCGGTCGCGGACTCCTGTCGCGGCTCTACACGGGCACCGGCGCGTTCGACATCATCGGACGCCGTCGCCTCTGGTACGGCGTCACCGCGGCCTTCGTGCTCGTGTCGTTGCTGTCGATCGCGGTCCGCGGCTTCACGCTCGGTATCGATTTCGAGGGCGGCACGCGCGTGCAGTTCCCGGCTCCGCAGGGCGTCGACACCGCGCAGGTCGAGGAGATCTACACCGACACCCTCGGTCAGGACGCCGTCGCCGTCCAGACCGTGGGCACCGGATCCGGCGCCACCGTGCAGATCCGCTCCGAGTCGCTGGACCAGGGGCAGGCGTCCGCGCTGCAGACGGCCCTGTTCGACGCGTTCCAGCCCGCCAACGCGGAGGGTGAGACCACGCGCGATGCGGTCTCCTTCACCGACGTCAGTGAGACCTGGGGTTCCCAGATCACCGACAAGGCGCTGATCGCGCTCGTGGTGTTCCTGGTGATCGTCAGCATCTACATCGCCGTCCGGTACGAGCGGGACATGGCGCTCGCCGGTATCGCGGCCCTGTTCTTCGACATCCTCGTCACGGCGGGTGTCTACTCGCTGGTCGGGTTCGAGGTCACTCCGGCGACCGTCATCGGACTGCTGACCATTCTGGGCTTCTCGCTGTACGACTCCGTGGTGGTGTTCGACAAGGTCGAGGAGAACACCCGCGGCATCCTGCACCTCAACAGGCGCACCTATGCCGAGCAGGCCAACCTTGCGGTGAACCAGACGCTGATGCGCTCGATCAACACCACCGTCATCAGCGTGCTCCCTGTCATCGCCCTCATCGTCATCGCGGTCTGGTTGCTGGGTGTGGGGACGTTGAAGGATCTCGCACTGGTCCAGCTCGTCGGCATCGTCATCGGCGCCTACTCGTCGATCTTCTTCGCGACCCCGCTGGTGGTCACGCTGAAGGAACGATGGGGCCCGGTCGCGGCGCACACGAAGAAGGTGCTCGCGAAGCGCGAGGGCACCACGCGTCCGCGCGCCGAGAGCGCGGTTCCGGCCGGCGCCACGGGCACGGCGACCGCCACGGCAACGGCAACGGGTGCTCCGGCCAAGACCGCACGCGCTGCGGCCGCGGCGCCCCGCGCAGGCGCACGCCCGACGGGTAAGCGCGGCAAGCGGAGGAGCTGACATGCGTGCGTCGTCAGGGGTCAGGACAGGCGTCGCCGTCGCGGCGCTCGCCGCGATCACGGCCACGACACTCGTGGCGTGCGGCGACGAGGACACCCGCATCCCGTCCATCGGCTACGCCGTCGACAACACCGTCACCACCTACAACGGCGGAACCGTCGCCGGATCGGTCTCGGCTGCGCCGCAGGCCTTCTCGCGCGTGCTGCCCGGATTCGCGCTCACCGCCCCGAGCGGCGGTGCCGTGAGCGACACCGACATCGGGACGGCCGTGGAGGTACCCGGCGAGCAGCAGGTGGTCACCTACACGCTCGCCGCGCCCGCCGTGTGGTCCGACGGTGTGCCGATGACGTGCGACGACCTCGTGCTGGCGTGGGCCGCACGCAGCGGCCGGACAGCCGCGGACGGAGCGCCGCTCTTCGACGCCGCGTCCACCGCCGGTTACACCGACATCGAACGCATCGACTGCGCTCCCGCGGACAAGGTCGCGACCGTGACGTTCCGCTCGGGACGCGGGTACGTCGAGTGGCAGTCCCTCTTCGGCGCCGGGACGATGATGCCCGCACACGTCGCGGCCCGCATCGCCGGCGTGCCGGACGTGGTGAGCACCCTCGCCGGCGGTGACCAGGACGCACTGCGGCGCGTCGCGGACGTCTGGAACACCGGATGGAACCTCACCCCGGCAGAGGGGGAGGACGTCGGAACCGTCGACCCGGCGGTCTTCGTGTCGTCCGGGCCCTTCCGCATCGAGTCCTACTCGGTCGAGAACGGTCTCGCGCTCGTTCCCAACGAACGGTGGTGGGGTGTTCCCGCCGCCACGGATCGTGTCGTCGTGTGGCCCAAGGGCGCCGACATCGCGGCCAAGGCGGCATCGGGCGACATCGAGGTCGTCGACGCCGACGGCGGCACGGCGACTCCCGACGGCTTCACGTCGACGGCTCAGCCGTCCTTCGGCGTCGAGCAGTTGATCATGGCCACGTCCGGTGTCTTCGTCGACCCGGCCGCACGCCGCGCCTTCGCTGCGTGCGTTCCCCGCGGCGAGCTGTACGCGCAGCACGGCCACCCCGGATACGAGGCGGAGACCGGCCGCGGGTCCGGCATCGTCGACAGCCGGACCACCCTTCCCGCGACGCTGCCCTACCGCTCGGTGGCGGCCACCGCGGCGGAGCGGTACCGCACCGCGGACGTCGCCGGGGTGACCGCGGGTCTCGCCGAAGCGGGTCTGACCGACCCCGTCGTCCGCGTGGGCTACCTGGGGCCCGACGAGCGCCGCGCGGCCGTCGTCGCCGCCATCGCATCGTCCTGCGCACCTCTCGGCATCGAGATCGTGGACGCGTCGTCGCCGACCTTCTCGCCGCTCGCTCTGCGCGCCGGGGAAGTGGACGCCGTCCTGGCCTCCACCGCCGGACAGGCGGGTGCGTCGGGCACGTCCTCCGCCGATCCCGGGCGCTTCGCCCTGCGCGGCGGACAGGGCGTCAACGTCGGCGGCTACGCCAACGGGCGTCTCGACGAGCTGATCGATCGCCTGGCCGTCGACCAGTCCGACGCCACCGTGCTCTCCGCGGCGGTCGAGGCGGAGAACATCCTGTGGACCGACATGCCCACCCTCCCGCTCTACAACGCGCCGCGCGTCACCGCGGTGGCGTCCGGAATGCGTGGTGTGGAGTCGAACCCGACGGTCGCGGGTGCGGGCTGGAACATGGACAAGTGGATACTCGTCGGATGAGTACACCCGGATCGAGCAGCCCCACCACGAGCGCACCCGGTGGCTCGGACGTCGTCGCCCGGTTGACGCGCTGGGCCGACGACTTCCCCACGCCGGGAGTGCGCTTCGCCGACCTCACGCCCGTGTTCGCCGACGCGGAGGGGCTGCGCACCGTGGTGGACTCGCTCGCCGAGGCGGGCCGTGACGCCGACGTCGTGGCCGGTATCGACGCGCGCGGCTTCCTGCTCGGTGCCGGCGTCGCGCTGGCGTTGAACACCGGCGTGATCGCCGTCCGCAAGGCGGGGAAGTTGCCCCCGCCGGTGCACCGGCAGTCGTACGAACTCGAGTACGGCACGGCGGAGCTCGAGATCTCCGCCGAGGGCATCGCGCTCGAGGGGCGCCGCGTACTCGTCGTCGACGACGTGCTCGCGACCGGCGGCACACTCGAGGCCGCCGCCGAACTGTTGACGCGGTGCGGAGCGATCGTGGTGGGTGCCGCCGTCGTTCTCGAGGTGGAAGTTCTGGGCGGCCGCGAGCGTTGGAAGCATGGACCGCTCACGACATTGGGCGTCGTCTGAGCATCCGACCTCGAGAAGATGTGAGGGCGTGCGCTGTGCGCTCCGGTGACGGCGGATAGAGTCGGGTCTCTCGAGCAGCTGAGGAGGTGTCGATCATGACGCGATACATCGGTCGTACCGCCGAGGAGTCCGCAGCAGTGCCGCCTGCCGCGGGGGAGTCGCTGCCGTCCGACGCCGTCCTGCCTGCCGACGCTGCGGCTGACGAGGCCGCGACGGAGCCCGTGCCCTTCGGGGCGGAGCCTGCCGATCCGACAGCGCGCACCGATGCCCTGACACCGGAGCCGGTCGCACCCGCCGCGGAGCCAGTGCCCGATCCGGCACCCTCCTCCGCCACCCCCACTGCGCCGTCGTCCGCGTCCCGGCGCGTTCGTGCGCGGCTGGCCCGCCGCATCACCGCGCAGCGCAACACCGCGGTCAAGCCGGTGCTCGAGCCGTTGGCCGGCACCCACCGGTCGATGTACCCGAAGGCGGACCTCGGGCTGCTGCAGCGCGCGTACGACGTGGCCGACGAGCGGCACGCAACGCAGATGCGCAAGTCGGGTGACCCGTACATCACGCACCCGCTCGCGGTCGCCAACATCCTGGCCGAGCTGGGAATGGACACCACGACGCTCGTCGCGGCGCTGCTGCACGACACCGTCGAGGACACCGGCTACTCGCTGGACCAGCTGCGCACCGAGTTCGGCGACGAGGTCGCCCATCTCGTCGACGGCGTGACGAAGCTCGACAAGGTCGCGCTCGGCACCGCCGCCGAGGGCGAGACCATCCGCAAGATGATCATCGCGATGGCGCGAGATCCGCGGGTGCTGGTCATCAAGGTGGCCGACCGGCTGCACAACATGCGTACGATGCGCTTCCTGCCGCCGGAGAAGCAGGCGCGCAAGGCGAAGGAGACCCTCGAGGTCATCGCACCGCTCGCGCACCGCCTCGGCATGGCGACGGTCAAGTGGGAGCTCGAGGACCTCGCGTTCGCGATCCTGCACCCCAAGAAGTACGACGAGATCGTGCGCCTCGTCGCCGACCGGGCCCCGTCACGCGACACCTACCTCGCCAAGGTGCGCGCCGAGATCAACGCGACCCTGTCGGCCTCCCGCATCAGTGCCGTGGTCGAGGGTCGGCCCAAGCACTACTGGTCGATCTACCAGAAGATGATCGTCAAGGGCCGCGACTTCGACGACATCCACGATCTGGTCGGCGTGCGCATCCTGTGCGACGAGATCCGGGACTGCTACGCCGCCGTCGGCGTGGTCCACTCGCTGTGGCAGCCGATGGCCGGACGGTTCAAGGACTACATCGCGCAGCCGCGCTACGGGGTCTACCAGTCGCTGCACACCACGGTCGTCGGTCCCGAGGGCAAGCCTCTCGAGGTGCAGATCCGCACCCGCGACATGCATCGCACCGCCGAGTTCGGCATCGCCGCGCACTGGCGATACAAGGAGACGAAGGGCCGTCACTCCGGTGACGCAACCGAGCTCGACGACATGGCGTGGATGCGCCAGCTGCTCGACTGGCAGCGGGAGGCCGCGGACCCGGGGGAGTTCCTCGAGTCGCTGCGGTACGACCTCGCGGTCAAGGAGATCTTCGTCTTCACCCCCAAGGGCGACGTGGTGACCCTGCCCGCCGGATCGTGTCCCGTGGACTTCGCCTACGCCGTGCACACCGAGGTGGGGCACCGGTGCATCGGTGCCCGCGTCAACGGGCGCCTCGTCGCACTGGAGCGTCAGCTCGACAACGGCGAGGTGGTCGAGGTCTTCACCTCGAAGGCCCCGACAGCCGGACCGAGCCGCGACTGGGCCACCTTCGTCGCGTCGCCGCGTGCGAAGACAAAGATCCGCCAGTGGTTCGCCAAGGAACGCCGCGAGGAAGCGCTCGAGGCCGGCAAGGACGCCATCGCCAAGGAGGTGCGGCGCGGGGGACTTCCGTTGCAGCGCTTGATGAACGGCGAGTCCATGTCGGCCATCGCGCACGAGCTGCGGTATGTCGACGTCTCGGCTCTCTACACCGCGGTGGGGGAGAACCACGTCTCGGCGCAGCACGTCGTGCAGCGTCTCGTCGCTCACCTCGGCGGTGTCGGCGATGTCGAGGAGGAACTGGCCGAGCGGTCCACCCCGTCCACCATTCCCACCCGTCCGCGCCGCGTCGGCGACGCAGGGGTCATGGTGTCGGGTGCGGACGGCGTCGTCGCCAAGCTGGCGAAGTGCTGCACCCCGGTGCCGGGAGACGACATCATGGGCTTCGTCACCCGCGGTGGCTCGGTGAGCGTGCACCGCACCGATTGCACCAACGCCGGGTCGCTGCAGACGCAGTCGGAGCGGCTGATCGAGGTCGAGTGGGCCCCGTCGCCGTCGTCGGTGTTCCTCGTCGCGATCCAGATCGAGGCACTCGATCGCCACCGTCTGCTCTCCGACGTCACGAAGGCGCTGGCCGACGAGAAGGTCAACATCCTGTCGGCGTCGGTGACCACCTCGGGCGATCGGGTCGCCATCTCGAAGTTCACCTTCGAGATGGGTGATCCCAAGCATCTGGGCCACGTGCTCAACGTGGTGCGCAACGTCGAGGGCGTGTACGACGTGTACCGCCTGACCTCGGCGGCCTAGGCCTCGACACACCCCCGGCGAGTACGTCCGACGTGTCGTGATCCCGTCCGGAATCACGACACTGTCGGCGTACTCGCGGGAGGGTGCGGGGTGAGCCGTCAGGCCAGGTCGAGCCGCACCGTGTTCAGGGTGGTCGCGAGAGCCGGCGCACCGTCCTGCGCGCCACCCTCGACGCCCGCTGCGGCGATCTTGTCGAGCGTCGCGAGGCCGGTCTCGTCGATCGTGCCGAACACCGTGTAGTTCGGGGGCAGCTGCGAATCGCCGAACACGAGGAAGAACTGGCTGCCGTTGGTGTCGGCGCCGGCGTTCGCCATCGCGATGGTTCCGCGGGGGTACAGGACGGGCGACTGCAACGCGGCCGGATCGTCGGCGTACTGGTCCGTGGGGAACTCGTTGGCGTACTGGTAGCCCGGGCCGCCCGTTCCGGCGCCGGTCGGGTCACCGCACTGCAGGACCTTCAGGCTGTCGGCCGTGGTCAGACGGTGGCAGGGAGTGGCGTCGTAGTAGTTCTGCCCGGCCAGCGAGGCGAAGCTGTTCACGGTGCAGGGCGCCTTCGTGGCGTCGAGCGACAGGCCGATCGGGCCCTGCGAGGTGTCCATGCTGACGCTGACGTTGTCGTCCGTGGTGGGCACGTTCTCGGTCTGCGGAGCGTTCGCCGGCTTCGCGGCAGTGCCGCCCGCAGGGTAGGAGCAGCTCACGGTCTCGGGCAGCGGTTCCGAGCGGCCGGCGGGCAGCATGCCCTCCGGGGTCGCGTTCTCGCTGGTGGGGGAGTCGGAGGCCTCGACGGCGGTGTCGTCGTCGCCGCGTGTCACACCGATGGCGACAGCGACGCCGCCGATGACGACGACCAGTCCGATGACGGCGGCGGCGATGGTCGCCTGCTTGCGTCGTCGCGCCCGAGCGGCACGGTTCTCGAGCTGGCGTTCGAGCTTGCGCTTGGCAGCGTCACGTCGTTGTTCGTTCGTCGGCACGGTTGGCGTTCCTCTTCTCGCTGGAGCGGGTGAGCAGCAGAAGTGTGCCAGGCTTCCCTGAGAGGCACCTGACCCGGTGGACGGCCGAGGTGCCTGCCCCACGTTCCGGGGCGCCCGGTCGCACCGCCTACGCTGGTGGCATTCGTCCGATCGCGGATCGCTGTGCCGCAAAGCATGAGGAGTCCTTCACTGTGCGTGTCACCGGATTCCCCGCCGGCATGTTCCAGACGAACTGCTACGTCGTCAGTCGGGACGAGGGGACGGACTGCATCGTCGTCGATCCCGGCCAGGACGCCGCGGCGCCGCTCTACTCGTTCCTCGACGACGCGGGCCTGACGCCCAACGCAGTGCTCCTCACGCACGGCCACCTCGATCACATGTGGGACGCGACGCCGGTGTGCGCGCGCTTCGACATTCCCCTGTACGTGCATCCCGACGACCGCCACATGCTCACCGATCCGGCGTCCGGTATCGGCCCGGTCCTGGCGCCGCTGATCGCGCACTCCACCTTCGAGGAGCCCTCGACGGTGGTGGAACTGGCGCACGGCGACGTTCTCGACGTGGCCGGACTCGGTGTCACCGTCGCGCACACGCCCGGTCACACCCGTGGCTCCGTCGTCTTCCGTCTCGACGGGGGCGAGCAGCAGGTGATCTTCTCGGGGGACACGCTCTTCGCGGGATCGATCGGTCGCTCCGATCTGCCCGGCGGCGATCACGAGCAGTTGCTCGCCTCGATCGCCGAGCACCTGCTGTGCCTCGACGACGAGACCGCCGTGTTGCCCGGACACGGCGAGTCCACCACCATCGGCGCGGAACGCGGCAGCAACCCGTTCCTGGTGGGACTCGGTGGTGTGCGATGACCGGCGACACACAACGCATCCAGCCGTTCGCCGCCCCCAAGGGCGTCCCGGACTACCTGCCACCCGACTCCGCGACCTTCGTGGCCGTGCGCGACGCTCTCACCGCCGCTGCCCGGGCCGCGGGCTACGGCCACATCGAGCTCCCCATCTTCGAGGACACGGCGCTGTTCGCACGCGGCGTGGGTGAGTCCACCGACGTGGTGAGCAAGGAGATGTACACCTTCGCCGACAAGGGTGACCGCAGTGTCACGCTGCGTCCCGAGGGCACCGCCGGCGTGATGCGCGCGGTCATCGAGCACAGTCTCGACCGCGGAGCGCTCCCGGTGAAGGTCAGTTACTCCGGCCCGTTCTTCCGCTACGAGCGCCCCCAGGCCGGTCGGTACCGGCAGCTGCAGCAGGTCGGCGTCGAGGCCATCGGGGTCGACGATCCTGCGCTCGACGCCGAGGTCATCGCCGTGGCCGACAGTGGCTTCCGGAGCGTCGGTCTCACCGGTTTCCGGCTCGAGCTCACCTCGCTCGGTGACGAGACCTGCCGCCCGCAGTACCGGGAGCTGTTGCAAGACTTCCTGTTCGGTCTCGAGCTGGACGAGGACACGCGTCGCCGCGCCGAGATCAATCCGCTCCGCGTCCTGGACGACAAGCGACCGCACGTCCGTGAGATGACGGCCGACGCACCGTTGATGATGGACCACCTGTCGGAGTCGGCTCGCGTCCACTTCGACACCGTGCGTGCCCATCTCGACGCGATGGGCGTGCCGTACGTGGTCAATCCGCGCATGGTGCGCGGTCTCGACTACTACACGAAGACCACCTTCGAATTCGTCCACGACGGTCTCGGTGCGCAGTCCGGCATCGGCGGCGGTGGACGGTACGACGGCCTCATGGCGCAGCTCGGCGGGCAGCCCCTGTCGGGCATCGGTTTCGGTCTCGGCGTGGACCGCACGGTGCTCGCTCTCGCGGCCGAGGGCGTCGCGCCCGCGTCGACGGCCCGGTGCGAGGTGTACGGCGTGCCCATGGGTCCGGAGGCCAAGCTGCGTCTCGCGGTGATCGCCCGGGAACTTCGGGCCGCCGGCGTCCGCGTGGACCTCTCCTACGGCGACCGCGGAATGAAGGGCGCCATGAAGGGTGCCGACCGTTCCGGTGCCCGCCTCGCGCTGGTGCTCGGTGATCGCGATCTCGAGGCCGGAGAGATCGGCCTCAAGGACCTGGCGACCGGCGAGCAGTCGTCGATCCCGCTGTCCGAGGCCACCGCTCGCGTGCGTGCCACGCTGTCGCCAGTGAGCTGACCATGGCCGACAGAGGGCTGGTGGCGCTCGATCTGGTGCCGCCGGAGCTCATCGTTCCGCGGCTCCGCGTCGCCGGTGCGGTGTTCGCCGTGGTCGGTGCCGTGCTCGGTGTCGTCGCCGGACTGTTGATCTCGCCGTACGTCGGTGTCGCTCTGGGAGCTGCGCTCGTCGCCACGGCAGGGTTCGCCGTCGTGTCGGGCGGCCGCAGACGCGTGTGGATCGATCACGGTGTGGTGAGCCGGCGCGGGTCGTTCCGCGTGCGACGGGTCAACCTGTCGGACGCGACGAAGGTCGAGGTCCTCGTGCGGGTCGCGCGCGTCAGCCAGGTGCTGATCCGTGTCGGCGACTCGTCCGGCGACGTCACGGTCGGCGTGGCGATGTACACGACCGACGGCGGCCGCGAACTGCAGCCGATCGCGCTGCGCGCGGTGGCGGACGGACTGGCCTCGTCCCCGCTCGCGTCGGCTCTGGCGCTGTCGTCGGTACTGGTGACCCAGCTTCGCGCCGAGGCCCGCGAGGCCGGGCTGTCGGAGCGCCCGCTCTATCGGGCGATCGACGTGGTCCGCACGTCCGGGCGAGCCCCGGCGACCGTGCTCACCGACGCCGAGGTCGCGGCTCTCACCGACTGATCGGCCGAGCGGCGTCGAGCAGTGTCGTGGCCGTGTCACGGAGCGACGCCGTCGAGCCCGTCCACCCCAGCACGCGCACCGCGGCGTCGGCGATCGTGTCGGGCGTCGCGAGGGAGTGCCGCGTCGATTCCGCATCGGACCGGGCGCTGATCACCGATTCGACGATGCGGAACGGGAGGTGTGTGAGTTCGTCGGAGACCACCAGCGTGCCGATGTCGACGAGAGCGTCTCGCGACAGCGAGGCGTAGAGCGCCATGAGGTCGGAGCGACGAGTGCGGAACTGTTCGAACCGTGCGCTGCGCAGTTCGGGGACGAGGTACAGGGCGCCGAGGTTCCATCGCGAGGTCATGAGCTGGTCCGCGTCGAACCACACCAGGGCATACAGCGCGCTCGGAGCGTCGGCCGCGGCGTCACGCAGCGCCTGCGCACAGGCCAGGGGTGCGTCGACGGTTCCCACCAGCAGCGCCGCGAGCATGTCGTCCTTGGTGGCGAAGTGGTGGTACAGCGACGCCTGCCGGACCCCGACCGCGTCGGCGATCATGCGGGTGGAGGTGCTGGTGACACCCCGCGTCGTGAACAACTCCGCAGCCGCGTCGAGGATCTCCTCCCGCGCCGTGGCTCCCGGTCGCTTACGGGTGGTGAGCCTGGGACGCCCGGCACCGGTGGTGGTCATCGACTACGTGACCAGGAACGCGTCGACCACGGACTGGGTGCCCTGACGCGAGCCGGAGGTGACGATCACGGCCCTGTTCAGGTAGGCGAGCGTCCGGATCGACGTGGACACCGTGAGGGTGCCGCGGAAGTAGTAGAGCGCGGACTCCACGTCCTCCCCGCGATCGAGGGCCTCGACGACCTCGGCCGATCCGAAACGGACGGAGTTCAGCGTCAACCGCATCACGGCGCCCGGGTCGTCCGACTCGACGTCGGCCAACAGGTCGGTGGAGTACGTGGTCGATCCGTCCGCTCGGACGTGGGCGTGCTCGGCACCGACGGCGCGGACGACGGCGTCGACCCCGGGCCCACTCAGCACACCACCCACGACGGGTGCCACGGACTCCGCGCCGACGGGAGTGTCGCCGAGCTGCACCGGATCCGCGGTGCGCAACACGATGCGCAGCAGCGGCTCGAGCGTGGGAGCGGTCGGTTCGATCGACGCGGACGGGTCCGTGGGTTCGGTCACGCGCTCGACCGTATCCGATCCACCTGGTGCCCTCCTGCCGACTTTCGGCCGGGCTCCGCCCTCCCCGCCTACTTCCCGGCCGGCCTCCGGCCTCCCCGCCTACTTCCCGGCCGGGCTCCGCCCTCCCCGCTCCGACGCCCGGCGCCACGCACTGAACGACCGCACCGACGATCGGGTCGGACGCACCAACCACGGCCACGGGTGCACCTCCACCGGATCGAGGGCGGCCGCGATGCGTGCCCACCCCGGTACCGGGGCGTGGGTCGCGGCGAGGCGCCGTCCGGCGAGCTCCTCGGTGACCCGTCCGCGCCGTACCTCCAGAGGCCGGACGGCGGCGAGCTCGCCGAGTGTCTCGGCGAGGAAGACCAGTCGCTTGCCGGACAATTGCAACCGTCGGAGCAGCGGCTCGTCGAACACGAACACCGCGGGGCGGGCGTCGTCGGCCGTGAGGGCCGGATCCGCGCTGCCGAGCGACTCCGCCGTCAGCCACACCTCGTCACCGTCCTCACCCACGGTGTCCGCGGGGCCGGCTGGGGTGTCGCCGGTGGCCAGGCTCGGTCCGTCGACCGACGGGCCGAGAGCGGCCGTCGGCCAGTCCTGAATGGGACACGCTGACGACAGCGCGCACGATCGGCACAGGCTGGGTGCGCGTTTCTCCACCTGCCAGCGACTGAACCCGTAGACCTTGCCGCTGCCGGTACCGACGGTCCACTGCCAGCCGAGTCGGTTGGCCGCCCTCGAGCCGTCGAGGAGATGGGTGAACATCTCGTCCTCGCCGTCCCGCCATGTCGCGCCGGCCCGCACGGCCCACTGCGACGCCAGCCACATGCGCGTCTGGTTCACCAGCCACCCGTCCTCATGCAGCTCGTCGACGACGGACTCCATGCAGCGCATCCGGGTCGGCCACGGATCGTCGGACCAGGTGTCGTGCGCCGAGACGGCTGGACGGGGCTGCTCGCGCGTGAGTGACGCCCCCAGGCGCGAGCCCACCCGTGCGTACAGGTGGCGGGCGTACTCCTGCCACAGCAACTCGTCGCGGTAACGAGACCGGTCCCGGGTCGGCGCGTCCGCCACCGCGTCCCACACCTCGCTCAGCGTGAGCAGGCCGTGCCGGATGTACGGCGACATGCGACTCGCCCCGCGCCGCGACGGCGGTTCCACCGTGCTGCGGGACCGGGCGTAGCCCGTGATGTCCAGGCTCGCGAGAGCGGCGTCGGCTGCCGACTGTCCGCCGCGCAGACCGCCCGCCCGGATCTCCTCGGGCTCTTCGAGGGTGAGGTCACCGAGGTGCTCGGCGACCCAGGCGACGACATCGTCGGACCGGGCGCCGTCAGCAGGTGACGGGGGAGACGGGAGGAGGGCCATGTCGACCGACACTACCGAAGAGTTGACACCTCGATAGAACGGATGTTCGACTGTCTGCGATTCGTCGATCGATCGTGTGTTCGAGGCATCGGTGTGCCGGGGTCGCCGGAGAACAGGAGGGGTCATGCGGTGGGACGGTCAGACACTCGACGCTCCCGACGGGGCGCTTCCCGGCCTCGAGCGCACCGGGCTGGTGCGTGCCGGTCTGGTCCGCACCGTCCGCACGCCCGAGTTCGAGGGCGTCACCTTCCACGAGGTGCTCTGCAAGAGCGCCCTCAACCGGGTGCCCGAGGAATCGGCGCTGCCGTTCCGCTGGACCATCAACCCCGCGCGCGGGTGCTCGCACGCGTGCCGCTACTGCTTCGCCCGGCCCACCCACGAGTACCTCGACCTCGATGCGGGCCGCGACTTCGACTCGCAGATCGTGGTCAAGACCAACATCGTCTCGGTGCTGCGCAAGGAGCTCGCCCGCGCCTCGTGGAAACGTGACCCGGTCGCCCTGGGCACCAATACCGACCCGTACCAGCGCGCGGAGGGTCGCTACGAGCTCATGCCGGGCATCATCCGGGCGCTCACCGAGTCCGGCACCTCGTTCTCGATTCTGACCAAGGGCACGCTGCTGCGACGGGATCTGCCGCTGCTGACCCTCGCCGCTCAGCAGGTGAACGTGCAGGTGAGTGTCAGTCTCGCCTTTCACGACGAGGATCTGCAGAAGTCCCTCGAGCCGGGGGCGCCGTCACCGCGCGCTCGCCTCGACATGATCCGGGCCATCACGGACGCGGGTCTGTCGTGCCACGTGCTCATCGCGCCCGTCATCCCGTTCCTGACCGACAGTCCCAAACACCTCGGCGCCCTGATGGCGGCTCTCGAGGAGGCGGGCGCGACCGGTGTGACCGCGCTGCCGATGCATCTGCGGTCCAGCACCAAGGAGTGGTTCATGAGCTGGCTCGCCGAGCATCATCCGGCTCTCGTGCGCCGCTATCGGGTGCTCTACGGACGCGGGGCGTACGTCAGCCCGGAATACAAGCAGTGGCTCCGCGACAAGGTGGAACCGTTGCGGGAGAAGCACTCTCTGACGGGGCTCGATCCGGCCGGTGCGCGGCGTGTGGCCAGGGCAGCTCCCGCGGAACCCGCTCCGGAACCAGCGATGACCCTGTTCTGAGTCGACCGGTCAGAAGCCGGGGGTCACGCCGATGTGCTCGAGGTAGCGCCGAGCCGAGCGGACCACCGCGCCGTGAGCGTCCTCTTCGACGACCCGGTCCCACCACGCCCCGACGATGCGCTCGAAGGCCACGTTCTCGAGGAGGGCGACCGTCCGGCGGATCGTGTCGGGATGTTCGGGGATCAGGTTGGGGTAGCTGTACATGAACGAGACCCATCGGCGGTCGGACACCACCTGGACGATGTCCCCGGTGCACAGCGCGCCGCGGCCGTCGGTGCCCGGCCAGTGCAGCACCGAACCGCCCGCGAAGTGCACCCGGGTGTTGATCAGCGTCCGCCCCGGCAGTATCTCCAGGGAGTCGCCCGACCACGTGCGGATGTTGCCGGCGCGGGGCAGCCACGCACGGTCGGACTCGTGCACGTAGATCGGCACGTCGCCGAAGGCCTCGCTCCACTCGACCATCGCGCTGTAGTAGTGCGGGTGGGACAGAGCGACGGCCGACACGCCGCCCAGTTCGGTGACACGGGCGATCGCGGCGTCGTCGATCGTGGTGATGCTGTCCCACAGCAGGTTTCCGCCGTCGCCGGGGACCAGCAGCGCGCGTTGACCGATCGCGAAGGTCGGCTCGGTGCCGATGCCCCACAGGCCCGGGTACTCCTCGCGCACCACGGTCCGGTGCGACGCCGACACCTCGGCGACGGTGGTCCACCGCTGGCCGCCGCGTCCGACGTACTGGCGCTCGTCGGTGCAGATCGGGCACTCGTCCGGATCGACGCGGTCGAACTGCACGCCACACGTCTCACAGACCGGCAGCTCCGTGCGGGACGACATCAGCGGACGGACGACGGGTCGTTCAGATCCGACGCGTCGTAGGTGTTGCAGGCGGCGACAGCTCCCGTGCGGTAGCCGGCGTCGAACCACGCCTGTCGCTGGTCGGACGAGCCGTGGGTCCAGCCCTCCGGGTTCACGCGGCCCGTCGAGGCCTGCTGGATCCGGTCGTCGCCGACGGACGACGCGGCCGACAACGCGTCGGACACGTCCTGGTCGGTGAGCGGATCGAGCAGCGGCTCGGAACTGCCGGGTGCGGGAACGTCGTCGGCCTTGTTCGCCCACACGCCGGCGTAGCAGTCGGCCTGGAGCTCGGTGCGCACGGCGCCGGACTCGGGTCCGTTCGGGTCGGCCTGCGCCCGGCCGATGTCGCCCAGCTGGTTCTGGATGTGATGGCCGAACTCGTGGGCCACGACGTATTCCTGCGCGAGCGGGCCGCCGCTGGAACCGAACTGGTCGACGAGCACCTGGAAGAATCCGGTGTCGAAGTACGCGGTGGAGTCGGCGGGGCAGTAGAACGGGCCGACGTCGGACGTCGCGGCGCCGCACCCGGTGGAGACCTGACCGGAGAAGATGTCGACCTCGGGGCGCTCGTACGGCACGCCCGTCTGCGCCGCCAGCTCGGCGTCCCACACCTGATCGAGACTGTTCACGGTGGCCGTGACCCGGCAGTCGACGTTCGCGTTGGCGTCGGCCCCGGTGTCGCAGTTCTCGATGGCGCCGCTGCCCGAGTCCTGCGACGTGGCCTCACCGCCGCCGAGCTGCCCGATCACCGACGACGGATCGCCGCCGAGCAGCAGGGTGATCACCACGATGACGATGCCGCCGAGACCGCCGCCGACGGCGATGCCCTTGCCGCGGCCACCGGAGGACCGTCGAACCCGGGAGGAGTCGATCCTGGCGTCGGGGTCGAACGTCATGAGTCACCACTTTCGTCGGCGTGTGCGGCTCACAGCTTCGCACGTGGCCACCACCGACACAGCGCTGTTTCTCCCGGCGTCGGGGTGGGCTCGAATGGTCCGTAGGATCACCAGCTGTATTCGTCTACTTCTGGAAGGACTCCTGTGCTGCGCACGCACCTCGCCGGTTCGCTTCGAGCCGAGCACGCGGACCGACACGTCACCCTGACCGGTTGGGTCGCTCGACGGCGCGATCACGGCGGAGTCATCTTCATCGACCTGCGTGACGCCTCCGGAGTGGTCCAGGCCGTGTTCCGCGACGGTCCGGCGGCCGAGCAGTCGCACCGCCTGCGGTCGGAGTTCTGCGTCAAGATCACCGGCATCGTCGAGCTCCGCCCCGAGGGCAACCAGAACCACGAGATCCAGACGGGCGCCGTCGAGGTGAACGTGACCGAGCTGGAGGTGTTGGGCGAGAGCGCGCCGCTGCCGTTCCAGCTGGACGAGACTCCGGGCGAGGAAGCGCGGCTCAAGTACCGCTACCTGGACCTGCGTCGCGCCGGACCCGGTCATGCGATCCGACTGCGCTCGAAGGTCAACGCGGCGGCACGGTCCGTCCTGGCCCACCACGAATTCGTCGAGGTGGAGACGCCCACGCTGACACGCTCGACCCCCGAGGGTGCCCGCGACTTCCTGGTTCCCGCGCGACTCCAGCCGGGAAGCTTCTACGCACTCCCGCAGAGCCCGCAGCTGTTCAAGCAGTTGCTCATGGTCGGCGGCATCGAGCGGTACTACCAGATCGCCCGCTGCTACCGGGACGAGGACTTCCGCGCCGACCGGCAGCCGGAGTTCACTCAGCTCGACGTCGAGATGAGCTTCGTCACGCAGGACGACGTCATCGTCCTCGCCGAGGAGATCCTCACCTCGCTGTGGAACCTGATCGGCCACGAGATCACCACACCCATCCCGCGCATGACCTACGCGGACGCGATGCGCCGCTTCGGTTCCGACAAGCCCGATCTCCGCTTCGGCGTCGAGCTCGTGGAGTGCACCGAGTACTTCGCCGAGACGCCGTTCCGCGTCTTCCAGGCGCCGTACGTCGGCGCCGTCGTCATGCCGGGCGGTGCGTCGCAGCCGCGTCGTCAGCTCGACGCGTGGCAGGACTGGGCGAAGCAGCGCGGCGCCAAGGGCCTCGCGTACGTCCTGGTCCAGGAGGACGGCACCCTCGGTGGTCCCGTCGCCAAGAACCTGTCGGACGCCGAGCGCGACGGACTCGCCGCCCACGTCGGCGCGAAGCCCGGTGACTGCGTCTTCTTCGCGGCCGGCCCCGCCAAGGCGCAGCGCGCACTGCTCGGTGCCGCCCGCGGCGAGATCGCCCGCAAGCAGGGCCTCATCGACGAGAACGAGTGGGCCTTCGTCTGGATCGTCGACGCGCCGCTGTTCGAGCCGACGTCCGATGCCACCGCCAGCGGCGACGTCGCCGTGGGTTCCGGCTCGTGGACCGCCGTGCACCACGCCTTCACCTCGCCGAAGCCCGAGTCGATCGACACCTTCGACACCGACCCCGGCAACGCCCTGGCCTACGCGTACGACATCGTCTGCAACGGCAACGAGATCGGCGGGGGCTCGATCCGTATCCACCGCAAGGACATCCAGGAGCGTGTCTTCGCGATCATGGGCATCGACGCGGAGCAGGCGCAGGAGAAGTTCGGCTTCCTCCTCGACGCCTTCGCCTTCGGTGCGCCGCCCCACGGCGGTATCGCCTTCGGCTGGGACCGCATCACGGCCCTGCTGGCCGGAGTGGACTCCATCCGTGAGGTCATCGCATTCCCGAAGTCGGGCGGCGGCGTCGATCCGCTGACCGACGCGCCGGCTCCGATCACCCCGGCGCAGCGCAAGGAGTCGGGTATCGACGCGAAGCCGGTTCCTCGTCAGACGCCGGGTGGCGCATCGGGCGAGAAGCCCGCGTCGGAGGGCCCCACGACCTAGGGTCGAGGCGTCGCCGTTCACGCGTCGACGACGCGCGGACGGAGAGTGCATGCAGAACCTCAGGGTCGTCAGTCCGGCGGACCGGACCGACGAGGTGCTGCGGGTGCTCGACGAGACTCCCGGCGTCGCTCACGTCGTCGTTCTGCGCGGTGCCGCCGTGCGCCCGGAGGGCGACGTCGTGGACGCCGTCGTCGTGCGGGAGTGCGCGAATCAGGTTCTCGACGGTCTGCGTTCGCTGCGCCTGACCCACGACGGAGCCATCACCATGCAACCCGTGGAGACGGTGCTGTCGGACGCGGCGCGCACCGCGGAACAGGACGCGCCCGGTGACCCGGACGACTCGATCGTCTGGGACGAACTGGTCGGACGTACGCGGGAAGAATCGTCCCTCACCCTGACGTTCGTCGCCTTCCTGACCATCGCGCTGCTGCTGGCGGCCATCGGCGTCGTGACCGACTCGCCGGTCACCATCGTCGGTGCGATGGTGGTGGGACCCGAGTTCGGTCCGCTGGCAGCGCTGTCGGTCGGCCTCGTGCGTCGTCAGCGATCACTGATCCGTCGATCGTTGCTGGCGCTGCTCGTGGGTTTCCCGACCGCGATGGTCATCACGGCGCTGGGGGCGTTCGGGGCCGAGGCCCTCGGATGGATCCGACCGGAGGCGATGGACGACCTGCAGCAGGTCGACTTCATCTACCAGGTGGGTCCGTTCTCTCTCGTCGTGGCTCTGCTCGCCGGCGCCGCCGGCATGCTCGCGCTCGTGTCGGCGAAATCGGCCGCCCTGGTCGGGGTCTTCATCTCCGTGACCACCGTTCCGGCAGCAGGTTTCGCCGTCGTCGCGGCCACGGTGGGGAGCTGGCGCATCGCCGCTCTGTCCGCAGGACAGCTGGGTATCAACCTCCTCGGCATCGTCGTCGCGGCGACCTTCGTGCTCTCCCTGCACCGGCGATCGGCTCGGGCACAGGCGGACAGGTAGATTTCTCGCGGACGTGCGCCGAGCGCGGTGCCGGTCGTCTGCGGAGGGGGAGTTGCGTGCAGCAGGGTGAGGCCACATCTCCCGTGCTCGCGGCGTACCTCGACGAGATCCGTCCGGACGGCCACGACGACCTCGTGGAGAACGCCGTCGACGGTGGTCCGCGGCTACGAGAGCGCTGGGCGGCCCTCCCCGGCGCCGAGGACGTGACCCCGGCTGATCTCGCCGCCGCACAGTTGCGCGTGGGCCGTCTGGTGGACGACTCCGGCATCACCTACAACGACACGGCGGACGCGTCGTCCGAATCGCCGTCGTCGACGCAGTCCGGTGCGCGGTGGGAGCTCGACGTGGTGCCGACGGTGGTGTCGGCGCCGGACTGGGACCGGCTCGAGGCCGGCATGCTGCAACGCTCGCGCATCCTCGACGCGGTGCTCACCGATCTGTACGGCGAGCGCACCCTGATCCGCCGCGGTCTGCTGCCGCCGGAGATCGTCTTCCGGCATCGCGGCTATCTCCGAGCCGCGCACGGCATCACCATCCCCGGCCCACATCAGCTGTTCTTCCACGCGGCGGACATCGCCCGATGCACCGACGGCGAGTTCCGAGTCCTCTCCGACCGCACTCAGGCACCGTCGGGCGCCGGCTACGCCCTGGCGGACCGGTCGATCGTCGCGCGTGCGGTACCGGCTGTCTTCGGCCGGGTGGCGCCCCGTCCCGCGAGCACCTACGTCGGTGCGATGCGCGTGGCCCTCGTCGAGGTGGCGCCTGCCGCCGCCGAGAACCCGCTCGTGGTGGTGCTCAGTCCCGGTGTCTGGTCGGAGACGGCGTTCGACCAGGCGCATCTCGCCTCGGTGCTCGGATTCCCCTTGGTCGAGTCCGCTGATCTGGTCGTCCGCGACGGCGCCCTGTGGATGCGCTCGCTCGGCACCCTGCGCCGCGTCGACGTCGTGGTGCGCCGTGTCGACGACGACTACGTGGATCCGCTCGATCTGCGCCCCGAGTCACGCCTCGGTGTCGTGGGACTGCTCGAGGTCGCGCGGCGCGGAGCCGTCACCGTGGTCAACACGATCGGCAGCGGCGTCCTCGAGAACGCGGCGCTGTTCGGACGGCTGCCGGAGCTGGGCCGGGCGCTGCTCGGGGAGGAGCCCCTGCTCGACTCGGTCCCGGCCTTCTGGGCGGGGGATCCACACGGCCTGTCGCACATCGTCTCTCGTATCGGTTCGCTCGTGGTGTACGCGATCGGCTCGCACGAGAGCGTCGTCGGTCCCGCGCTGTCCATGCGCGAACGGGACGAACTGGTGCGGCGGATCGGGGCGGACCCGACGGGGTGGGCGGCGCGGGCGATACCGGACCTGGCGACGTCGCCCGTCGGGCCGGTCGGTCATCGCCGGCACGACGCCGCCGTGCTGCCGAGGCCCGTCGGCATCCGACTGTTCGACGTGGCCGGGCGCCGGGGCTACACCCCGATGACGGGCGGTCTCGCCCAGGTGTTGGTCACGGATCCGCCGTCGGAGCCCATGGCCACGACCGCTGCCAAGGACGTGTGGGTGCTGGCCCAGCGTCGCGGCCGGTCGGATCAGCCGGACGTGTCGAGCGCCGTCGACGCACCGCGTCCGATGGGTGGACGCCGTCCCCGTGTCATCGACTCGGTGAGTACGCCGCGTGTGCTCGACGACCTGTACTGGATGGGTCGCTACGGCGAGCGTGCCGAGGCGACGGCCCGCCTGCTGGTGGCCGCGAACCAGATGGTCCGCGATCATCGCGGCGAGACGCCGTTCGGGGAGCAGGCGCGGTCCGACACGGACGTCGCCCTGGCCGTGGTGCTCGACGCGGTGACCGCGGTGACCGCGACGGCGCCGGGGTTCCGCGCCGCGACCACGCGGTCGGACCTGCTCGCGGAGTTCCGGTCGCTGACGGTGCGGACGCGGCGCACCGGTTCGCTCGCGCACGCCGTGGCGGCGTTGCAGACGTGTGCCCGCGCGGTGCGGGATCAGCTGGGCGAGGACACCTGGGCGGTGTTCAACCGGCTCGACACCGCGCTCGCCGAGTGTGCGGCGTCGCCGGTGTCCGACGAGGCGGGGCTCTGGTCGACGCAGAGCCGTGTCGTGGGGTCGATGCTCGCCGTCGCCGGTCTGTCGGCCGAGTCGATGGTGCACGATCCGGGCTGGTTCCTCATGGACACGGGCAAGCGCATCGAGCGCGCTCTGCAGATCACCGCCCTGCTCGCCGAGACCGTGGGCACCGCACGCCCACCGGCCGTCGAGCAGGCCGTGCTCGGGGCGGTGCTGAACGCCGCCGACTCGTCGGTCACCTACCGGCGCCGCTATCGCGGTGCTCCCGAGGTGGGCGCCGTGGCCGAGCTCGTGCTCTTCGACGGCGGCAACCCGCGCTCGGTCATCCACTCGGTGGAACGAGCAGCGGTGAACCTGGCGTCGCTGCCCGGGTCGACGGGGACCTCCCGCACCGATCGGGCGCTCGAGCGCATCGTCGCGACGCTGCGCCGAGTCGACCCGTCCGATCTCGAGGACGTCGACGCCACCGGGACCCGATCGGAGTTCGACGACGTCGTCCGGTCGGTGCACACCGATCTGCTCGACCTCTCCGAGTCGATCACCGCGGCGCACCTGACGCTGCCCGGCGGCACGCAGCCGTTGTGGGGACGCGGCGGCGGACGGGTGTTGTCGTGACCGATCACGAGGGTGCGCGGTGGTACGCCATCACCCACCGCACCGAGTACGTCTATCAGGGCACCGTGTCGTCGTCGTACGGCCGCGGCCACCTCTTCCCGCGCTCGACCTCGGAGCAGTGGTGTCTCGACGCCTCCGTCACCGTGACGCCGACGCCGACCGACCGGTCCACCGGTGTCGACCTCTTCGGGAACGAGGACGTCTACTTCCACGTCACCACCGATCACGACCGGTTGTGCGTGACCGCGCGCGCCCTGGTCGCCGTGGACCCTCCCGACCCCGCTCGCCTCACCACCCGGGCTGCGACGACGGCGTGGGAGAGTGCTCGTCCCACCGGGGTCGACGGGGCCCTGGACGTCGACTTCGTGCTCGATCTCGTGCCACCGGAGATCACCGACGAGGTGCACGAGTACGCCGCGCTCTCGCTGACCGAGGGCCGCCCGTTGGTGGAGGCGGTGTTCGACCTGAACCACCGGATCCACACCGACTTCGCCTACCTGTCGGGGTCGACGACCATCTCGACGACCGTCGCGGACGTCCTCGCCGCCCGGACCGGTGTGTGTCAGGACTTCGCGCGGGTCGCCGTCGCGTGCCTGCGCTCGCACGGCCTCGCCGCGCGCTACGTCTCCGGCTACCTCGCGACTCGACCGCCGCCGGGCAAGGAACGCATGGTGGGTGTGGACGCCACCCACGCCTGGGCGGCGGTGCGGTCACCGGACGGCTCGTGGCTGGCCTTCGACCCGACCAACGACCAGTGGGTGGACGAGCGCTACGTGACGGTGGCGTGGGGCCGTGACTACGACGACGTCCCTCCGCTGCGCGGCATCATCTACACGGAGTCGGCGGGGAGCCGCATCGCCGTGTCGGTCGACGTCGCGCCGATCGTCCGAGCCGTCTGACCTCGGATCTTGCCTCTCGTGGGCACCGCGGTGCCAGCGGCGCCCCCGAGCTGTCGGGAGAGTGCGATAGGGTCGAGAAACCGCACAGCGAGCCCGTTTCATCGACTGTGGAGCGGGGAACCCGATCCTGCTCCGGCAGTACGCACACAGCATCACAGGCGGCCCTCACGGGCCGACGCGAGTACGGAAACGAGGAATGACCTGCCCGTTCACGAACGAGGTGGGTCGGACAATCGATGACGGCAATGTTGGCAGATCCGGTCACCGAAGCAGTGGCAGCAGCACGAGAACTCCTCACCAGACGCACGGGAGCATCGGTGACCCTGGTCGACCCGGTCGATCTCGGCGGCAGCGGGCGCACCGTGGTCATCCGTGTCCGGGTGGCCGAGAACCCGTTCCAGTTGCCCCGCACGCTCGTGATCAAGCAGGTCCGCGAGACGTCCACGGAGTCGGTGTCCCGCACGGGTCTCGGCGCCGGAGACCACACGGCGTTCCTGCGCGAAGCGGTCTCGTACCAGTTCGCCACCGCCCTCGCGACGCACACCCGTCCCGGTCCCTCCCTCATCGCGTACGACCTGAAGGAACGGCTCCTCGTCCTCAGTGACCTGGGGGACGCCGCGCCGTTCACCAGTCTGATCGCGAACCCCGATCCGTCGTCCGTCACCAACTCGCTCATGGCTCTGGCCCAGGCACTCGGGCGGATGCACGCCGCCACGTTCGGCCGCGAGGAGGATTTCGGGGCGCTCCTCGGTCGCGCCGGCGTCGCCGATTCTCGGGACGGGCTGGCCGATCAGGTCGCGGTGGCCCAGTCGGACGTCCCGGCGATGCTCGCCGCGGATCTCGGCATCGAGGTGCCGCCCGCGGTCGCCGCCGCCGTCGCCCGCGCGGCCAAGCTCTTCGGTTCCGGCGGACACCGCGCCTTCAGTCCGTCGGACCTGTGCCCGGACAACATCATCGTCAACGACGAGGGCGTGCGATTCCTGGACTACGAGTGGGGAGGCTTCCGGGACGCCACTCTCGACGTGGCCTACACGCTCCTGTCCTACCCCGGCTGCCTGTGCCGTCTCGATCTCACGCCGGAACGCGCCGAGGCCATGGTCGATGCGTGGCGCGCCGAGGTGGTCGGAATCTGGCCGCACCTCGCCGACGACGACGTGCTGCACGCCAAGTTGCTGGACGCCCAGTTGGTGTGGGCCTGGCTCACGACGCACTGGTTCCTCCCCGACGACGACACCCGCAACGCCGCACTGCGTCGGCACCACCTCTCGGTGCCCCGCGCCGCCGCGCTGACCACGCGGTGGTCCATCCTCTCGGAGTACGCGCGCTTCGTCGGGCACCACGACCTCGCGGACTTCGCGGGCGATGTCCGGCAGGCACTCGCGGCGCGGTGGCCCGCCGCCGCGTCCTGACCGTCCGATGAGCGCCGACGACTCCCTCTTCGACGACGACACCGCTGCTCCCGACGGGGACGCGTTCGTCCCGTCCCCGCGTGCGAGCACACCGGGTGCGCCGCTGGCCGTGCGGATGCGTCCACGGTCGTTGGACGAGGTCGTGGGCCAGGGCCACCTCCTCACCCCGGGTGCCCCGCTGCGCCGCCTGGTGGAGGGGTCCGGGGCAGCGTCGGTCATGCTCTACGGCCCACCCGGCACCGGCAAGACCACGCTCGCGTCCCTGATCTCGGGTGCCACCGGCCGCAAGTTCGAGGCCCTGTCCGCGCTCTCCGCGGGCGTCAAGGACGTCCGGGCCGTGATCGACCTGGCGCGTCGCCGGCTGCTGAACAACGAGCAGACCGTGCTCTTCATCGACGAGGTGCACCGGTTCTCCAAGACCCAGCAGGACGCCCTGCTCGCCGCCGTCGAGAACCGGATCGTGCTGCTCGTCGCCGCGACGACGGAGAACCCGTCGTTCTCCGTCGTGTCGCCGCTGCTGTCACGGTCCCTGGTGCTGCAGCTCCGGTCGCTCACCGACGACGACATCCGCGAGGTTCTCACGCGGGCCCTGGCGGACGAGCGCGGTCTCGGCGGGTCGGTGACGGTGACCGACGAGGCGCTCGGACACCTCGTGCGGCTGGCCGGCGGTGACGCTCGACGGGGTCTGACAGCGCTCGAGGCGGCCGCCGACACGGCGGGTGCGGGCGGCACCGTGGATCTCGAGACCGTGGAGAAGAGTGTCGACCGAGCCGCAGTGCGGTACGACCGGGACGGAGACCAGCACTACGACGTCATCAGCGCGTTCATCAAGTCGATCCGCGGTTCCGACGTCGACGCGGCAATGCACTACCTCGCCCGGATGATCACCGCCGGTGAGGACGCACGCTTCATCGCCCGCAGGCTCGTGGTGCACGCCAGCGAGGACATCGGCATGGCGGACCCCACCGCGTTGCTGGTCGCGACGGCGGCGTCGCAGGCGGTGCAGACGATCGGCATGCCCGAGGCGCGGCTCGCCCTCGCCCAGGCCACCATCCACCTCGCCACCGCACCGAAGTCCGGTGCCGTCACCAGCGCGCTGTCCGCGGCGATGGCCGACATCGCGGCGGGGAAGGCAGGCGCCGTGCCGCCGCACCTGCGCGACGGGCACTACACGGGAGCCGCCTCACTGGGCAACGCGGTGGGCTACAAGTTTCCGCACGACGACCCCGACGGTGTGCTCGCCCAGCAGTACCCGCCCGACGAGCTGGTCGGCACCGACTACTACCGGCCCACCAACCACGGAGCGGAGCGCGACCTCGAGACGCGCGTCGGCAAGCTCCGCAGAATCGTGCGTGCTCTCGCGCGCTAGGGTGTTTCCGTGCAGACTCACGAGATTCGCCGTCGTTTCCTCGACCATTTCGAGAAGCTGGGACACACCCCCGTCCCCAGCGCCTCGCTGGTCCTCGACGACCCGAATCTGCTGTTCATCAATGCCGGCATGGTGCAGTTCGTCCCGTACTTCCTCGGGCAGCGCACCCCGCCGTTCGCGCGTGCCGTGAGTGTGCAGAAGTGTGTGCGCACCGGCGACATCGAGAACGTGGGCGTGACCACCCGCCACAACACGTTCTTCCAGATGGCCGGCAACTTCTCGTTCGGCGACTATTTCAAGCGCGAGGTCATCGGCTTCGCGTGGTCACTGCTCACCTCGTCCGTCGAGGACGGTGGCTACGGCTTCGATCCCGAGAGGATCTGGGCCACAGCGTATCTCGACGACGACGAGGCCATCCAGATCTGGAAGGACGTCGCCGGTCTGCCCGATGAGCGCATCCAGCGCCGAGGCATGGCCGACAACTACTGGTCCATGGGCATTCCCGGACCCTGCGGGCCGTGCTCGGAGATCTACTACGACCGCGGACCCGAGTTCGGCAAGGAGGGCGGTCCGGAGGCGGACGAGGACCGCTACATCGAGATCTGGAATCTCGTGTTCATGCAGAACGAGCGCGGACAGGGGACGTCGAAGGACGACTTCGAGATCCTGGGGCCGTTGCCGCGCAAGAACATCGACACCGGTATGGGTGTCGAGCGCGTGGCGTTCCTGCTGCAGGACGTCGACAACGTCTACGAGACCGATCTGGTCCGTCCCGTCATCACCGAGGCCGAGGCACTGTCCGGCCGTCGGTACGGGGAGAACCACGACGCGGACGTGCGGTTCCGCGTCATCGCCGATCACGCCCGCACCGCGGTCATGCTCATCTCCGACGGCGTGACGCCGGGCAACGACGGCCGTGGCTACGTGCTGCGGCGTCTGCTGCGTCGGATCGTGCGCAGCGCACGCCTGCTCGGTGCCGAGGACCCCTCGATGGCGAGGTTCGTCACGGTCGTCCGCGACACGATGGCCGAGTCTTACCCGGAACTGGTCGAGGACTTCGCGCGCATCGAGTCCGTCGCCGTCGGCGAGGAGAAGGCGTTCCTCGCGACCCTCACGTCCGGATCGCGTCTCTTCGACAACGCTGCTCAGGCCGTGACCGCGTCCGGCGGCACCCGCATCAGCGGTGACGAGGCCTTCGTCCTGCACGACACGTACGGCTTTCCCATCGACCTCACGCTCGAGATGGCGGCCGAGGCGGGCCTGCAGGTCGACGAGGCCGGATTCCGCACGCTCATGGCGGAGCAGCGTAACCGTGCGAAGGCCGATGCGCAGTCGCGCAAGCACGCGCACACCGACCTGACGGTGTACAAGGAGTTCGTCGACCGTGGTCCCACCGAGTTCACCGGTTTCGACGAGCTGGACAGCGAGGCAACGGTTCTCGCGATCATCGCCGGGGGCGTGCGGGTGCCCACCGCCGCTGCGGGGGAGAAGGTCGAGGTCATCCTCGACCGCAGCCCGCTGTACGCCGAGTCCGGCGGACAGCTCGCGGACATCGGCACCCTCACGGGCCCGGGACTGAGTGTCACCGTGGGCGACGTGCAGAAGATCGCGAAGACCGTGTGGGTGCACAAGGTCACCGTCGACGAGGGGCAGCTCACCGAGGGCGACGTCGTCACCGCGCACGTCGACCAGCAGTGGCGCCGCGGCGCCACCCAGGGACACTCCGGCACGCACATGGTGCACGCCGCACTCCGCCAGATCCTGGGCCCGAACGCGGTACAGGCCGGATCGCTGAACAAGCCCGGCTACCTGCGGTTCGACTTCACGTACCAGGGTGCGCTGTCGGAGTCGCAGCGCGAGGACATCGAGTCCGTCACCAACGACGCCGTCGCGTCCGACTTCGCGGTCAACACCTTCGTCACCGATCTCGACGACGCCAAGGCCATGGGGGCGATGGCGCTGTTCGGTGAGAACTACGGCGACGAGGTCCGGGTCGTGGAGATCGGCGGACCGTTCTCGATGGAACTGTGCGGCGGCACCCACGTCCAGCACTCGTCGCAGATCGGCCCGGTGACCCTCCTCGGCGAGTCGTCGGTCGGGTCGGGCGTGCGACGCGTCGAGGCCTTCGTCGGCCTCGACTCGTACAAGTACCTCGCCAAGGAGCGCGCGCTGCTCGCCGGTGTCGCCTCGTCGCTCAAGGTGCCCACCGACGAGGTGCCCGCGCGGATCGAGAACCTCGTCGAACGGCTCCGCGTCGCCGAGAAGGAGCTCGAGGCCACTCGCGCCGCCGCCGTGCTCTCGTCCGCCGGGTCCTACGTCGACACGGCGCGCCGGGTCGGGTCGCTGCTCGTCGTCGCGGAACCCGCGCCGGCCGGCGTCGGTGCCGCGGATCTGCGCACCCTCGTCGGCGACGTTCGCGGCCGGTTCGGCACACAGCCCGCGGTGGTGGCGCTGTTCGGAGACGTCGACGGCAAGGTGCCGTTCGTCGTGTCGACGACCAAGGCCGCGCAGGAACTCGGCGTGAAGGCCGGTGAACTGGTGGGTGCCTTCGGTCCGAGCATCGGCGGCCGCGGCGGTGGCAAGGCCGACACCGCGCAGGGAGCCGGGTCCGACGCGTCGGGTATTCCGGCGGCGATCGAGGCTCTGCTCGGTCGCGTCACCGAGATCGCCGGGAACTCCTGACGGTGGCCGCCGGCAGCTCCGCGCCCGACCGGCCGGGCGCCGACGACCCGGGGCGGGGGCGGCGGCTCGCGATCGACGTCGGGAGCGTGCGCGTCGGGGTGGCGTCCTCCGATCCCGACGGCACCCTCGCCACACCCGTCGAGACGGTCCCGCGCGCGGCGAAGACACACACCGACTCGGCCGACGTCCAGCGGATCGTCGCGCTCGCCGAGGAGTACGAGGCCGTCGAGATCATCGTCGGTCTGCCGCGCACGCTGCGCGGCGAGCGCGGAACCGCCGCCACGCTGGCTGTCCGTTTCGCCCGAGTCCTGCACCGTGCGCTGCCCGGCGTGCCGGTGCGGCTGTCCGACGAACGCTTGACTACGGTGAGTGCCGCGCGTGGTCTTCGAGACAGCGGCGTCCGCGCGAGAGACCAACGGTCGATGATCGACCAGGCGGCCGCGGTCGCCATCCTGCAAGGGTGGCTCGACGAGCGCCGCAGTGTCCTGGCGCGAGAGATGGTCGCCCAGGCGAACGAGGAGGGGGCAACGGTGCCCGAGAATCACGGTCCGGAGCAGGACACACCGGGGACGACCCCGTGACGGACGACGGTCGTGGACAGCGGCCCGGCCGACGCGACGAGTGGGACACCGACGAGCTGAATCTCCCGGTCGACGACCTGCGCCGTCAGCCGCTCGCCGACGACCGCCGCGCCCGTCCTGCGCGAGTGGCGTCGGGTCCCGGTGACCGCCCGAGCCGCGCGAGCCGTGCGGACACCCGCCGCGACCGCGCCGCGGCCGGTCGCAAACGTCGCTCGCGCATCATCGGCGGACTCGGTGTGCTGGTCCTGGTCGGCCTCGTGGCCGTCGGAGGTGTGTGGGGAGTGTCGAAGTTCACCGGCGGCGGGGCCGCGGTCGCGGAGGACTACCCCGGTCCGGGCGGCGACGCCGTGGTGGTGCAGGTCGCCTCGGGCGACACCGCGCAGGAGATCGCGACCGAGATGGCGGACAAGGACGTCACCGCCAGCTCGGCGGCCTTCTACGAGGCCGCGGTCCAGAACACCGCGATGACCTCCGTGCAGCCCGGTTTCTATCGGATGCGCTCGCAAATGGCGGCGGCCGACGCCGTCTCCGCACTGGTGGACCCGGCATCGCGAGTGGGCCAGATCCAGATCGCCGAGGGCCGTCAGCTGCACGACTCGACCGACGTCAACACCGGCGCCGTCCGCAAGGGCATCTACACGCTGATCTCCGAGGCCAGTTGTGCTGTCGGAGAGGGTCTTCCGTGCGTGACATACGACGACCTGAACCTCGCGGGTGCGGGGGACGATCCTTCCGCACTCGGTGTCGCCGACTGGGCGACCGACGCGGTACGGCAGGTGCCGGATCGCGATCGTCAGCTCGAGGGGCTCATCGCCGCGGGCACGTTCAACTTCGACCCCAGCGCCGCACCGACGGACATCCTGCGTCAGCTCGTGTCCGAGAGTGCCGCGATCTACGAGGACACCGGTCTACTGGAGGCAGGCGCCTCCTCGGGTCTCGACCCGTACCAGGTGCTCGTGGCGTCGTCCCTCATCGAGCGCGAGGCGTTGCCGCAGGACTTCGCCAAGGTGGCGCGCGTCATCCTCAACCGTCTCGCCATCGGGCAGCGTCTGGAGTTCGACTCCACGGTCAACTACTCGCTGGACACCACCGAGGTGGCCACCACCGACGCCGACCGTGCGAACGTCACGCCGTGGAACACGTACGCCAAGGAGGGTCTGCCGGCGACGCCGATCTGCTCTCCCGGTGTGGCAGCGGTGCAGGCTGCCGAGGCTCCCGAGCCCGGCAACTGGCTCTACTTCGTCACCATCAACGCGGCCGGTGAGACGCTCTTCACCGACGACTACCAGGTGCACCTGGACAACATCACGAAGGTCGAGGGCGGGTTCCTCGACAGCGGCCGGTGACGTCCGTCTCCGACGCCTCGTCGACGAGGCGCGCGGCCGTTCTGGGGTCGCCGGTGGCGCACTCGCGTTCACCGATCCTGCACGCGGCGGCGTACCGGGAGCTCGGGCTCACCGGGTGGACCTACGAGCGGGTGGAGTGCACCGCGGAACGGCTTCCGGAGTTCGTGGACGGCCTCGGACCCGAGTGGGTGGGACTGTCGGTGACGATGCCGGGCAAGTTCGCGGCTCTGGCCTGTGCGACCGAACGAACGCAGCGCGCAATCGCTGTGGGCTCGGCGAACACCCTGGTACGCACCGACTCGGGCTGGCGCGCCGACTGCACCGACGTCGACGGTGTCACGGGCGCCCTCGGCACGGTCGGTGTCCGTGACCTGTCGGGAGCGTCGGTGGTCGTCGTCGGGGCGGGCGGAACGTCCCGCCCGGCGCTCGTCGCTCTGCGTGATCTCGGGGCGAATGCGGTCACCGTCGTCTCGCGGGACGAGGAGCGGGCGGAGGGAGCTCTGGTCTGTGCGCGCGACGCCGGTCTCACCGCCCGGTGGAGTGCACCGGACGACGACGCGCTGCCGCGAGCGGTCGCGGACGCGGCAGCCGTGGTGTCCACCGTCCCGCCCGAGGGCGGCGCTGCGATGATCGACGCACTGCGCGGGACGCGCGTGCTGCTGGACGCGATCTACCACCCGTGGCCCACGCCGCTGGCCGCCGCGGTCGAGGAGTCCGGTGGCGTCGTCGTCGGCGGCCTCGCGATGCTGCTGCACCAGGCATTCGGTCAGGTGGAGCAGTTCACCGGTAGGCCTGCCCCGCGTGCTGCGATGGAACAGGCGATGCGGGAGTCCTGACCATCCCCGGGTGCGCCGTCGTCCCCGGGCGGGTCGCCGCGGCACGGATCATGGGAGTCACCGGTGCCACCGTGACTGCATGACCGTCCTCCTCGGATCCGCGCTGTGTTGCCTCGCTCTTCTCACCGTCGGTCGGTGGGTGACGCCGACGGTGCCCGACCTGCTCGCGGCCGCCGTCGTCGGTGCCGCGCTCGGCGCGGTCACCACCGACGTGGCGATCCTCGCGGTCGGGGCGTGGTCCTGTGCCATCGCGCTCGTCGACCTGGTCCGTCACCGCCTGCCGGACGATCTGACGCTGCCCGCCGCGGGTGCGGTGCTCCTGGCAGCCGCCCACCAGGGTGGGGGCGAGTCGGCGCTCCTCGGCGGCCTGGCTCTGGCCGGTGTCCACCTCGTCGGGTCGGTGGCGTCACCCGGATCGATCGGAGGCGGCGACGTCAAGCTGTGTCTCGCACTCGGGGGACTGGGCGCGGTCTCGGGGCCGTCCGTGTGGACCGTGGCCGCCGTGCTGGCACCGACGACGACGCTGGTGCTGGCGGCGATGACGGGACGAACCGGGGGAGCGGCGGGGATTCCGCACGGACCCGCTCTGTGTGCGGCGACCCTGGTGGCGTGGGTGAACGCCGGGACGTGAAAAGATCGATCCGTGTTGCGATGGATCACTGCCGGAGAATCTCACGGCCCTGCCCTGGTTTCCATTCTCGAGGGCATGGTGGCCGGAGTCGAGGTGACCTCCGAGGACATCGGAGCTCAGCTCGCCCGACGACGCCTGGGCTACGGCCGCGGCGCCCGCATGAAGTTCGAGGCCGACAAGGTCACCGTCATCGGCGGTGTCCGGCACGGCTCGACGCTCGGCGGTCCCGTCGCCATCGAGATCGGCAACACGGAGTGGCCGAAGTGGGAGACCGTCATGGCGGCCGACCCGGTCGATCCCGCCGTGCTCGCCGACCTCGCGCGCAATGCGCCCCTGACCCGTCCGCGCCCCGGCCACGCCGACTACTCGGGCATGCTCAAGTACGGCTTCGACGACGCCCGGCCCGTGCTCGAACGCGCCAGCGCACGGGAGACCGCCGCCCGCGTCGCGGTCGGCACCGTCGCGCGACAGTTCCTGAAACAGGTCCTCGGCGTCGACGTCCTGTCGCACGTCATCTCGATCGGCGCGTCCGACCCGTACGAGGGCCCGGAGCCGTCGGCGGGAGACATCGAGGCGATCGACGCCAGCCCCGTGCGGGCGTTCGACGCCGTGGCCGAGCAGTCCATGATCACCGAGATCGAAGCGGCCAAGCGCGACGGGGACACCCTCGGCGGCATCGTCGAGGTGGTCGTCCACGGCCTTCCCGTGGGACTCGGCTCGTTCGTCACCGGCGACAGCAAGCTCGACGCGCAGCTCGCCGCGGCACTCATGGGCATCCAGGCCATCAAGGGTGTCGAGGTCGGCGACGGGTTCGAGACCGCACGCCGCCGCGGCAGCGCCGCCCACGACGAGATCCTCC
This sequence comes from Rhodococcus sp. BP-241, assembly GCF_019836145.1. Lineage (NCBI taxonomy): Bacteria > Bacillati > Actinomycetota > Actinomycetes > Mycobacteriales > Nocardiaceae > Rhodococcus > Rhodococcus sp. BP-241. Next base: position 290,424 of record NZ_JABUEI010000001.1, on the reverse strand, counting down.
CCGGCCCGGACGGGATCGTCCGCACCACCAACCGCGCCGGCGGCATCGAGGGCGGCATGACCAACGGCGCCCCGCTGCGGGTGCGCGCGGCCATGAAGCCCATCTCCACGGTTCCGCGTGCCCTGGCGACGGTGGACATGTCCACCGGCGAGGGTGCGGTGGCCATCCACCAGCGCAGCGACGTCTGCGCCGTGCCGGCCGCGGGGGTCGTCGCGGAGACCATGGTGGCTCTGGTGCTCGCCCGCGCCACGCTGGAGAAGTTCGGAGGCGACTCCGTCGCCGAGACCGCCGGCAACGTGCGCCGCTACGTGGAGAACGCGCAAGCCCGTCCGCCGCGATGACCGGGCAGGCCGGAGGCCGGTCGCAGGATGCCGGGCAGGCCGGAGGCCGGTCGGGGGAGACCGGTGAGGCCGGGGAGGTTTCCGGTCCGCCGCGCGCGGTGCTGATCGGGCCACCCGGCGCCGGGAAGTCCACCATCGGCCGACGGCTGGCTCAGGCCCTGGGCACGCAGGTGTACGACACGGACGTGGCCATCGAGAAGGACACCGGCCGCACCATCCCGCAGATCTTCGCCGAGAGCGGTGAGGCGGAGTTCCGTGCCATCGAGGAGCGCATCGTGCTCGATGCGCTGCGCACGTATCCGGGCATCGTGTCCCTGGGCGGTGGGGCGATCCTGTCCTCGCGCACTCGTGCGGCGCTCCGCGGTCACACCGTCGTCTACCTCGAGATCAGTGTCGGCGAGGGCCTCCGGCGCACCGGTGCGACCACTGCCAACGCTTCGCGACCCCTCTTGGCCGGCTCGGACCCGCGGGCGAAGTACCGCGAACTGATGCGCACTCGGCGACCCCTGTACCGCGAGGTGTCCACCATCCGTGTCCGCACGGACGGCCGCAGCCCTGCTCGCGTCGTCACCGCTGTGCTCGGCCGTCTCGGCGTCGCTCCCGCCGACCGCGTCCCCGCGCCGGCCGCACCACCGCAGCGGACCTCGCCGCGGCGCCGGATCCGGCGCAAGGGCGGACGTCCGATCCCCACCGATCCGGGACCGTTGCCGCGGCAGTCGGCACCACGGACCGGCCGTACCCGACCACCGCAGGATCCACCCCCAGCACAGGAGACGCTCTCGTGACAGAACCTGTTCGTATCGACGTCCGGACGGCGAACCCGTACCCCGTGATCATCGGTCGCGGTCTGCTCACCGACCTGGTGGAGCAGCTCGCGGGCACGCGCACCGTCGCGATCTTCCATCAGCCTCCGCTCGCCGAGACCGCTGAGGCCGTCCGAGCAGCACTGGCGGACAACGGGATCGACGCACACCGCATCGAGATCCCCGATGCCGAGGACGGCAAGGAACTGGCCGTCGCCGGCTTCTGTTGGGAGGTGCTCGGCCGCATCGGTCTGACGCGGAGCGACGCCGTGGTCAGCCTGGGCGGCGGCGCGGCCACCGATCTCGCCGGCTTCGTCGCGGCCACCTGGATGCGCGGCGTCCGCATCGTGCACGTGCCCACCACGCTGCTCGCCATGGTCGACGCGGCCGTGGGAGGCAAGACCGGCATCAACACCGACGCCGGGAAGAACCTCGTCGGTGCCTTCCACGAGCCTGCCGCCGTCCTGGTGGACCTGGCGACCCTCGAGACGGTGCCGCACAACGAGATCGTGGCCGGGCTCGCCGAGGTGATCAAGACCGGATTCATCGCCGACCCGGTCATTCTCGACCTCATCGAGGCGGATCCCGCTGCCGCGCTGGACCCGACGGGCGAGGTGTTGCCCGAGCTGATCCGGCGCTCCATCGAGGTGAAGGCTCGGGTCGTCGCGGCCGATCTCCGGGAGTCCGATCTTCGCGAGATCCTGAACTACGGCCACACCCTGGGACACGCGATCGAGCGCCGCGAGAAGTACAAGTGGCGCCACGGCGCCGCGGTCTCCGTGGGTCTGGTGTTCGCCGCCGAGCTCGGACGTCTCGCGGGGCGACTGTCGGACGATGTCGCCGACCGGCACCGCAGCATCCTGCAGGCGGTGGGACTGCCCGTCAGTTACGACGCGGACGCGTTCGCCCATCTGCTGTCGGGCATGCAGACGGACAAGAAGAACCGCAACGGGCTGCTGCGCTTCGTCGTGCTGGACGGACTGGCCAAGCCGGGCCGCCTCGAGGGACCGGATCCGGCGCTCCTGGCCGCCGCGTACTCCGCAGTGGCGCGTGAGGAGCCGACGACGGGGTCGTCGATCTTCCTCTGACGACGGGGTCGGTCAGGAGGAGCGGTCGCCCTTCGCGAGGTTCGGGCGCGGATCGGAGTCCCGGACCGGCGCGAAGACCTCGGTGTCGGCGTCCGACTCGCCCCGTGCGGGTGCTCCGGAGGTGACGCGGTCGCGCTCGGTCGCGTCCTCCTTCTTGCCCGGCCGCAGGTCCTCCTGCTTGTCGTCGCCGCGTCCGGCCAGCCAGCGGCCCACCGTGACGGCGATGACCGTGGGGATGAAGACGAGCAGAATCGTGAACGCCGCGCCGGAGGTGACCTCGAAGAAGAGGGAGTTGCTGCTCACCGCGAGGTTCGCCACCGCCGAGAACACCCAGCAGACGAGCCCGGCGAGAACACCGGCCACGACCGACGCCTTCAGCCACAGCATCGTGAAGTCGGTCCGGCCCTCGCCGTGGTCACCGCGGCGGTGCGCGTTGATCCCGTCGATTCCGCCCCACACGACGGCCACGAGAACGACGGCGGCCAGCGTGATCATGCGCAACACGGACCCTTGCGCGGGCCAGGCGGAGACCGCCAGCGCGAGCAGCACTCGTGCCACCACATGAACCAGCGCCATCCCCACACCGCGAACCACCCACCCAGTCATGCTGCACACAGTAATCACCCCGGTCGGTCGCGTGTGCTTCTGCCCACATATCCGGGTGCGGTGTCGTCGGGCGGACCGGTGTCGCCGGCCGTCGGTGACGGCGGCGGTAGGTTCGAGAGATGCCGTCCTCCGACCGCGCCGCACGGCGCGACGCTCTCAGAGAACTCGTCCGCGACCGGGAGGCCGACGCGCTCCTGGTGACCGATCTGCTCAACGTCCGGTACCTCACGGGGTTCACCGGTTCCAATGCCGCGCTGCTGCTGAGTGCGCACGACTCCGCCTCCGACGAGTCCGGCACCGTGGTGTGCACCGACGGTCGGTACGTGACGCAGGTGGCCGAGCAGGTGCCCGACCTCGCGGCGGTGATCGACCGCGCGGGCCCTGTTCGCCTGCTGCAGGACGCCGGCGGTGCGCGAGGCGGGCAGACCGTCGGATTCGAATCGCACGTCGTGTCCGTCGACGAGCATCAGGCATGGTCCGACGCCGCGTCCTCGCTCTCGCTCCAGCGCATGCCGCGCCTGGTGGAGAAGCTGCGGATGATCAAGGACGAGAGCGAGATCGACGCGCTGCGACGCGCCTGCGGTGTCGCCGACGCCGCGCTGGCCGCGTTGATCGAGCGGGGCGGCATCAGCGCCGGCCGGACCGAGAAGCAGGTCGCGATCGATCTGGAGTTCCTCATGCTCGAGCTGGGAGCGCACGCCATCTCGTTCGAGACCATCGTGGCCGCGGGCGCACACTCGGCGGTGCCGCACCACCGCCCCACCGGTGCGGTGCTCGAGCAGGGTGACCTGGTGAAGCTGGACTTCGGCGCGGAGGTGGACGGGTACCACTCCGACATGACGCGTACCTACGTGTTGGGCACCCCCGCGGACTGGCAGCGCGAGCTGTACGCCCTCGTCGAACAGTCCCAGGCCGCCGGACGCGCCGCCGTCCTCCCCGGCGCCGACGTGCAGGCGGTGGACGGAGCGGCTCGCTCGGTCATCGTGGACGCGGGGCACGGGGACAAGTTCCTGCACGGACTCGGCCACGGCGTGGGACTCGAGATCCACGAAGCGCCGGGAATCGGTGCCACCGGCACCGGTACACTGCTCTGCGGTGCTGCGGTGACAGTCGAGCCCGGCGTGTACTTCTCCGGTCGCGGAGGCGTACGGATCGAGGACACGCTCATCGTTCGAGAGAACGAGCCGGAACTGCTGACGCTCACCAGCAAAGAGTTCACCGTTCTGTAGGCGAGGGCCTGCCGACCAGTGCTTGTCAGGCCCGGAGGCCGTGCGCGGCGTCCGGGTACCGAGAGACCGAGACGACAGTCGACGAGGAGACGCGAAGCAAGTGGCTTCCACCAGTGATTTCAAGAACGGACTCGTTCTCAACATCGAGAACCAGTTGTGGTCCATCATCGAGTTCCAGCACGTCAAGCCTGGTAAGGGACCGGCCTTCGTGCGCACCAAGCTCAAGAACGTCACGTCGGGCAAGGTCGTCGACAAGACCTTCAACGCGGGCGTCAAGGTCGAGACCGCGACGGTCGACCGACGCGATATGACGTACCTCTACCACGACGGTTCGGACTACGTCTTCATGGACGGCGACACCTTCGACCAGATCTCCGTCGCCGAGGCGACCATCGGCGAGGTCTCGCGCTTCCTGCTCGAGAACATGAAGGTCCAGGTGGCGATGCACGAGGGTCTGCCGCTGTACGTCGAGTTGCCGGTCACGGTCGAGCTGATCGTCCAGCACACCGATCCGGGTCTGCAGGGCGACCGCTCCACCGGTGGCACCAAGCCGGCGACCCTCGAGACGGGTGCCGAGATCAACGTGCCGCTCTTCATCAACACCGGCGACAAGCTCAAGGTGGACTCCCGCGACGGCAACTACCTCGGGCGCGTGAATTCCTGAGTGAGCGAGCCTTCCAAGAACCCTGCCGCACCGGGCAAGCCGGCGGCGAAGAAGCTCGGAGCACGGCACAAGGCGCGTAAGCGCGCCGTCGACTTCCTCTTCGAGGCCGAGGCTCGGGATCTCGATCCCGTGGTGCTCGCGACCGAGCGCGGCGAGCTGTCCGCTCACGAGGAGACGGTGGCGCCGGTCAACGCGTACACCACGACTCTCGTGACCGGAGTGGCCGAGAACCTCGACCGCGTCGACTCGGTCATCGGGGATCACCTGCACCAGTGGACTCTCGATCGTCTCCCCGCCGTCGACCGCGCGATCCTGCGCGTCGCGGTCTGGGAACTGCTCAACGCGGTCGACGTCCCGCCGGTGGTGGCCGTCGACGAGGCGGTCGAGCTGGCCAAGCAACTCTCCACCGACGACTCGCCGTCCTTCGTCAACGGGGTGCTGGGCCAGATCGTGCTCGTCGCACCCCAGGTGCGCGCCGCCGCGGCGGCGCGTCCGGCGGCGCAGAGCCGGCCCGTGACGGAGAACACCGCCGACGACGCCGTACCGCCCGCCTCGAGCTGAGTTCGAGCCCGGCGTGGTTGGTATAGTCACCGCGTCAGACATCCTTTAACGATCCGTCCAGTGAGGCGGAGAAGGAGGTCACCTGTTCTCGTGTCCTCAGACGAGCCCGGTACCCCCGGTCCAGCAGGCCAGTCCCGCGAGCTGTTGTCGTCGGCGGACGTCGGCCGCACCATCGCCCGGATGGCCCACCAGATCATCGAGAAGACCGCGTTCGGCTCGGCCGACGCCGCTCCGCTGGTTCTCGTGGGTATCCCCACTCGCGGTTCCACTCTCGCCACGCGCCTCGCGGACCGGATCGAGGAGTACTCCGGACTCCGCCCGCCGGTCGGCTCTCTCGACATCACGCTCTACCGCGACGATCTACGCAGCAAGCCCCATCGCGCGCTCGAGCGCACCTCGATGCCCGACACCGGTGTGGACGGCGCTCTCGTCGTGATCGTCGACGACGTGCTGTTCTCCGGCCGATCGGTGCGCGCCGCGCTCGACGCTCTCCGCGATCTCGGGCGTCCGCGGGCCGTGCAGCTCGCGGTGCTCATCGACCGCGGCCACCGCGAACTCCCACTCCGCGCGGACTACGTGGGCAAGAACGTGCCGACCGCGCGCACCGAGGACGTCTCGGTGCTGCTCGACGAGCACGACGGTCGAGACGGGGTGGAGCTCTCGTGAGTGCCCGGCACCTGCTGTCGACGATGGACCTGAGCCGCGACGACGCCACCGACATCCTGGACGAGGCGGAGCGCTTCGAGCAGGCGCTGCTCGGCCGCGACGTGCGCAAACTCCCCACCCTGCGTGGCAAGACGGTCATGACCGTCTTCTACGAGAACTCGACGCGCACCCGAGTGTCGTTCGAGGTCGCGGGCAAGTGGATGAGCGCGGACGTCATCAACGTCAGCGCGAGCAGCTCCTCCGCGTCGAAGGGTGAGTCGCTGCGCGACACCGCCCTCACGCTGCGAGCGGCCGGCGCGGACGCCCTGATCGTGCGGCACCCCGCGTCCGGTGCGGCGCACCGCATCGCCCAGTGGACGGCCCTGTCCGACGGCTCGGGTCCGGCCGTGATCAACGCCGGCGACGGCACGCACGAGCATCCCACCCAGGCGCTGCTCGACGCGCTGACGCTGCGCCAGCGTCTCGGCGGAATCGAGGGCCGCCGCATCGCCATCGTCGGTGACGTCCTGCACAGCCGCGTCGCCCGGTCCAACGCGTTCCTGCTGGCCACGCTCGGTGCCGAGGTGGTGGTCGTCGCGCCGCGCACGCTGCTGCCGGTCGGCATCGAGACGTGGCCTGTCACCGTGGCACCGTCGCTCGACTCCGAGCTGCCGGCGCTCGACGCCGTCATGATGCTGCGCGTCCAGGCCGAACGCATGAACGGTGGCTTCTTCCCGTCGGCGCGGGAGTACTCCATCGGATACGGGTTGTCGCAGAAGCGGTTCGATCTGCTCCCCGACCACGCGGTGGTGCTGCACCCCGGTCCGATGCTCCGCGGCATGGAGATCGGCTTCTCGGTCGCCGACGCACCCGAGACCGCCGTCCTGCAACAAGTCCAGAATGGAGTGCACGTGCGTATGGCAGTGCTGTTCCGCCTGCTCATCGGGTCCGAGCCGACACCGGGACTCGCGCGATGAGCGGGACCGTGGTGCTGCGCTCGGTGCGCCCCTACGGCGAGGGTGATCCCGTGGACGTGGTGGTGTCGGGCGGTGTCATCGACGCGATCGGCGCGGACGTCACCGTTCCCGAGGGTGCCGAGATCGTGGACGGCGCCGGTGGCGTTCTGTTGCCCGGCTTCGTCGATCTGCACACTCATGTCCGGGAGCCGGGCCGCGAGGACACCGAGACCATCGAGACGGGTTCCGCCGCAGCAGCTCTCGGCGGATACACCGCCGTCTTCGCGATGGCGAACACCTCTCCGGTCGCGGACTCCGTGGTGGTCACCGACCACGTGTGGCGTCGTGGCCAGGAGGTCGGGCTGGTCGACGTCCACCCCGTCGGCGCCGTCACCGTGGGCTTGCAGGGCAAGGCCCTGGCGGAGATGGCCACCATGAACGCGGGTGTCGGTGCGGTCCGGATGTTCTCGGACGACGGTCACTGCGTCGCCGACCCACTGCTGATGCGCCGTGCCCTCGAGTACGCGGCCGGCCTGGGAGTGCTCATCGCGCAGCACGCCGAGGAGCCGCGGCTCACCGAAGGTGCCGTCGCCCACGAGGGTCCGACCGCGGCGCGCTTGGGTCTCACCGGATGGCCGCGGTCCGCGGAGGAGTCCATCGTCGCCCGCGACGCGATCCTCGCGCGGGACGCGCGCAGCCGCGTCCACATCTGCCACGCCTCCACCGCCGGCACCGTGGAGCTCCTCGACTGGGCGAAGAAGCAGGGCATCGCCATCACGGCCGAGGTGACACCGCACCATCTGTTCCTGGACGACTCGCGTCTCGAGACCTACGACGCCGTGAACAAGGTGAACCCGCCGCTGCGGGAGGCCTCCGACGTCCAGGCACTCCGCGCGGCGTTGGCCTCGGGTGTCGTGGACTGCGTGGCCACCGATCACGCGCCGCACGCCGAGCAGGACAAGTGCTGCGAGTTCTCGCAGGCCCGGCCCGGCATGCTCGGTCTCGAGACCGCCCTGTCGGTGATCGTCACGACCATGGTGGAGACCGGTCTGCTCGACTGGCGCGGCGTCGCACGGGTCATGAGCGAGCGACCGGCGGAGATCGTCGGGCTCACCGACCAGGGTCGGCCCATCGCGGTCGGAGAGCCCGCCAACCTGACGATCGTCGATCCGGACGTCCGGTGGACCGTCGTCCCGAGGGATCTGGCCTCGCTGTCCGCCAACACCCCGTACGAGTCGCTCGAGCTGCCCGCGAAGGTCATCGCGACGGTGCTGCGCGGACGGATCACCAGCCGCGACGGAGTCGCGGCCGCGCCATCGGGAGGGATGAACTAGATGGACAGAGTGCTGTTGGTGGTCGGCTTCCTCGTGTTCTGGGTCGCCATGATCGGCCTGATCATCTGGGGCTGGAAGAACCGTCAGAAGCGTCAGGCCGACGCGATCGGAACCCTCCCGGCCGTGCCGGAGCAGCTCGGCGCCGTCGTCACCCCGGCCTGCACAGGTCTGTACGTGGGATCGACGTTGGCCCCGAGCTGGCAGAACCGGATCGCCGTGGGCGACATGGGCCATCGCGCCACCGGAACGCTGACGCGCTACGAGACGGGCATCCTGCTCGAGCGCACGGGGGAGTCCGACATCTGGATGCCCGCCGACTCGCTCCGCGCCGTGCGGACCGAGCGTGGCCTCGCCGGCAAGGTCATGACCAGGGACGGCCTGCTGGTCGTCCGCTGGGAACTGCCCACCGGCACCGAGATCGACACCGGCTTCCGAGCCGACGACAAGACGGTCTACCCGCAGTGGGTGGACGACACGAGCAGTGACGAGAAGGAGACCGCGTGAGCACCCAGGACGCCGCGGCACTGGTCCTCGAGGACGGGCGCATCTTCCGTGGCACCGCGTTCGGAGCCCGGGGTTCGACCCTGGGCGAGGCGGTGTTCTGCACCGGCATGACCGGCTACCAGGAGACGCTGACCGATCCGAGCTACCACCGCCAGATCGTGGTGGCCACGGCCCCTCAGATCGGCAACACCGGCTGGAACGGTGAGGACAACGAGTCCGTCGGACGCACCGGCGACGCCGACGACTCCCGTATGTGGGTCGCCGGGTTCGCCGTCCGCGACCCCAGCCGCCGCAGCTCGAGCTGGCGCTCGACCGGCACCCTGGGTGAGGAGATGGCGCGGCAGGACGTCGTCGGCATCGCCGAGATCGACACCCGCGCGCTGGTGCGGCACCTGCGCACCCGCGGGTCGATGAAGGCCGGCATCTTCTCCGGGGAGGCCCTCACCGACGTCGACGCGCTGATCGAGACCGTGCGCAGCCAGCCGAGCATGGTGGGTGCGGATCTGGCGGGCGAGGTGAGCACGACCGAGGGGTACACGGTCGACCCCGAGGGCGAGCCCCGGTACTCGGTCGTCGCGGTCGACCTCGGCATCAAGTCGAACACGCCGCGCATGTTCGCGCAGCGGGGAATCCGGGTCCACGTGGTCCCGGCGAACGCCGACATCGACCAGGTGCGGGCACTCGGCGCGGACGGCGTGTTCCTGTCCAACGGACCGGGCGACCCGGCCACCGCAGACTCGGTGGTGCGGCTGACCGAGCAGGTGCTCGGCGACGGCACCCCGCTGTTCGGCATCTGCTTCGGCAACCAGATCCTCGGCCGTGCACTCGGCCGCTCCACCTACAAGATGACCTTCGGTCACCGGGGCATGAACATCCCGGTGATCGAACACGGCACGGGCCGCATCTCCATCACGGCCCAGAACCACGGGTTCGCGCTCGAGGGCGAGGCCGGCGAGGAGTTCGACACCCCCTTCGGCCGGGCGATCGTCAGCCACACGTGCGCGAACGACGGCACCGTCGAAGGTGTCCGCCTGCTCGACGACTCGGCGTTCTCGGTGCAGTACCACCCCGAGGCCGCGGCCGGTCCGCACGACGCCGAGTACCTCTTCGACCGTTTCCTGCAGCTCCTCGACAAGAAAGCCGGCCAGTAATGCCACGGCGCACAGACCTCCAGCACATCCTGGTCATCGGATCCGGACCGATCGTCATCGGTCAGGCCTGCGAGTTCGACTACTCCGGAACGCAGGCCTGCCGTGTGCTCCGCGAGGAGGGCCTGCGGGTCAGCCTCGTGAACTCGAACCCGGCGACGATCATGACGGACCCCGAGTTCGCGGACTCCACCTACGTCGAACCCATCACGGCGGAGTTCGTCGAGAAGGTCATCGCGAAGGAGAAGGCCGAGGGTCATCCCATCGATGCGGTGCTCGCCACCCTCGGCGGCCAGACGGCGCTCAACTGCGCGGTGGCGCTGCACGAGCAGGGGATCCTCGAGAAGTACGACGTCGAGCTCATCGGAGCCGACTTCGAGGCGATCCAGCGTGGTGAGGATCGCCAGAAGTTCAAGGACATCGTCGCGAAGGTCGGCGGCGAGAGTGCCCGGTCGCGTGTCTGTTACACGATGGCCGAGGTGCACGACACCGTTGCCGAACTCGGCCTGCCCGTCGTCATCCGGCCCAGCTTCACCATGGGCGGGCTCGGCTCCGGCATGGCGTACACGACCGAGGATCTCGAGCGTCTCGCCGGCGGCGGACTGGCCGCGTCGCCGTCCGCCAACGTGCTCATCGAGGAGTCCATCTACGGGTGGAAGGAGTACGAGCTCGAGCTGATGCGCGACAACCGCGACAACGTGGTGATCGTGTGTTCGATCGAGAACGTCGACCCGATGGGTGTGCACACGGGCGACTCCATGACGGTCGCTCCGGCGATGACGCTCACCGACCGCGAGTACCAGAAGATGCGCGATCTGGGCATCGCCATCCTCCGCGAGGTCGGCGTCGACACGGGCGGATGCAACATCCAGTTCGCGATCGATCCGAAGGACGGTCGTCTGATCGTCATCGAGATGAACCCGCGCGTCTCGCGGTCGAGTGCACTCGCCTCGAAGGCGACGGGATTCCCGATCGCCAAGATCGCGGCGAAGCTCGCGGTGGGGTACAGCCTCGACGAGATCGTCAACGACATCACGGGCGAGACACCGGCCTGTTTCGAGCCGACGTTGGACTACGTCGTCGTCAAGGCGCCGCGCTTCGCGTTCGAGAAGTTCCCGGGGGCCGACGCCACCCTCACGACGACGATGAAGTCGGTCGGCGAGGCGATGAGCCTGGGCCGCAACTTCACCGAGGCGCTCGGCAAGGTGCTGCGGTCGCTCGAGACCAAGGCCACCGGATTCTGGACCACGTCGGACGAGGTGCTGGCGGGGGACCGGGCGCACGATCTGCAGGCGGTGCTCGCCGACCTGAAGGTTCCCACCGAGGGACGCATCTACGACGCCGAGTTGGCGCTGCGCCTCGGCGGCACCGTCGAGGAGGTCGCCGCCGCGTCCGGTATCGACCCGTGGTTCATCGACGAGATCGCCGGACTGGTGGAACTGCGGACCCGGCTGCTCGACGCTCCCGTCCTCGACGAGAACCTGCTGCGTCGGGCCAAGCACTCGGGCCTGTCCGATCGGCAGATCGCGGCACTGCGTCCCGAGCTCGCGGGCGAGGACGGGGTGCGCTCGCTGCGCCACCGGCTGGGAGTGCGGCCCGTCTTCAAGACCGTCGACACGTGCGCCGCGGAGTTCGAGGCGAAGACGCCGTACCACTACTCCACCTACGAGCTCGATCCCGGCGCGGAGACCGAGGTGGCCCCGCAGACCACGCTCGGCAAGGTGCTCATCCTGGGCTCCGGTCCCAACCGCATCGGCCAGGGCATCGAGTTCGACTACTCGTGCGTGCACGCGGCCACGACGCTCTCGGCCGCCGGCTACGAGACCGTGATGGTGAACTGCAACCCCGAGACCGTCTCCACCGACTACGACACGGCGGATCGTCTGTACTTCGAGCCGCTCACGTTCGAGGACGTGCTCGAGGTGTACCTGGCGGAGAAGGAGTCGGGCGAAGGTGGACCAGGTGTCGTCGGTGTCCTCTGCCAGCTCGGTGGGCAGACGCCGCTCGGTCTCGCGCAGCGACTGCAGGACGCCGGTGTGCCGATCGTCGGCACGTCGCCCGAGGCGATCGACCTGGCGGAGGACCGCAAGGAGTTCGGTGAGGTGCTCGTCGCCGCCGGTCTGCCCGCGCCGAAGTTCGGCACGGCCACCACGTTCGACGGCGCGAAGCGCATCGCGAGCGAGATCGGCTACCCCGTGCTCGTGCGTCCGTCGTACGTGCTGGGCGGACGCGGTATGGAGATCGTCTACGACGAGGCGTCGCTGGACGACTACATCTCCCGCGCCACCGAGCTCACGCCGGAGCATCCCGTGCTGGTGGACCGGTTCCTCGAGGACGCGATCGAGATCGACGTCGACGCCCTGTGCGACGGCACCGAGGTCTACCTCGGCGGCGTCATGGAGCACATCGAGGAGGCGGGCATCCACTCCGGCGACTCCGCGTGCGCGCTGCCCCCGATCACGCTCGGCCGCACCGACATCGACGCGGTCCGCCGATCGACGGAGGCGCTCGCGTTCGGGATCGGGGTCCGCGGGCTGCTCAACGTGCAGTACGCCCTCAAGGACGACGTGCTCTACGTGCTCGAGGCCAACCCTCGTGCGAGCCGCACGGTGCCCTTCGTCTCCAAGGCCACGGCGGTGCCGCTCGCGAAGGCCGCGGCCCGGATCGCTCTGGGTGCGACCATCGCGGAGTTGCGGGCGGACGGCGTGTTGCCGCCCACCGGTGACGGCGGGCACGCTGCCTTCGATGCACCGGTCGCGGTCAAGGAGGCCGTGCTGCCCTTCAACCGGTTCCGCAAGGCGGACGGCAGTGGCGTCGACACCCTCCTGAGCCCCGAGATGAAGTCGACCGGCGAGGTCATGGGAATCGACGCGGACTTCGGGACCGCGTTCGCGAAGAGCCAGACCGCCGCGTACGGCTCGCTGCCGACGACGGGGTCGATCTTCGTGTCCATCGCGAACCGCGACAAGCGGTCGATGGTGTTCCCGGTCAAGCGGCTCGCCGATCTGGGCTTCCGCATCCTCGCGACCGAGGGAACGGCGGAGATGCTGCGCCGCAACGGCATCAGCAGCGACGTGGTGCGCAAGCACTCCGACGTGCTCGAGGACGGCGAGCGGACCATCGTGGACCTGATCCGCGAGGGGGAGGTCGACATGGTGTTCAACACACCGTTCGGCAACTCCGGCCCGCGGGTCGACGGGTACGAGATCCGCAGCGCCGCGGTGGCGCGCAACATCCCGTGCATCACCACTGTGCAGGGTGCCGCGGCCGCGGTGCAGGGGATCGAGGCGAGCATCCGCGGCGACATCGGGGTGCAGTCGCTCCAGGATCTGCACAGCTCGCTGACGACGTACCTGCGAGCGGGCACCGGGCCGACGGCCACGACCGACCCGGTCACCCCTCGGTGACCGGTAGTCCGGAGGCCGGGGTGTGGCGCAGGAAGCTGACCGCGGCCGTCCGGTCGCGAGGACGCCTGTGTGTCGGCATCGATCCGCACTCCGCGATCCTCGCGTCGTGGGGCCTCGACGACACCGTGGCGGGCCTCGACCGCTTCGCGCGGCTCTGCGTCGAGGCGTTCGCGTCGGACATCGGGGTGGTCAAGCCGCAGGTGGCGTTCTTCGAGCGCTTCGGGTCCGGTGGACTCGCCGTGCTCGAGCGGACCATCGCCGATCTGCGTGCGGCGGGCGTGCTCGTCGTCGCGGACGCGAAGCGTGGGGACATCGGGTCCACGTCGGAGGCGTACGCCCGGGCGTGGCTGGACCCGTCCTCACCACTCGCCTCGGACGCCGTGACGGTCTCGCCCTACCTCGGGGTGGGTGCGCTGACGCCGTTCGTCGAGCAGGCGACTGAGCACGGTTGCGGCCTGTTCGTGCTCGCACGCACGTCGAATCCCGAGGGCGCGGCGCTGCAACAGGCGGTCACCGCCACCGGTGCGAGCGTCGCGCAGGCCGTGGTCGACGAGGCCGCGGCGGTCAACACGCGGGCGAACGACGACGTCATGGGTCTCGTGGTGGGTGCGACACGCGGACACGGGCTCGATCTGCGGACGTTCTCGGGGCCGATCCTCGCGCCCGGACTCGGCGCCCAGGGTGCCACCGCGCAGGACCTGCCCTCCCTGTTCCAGGGTTCGTCAGAGTTGTTGCTGCCCAACTCTTCCCGCGACGTCCTGCGACACGGTCCGGACGTGGCCGCTCTACGGGGAGCGGCGATCGTCGCTCGCGACACCGTCGAGCACGCCCTCGCATAGACCACCATTGCGGCGACACGGCGGCGGGGGGCAAGTTCGCAATCGGCGCCCTGCCCGGGTACGGTCGCTATCGCCGCTGGTCAATCCGGTGGCAGTGACTGGATGTACCAGAACGGCCGGCTCGCGCACATCGCGTGACGCGAGTACGGAATGCACTTCTCGACAGAGATTCACCGATGAGACGGAGGAACCGTGGCCCTTCCCCAGTTGACCGATGAGCAGCGCGCTGCTGCCTTGGAGAAGGCGGCACAAGCTCGTCGTGTCCGGGCTGAGCTCAAGGAACGCCTCAAGCGCGGCGGAACCGACCTCAAGCAGGTCCTCAAGGACGCCGAAGAGGACGAGATCCTCGGCAAGATGAAGGTGTCCGCACTGCTCGAGGCTCTGCCCAAGGTCGGCAAGGTCAAGGCTCAGGAGATCATGACCGAGCTGGAGATCGCACCCACCCGCCGCCTGCGCGGACTGGGCGATCGTCAGCGCAAGGCGCTTCTCGCCAGGTTCGACTTCGAGGCCTGACAGCGACGTGTCGACCGACAACGAGTCGACGGCAGTGTCGAGCGAGGACTCCTCGCTCAGGAAGGGCCGGCTGGTGGTACTGGCCGGCCCTTCCGCCGTCGGTAAGTCCAGTGTGGTCGCGAAGGTGCGTCAGCAGCTTCCCGATCTGTACTTCAGCGTGTCGGCGACGACGCGCGATCCCCGCCCCGGCGAGGTGCACGGACAGGACTACCGGTTCGTGGACGCAGCGGAGTTCGATCGCATGATCGAGGCCGGTGATCTCCTCGAATGGGCGGAGATCCACCGTGGCCTGCACCGCAGCGGTACGCCCGCCGAGCCCGTGCGTCGCGCGCTCGCCGCCGGTGAGCCGGTTCTCCTCGAGGTGGATCTGCAGGGTGCGCGCGCGGTCCGTGCCGCCGCCCCGGAGGCTCTGCTCGTGTTTCTCGCGCCGCCCTCCTGGGACGTGCTGGTGGGTCGGCTCACCGGCCGCGGCACCGAACCGCAGGACGTCATCGAGCGTCGGCTCGAGACCGCGCGCGAGGAACTGGCGGCCTCCGACGAGTTCGACACGGTCATCGTGAACGACGATGTCGACCGAGCGTGCGCGGAGTTGGTATCCTTGTTGGTCGGTGGCGTCCCGAACGGTGAGTTCGGGACCGCGTGACCGCACAGGTAACACCAGTTTTCTCTTCCGAGGCATCCGCCCCGGTGAATCTTCAGGAGCATTTGTGAGTAGTCCCTTGGCGAACGTGTCCGATTCCTTCTCCCGTATCGACGTGGCGACGTACGACACCCCGCTGGGCATCACCAACCCGCCCATCGACGAGCTGCTGGACCGGACGTCGTCGAAGTACGCGCTGGTCATCTACGCCGCCAAGCGCGCGCGTCAGATCAACGACTACTACAACCAGCTCGGTGACGGCATCCTCGAGTACGTCGGCCCCCTCGTCGAACCGGGTCTGCAGGAGAAGCCGCTGTCCATCGCCATGCGCGAGATCCACGCCGACCTTCTCGAGCACGTCGAAGGGGAGTGAGTTCCCTGTCTCCCTCGGACACGACGACACGGCGTCACGTCGTGGTCGGTGTCGGGGGAGGGATCGCCGCGTACAAGGCGTGCGGGCTGATCCGCCACTTCACCGAGGCGGGTGACGACGTCCGCGTCGTCCCCACCGAGTCGGCGCTGCAGTTCGTCGGCCGGGCGACCTTCGAGGCGTTGTCGGGCAACCCGGTGCACACCGGAGTGTTCGCCGACGTGCCGGAGGTACCGCACGTCCGCCTCGGCCAGAACGCCGATCTCGTCGTCGTCGCCCCGGCCACGGCCGACCTGCTGTCGCGGGCCGCTGCCGGACGCGCCGACGACCTGTTGACGGCGACGTTGCTCACCGCGCGGTGCCCGATCGTGTTCGCGCCGGCCATGCACACCGAGATGTGGGACCACCCCGCGACCGTCGAGAACGTCGCGACGTTGCGACGGCGCGGTGTCACGGTGATCGAGCCGGCCTCGGGTCGGCTCACCGGCAAGGACACCGGAGCGGGCCGTCTGCCCGAGCCGGACGAGATCGCCGGCATCGCCGAGCTGCTGCTCGAGCGACCCGATGCGCTGCCTCGTGACCTCGAGGGGCGGCGCGTCGTCGTCTCCGCCGGCGGCACGCGCGAGCCGTTGGACCCGGTGCGGTTCCTCGGCAACCGCAGCTCCGGCAAGCAGGGTTACGCGCTCGCGCGGGTCGCCGCCCAGCGCGGTGCCGACGTGCTGCTGATCTCCGGCTACACCAGCGACCTGTCCGCTCCTGCCGGTGTCCGCGTCGAGACGGTCCGCACCGCCGAGGACATGCGCACCGCGGTCACGGCCGCCGCCGTCGGTGCCGACGCCGTGGTCATGGCCGCCGCCGTCGCCGATTTCCGGCCGACGACGCTCGCCACCAGCAAGATCAAGAAGGGTGCCGACGAGCCGGACACCATCCCGCTCACGCGCAACGCCGACATCCTGGCCGGCCTCGTCGCGGCACGCGATGCCGGTGACCTGGCCGCCGACGCCGCGATCGTCGGCTTCGCGGCCGAGACCGGCGACCAGCACGGCGACGTGCTGACGCATGCCCGCGCCAAGCTGGCACGCAAGAAGTGCGACCTCCTGGTTGTGAATGCGGTCGGTGAGGGTAAAGCATTCGAGATGGACGACAACGACGGCTGGATCCTGTCCGCGGACGGGACCGAGCTGGCGCTCGAACACGGATCGAAGGCGCTCATGTCGTCTCGTGTGATCGATGCGTTGGTGCCCCTGTTGCGCGTGCGTCAACCGTTACCGACGTCGCAGGAGTGTACGAGCGCCGACGACTCGCGGTGACCCGCAGTACTCGAGACGTCGGTGGCTCCGTCTATCGTCGACTGGCGTCTCGGGGAGCGGTTCGATCATGTCGACACATTCATGCGTGTACGAGAGGAAACATCTGTGAGCACGTCCGCCAGTCGGCTCTTCACCAGCGAGTCCGTCACCGAGGGTCATCCCGACAAGATCTGTGACGCCATCAGCGACTCCATCCTGGATGCGCTCCTGACCGACGATCCGCGCGCACGCGTCGCCGTCGAGACCCTGGTGACCACCGGGCAGGTTCACGTCGCCGGTGAGGTCAACACCACCGCCTACGCCGACATCCCGCACATCGTGCGCGAGAAGGTGCTCGAGATCGGCTACGACTCGTCGGCCAAGGGCTTCGACGGCAACTCCTGTGGCGTCAACGTCGCCATCGGCGCGCAGTCGCCCGAGATCGCCCAGGGCGTCGACAACTCGCACGAGTCCCGCGTCGAGGGTCTGACCGACGACGAGATCGACCGTCAGGGTGCCGGCGACCAGGGCCTGATGTTCGGCTACGCCATCAAGGACACACCCGAGCTCATGCCGCTGCCGATCGCACTGGCGCACCGGCTGTCGCGTCGCCTCACCGAGGTGCGCAAGACCGAGGTGCTGCCGTACCTGCGTCCCGACGGCAAGACCCAGGTCACCATCGAGTACGAGGGCAACAAGGCCGTTCGCCTCGACACCGTGGTCATCTCCACCCAGCACGCGGCCGACATCGATCTCGACAACATGCTGACCCCGGACATCCGGACCCATGTCCTCGAGGCCGTACTGGCCGAGCTCGGGCACGACTCGCTCGACACCTCGTCGGTACGCCTGCTCGTCAACCCCACCGGCAAGTTCGTCCTCGGCGGGCCGATGGGCGACGCCGGCCTGACCGGTCGCAAGATCATCGTCGACACCTACGGCGGCTGGGCCCGCCACGGCGGCGGCGCGTTCTCGGGCAAGGATCCGTCGAAGGTCGACCGCAGCGCTGCGTACGCGATGCGGTGGGTGGCCAAGAACGTCGTGGCCGCAGACCTTGCAGAACGAGTCGAGGTGCAGGTCGCCTACGCCATCGGCAAGGCCGCTCCCGTCGGTCTCTTCGTCGAGACGTTCGGATCCGAGAACGTGGATCCGCTCAAGATCCAGTCCGCCATCACCGACGTGTTCGACCTGCGTCCCGGCGCGATCATCCGTGATCTGGACCTGCTGCGTCCGATCTACGCGCCCACCGCGGCGTACGGCCACTTCGGCCGCACGGACATCGATCTGCCGTGGGAGAACACCGACCGTGCCGAGAAGTTGCGGTCCGCCGCAGGTCTGTGACGTCTCGCTCCACTTCGTGATCATCGTCTGAAAGGGGTCGGTCGGTGAGTGCCACCGCATCCGGTGTGCGCTCACCGGCCCCCACCCGGCCCATCGCCCGCGTGCTTCCCATGCTCGCGTTGTCCCACCTCGATCGCGATTTCGACTACGTCGTCCCCGCCGAACTCGATGCCGTGGCGCAACCCGGTGTGCGTGTGCGCGTCCGCTTCGCCGGGCGTCTGGTCGACGGGTTCCTGCTCGCCCGCCTCGACACCAGCGACCATCCGGGGAAGCTGGGCTTCCTCGACAAGGTGGTCTCCGCCGAGCCGGTGCTCGGCCCCGAACTGCTCGGTCTCGTCGACGCCGTCGCGACGCGCTACGCCGGCACCCGTCCGGACGTTCTTCGTCTCGCGGTCCCACCCCGACACGCGCGGGTGGAGAACGAATCTCTCGCCTCCGGTGTGCAGTCGATCCCCGTCCTTCGCCGCGACGAGTGGTCCGCGTACCGGCACGGCGCCGAGTTCCTCGACGCGCTCGGCGGCGGTCGGGCGCCGCGGGCGGTCTGGCAGGCGTTGCCGGGGGAGGACTGGGCGGCCCGGCTCGCCGACCTGGCAGCCGTGGCCGTGTCGTCGGGACGGGGAGCCGTTCTCGTCGTCCCGGACCAGCGCGATCTCGATCGCGTGGACACGGCCTGCCGAGCCGTCCTCGACGACGACGCGGTGGTCGCGCTCGCCGCGGGGCTCGGTCCCGCAGAACGCTACCGACGGTGGCTCGCCGCCGCTCGTGGCCGCGCTCGCGTCGTGATCGGAACGCGCAGCGCAGTCTTCGCCCCGGTGCACGACCCGGGATTAATGGTGGTCTGGGACGACGGCGACGACTCGTTGTCGGAACCGCGTGCGCCGTACCCCCACGCCCGCGAGGTCGCGTTGCTGCGTGCACACCGAGCCGGGTGCGCCGCGGTGGTGGGCGGTTTCTCCCGGACGGCGGAGGCACAGGCTCTGGTCGAGACGGGGTGGGCGCACGATCTCGTGGCCACCCGTGACACCGTCCGCGGGCGCGTTCCACGAGTCACCGCTCTCGCGGACAGCGACCACGCGCTCGCCCGCGACCCCGGAGCGCGCGCGGCGCGACTCCCGGCGATCGCCTTCGCGGCGGCCCGAGCGTCGCTCACCGCCGGGCACCCCGTGCTGGTCCAGGTCCCGCGGCGCGGGTACGTGCCCTCCCTCGCCTGCTCCAAGTGCAGGACGCCCGCCCGGTGCCGACGGTGCCACGGACCCCTGGCGCTGCCGTCCGCGCCCGGTGCCGACGGCGCGGGCAGCCCCACGTGCAGGTGGTGCGGCACCGCCGACCCGTCGTACTCGTGCCCCACGTGCGGTTCACGAGCACTGCGCGCCGTCGTGGTCGGCGCAGGACGGACTGCCGAGGAGCTGGGCCGGGCGTTCAGCGGCGTCACAGTGCGACAGTCCGGCGGCACCTCGGTGCTCGACACTGTGCCGGCCGGCCCGGCCATCGTCGTGTCCACCGTGGGCGCCGAACCCGTCGCGGACGGCGGCTACGGTGCCGCGCTGCTGCTGGACGGGTGGGCGCTGCTGGGTCGAGCGGATCTGCGCGCCGCAGAGCAGACCCTTCGCCGCTGGATGGCCGCCGCCACCCTCGTGCGCCCGTCGGCCGAGGGCGGTGAGGTGGTCGTGGTCGCGGATTCGGGACTGCCCACCGTGCAGGCATTGGTGCGGTGGGACCCGGTCGGACACGCGCGCACCGAACTCTCCGAACGCACCGAGGTCGGGTTTCCACCCGCGGTGCACATCGCCGCCGTGGACGGCACCACCGAATCGCTGCGCGCCCTGCTGGACTCGGCGCGGCTCCCGGACGACGCCGTCACGCTGGGACCCGTGGACCTGCCACCCGGCGAGCGGCTGCCGTTCGGCAGCGAGATCGACGCCGACTCGTCCGCGCCCGTCGAGCGGATGCTGGTCCGCGTCCCGCGATCGTCCGGTGCCGCCCTCTCCCGCGCACTCGGTGAGGCACGGGCCGTGGTGGGAGCGAAGAAGACCGCGTCGGCGCTGCGAATCCAGGTCGACCCGCTCCGCATAGGGTGAACGGCGTGCGCCTCGTCTTCGCCGGTACTCCCGACCCCGCTCTCCCGTCGCTGCGGCGACTGCTCGACTCCTCCCGTCACGAGGTGGTCGGTGTGCTCACCCGACCCGACACGGTGGCCGGTCGAGGGCGCAAGGTCGTGCGATCGCCCGTTGCGATGCTGGCCGACGAGCACGGCATCTCGGTGCTGCAGCCCGCGAAGCCGTCCGACCCCGAGGCGATGGCCGCGCTCCGCGATCTGGAACCGGACTGCTGTCCCGTCGTCGCCTACGGCGCGCTGCTGCCACAGCCCGTGCTCGACATTCCGCGACACGGCTGGATCAATCTGCACTTCTCCTTGCTGCCGGCCTGGCGCGGGGCCGCGCCGGTGCAGGCCGCGATCGCCGCGGGTGACGAGGTCACCGGCGCGTCGACGTTCCTCCTCGAGCAGGGGCTGGACACCGGTCCGGTGTACGGCGTCGTGACCGAGAGGGTGCGCCTCACGGACACCGCCGGGGATCTGTTGACCCGGCTCGCGGACAGCGGGAGCCAGTTGCTCGCGTCCACCCTCGACGGGATCGACGACGGTGCACTGCAGGCGGTTCCGCAGTCGGGCGACGGCGTGTCACACGCGCCCAAGGTGACCGTGGAATCGGCCCGCATCGACTTCGGTCGCCCGGCGCACCTGATCGACCGGCACGTCCGGAGTGTGACACCGGCACCCGGAGCGTGGACCGAGATCGGCGACGTCCGCGTCAAGATCGGTCCGGTGACGATCACCGACGAGGAGCTCGAACCCGGGCGCGTCGAGGTACGGAAGAAGGCGGTCCTGGTGGGTACCGCGACGACGGCCGTGTCGCTCGGGCTCGTGCAGCCGCACGGCAAGAAGCAGATGGCAGCGACCGACTGGGCGCGCGGCGCCCGCGATGTGAACGGAGCGACTGCACGATGAGCGGTGAGCAGACACCGGGGTCCGGCGGTCCTCGTAAGCGTGGCGGGAAGGCCGCCGGGAAGGCCGGCGGCCGGCCGGATGGCGGGAAGGCTGGAGGCCGGCCGGCAGTGGCCGGGGGTTCGAGCAAGGCCGGTGGTCGGTCCGGGAATTCGCGTCCGAAGCAGCCGGGTCGCCCCGATCCCGCCGAGGCGGGATTGGACCCCGCACGGATCGCGGCACGGGACGTCCTGCGCGCGGTGCGGGAACGTGACGCGTACGCGAACCTGGTGCTTCCGGGTCTGCTCCGGGATCGCCGGTTGAACGAGCGTGATGCCGCCCTCGCGACGGAGTTGGCCTACGGCGCGGCCCGCGCGCAGGGGGTGCTGGACGCGGTCGTCGAGCACGCGGCCTCGCGTCCGGTGTCGGACATCGACGGTCGACTGCTGGACGTCATCCGGCTCGGTGCGTACCAGTTGCTGCGCACGCGGGTGGCTCCGCACGCGGCGGTGGCGACGTCGGTCGACCTGGTGCGCAGCGAGGCCGGGCAGGGGCAGGCAGGGTTCGTCAACGCCGTGTTGCGCCGGGTCTCCGAGCGCACGGAAGCAGAGTGGATCGAGTTGCTGGCTCCCGACGCGGAGCGAGATCCGGTGGGTCACTCAGCGTTCCGGCACGCACATCCCGCCTGGATCGCACAGGCGTTCAACGACGCGTTGGGAGCGGATGCTGCGGAGCTGGACGAGGCGCTCGCCGCCGACGACGCCCGCCCGCTGGTGCACCTGGTGGCGCGGCCCGGCGAGATCTCGGCGGACGAGCTCGCGTCGATCACCGGCGGTGAGCCCGGACCGTGGTCGCCCTATGCGGTGCATCTGGACAGTGGCGGCGATCCGGGTCGTCTCGACGCCGTGCGTGAGGGGCTGGCCGGCGTCCAGGACGAGGGCAGTCAGCTGGTCGCTCGGGCTCTGACGCTCGCGGAGCTCGACGGGCCGGACGGAGGTCGGTGGCTGGATCTGTGCGCCGGCCCCGGCAGCAAGGCTGCGCTGCTCGGCGCCATCGCGGCGATCGACGGTGCGACGGTCGATGCCGTGGAACCGTCCGAGCATCGAGCCGACCTGGTGCGCAAGACGGTGCGCGATCTCCCGGTCACCGTGCACGCGGTGGACGGTCGCGCGAGCGGACTGGACGCGGGATACGACCGCGTCCTCGTCGACGCACCCTGCACCGGTCTGGGCGCACTCCGTCGTCGCCCCGAGGCGCGGTGGCGTCGTCAGGCGAGCGACGTGGCGGGTCTGGTGACGTTGCAACGCGAGTTGCTCGCGGCAGCAGTGGAGCTGGTGCGGCCGGGCGGAGTCGTCGTCTACTCGACGTGTTCGCCGCATCTGTCCGAGACGGTCGGCGTCGTGGCCGATGCGGTCCGACGTCACGGTCTGACCGCGCTCGACACCGCGACGCTCGCGCCCGGCGTGCCGCAGGCGGCCTCGGGAACGTCGGTGCAGCTGTGGCCGCACCGGCACGGAACGGACGCGATGTTCTTCGCCGCGCTGCGCAAGGATGCCTCCTGACCGCGCTCGTTACCGGTCGGCAACGACGCGCGGGTACAACAGGAACGTGACTCCGCGACTCCTTCGACACCGCACGGCCGGGGCAGCGGTGGCCGCCCTCGCCTCGGTCGCGGTGCTGGGTGGCTGCTCGCTGTCCCCGTCGGTGACGGCAGGGACAGCCTCGGCGCGGACCGCCGACGCGGAGCGGGTGGTCGCGGCAGAGTCGGAGTGGAGCGCGGTCCGTGTGTCGGTGATCGGCGACTCGTTCTCCGCCGGCTCCATGAACGACGTGGTCTGGCCGGACGTCCTGGCGGAGGAACACGGATTCGAGGTGACCAACGCAAGCCTGGGCGGCGCCGGCTACGAGGCGGGCGACGACTATCTCGGCACCTTCGCGGACCAGGTCGCCTATGCCACCGAGGAGAACCCGACGGTCATCCTCGTGGTCGGCAGCGAGAACGACGTCGACGCGGATCCGGCGGACGTGCTCACCGATGCCACCGACCTGTACGCGTCGCTGCGCGAGCGCTCACCCGAGGCCCGCATCGTCGTCATCGGACCGATCTGGAGCGGGGAGCCGGTGAGCGAGGAGATGTGGGACGTGGACGCCGCGGTCTCCGCCGCCGCGGTGTCGGCCGGGCTGGACTACGTCGACGCGCTGCCGCAGGAGTGGCTGGCCGACCCGCTGATCATCCAGGACGACGGTGATCACCCGACCGACGAGGGTCAGTACCTCCTCGCCGGCCACATCGACGACGCTCTGATGCAGGTGGATCCGGACCTACTAGGCTGATCGCCCGTGGCCCCGACTCCGCAGCACCCGATGATCGCACCGTCCATCCTCTCCGCCGATTTCGCGCGGCTCGCCGACGAGGCCGCGGCCGTCGCGGGCAGCGACTGGCTGCACGTCGACGTGATGGACGCGCACTTCGTCCCGAATCTCACCCTGGGTTTGCCCGTGGTGGAGAGCTTGCTGAAGGCGACCGACATCCCGCTCGACTGTCACCTCATGATCGAGGACCCGGCCCGCTGGGCGCCGCCCTACGCCGAGGCCGGCGCGTACAACGTGACGTTCCACGCCGAGGCCACCGACGATCCGCGCGCCGTCGCCCGCGACATCCGGGCGGCGGGCGCGAAGGCCGGGCTGTCGGTCAAGCCCGGTACCCCGATCGAGCCGTACCTGGAGGTCCTGAAGGACTTCGACACGCTGTTGATCATGAGCGTCGAACCGGGATTCGGCGGCCAGAGCTTCATGCCGGAGGTGCTGGACAAGGCTCGCGCCGTCCGCCGGCTGGTCGATTCGGGTGAACTGACGCTGGTGATCGAGATCGACGGCGGCATCAACGCCGACACTGTGGAGCAGGCCGCTGCCGCGGGCATCGACTGCTTCGTCGCGGGCTCGGCGGTGTACTCGACCAGTGACCCCGCGGGTGCCGTGCGTTCGCTGCGTGAGTCCGCCGCGAGCGCGTCGCCCCACCTGTCCGGCCGGTGACCGGGAGCCTCGACCCGATCGATGCCGCGATGCGGCGGGCGATCGAGGCATCGGTCGCGGCGCGCGGTGTCAGCACTCCCAATCCTCCCGTCGGCGCCGTCGTCCTGGACCGGGACGGGTTGGTGGTCGGAGTCGGCGCCACCGCGGCACCGGGCGGCCCCCACGCGGAGATCGCCGCGCTCGCGGAGGCGGGCGAGCGAGCGCGCGGCGGCACCGCCGTGGTGACGCTGGAGCCGTGCGACCACACGGGACGCACGGGTCCGTGCTCGCAGGCGCTGCTGCGAGCGGGTGTCGTCCGCGTCGTGCACGCGCTCGGCGATCCGAACCCGCTGGCGGCAGGCGGCGCGGAGACTCTGCGCGGTGCCGGCGTCGAGGTACGGTCCGGCGTTCTCGCCGATCTCGCCGAGGCCGGGCCGATGCGTGCCTGGCTGCATCGGCAGCGCACCGGACGCCCGATGCTCACGTGGAAGTACGCCGCCACGCTCGACGGCCGCACCGCGGCGCCGGACGGCACCAGCCGCTGGATCACGGGGGAGACGGCTCGCGCACACGTCCACGCCGAGCGCGCGCGGATCGATGCGGTGGTGGTCGGTACCGGGACCGTGCTCGCCGACGATCCGGTGCTGACGGCGCGACTGCCCGACGGGTCGCTCGCTGCGCACCAGCCGGTGCGCGTGGTCGTCGGGCTGCGCGACATCCCTGCCGGGTCTCGGATCCTCGACGACTCCGCCCCCACCCGCGTCGTGCGCACCCGCGACCCGTTCGCGGTGATGGAGGCCCTCGCGGATCTGACCGACGTGGTGCTGGAGGGCGGATCGACGCTCACCGGAGCGTTCCTGTCGGCGGGCCTGGTCGACCGTGTCACGGCGTATCTCGCGCCTGTCGTGCTGGGCGAGGGTCCGACCGCCGTGCGGGGGACGGGTGTCGGAACAATTGCCGATGCGATGAGGTTTCGACGAGAGTCGGTGGAGACGCTGGGCGACGATCTGCTCGTCCGACTCGCTCCGCTACGGTCGTCCGACCACTGAGCCGAACAGAGATCACTGCACCAGCTGGTGCCGAGAGGATGACGAGCATGTTCACCGGAATCGTCGAGGAACTGGGCAGTGTCACCGCCAAGGAGGATCTGGCGGACGCGGCTCGCTTCACCGTGCGTGGCCCGCTGGTCACCTCCGATGCGTCGCACGGGGACTCGATCGCCGTGAACGGTGTGTGCCTCACCGTCGTCGAGGTCGCGGACGGCGCGTTCACGGCCGACGTGATGCAGGAGACACTGAACCGTTCGTCACTGCAGTCCCTGGCCGTGGGGTCACCGGTCAACCTCGAGCGTGCCGCCTCGCTCGCGTCGCGGCTCGGTGGGCATCTCGTCCAGGGCCACGTCGACGGGACCGGGGTGGTGCTCTCGCGCACCCCGTCGGACAACTGGACCGTGGTACGCATCTCGCTGCCCCGTGACATCGCGCGATACGTCGTGCACAAGGGGTCCATCACGGTCGACGGGGTGTCGCTGACGGTGTCCGCACTGGGCGGCGAGAAGGACGATCAGTACTTCGAGATCTCCCTGATTCCTACCACCCTGGCGCTCACCACACTGGGCGAGGCGGAGGCGGGAACGCAGGTCAACCTCGAGGTCGACGTGATCGCCAAGTACGTCGAGCGGTTGCAGAAGGTCGACTGAACATCGGCCCCCGCAGCGGGGGTCGTAGTCTTGAGAACACAGGATCTGCCCGACACTGCGGGCAGCAGACGTGGGGAGCGCACGGCGTGACCAGGTTCGACACCATCGAGCGCGCTGTCGCCGACATCGCCGCCGGCAAGGCCGTCGTCGTCGTCGACGACGAGGACCGCGAGAACGAGGGCGATCTCATCTTCGCCGCAGAGAAGGCCACACCCGAGCTGGTGGCCTTCATGGTGCGGTACACCTCGGGATACCTCTGCGTTCCGCTGTCGGGCGAGGACTGCGATCGCCTCGGACTGCCTCCGATGTACTCCACGAACCAGGACAAGCACGGCACCGCGTACACCGTGACCGTCGACGCTCGCGTCGGTATCGGTACGGGCATCTCGGCATCGGACCGCGCGGCGACCATGCGTCTGCTCGCGGACCCCGACACCGGTGCGAACGACTTCACCCGTCCCGGTCACGTCGTCCCGTTGCGGGCGAAGGAAGGCGGCGTGCTGCGCCGCCCCGGCCACACCGAGGCCGCGGTCGACCTCGCCCGGATGGCGGATCTGCGCCCGGCCGGCGTCATCTGCGAGATCGTGTCGCAGAAGGACGAGGGCGAGATGGCCCGCACGGACGAGCTCCGTGTCTTCGCCGACGACCACGACCTCGCGCTCATCTCCATCGCCGACCTGATCGCGTGGCGACGCAAGCACGAGAAGCACGTGGTGCGCATCGCCGAAGCGCGCATCCCGACGGCGCACGGCGAGTTCCGTGCGGTGGGCTACCAGAGCGTCTACGAGGACGTCGAACACGTGGCGCTGGTGCGCGGCGACATCGCCGGGCCCGACGGCGACGGCAGCGACGTGCTGGTCCGCGTCCACTCCGAGTGTCTGACCGGGGACGTGTTCGGCTCGCTGCGCTGCGACTGCGGTCCGCAGCTGGACGCTGCGCTCGACATGGTGGCGCAGGAGGGTCGCGGAGTGGTGCTCTACATGCGCGGTCACGAGGGCCGTGGCATCGGCCTGCTGCACAAGTTGCAGGCCTACCAGCTGCAGGACGCCGGCACCGACACCGTCGACGCCAACCTCGCGCTCGGCCTGCCCGCCGACGCGCGGGACTACGGCATCGGAGCGCAGATCCTCGTCGACCTGGGCATCTCGTCGATGCGTCTGCTGACCAACAACCCGGCGAAGCGGGTCGGCCTCGACGGCTACGGCCTGCACATCACCGAGCGGGTGCCGATGCCGCTGCGTGCCAACGCCGAGAACCTCACCTACCTGCGTACCAAGCGTGACCGGATGGGCCACGACCTCGTCGGACTGGACGATTTCGAGACGCCGGTGGTCACCCCCGACGCGGGCGGCCTCTGATGAGCGGCGAGGGCGAACCGGTCCTGCAGCTCTCGGGCGCCGAGGACCTCGAGGTCGCGATCGTCGCGGGCCAGTGGCACGAGAAGGTCAGCACCGCACTCGTGGACGGCGCACTCCGCAAGGCCGACGAGGTGGGACTGCGGAACGTGACTCTCGTGCGTGTCGCCGGAGCCATCGAGATCCCCGTGGTCGCACAGCAGCTCGCCCGCACCCACGACGCGGTGGTCGCTCTGGGCGTCGTGATCCGGGGCGGGACACCGCACTTCGAGTACGTGTGCGACGCCGTGACCGCCGGGCTGACCCGAGTGTCGCTGGACGAGTCCACCCCGGTCACCAACGGAGTACTCACCGTGAACGACGAGCAGCAGGCACTCGATCGCGCAGGTCTTCCCGGGTCCAAGGAGGACAAGGGTGCGCAGGCCGTCGCGGCGGCCGTCGACACGGCGCTGACGC
Organism: Rhodococcus sp. BP-241; assembly: GCF_019836145.1. NCBI lineage: Bacteria > Bacillati > Actinomycetota > Actinomycetes > Mycobacteriales > Nocardiaceae > Rhodococcus > Rhodococcus sp. BP-241. The sequence goes on along the minus strand of NZ_JABUEI010000001.1, from coordinate 262,641 downwards.
TGAAGGGCCTGCGTCACGGGAGTCCGTCGTGACCGACGCACCGAGTCAGCAGTGGGAACTCGAGGCGCGGCCGCGCAAGAGCGCGAAGTACGCCGTCGGTGTCGCCGCTCTCCTCGTCATCGTGCACACCACCCTGGGGATTCTGCTGCGGACCGGCAACACCGGCGTGTTCTTCCAGCGCGTGGACCAGTTCGCCATGATCGCCATCGGGTGTGGCATGGCGGCGGGCGTGCTGTTGCTGACTCGTCCGCGGATCAAGGTCGGTGCGCAGGGCGTGCTGGTGCGCAACCTCGTCACCGAGAAACTGATTCCGTGGGACCTCGTGCGCGGCTTGTCCTTCTCGCCCGGATCGAGCTGGGCTCGCGTGGAACTGCCGGACGACGAGTACGTGCCGGTCATGGCGATCCAGTCCAACGATCGCGAGTACGCGGTGCACGCCGCGCGTACGTTCCGCTCTCTCGAGCAGAAGTACGCCGCAGCGAGCTGACCGAGGTCACTCGATCCCGTCTCCCATGACGACACCCTCGCGTCGGGGATCGGCACCGCCGATCCATCCGTCGGCCGTCCGGACCAGGGCGCTCGAGCCGCTGGACTGATCGGCCACCGACACCTGGTGGCCCATCGCCCGCAGAGCCGACACCAGCGGATCCGCGGCACCGTCGTTCTGCGCGTCGATGTTCGGATGCTCGCCGCCCACGTTCGTCGTCGGCGCGTTGGCCGCACCCACGTTGACGGCGGACACGGCCTGCTGCGGATCGAGACCCCAGTCGAGCATGCCGACGAGGTTCTTCACGACGAACTGGATGATGACCGAACCGCCGGGTGATCCGGTCACCAGCCGCACGTCACCCCGCGCACCGTCGTCCCCGCGGTCGAACACGATCGTCGGCGCCATGGAACTGCGGGGACGCTTGCCGGGCTCCACGCGGTTGGCCACGGGTACCCCGTCGGGCCCCTCGGGTGCGGCCGAGAAGTCGGTCAGCTGGTTGTTGAGGAGGAAGCCGTTCGTCATGTGGAAGGAGCCGAACGCCGACTCCACCGTGGTGGTCATCGACGCGACGTTCCCCGCGCTGTCCACGATGCTGAGGTGACTGGTCCCTGCCTCCGGTCCGGCGTAGCTGCTCAGGGGTATCGGACCGAAGTCGCCCGGCTGAGCCGTGCCCATGCTGCGGGCGGGATCGATCATGCGGGCGCGCTGCTCGAGGTAGTCCGGATCGAGCAACTCGGCGGGGCTGCCACCGGGCAGGGGGATGTAGTCGGGATCGGCGACGTACTTGTCGCGGTCGGCGTACGCGAGGCGCTCCGCCTCGGCGATGAGATGGACGCCCTCCGCGTCGGGGACTCCACCGTCGGCATCGGGGGAGGCGGGTGCGTACTGCCCCATGTCGAAGTGGGACAGGATGCCCATCGTGGACGCGACCGCGATACCGCCCGACGACGGGCCCGGCATGCCGCACACGTCCGTGTCGCGGTACGGCACGCACACCGCGTCCCGCTCCTTCGCCTCGTATCCGGCGAGGTCGTCGAGTGTCAGCCGGCCGGGGGTGCGCCCGCCCGTCGTGTCCGCCGTCGCGTCGACGATGGACTGCGCCAGCGCACCGGTGTAGAACGCGTCGGCACCCTCGGTGGCGATCGCGCCGAGCGTCTTGGCCATCGCGGGGTTCGTCAGCGTCGTCCCCGCCGCCTTCGGGCTGCCGTCCGGCTCGAGGAAGTAGTCACGCGAGGCGGGGTCCAAAGCGAGTTTCGGCGCCGAGTCCGCGATGGACGACGCCATCCGCGGACTGATCTCGAAGCCGTCGTCGGACAGCGCGATGGCCGGATCGAACAGTGACCGCCACTCCTTGCTCCCGTGATCGCGGTGGACGTCGTCCAGCATGCGCACGACGCCGGGAACGCCGATCGCGCGGCCGCTCGATCGGGCATCGGGCTTCGGCACGGACAGATCGGCGGGCGCACCGGGGGCAGCCGTGTCGTCCACGAAGCGTAGGTAATTCGCAGTGGCAGAGGCGGGGGCCGTCTCACGGCCGTCGTAGGCACGCAGAGTCCTCGACTCGGCGTCGTAGTAGAGGAGGAAGGCGCCGCCGCCGATACCGGAGCTCTGCGGCTCGACCAGTCCGAGCACCGTCTGCGCCGCGACCAGCGCGTCGGCCGCGGTCCCGCCGTCGCGCAGCACCTCGCACGCCGCCTCCGTCGACACCGGGTTGGCGGTCGACACCGCGTACGTGGCGGTGCGCACCGAGGTCATTCCGGTGCGGTAGCCGGTGGCGACCTCCGGCGCACCGTCCGGTCCCGTGCCCGCGTCCGCAGTGACGGGGGTGCCGCCTCCGCCCCCGACGCACGAGGGGGCCGAGCCGGAAGCGTCGTCACCGCTGCCCGAGGAGCAGGACACGGCGGTGAGGGCGACGACGGCCGCGAGGGCGAGAGGTCGAGTCAGTGATCGGCGTGAAGTCACCGATCCATGACACCGCGTCCTCGCGTGGTTCGCAGCCCGAACGGCGGATTTCGACTGTCGGTCACGACGACTACCGTGGAGGTGTGTCCGACCCCGCTACGTACCGCCCGGCCACCGGAACCATTCCGGTCGAGCCAGGGGTCTACAAATTTCGTGATCCGCACGGCCGCGTCATCTACGTCGGCAAGGCGAAGAGCCTGCGCAGCCGTCTCAATTCCTACTTCGCCGACATCGCCGGCCTGCATCCGCGCACTCGTCAGATGGTCACCACGGCTGCCAGCGTCGAATGGACCGTAGTCACCACCGAGGTGGAGGCGCTCCAGCTCGAGTACAACTGGATCAAGGAGTTCGATCCTCGATTCAACGTCCGGTACCGGGACGACAAGAGCTACCCGATGCTCGCGGTCACGCTCAACGAGGAGTACCCGCGGTTGTTCGTCTACCGCGGGCCCCGGCGCAAGGGTGTGCGCTACTTCGGCCCGTACGCGCACGCGTGGGCGATTCGAGAGACGTTGGACCTGCTGTTGCGGGTGTTCCCTGCGCGGACGTGCTCCGCTGGAGTGTTCAAGCGGCACAACCAGATCGGTCGGCCCTGTCTGCTCGGGTACATCGACAAGTGCTCGGCGCCGTGCGTCGGACGCGTGTCGGCGGCCGAACACCGTGCGACCGTCGAGAACTTCTGCGACTTCCTGTCCGGCAAGACCGACAAGCTCGTCCGCGAGCTCGAGAACCGGATGCAGAAGGCGTCGGAGGACCTGGACTTCGAGACGGCGGCCCGGCTGCGTGACGATGTGGGGGCACTGCGGCGCGCACTCGAGAAGCAGGCCGTGGTGCTCGGCGACGGCACCGACGCGGACCTCGTCGCCTTCGCGAGCGACGACCTCGAAGCGGCGGTCCAGGTGTTCCACGTCCGCGGCGGTCGCGTGCGCGGCCAGCGCGGGTGGGTCGTGGAGAAGGCGGGCGAGGTGATCGACGCCGCGGTCGCGGCCGAGGCGACGTCCGCCGGGGCCGACGACCGTGCCGAGGCGCAGGACGCTCCGGTGGACGCGGAGGCGGCGTCCGATCTGCCGGCTCTCGTCGAGCAGTTCCTCACCCAGTTCTACGGCGAGCAGGCCTCGCTCTCGTCGTCCACCGAGGACGCCGCTGCCAACGCCGTACCCCGCGAGGTGCTCGTTCCGGTGCTGCCGCCGAACGCCGACGAGGTGCAGGCGTGGCTCAGTTCGCTGCGCGGGTCCGCGGTGCAGCTACGGGTGCCTCGTCGCGGCGACAAGAAGGAGCTCGCCAAGACGGTGTATCGCAACGCCGTCGAAGCGCTCCAGCAGCACAAGATGAAGCGTGCGGGCGACTTCACGTCGCGCTCCGCAGCGTTGCAGGGCATCCAGGAAGCGCTCGACCTCGACAGTGCACCGTTGCGCATCGAGTGCATCGACATCTCGCACGTCCAGGGCACCGACGTGGTCGCGTCGCTGGTGGTGTTCGAGGACGGGTTGCCGCGCAAGAGCGACTACCGCCACTACTCCATCAAGGAGGCTGCGGGAGACGGTCACTCGGACGACGTCGCGAGCATCGCCGAGGTCACACGGCGACGGTTCCTGCGTCACGGCAAGGACTCCGGCGGCGATCTGGCTCCCGAGGCCTCCCTCGACCCGCAGACGGGTCGGCCCCGCCGCTTCGCCTATCCGCCGAACCTCTTCGTCGTCGACGGCGGCGCACCGCAGGTGGCCGCGGCGGCCGAGGTGCTCGACGAGCTGGGTGTCACCGACGTCGCGGTGGTGGGTCTCGCGAAACGGCTCGAGGAGGTGTGGGTGCCGGGGGAGAGCGACCCCGTGATCCTGCCGCGCACCAGCGAGTCGCTGTACCTCCTCCAGCGGGTTCGCGACGAGGCGCACCGCTTCGCCATCACGTTCCACCGCAGCAAGCGGTCCAAGCGCATGACGGCGTCCGCGCTGGACTCGGTGCGCGGGCTCGGTGAGGCGCGTCGCACGGCGTTGGTGACGCACTTCGGCTCGGTGGCCAAGCTCAAGCAGGCCGAGGTGTCCGAGATCGTGAAGGTGCCGGGTATCGGCGAGACGACGGCACGCGCCGTCCTCGAGGCACTGGGAGTTCCACAGGACCAGGACGCGTCGGCTGCCGCGGCCGCGTCGGAACCGACCGCGGTCCCCGACAACGAAGCGGACAGCGCCCCGGTACGACATGATGAACGCACCGACGGCAGCGACCGTGACGAGCTGCCGGCACCGTCCGGTGAGCCGCTGTCGGTGGCCGCGCATCGAGGAACAGGACACCGGGACGAGTGAACGTGCAGCGAGAGCAGGTGGGTGACCCCGTTCGACCGCACTCCGACATCGACGTCGCTCTGGTCACAGGGCTGTCCGGTGCCGGGCTCGGCACGGCGGCGAAGGTCCTCGAGGACCTGGGCTGGTACGTCGCCGACAACATGCCGCCCGAGCTGATCACTCGCATGATCGAGATCGGTCGCACCTCGGACCCCGGCATCGAGCGGCTCGCCCTGGTGGTCGACGTGCGCAGCCGATTGTTCAACGGCGACGTCGGCACCCTGCTCGCCGACCTGGCAGCGGACGGGGTGCGCCCGCGCGTGCTGTTCCTGGACGCGTCCGACGACGTGCTGATCCGGCGATTCGAATCGGTGCGCCGCAGCCACCCGCTGCAGAACTACGGTGTGGACGGCACGCTCACGGAAGGCATCTCGGACGAGCGGGCCCGGTTGGCCACCGTCAAGGAGGCCGCGGACATCGTCATCGACACGAGCTCGCTCTCCGTGCACGGTCTGCGCGATCGTGTCGCCGCGGCGTTCGGCGACGACGTGGTGGGCACCGTGGCCGTCACCGTCGAGTCCTTCGGCTTCAAGTACGGGGTACCGCTCGACGCAGACGTGCTGTGTGACATGCGTTTCCTCCCGAACCCGCACTGGATCCCCGAGCTGCGCCCGCTCACCGGCAAGGACGTCGGCGTGCGGGACTACGTGCTGGGGCAGCCGGACGCGGAGGAGTACCTCGAGCTGTATCACCGCCTGCTGACGATGACGCTCGCCGGCTACCGGCGCGAGGGCAAGCGGTACATGACCGTCGCCGTCGGCTGCACCGGCGGCAAGCATCGCAGCGTCGCCATGACCGAGGCGCTCGCCGAACGGCTGCGTGCCGATGCCGACACCAGTGTCCGCGTCGTGCACCGCGACCTGGGTCGAGAGTGAGCGCGGACGGCGGACGCGGCGACGACGACGCTCCGCACATCGTCGCGCTCGGCGGCGGACACGGCCTCTACGCGACCCTGTCCGCCGTACGGTCGCTCTCCACGCGGGTGACGGCGGTGGTCACCGTGGCCGACGACGGCGGGTCGTCCGGCCGATTACGCGCCGAGCTCGGCATGATTCCGCCCGGCGATCTGCGCATGGCGCTCGCAGCGTTGGCCGCAGACTCTCCGCAGGGCAGGCTCTGGGCCGACATCCTGCAGCACCGCTTCGGCGGCAGCGGCGCGCTCGCCGGGCACTCGGTGGGCAATCTTCTGCTCGCCGGACTGTCCGAGGTGCTCGGTGACCCGGTCGCCGCACTCGACGAGGCCGCGCGGCTGCTCGGTGTCGACGGGCGGGTGCTGCCGATGTCGCCCATCGCCCTGGACATCGAGGCGGACGTGTCGGGACTCGAGTCCGACCCGCGCGTGAGCCGCGTCATCCGTGGGCAGGTCGCCGTCGCCACCACTCCCGGCAAGGTGCGGCGCGTCCGACTGCGCCCGTCGGATCCGCCGGCCACCGAGCAGGCCGTCACCGCTGTGGGCGCCGCCGATCTGGTCGTTCTCGGACCCGGGTCGTGGTTCTCCAGTGTGTTGCCGCACGTCCTCGTGCCCGAGCTCGCCTCGGCGCTGCGCGCCACCGAGGCCCGCAAGGTGCTGGTGCTCAATCTCGGGCCGGAGCCGGGGGAGACCACGGGATTCTCGGCGGAGCGTCATCTCCACGTACTGTCCCAACACGCGCCGGGTTTTCGGGTGCATCACGTGGTGGTCGACTCGACGTCGGTGCCGCCGGGGTCCGAGCGTGATCACCTCGCGCGGGCCGCCGCGGTGTTCGGCGCCGACGTGATCCACGCCGACGTCGCGGGGGCGACACCACACGCACACGACCCGAGCAAGCTCGCGGCCGTGTTCGCCGCTGTTCTCGAGGGCGCCGACCGGGCCGACCTCGACAGCAGCACCGACAGCAGGAAGGGATCGACGTCGTGGCCATGACAGCCGATGTCAAGGACGAACTGAGCCGCCTCACCATCACGGCGGTCAGCTGCCGCAAGGCGGAGGTCGCTGCGTTGCTGCGCTTCGCCGGGGGGCTGCACATCGTGGCCGGTCGCGTCGTCGTCGAGGCGGAGGTGGACCAGCTGTCCATCGCCCGGCGGCTCAAGCGCGAGGTGTTCGATCTGTTCGGCTACAACGCGGACGTGCACTCCATCGGCGCGGGCGGGTTGCGCAAGTCGACCCGCTACATCGTCCGGGTGGCCAAGGACGGCGAGGCCCTGGCGCGCCAGACCGGGCTCCTCGACATGCGTGGTCGGCCGGTGCGCGGACTCCCCGCCCAGGTGGTGGGCGGCACCGTCGCCGATTCCGAGGCGGCGTGGCGCGGCGCGTTCCTCGCGCACGGCTCGCTCACCGAACCCGGTAGGTCGTCCGCGCTCGAGGTCAGCTGCCCTGGACCCGAGGCAGCACTCGCGCTGGTCGGCGCCGCCCGCCGGCTCGGTGTGGCGGCCAAGGCGCGAGAGGTGCGCGGCGCCGATCGCGTGGTCGTACGCGACGGCGAGGCCATCGGTGTCCTCCTCACGCGGATGGGCGCCCAGGACACTCGACTGACGTGGGAGGAGCGCCGGATGCGCCGCGAGGTGCGGGCCACGGCGAATCGTCTCGCGAACTTCGACGACGCCAACCTGCGACGCTCCGCGCGGGCGGCCGTCGCGGCCGCGGCGCGGGTCGAGAGGGCGCTCGCGATTCTCGGCGAGGACGTCCCGGACCATCTCGCCGCGGCGGGTCACCTGCGCGTGCAGCACCGGCAGGCGTCGCTCGAGGAGCTCGGGCAGCTGGCCGATCCGCCCATGACGAAGGACGCGGTGGCGGGCCGGATCCGCCGACTGCTGTCCATGGCCGACCGCAAGGCGAAGGACTCGGGCATCCCGGACACGGAGTCGGCCGTCACGGCCGACCTGCTCGACGAGGCATGAGCGCGGGTGCCTGACCGAGAACTGCACCACCCCGAACCATTAGGGTGATCACAGGTCACGGAGCGGCTCGGTCGCCCGTGACGGACACGTCCGCACCATCACGTGCGGTGGAGGAAACCGATGCACGACCCGTGCATCGACGAGGAACACGAGTTTCAACACAAAGGAGCGAACAGTGACGGTTCGGGTTGGCGTGAACGGCTTCGGTCGTATCGGACGTAACTTCTTCCGGGCGGTCGATGCGCAGAAGGCGCTCGGCACCACCGACATCGAGATCGTTGCGGTGAACGACCTCACCGACAACGCAACGCTCGCTCACCTGCTCAAGTACGACTCCATCCTCGGCCGCCTCCCGCACGACGTCTCGCTCGAGGGCGACGACACCATCGTCGTCGGCGACCGCAAGATCAAGGCTCTCTCACTGCGCGAGGGTCCCTCCGCCCTGCCGTGGGGAGACCTGGGCGTCGACGTCGTCGTCGAGTCCACCGGCATCTTCACCGACGCGTCGAAGGCTCAGGGCCACATCGACGCCGGTGCCAAGAAGGTCATCATCTCCGCGCCGGCCAAGGGCGAGGACATCACCATCGTCATGGGCGTCAACGACGACAAGTACGACGGCAGCCAGAACATCATCTCGAACGCCTCGTGCACCACCAACTGCCTCGGCCCCATCGCCAAGGTGCTCGACGACGAGTTCGGCATCGTCAAGGGCCTCATGACCACGATCCACGCCTACACGCAGGATCAGAACCTGCAGGACGGTCCGCACTCGGACCTGCGTCGCGCCCGCGCCGCCGCGCTCAACGTCGTTCCCACGGGCACCGGCGCCGCGAAGGCCATCGGCCTGGTGCTCCCGCAGCTGCTCGGCAAGCTCGACGGCTACGCGCTGCGCGTCCCGATCCCCACGGGTTCGGTCACCGACCTCACCGCCCAGGTGCGCAAGACCGCCTCGGTCGAGGAGATCAACGCGGCCATGAAGGCTGCGGCCGAGGGCCCGCTGAAGGGCATCCTGAAGTACACCGACGCACCGATCGTCTCCTCCGACATCGTCACCGACCCGGCGTCGTCGATCTTCGACTCGGGCCTGACCAAGGTCATCGAGGACCAGGTCAAGATCGTCTCCTGGTACGACAACGAGTGGGGCTACTCCAACCGTCTCGTCGACCTCATCGGACTCGTCGGAAAGTCGCTCTGACCCGATGGCCGTCAAGACACTGCAGGATCTCATCGACGAGGGCGTCGACGGACGCGGCGTCCTCGTCCGTGCCGATTTCAACGTTCCGCTCGACGACGGGCAGATCACGGACGCCGGCCGTATCGAGGCGTCGCTCCCGACGCTGAAGACGCTGCTCGAGGCGGGTGCCAAGCTCATCGTGACCGCGCACCTCGGCCGGCCGGAGGGCAAACCGGACGCCGCGTTCTCATTGGCTCCGGTCGCGGCGAAGCTCGGCGAACTGCTGGGACGCCACGTCCAGCTCGCCGGTGACGTCGTCGGTCAGGACGCCGAGGCTCGCGCCGAGGGTCTGACCGACGGAGACGTTCTCCTGCTCGAGAACATCCGCTTCGATCCGCGCGAGACCAGCAAGGACGACGCCGAGCGGCTGGCGCTGGCGAAGGAACTGGCCACGCTGGCCGGCGACGACGCCGCGTTCGTGTCCGACGGCTTCGGTGTCGTGCACCGCAAGCAGGCGTCGGTCTACGACGTCGCGACGCTGCTCCCGCACTACGCGGGCACGCTGGTCGCGACCGAGGTCGACGTCCTGACGAAGCTGACCGAGACACCCGAGCGTCCCTACGCCGTGGTGCTCGGCGGCTCCAAGGTGTCCGACAAGATCGGTGTCATCGAGGCGCTGGCGCCGAAGGTCGACACGCTGGTCATCGGCGGCGGCATGGCCTTCACCTTCCTTGCGGCACAAGGATATTCGGTGGGCACGTCGCTGCTGCAGGAAGATCGCATCGAGACGTGCAAGGACCTGCTCGAGCGATTCGGTGACGTCATCCACCTTCCGACGGACTTCGTCGTCGCCGACAGCTTCTCCGCCGACGCGGAGTCGAAGACGGTGAAGGCGTCGGAGATCCCCGACGGCTGGATGGGTCTGGACGTGGGACCCGACTCGGTGGATCGCTTCGAGGCGGTGCTGAGCAACGCCAAGACCATCTTCTGGAACGGTCCCGCCGGAGTCTTCGAGTTCGAGAAGTTCTCGAAGGGCACCGAAGGTATCGCTCGGGCGATCATCGCGGCGACCACGAAGGGCGCGTTCAGTGTCGTGGGCGGGGGCGACTCCGCCGCGGCCGTGCGCACGCTGGGTCTCCCGGACGCCGGTTTCTCGCACATCTCCACCGGTGGCGGTGCCTCCCTCGAGTACCTCGAGGGCAAGCAGCTCCCCGGCCTGTCGGTACTGGAGGGCTGAACCATGACATCTCCACGAGCTTCGCTCGACCGTAAGGCCAGGACCCCGTTCATCGCCGGTAACTGGAAGATGAATCTGAACCACCTCGAGGCCATCGCCCTGGTGCAGAAGATCGCCTTCTCGTTGCCAGCGAAGTACTTCGAGAAGGTCGACGTCGCGGTGATCCCGCCGTTCACCGACATCCGCAGTGTCCAGACGTTGATCGAGGGCGACAAGCTCCTGCTCACGTTCGGCGCGCAGGATCTCTCGCCCCACGACTCCGGCGCCTACACCGGCGACATCAGCGGTGCCTTTCTGGCCAAGCTGGGCTGCACGTACGTCGTGGTCGGGCACTCGGAGCGTCGCGCCGGACACGGCGAGACCGACGAGGCGGTGCTCGCCAAGACCAAGGCCGCGCTGAAGCACGGACTCGTGCCGATCGTCTGCATCGGTGAGGGTCTCGAGGTGCGGGAGGCCGGCGAGCACGTGGCGTTCAACGTCGAGCAGCTCCGCGGGTCCCTCGCGGGTCTGAGTGCCGAGGAGATCGGGAAGATCGTCGTCGCCTACGAGCCGGTGTGGGCCATCGGTACCGGCCGCGTGGCCAGTGCCGCGGACGCGCAGGAAGTCTGCGGAGCCATCCGTCAGGAGCTGGCGTCGCTCGCCGACGTCGACACCGCGGCGGCGGTCCGTGTGCTGTACGGCGGATCGGTCAGCTCGAAGAACGTGGGCGAGATCGTCGGCCAGACCGACGTCGACGGTGCACTGGTGGGCGGAGCGTCGCTGAAGGCGGACGAGTTCGCCACCCTGTGTGCCATCGCCGCCGGGGGACCGCTTCCCTGACCCACCGCGCATCACCGATCGAAGGGCACGTCGCACACGCGACGTGCCCTTCGTCGTTCGGCGGCGCGCGGCCTGTAACATTGGCCATCATGCGCACGTTCCTGGACATCCTGCTGGTGGTCACCAGCATCGGCCTGCTCGTCTTCGTCCTGCTGCACCGCGGCAAGGGCGGCGGCCTGTCGAGCCTGTTCGGTGGTGGCGTGCAGTCGTCTCTGTCCGGGTCCAGCGTCGTCGAGAAGAACCTCGACCGTGTCACCGTCTTCACCGGTGTCGTGTGGCTCATCTGCATCCTGGGCATCGGCCTGGAGATCAAGTTCGCCTGATCGGGTGACGTGACCCCTGCCGTGAGCCCCGCGCTGCGGTCCGGGGGTGCGCCGACGATACTGTCCTCATGACAGTCGTGGATCCAGGTCTGCCCGCCACCGAACCTCTGCGAGAGGACATTCGGCTCCTCGGTGGAATACTCGGTTCCGTCGTCCGGGACCACGAGGGCGAGGAGATCTTCGACCTCGTCGAGCAGGCCCGAGTGGAGTCGTTCCGGGTGCGGCGGTCGGAGATCGATCGCGGCGAACTCGCCCGGCTCTTCGACGGAATCGACATCACGCGTGCCATCCCGGTGATCCGGGCGTTCAGTCACTTCTCGCTTCTCGCCAACCTGGCGGAGGACATTCACCGCGAGCGCCGCCGCGCCGTGCACGTGCGTGCCGGGGAGCCGCCCCAGGACAGCAGTCTCGCCTCCACCTACAGCAAGCTCGATGCGGCGCGCCTCGACGCCGCCACGGTGGAGGACCTGCTCCGCGACGCCCTGGTGTCGCCCGTCATCACCGCGCATCCCACCGAGACGCGTCGCCGCACCGTGTCGGAGATCCAGAGCCGCATCACCGATCTGATGCGCTTCCGTGAGCGCACGGAACTGGACGACACGGAGATCGCGGAGACCGACGCGAAGATCGAGCGGCAGATCCTCGCACTGTGGCAGACGGCGCTGATCCGGCTGTCCCGCTTGCGGATCCAGGACGAGATCGAGGTGGGTCTGCGCTACTACGACATGTCGCTCTTCGACGTGATCCCACGCATCAACACCGAGCTGCGGGCAGCGCTCCGCAGCCGTTGGCCGGATGCCGACCTGCTGACGCAGCCGATGCTGCGACCCGGATCGTGGATCGGCGGCGACCGGGACGGCAACCCCTTCGTCACCGGGAAGATCGTGCACCGCGCGACCAACCGTGCCGCGCAGGTGGCGTTCACCCGGTATCTCGCGGATCTCGTCGGTCTCGAGCACGAGCTGTCCATGTCGGCTCGGTTGATCGACGTGGACGCGGACCTGCAGGCCCTGGCCGATGCGTCGAAGGACGAGTCGGCGTTCCGTGCGGACGAGCCCTTCCGCCGAGCTGTGCGCGGTATCCGCGGGCGACTGTCGGCGACGGCACGCCGCATGCTGGACGTGGTTCCGGACAACACCCTCGACTCGCCGGAACTCGAGCCGTACGGCGCCCCGCAGGAGATGCTCGACGATCTGGACCTGTTGGACCGCTCGTTGCGGCGCACGGCCAACGGCGTCATCGCCGACGACCGACTCGCGACGCTCCGGCAGGCGCTCGAGACCTTCGGGTTCCACCTGTCCGGGCTCGACATGCGGCAGAACTCCGAGATCCACGAGCAGGTCGTGGCGGAGTTGCTGGCCTGGGCGGGCGTCCACGCGGACTACGCGTCACTGTCCGAGGACGAGCGCGTCGAGATCCTCGCCGCCGAGCTCGAGACGCGGCGACCCCTCATCGGGCCCCGCGCGGAGTTCAGCGAGCAGACGGCCAAGGAACTGGCGATCGTCGAGTCCGCCGCGGACGCCGTGCGCACGTTCGGCGGCGGCGCGGTGCCGAACTACATCATCAGTATGTGCACCTCGGTCAGCGACATGCTCGAGGCCGCGGTGCTGCTCAAGGAGGCGGGCATCCTCGATCCCGGCGACGCCGAGACGGGTCCGTCCTCGCCCGTCGGTGTGGTGCCGCTGTTCGAGACGATCGACGATCTTCAGCAGGGCGCGGCGACCCTCACCGCGACGTTGTCCATCCCCGTCTACCGCGCGCTGGTGACGTCCCGCGGGGACAACCAGGAAGTGATGCTGGGGTACTCCGACTCCAACAAGGACGGCGGGTACCTGGCCGCGAACTGGGCGCTCTACCGTGCCGAACTCGACCTCGTCGAGGCTGCACGCGCCGCCGGGATCCGGCTACGACTGTTCCACGGCCGCGGTGGCACCGTGGGCCGCGGCGGTGGCCCGAGCTACGACGCCATCCTCGCTCAGCCCACCGGTGCGGTCACCGGCTCGCTGCGGATCACCGAGCAGGGCGAGGTGATCGCGGCGAAGTACGCGGAACCCCGCCTGGCGCGCCGCAACCTCGAGACGCTGTTGGCGGCGACCATCGAGAGCACGTTGCTCGACGTCGAGGGGCTCGGGGACGACGCCGAGCCGGCCTACGCGCTGCTCGACGATCTGGCGGCACGCGCCCAGGCCGCGTACGGGGCACTGGTCCACGAGACGCCGGGCTTCGTCGAGTACTTCCGGATGTCCACACCGGTCGCCGAGATCGGGGAGCTCAACATCGGCAGCCGGCCGGCGTCGCGGAAGCCCACCAACTCGGTGTACGACCTGCGGGCGATCCCGTGGGTGATGTCGTGGAGTCAGTCGCGGGTGATGTTGCCCGGCTGGTACGGAGTGGGTACCGCGTTCGAGGACTGGGTCGGCGGCGACGCGGACAAGCTGGCCACGTTGACCGATCTGTACCGGCGGTGGCCGTTCTTCCGGACGGTGCTGTCCAACATGGCGCAGGTCATGGCCAAGTCGGATCTGGGGCTCGCCGCCCGGTACTCCGAACTGGTGCCGGACGAGCAGCTCCGCAAGACCGTGTTCGACATGATCTCGACCGAGCATGCCAAGACCGTGTCGATGTACCTGAAGATCACCGGGCACGACGGGCTGCTCGACGACAACCCGGCGCTGGCGCGGTCGGTGTTCAACCGCTTCCCGTACCTCGAGCCGCTGAACCACCTGCAGGTGGAACTACTCGCACAGCTGCGGGCGGGAGACGACCGCGAGCAGGTCAAGCGCGGCATCCTGCTGACCATGAACGGGCTCGCGACCGCGTTGCGCAACAGCGGATAGAGGGAACCGCGAGGACCCTCCCGGCGTCGAACAGAACAGACCCATTCGACGCCGGGAGGATCTCCGTCATGACTCCGCAGAACGAACACCGTTGCACCGCAACCGCATCCGCGTGGCGCAGGGGAGTGCCCCGGCGTCGACCAGCGGCCTCGACACCCGTCCGACCGAAGGACGATCAGCCCGGACGGCCGCCGGCCTGACCGTCGCTCAGAGGCGGGACGCCGACCCCGCGTCCAGAAACCACACGGTCGATTCGAGGCCGTGTGCCCCGGCGGCCGGATGCTCGACCGGGTCCGCGACCCCGACACAGGCGGCGACGGCATCGGCCTTGCCCTCGCCCGAGACGAGGAACCACACGTGCCGAGACCTGTTCACCGCCGGGAGCGTCAGCGTGATGCGCACGGGAGGCGGCTTGGGGGAGTCGGTCACGGCCACGACCCAGCGTGACTTCTCCTGCACCGCGTCACCGTGGGCGAAGAGGGAGTTGACGTGAGAATCCGGGCCCATGCCGAGCAGGTGGATGTCGAAGGCGGGTCCGTCCTCCGGTGCGAAAGCTGCCACCGACTGCAGGTAGGTCACCGCCGCGGCCTCGACGTCGTCGTCCAGCGGCGAGTCGGACGGGGCCATGACGTGCACGCGGTCGGGATCGACGCCGACGTGATCGAGCAGGGCGTCCCTGGCCTGCACGTAGTTGCGTTCCGGGTCGCCCTCGGGGAGGAAGCGTTCGTCACCGAAGAAGACGTCGACGGCGGACCAGTCGATGTCGCCGCCGAGGTCGCGGACAGCGGCCAGGGTCGCGACGCCGGTGCCGCCACCGGTCAGCACGACGGATGCGGTACCGCGTGCTCGCTGGGCGTCGACGACCACCGACACGAATCGCTCGGCCGCGGCGCGGGCGAGAGCCGCCGTGTCGTCGGAACGGTGGATCTCCGGTCGTGTCTCACTCATAGGTCACCTTCGTCAGGCCGGCGAGGGCCTCTTCGTAGATCTCGTCACGGTCGAGTCGACGCAGCTCCTCCGCGAGGCAGTCGCGGGTCTCCCTCCGGGCGAGTGAGACCAGCGTGTCCGGTTGTCCGGTGCGGATGAGCGTGGCCGTGGTGCCGGTCTGCGGCCTGCTGATGGACACGGTGCTGTCGGCCAGCACCATCTCCACACGCAGGTCGCCGACCTTGCGCACCACGGGGACGTCGAGGCGGGCGGCGAACCACCCGGCGAGGATGTCCAGTGCGGGCTCCTCGCGCAGACCCGACACGGTCACCGATCGCACCGGCTCGGCCTGCTGGTCGAGTGCCGTGGTGAGCAGCGCACGCCAATAGGTGATGCGCGACCAGGCGAGGTCGGAATCCCCCTCGGCGTACGACTCGAGTCGCGACGAGATGGCAGCGCGCGGGTCGGGTGAGTTGGTCGCGTCGGTGATCCGGCGGATGGCGAGTCGGCCCACCGGGTCCTCCTTCGGGACCGCCGGTGCTCCGCTCGGCCACCAGGCCACCACGGGGGTGTCCGGCAGCAGGAAGGGGAGGACGACGCTCTGCTCGTGTTCCGACAGCTCGCCCCTTAGTCGCAGGAAGACCACCTCGGACGCGCCCGCGTCGCCGCCGACGCGGATCTGCGCGTCCAGCACGTCGTCGTCGTCGCGATCACCGCGGGCCAACACGATCACACGACACGGGTGCTCCCGGCTGGCCTCGTTGGCCGCCTCGATCGCGGCTTCGAACTTCGCGGGATCACGGATGACGACCACCAGGGTGAGCACCCGACCGAGCGTGACGGCGCCGCCCGATTCGCGGAGCTCCACCAGCTTCTTCGAGACGGCACCGGTGGTGGTGGCGGGCAGATCGACGATCACGGCCTTCTCCATTCGCGTCCGGTGCGCTGCATCATCTCGTTGGCCGAGTCGGGGCCCCACGTGCCGGCCTCGTACGGATCGGCCGCGCCTCCGGACGCCCAGTACTCGAGGATGGGGTCGAGGATCTTCCACGACAGCTCTACTTCGGCATTGACCGGGAAGAGCGACGGCTCACCGAGCAGCACGTCGAGGATGAGCCGCTCGTACGCCTCGGGCGACGACTCGGTGAAGGCCTGGCCGTAACTGAAGTCCATGCTGACGTCCCGCACCTGCATGCTGGACCCCGGCACCTTCGATCCGAAGCGCAGCGTGACGCCCTCGTCGGGCTGCACGCGGATGACGAGTGCGTTCTGGCCCAGTTCCTCGGTCATCGTGGCGTCGAACGGCAGGTGCGGTGCGCGTTTGAAGATCATCGCGATCTCGGTCACGCGCCGCCCGAGCGACTTCCCCGTGCGGAGGTAGAACGGCACGCCGCCCCACCGCCGGGTGTCCACCTCGAGGGTGATGGCCGCGTAGGTCTCGGTGTTCGACTCCGCGTCGAACCCCTCCTCCTCCTTGAGCCCCTTCACCTTCTGGCTGCCCTGCCACCCCGAGGTGTACTGCCCCCGGGCAGCGGTCTGCGCGAACGGCTCCGCCAGACGCGTCGAGGAGAGGACCTTGATCTTCTCGCTCTGCAGCTCGCTGGGGCTGAAGCTGACCGGCTCCTCCATCGCGGTGATGGCGAGCAACTGCAGCAGGTGGTTCTGGATCACGTCGCGCGCAGCGCCGATGCCGTCGTAGTACCCCGCTCGACCCCCCAGGCCGATGTCCTCGGCCATCGTGATCTGCACGTGGTCCACGTAATGGGCGTTCCAGATCGGGTCGAACAGCTGGTTGGCGAAGCGCAGCGCCAGGATGTTCTGGACCGTCTCCTTGCCGAGGTAGTGGTCGATGCGGAACACGCGATCCTCCGGGAACACCCGGTTGACGATCGCGTTGAGCTCCTTCGCGCTCGCGAGATCGTGGCCGAAGGGCTTCTCGATCACCACTCGACGCCAGTGCCGCGGCGCCTCGTCCTCGGTCTCCGGTCCGGTGGCGAGACCGGACGCCGACAACTGCTCGAGCACCGTGGGGAACGCGCCCGGCGGGATGGACAGGTAGAACGCGTGGTTCCCACCGGTTCCGCGCTCGACGTCGAGTTCCGCGAGCGTTCTCGTGAGCTGATCGAACGCCGCGGCGTCGTCGAACGACCCCTGCACGAAGCGGATGCCTTCCGACAATCGTTCCCACACGTCCTCACGGAACGGCGTCCGGGAGTGTTCGCGGACCGCGTCGTGCACGATGGTGCCGAAGTCCTGATCCGACCATTCACGCCGGGCGAACCCGACCAGCGCGAACCCGGGCGGCAGGAGCCCACGGTTCGCGAGGTCGTACACCGCCGGCATCAACTTCTTGCGCGCCAGGTCGCCGGTGACACCGAAGATCACCAGGCTGCAGGGCCCGGCGATCCTCGGGAGACGCTTGTCTCTGCTGTCACGGAGCGGATTCACCCAGGGTGTGGCTGACTCCGTCGCCACGGTTCAGCTCTTCGACGCGGCGGAGAGTTGCTCGGAGGTGGCGTCGAGCAGTTCGCCCCACGACGCCTCGAACTTCTGGACGCCCTCGTTCTCGAGCACGAGGAAGACGTCGGTCAGGTCGATACCCAGTGCACTGATGGCGTCGAAGACGGCCTGCGACTCCTGACCCTTGCCCGTGATGGTGTCGCCGGTGACCTCGCCGTGGTCGGCGAAGGCGTCCATCGTCTTCTCGGGCATGGTGTTGACGGTGTTCGGGGCGACCAGCTCGGACACGTACAGCGTGTCGGGCAGGGTCGGGTCCTTCACTCCGGTGGAGGCCCAGAGCGGGCGCTGCGGCCGGGCGTTGTCGGTCAGCATGCCCTGGAAACGCGACCCGATCTCGAACACCTGCTGGTAGGCGACGTACGCGAGGCGTGCGTTGGCCAGTGCGGCCTTGCCCTTCAGGTCGGTCGCCTCCGGTGTTCCGATGGCGTCGAGACGCTTGTCGATCTCGGTGTCGACGCGCGAGACGAAGAACGACGCGACCGAGTGGATCGACGACAGGTCGTGGCCCGCGGCCTTCGCCGACTCGAGTCCCTCGAGGTAGGCGTTCATGACGGCCTCGTAGCGCTCGACCGAGAAGATGAGCGTGACGTTGACGCTGATGCCCTCGCCGATGACCTTGGCGATGGCGGGGATGCCGGCCTCGGTGGCGGGGATCTTGATCAGGACGTTGGGCCGGTCGACGATCTTCCACAGCTCGATCGCCTGCGCGACCGTCTTGTCGGTGTCGTGGGCCAGGCGGGGATCGACCTCGATGGACACCCGTCCGTCGACTCCGTTGGTCGCCTCGTACACGGGTGCGAGCACGTCGCACGCATTGCGGACGTCGTCGGTGGTGACCGTGCGGATGACGGAATCGACGTCGGCACCGCGAGCGGCGAGCTCGTTCACCTGCTCGTCGTACGAGGTGCCCTTCGACAGGGCGGCCTGGAAGATCGACGGGTTCGTGGTGACGCCGACGACCGACTTGGAGTCGATCAGGTCCTTCAGGTTGCCTGAGGAGATCCGGTCACGGGAGAGGTCGTCCAGCCAGACCGAGACTCCGGCGGCGGACAGGTCTGCGAGATTCTGGTTCTGAGTCATGTTGTCATCCCTTCACGTTGGTGATGGAGCGCTGAGCTGCGGCCACGACGGCCTCGGCCGTGAAGCCGTACTCGCGGAAGAGCGTCGCCGCGTCCGCGGACTCGCCGAAGTGCTCGAGCGAGATGATCTCGCCGAAGCCGCCGACGATCCTGTACCAGGGCATCGCGATGCCGGCCTCGATGGAGACACGGGCCTTCACGGTGGGCGGAAGGACCTGGTCGCGGTAGTTCTGGTCCTGGCTCTCGAACCACTCGACACACGGCATCGAGACGACGCGCGCCGCGATGTCCTGCGCCTCGAGAAGCTTCTGTGCCTCCACGGCGTACTGCACCTCGGAACCGGTCGCGACGATGATCACGTCGGGTGCGGCCTTGGACGACTCGACCAGGACGTACCCGCCCTTGGAGACACCCTCGTAGCTGGTGCCGTCGAGAATCGGGATGCCCTGACGGGTGAGCGCGAGGCCGACGGGTCCGCTGCTCGACGAGCGCGCGAGCACCGCGCGCCAGGCGTGGGCGGTCTCGTTCGCATCGCCGGGGCGCACGACCGAGAGGTTCGGGATCGCGCGCAGCGCCGCGAGGTGTTCGACCGGCTGGTGCGTCGGGCCGTCCTCGCCGAGACCGACGGAGTCGTGGGTCCAGACGTAGATGGGATCGATGTCCATGAGGGACGCGAGGCGCACCGCGGGACGCATGTAGTCACTGAACTGCATGAAGGTGCCGCCGTACGCACGCGTCGGTCCGTGCATGACGATGCCGGACAGGATCGCGCCCATCGCGTGCTCGCGGATACCGAAGTGCAGCGTGCGGCCGTAGGGCTCGGCGTCCCAGTCGTCGGTGGAGATCGACGTCGGGCCGAAGGACTTGGCGCCCTTCATGGTGGTGTTGTTGCTGCCGGCGAGGTCGGCGGAGCCGCCCCACAGCTCCGGCAGGACCGGGCCGACGGCACTGAGGACCTCACCGGACGCGGCGCGCGTCGCGATGGCCTTGCCGCCCGGCTCCCAGGTGGGGAGGACGTCGGTCCATCCGTCGGGCAGCGTGCCCTCGGTCAGACGGTCCAGCAGGCGGCGACGGTCGGGCTCGCGCTCGCTCCACGCGTCGAAGTCCTTGCTCCACGCCTCGTGCGCCGCGCGGCCACGCGCCTGCAGGCCGCGGGTGTGCTCGATGACCTCGTCGGTGACCTCGAACGTCTTCTCGGGATCGAAGCCGAGCGCCTTCTTCACGGCGGCGACCTCGTCGTCACCCAGAGCGGCACCGTGGACGGCGCCGGTGTTCATCATCGTGGGGGCCGGGAAGCCGATGATGGTGCGCAGCACGATGATCGAGGGCTTGTCGGTGACGGCCTTGGCCGCCTCGACCGCCTCCTCGATGGCGGTGACGTTCTCGCCGCCCTCCACGACCTGCACGTGCCAGCCGTACGCCTCGTAGCGCTTGGCGGTGTCCTCGGACAGCGCGATGTCGGTGGAGTGCTCGATGGAGATCTTGTTGTCGTCGTAGAACAGGATCAGGTTGCCGAGCTGCTGCGTGCCGGCGAGTGAGGACGCCTCGGAGGTGATGCCCTCCTCGATGTCGCCGTCGGACGCGATGACGTAGACGTAGTGATCGAACGGGCTGTCGCCCCATGCGGGCTCGGGATCGAAGAGTCCACGCTCACGGCGCGACGCCATGGCCATGCCGACGGCCGAGGCCAGGCCCTGACCGAGCGGGCCGGTGGTGATCTCGACGCCCTTGGTGTGGCGGAACTCCGGGTGGCCGGGAGTCTTCGACTTGAACGTGCGCAGCGCCTCGAGATCGGCGAGCTCGAGGCCGAAGCCGCCCAGGTAGAGCTGGATGTACAGCGTGAGGCTCGAGTGACCGCACGAGAGCACGAAGCGATCGCGGCCGATCCACGTGGTGTCCGTGGGATCGTGGCGCATCATGCGCTGGAAGAGCGAGTACGCCAGGGGAGCGAGGCTCATGGCGGTTCCGGGGTGGCCGTTGCCGACCTTCTGCACCGCGTCGGCAGCGAGAACACGCACAGTGTCCACCGCCCGTGTGTCCAGATCGGTCCAGTCGCTCGGATGGTGAGCGCTGGTGAGAACGGTGATGTCGTCTGTGATCGACACGGGTGGAGATCTCCTGACACTGTCGGGGTGGGGGTGGCCAGTAGTGCACGGACGCGGCGCACTCGTCGCCGCTCCGCGCGTGATGAGCCTAGTTCCCCGGCGGGTCGGTCGGGGATACCCGGTTCACGGTCGAGCCTAGTTCCGTCCGGGACGCCTCGCTGATTCCGCGACGGGTGGTCCGCCGCCGATCCGTCACACGACGCCCGAACCATCCGACTACCCGCCGATTGGGGTGATGACACAGGCGGCGTCTACCATCGCTTGTAGTAGCACCATTCCGCTCGGTAACTGGGCCGGGTGGTGGAGCGGACGGTGCGAGAGGGAGATTCGAGTGGGTATGCGGCAGAGCCCGAGCGGACACGGGTTCACCGACAGTCCGACCCGGGACGTGTCGACCGCTCCCACGTCGAGACTCGGCCGGCTGACGGCCAAACCCGCCGCCTACATCGCGCTGACGAAACCGCGCGTGATCGAGCTCCTCCTGGTCGCGACCATCCCCACGATGCTCCTCGCGGACCGCGGCACGGTGAACCTCCCGCTGCTGTTCGCCACGCTGTTCGGCGGGTGGATGGGTGCCGCCAGCGCCAACACGCTGAACTGCGTCGTCGACGCGGACATCGACAAGGTCATGAAGCGCACCGCGCGGCGGCCCCTGGCCCGCGAGGCCGTGCCGACGTCGCACGCCTTCGTCTTCGGCGCGCTCCTCGGAGTCGGATCCTTCCTCTGGCTCTGGTGGGCGGCGAACCTCCTCAGTGGGATCCTGGTCGTCGCGACGATTCTGTTCTACGTCCTCGTCTACACGATGGTGCTCAAGCGCCGGACCTCGCAGAACGTGGTCTGGGGCGGTGCCGCGGGATGCATGCCCGCACTCGTCGGATGGTCCGCCGTGACCGGGACCGTCGGGTGGCAGGCGATCGTCCTGTTCCTCGTCATCTTCTTCTGGACTCCGCCCCACACATGGGCCCTGGCCATGCGCTACAAGGACGACTACAAGGCGGCGGGTGTGCCCATGCTGCCCGTCGTCGCCACCGAACAGGTCGTCACCCGGCAGATCGTCCTCTACACCTGGGCCACGGTTGCGGCCACGGCTGCGTTGATCCCGGCGGCCGGTGTCGTCTACGCCGCGGTCGCCCTGGCGGCGGGTGCCTGGTTCCTCCTCATGGCGCACCAGCTCTACTCGGGCGTGAGACGCGGCGAGGCCGTGAAGCCGCTGCGCCTGTTCCTGCAGTCGAACAACTACCTCGCGGTCGTCTTCATCGGTCTCGCCGTCGACTCCGTGCTCGGGATGTCCACGGTCTCCGACTTCTTCTCCTGACACCCGCTCCGCGTCAGGGTTCCAGCACGATCGATCCCGCCGTCCGCCGGCTCTCCAGGTCGATGTGCGCCTGCCGGGCCTGCTCGAGCGGATAGCGATGCTCGACTCGGACCGTCAGGGTTCCGTCCGCCAGCGCGCGCACCACGTCTCCGCCGCGCCATTCCAGCTCTGCCCGGTCGCGGATGTGATGCGCGAGGGTGGGGCGGGTCAGGAACACCGAGCCGGCCTTGTTGAGGCGTTGCGGGTCCACCGGCGGTACCGGCCCGCTCGCGGCACCGAAGAGGGCCACTGTCCCGCGGATGCGCACGCTCTCGAGGCTCGCGTCGAACGTCGAGGCACCGACGCCGTCGTACACCGCCGCGACGCCGACACCGTCGGTGATGTCGCGCACGCGTGACGGGATGTCGTCGTCGTAGCGGAGAACGTGAGTCGCGCCTGCCTCGCGCGACAACGCCTCCTTCTCGTCGGTGGACACGGTGGTGATCACCGTCGCGCCCTTCGCCGTGACGAGCTGCGTGAGAATCAGCCCGACTCCGCCCGCGCCGGCATGCACCAGCACCACGTCGCCGGACCGCACGGGGTACGTCGACTCGATCAGATAGTGCGCCGTCATGCCCTGGAGCAGCACGGATGCCGCCTGAGGGGGATCCACACCCGCCGGCACCGCGATGGCAGAGGCGGCCGGGACCCGCACGAGTTCGGCGTAGCTCCCGGGCGCTGCGGCCCATGCGACGCGGTCGCCGACCGAGAACCCGGACACCTCCGAGCCCACCTGCTCGACGACGCCGGTGCCCTCGTCGCCCGGGACGTACGGCAGCTCCCGCGGGTAGGACCCGCTGCGGAAGTACGTGTCGATGTAGTTGATCCCGGAGGCCTGGACCCGGACCAGTAGATCGGCCGGGCCGGGTACCGGATCGGGGACGTCGGTCACGTCGAGGACGTCGGGTCCGCCGGTTCTGGTCACGAGTACAGCGCGCATGGGAAAAGTCTGCCACCGCGCCCGCGACAGCGGGGGCGGGACGGACCCACCGCTGAGTTACCCGCCAGTAGGGACGCGTGGGACGGACCGGGTATTCTCACGATCATGAGCACCGAGAGCATCGAGAACGCACCCAAGGGTGACTCCGGGCAGAGCACCGAGACGGCGGCCCCGCCGTCGAACCTGGTGTCCTCGATCGAGTCGTTCGTCGCAGCGCACGGCGGGTCCGCGACGGTGGTGTTGCAGCCGCTCGGCCGCGCCGGTGTCCGCATGACCCTGGTCGGTGCCGACGGGATCCTGGGGGACCGGGTCGCCGGCAATCTCCGCATCGCGCACGCGGTGGTGGACTCGCTCGACTCCGTGACCCTCGGTGACTGGGACCGCGAGCTGACGAGCATCGTCACCCCGCGCAAGGGTCACTTCGCGCAGATGGCGGGATGGGTGGCGCGTCAGTCGCGTTTCCCGAAGGCGCGCAACGGTCTCTGACCGCGTCCGATCAGTCCGCGCGGGCCAGCCGCGGCGAGGTCACGTCGGTGTCCTCGGCTGCCGGCACGGTCTCCCGCTCCCGCAGAGACACCCAGAGAGCGGCCGTGGCGGCCGTGGCCGCGGCAGCACCGGCGACGTGGACGGCCACGAGGGCCGCAGGGACGTCGGTGAAGTACTGGACGATGCCGACGCACGCCTGGGCGACGACGATCGCGATGACCACCTGCAGACGCTTCTTGATGGCCGAGGCTCCGGACGGACTGACGGCGTAGACGGCGAACGTGAGCCCCACCAGCAGCGCCAGGTACCCCACCAGAAGTTCGGCGTGCAGGTGCACCAGCGTGACGATCTCCACCTCGAGCCGAGCCACGTCCGCGTCACCGGCATGCGGTCCCGCGCCGGTGACCATGGTGCCCGCCACCAGAACTCCGGCGAGAAGGACCGCAGACAGCACGGTCAACCACCGCAGCGGCGCGGGCACGGCGGGTACCGAGACGCCCTCGTCCTTCTCACCGATCTTGTGGAACAGCAACGTCGCGAGCCAGACCATCAGCATCGAGATCACGAGGTGCACCGCCACGGTCCACCACAGCAGCCCGGTGAGCACCGTGATGCCGCCGACGCCGGCCTGCAGCACCGTGCCCGCAGGCATGAGCCACGCGTAGACGACCACCTCGCGGCGGCGCCGTGCCCGTGTCACCGCCAGGACGATCGCAGCCGCGGTGAGGACCACGGCGAAGGTGAGCATGCGGTTGCCGAACTCGACCGCCTGGTGCAGGACGGGCACCTCGGACACGCCGACGGGCGTGAAGCTGCCGGGGAAACACTGCGGCCACGTGGGGCACCCGAGCCCGGAGCCCGTCACCCGGACCACGGCGCCCGTAACCGAGATACCGCCCTGCGTCAGGATCACGACGAACGCGATGATTCGCTGGACGCGAACGGAGGGGACCGGGAGGCGGTCGACCACGGAGAAGTACGCACGGGAGAGCACACGTCGATGGTAGACGGCATCTCCTACGCTGCGTAGTTGGCCTGCGGCCTGGGGTAGTTGGCCTGCGGCTTCGGGTAGTCGGACTGCGGCTTCGGTGTCAGGTGAACGAGAACTTGCGGGTCGCCCAGAAGCCGCAGATCGCCGCCCACACGACGAGGACCAGGATGCCGAACAGATCGGCTCGTCCCACGACGGCCTGCTCGAGCGTCTCCGCCATCGCGCCCGACGGGATCAGTCGCGCGATCATGCGGACGCCGCCGGGAAGTGCCTCGTTCGCGAACACCACGCTGCCGATTCCGAGCATCACGAACCACGCGATGTTGGCGAGGGCGAGCACGATCTCGGCCCGCAGCGTCCCGCCGAG
This sequence comes from Rhodococcus sp. BP-241, assembly GCF_019836145.1. Lineage (NCBI taxonomy): Bacteria > Bacillati > Actinomycetota > Actinomycetes > Mycobacteriales > Nocardiaceae > Rhodococcus > Rhodococcus sp. BP-241. Next base: position 237,817 of record NZ_JABUEI010000001.1, on the reverse strand, counting down.
CAGGAGGCCCATCGTGGCGAAGGTGACGGTGCCCAGAGCGATGACCAGCGCGCCCAGCACGAGTCCGCCGGGAGTCGGACGCCACCCGAGGGCGAGGCCGATGGCGCCGAGCAGTACCGACTGCAGCACGACCACGAGGAGGACGGCGATCGACTTCCCGGCGATCGCGCCCCACTTCGGCAGAGCGGTGGCGCCGAGTCTCTTGAGAGCGCCGTAGCGCCGGTCGAAGCCGACGGCGATGGCCTGGCCGGTGAACGCGGTCGACATCACCGCGACGGTCATCACGGCGGGTACGACGGTGCCGACGCGCTCGGTGCCGAAGTCGCCGAACGGCAGCAGCGTGAGGCCGATGAGCAACGTCACCGGGATGAACATCGTCAGCAGCAGCTGTTCACCGTTGCGCAAGAGCAGGAGTAGTTCGAGGCGGCTCTGCGCCAGCAGCATGCGGCGGCGCGGTGCGGGCCGGGGATCCGGTGTGAACGTCCCCGGTGCGAATCGGTCGGACGCACGTTCGGACCGTGATGTCACGCTCACCCTCTCAGTTCCCGCCCCGTGAGGTCGAGGAAGACGTCCTCGAGGCTGCGCTGCTCCACACGGAGATCGGTGGCCAGCACGTTCAGTCGAGCACACCACGAGGTCACCGTCGCGAGCACCTGGGGGTCGATGGTCCCCTCGAGCAGATACGAGCCCGGCGAACTCTCGACCGGATCGAACCCCTCGGGCAGCACCATCTGCAGCAATGACAGGTCGAGGCCGGAGGGTGCGGAGAAGCGCAACTGGCCCTCGGCGCCCCGACGGGTGAGCTCGGTGGGCGTCCCCGAGGCGACGACCTGGCCGTGGTCGATGATCACCAGGTCGTCCGCGAGGTGCTCGGCCTCGTCCATGAGGTGGGTGGTCAGCAGGATGCTCACGCCGTCGCGCCGCAGCGCCTCGACGAGGTCCCACACGAGGAGCCGGGCCTGTGCGTCGAGCCCGGCGGTCGGCTCGTCGAGGAACACGAGCTCGGGGCGGCCGACCAGCGCACAGGCCAGCGAGAGGCGTTGTTGCTGACCGCCGGAGAGTCGTCGGTACGGCGTGCGGACGGCATCGGTGAGCCCCAACTGTCCGAGGAGCCACTTGGGGTCGAGCGGGTCGGCCGAGTACGCGGCGACGAGGTCCAGCATCTCGCCCGCACGCGAGCCGGGGTAGGCGCCGCCGCCCTGCAGCATCACCCCGATCCGCGGCTTGAGACGGTCGGAGTCGACGATGGGATCGAGCCCCAGGACGCGGACCTCACCGGAGTCGGGCGTGTGGAAGCCCTCGCACATCTCGACGGTGGTGGTCTTGCCGGCCCCGTTGGGACCGAGGAGTGCGAGCACCCGGCCGCGCTGCAGCTCGATGTCGAGTCCGTCGACGGCCGCGACGTCACCGAAGTGCTTGACCACACCGCGGAGCGACACCGCCGGAGAGTCCGTCGGCGTCCCGGCATCGGACGCCGTGGGCGGAGGGACAGGTCGGGCGGTCACGATGATCCAGCGTAGGCGTCCGACGGACGGTCCGGCGCCGCCGCCCCGTCGCGTGCCCGCCAGGGCAGCAGTCGCCTCGTCGAGGCGTACAGCACGGCGATCGTCAGGACTGTCGCCACCGCCGCCTGGACGATGACGAAGGGCTGGACCTCACCGCCGGTCGGCATGACGATCAGCGAGACGAATGCGGAGAAGACGATCACCGGCACCCGGAACGCCGGTCGGGTGGCCCAGGCGGCCAGCGGGGTGACGGCCCACAGCAGGTACCAGGGCTGGACCACGGGGAAGAGCAGCACGAGTGCCCCGAGCGACACGCCGAGGGCTCCGATGGGGTGGAGCCGACCAAGCAGGACCGACACCAGCATCCGCACGATGATCAGCGCGGCCACCAGGGAGGCGATCGGGCGGGTGAGGGACAGCACGGCAGTGGTGTGGTCGCCGATGCCGAGGAGGACGCCGGCGCCTCCCGTGGCGAGGCCGAGCAGTGTGGGCAACGACATCCAGCTGCGCACGGCGTTGGCCGTGCCCAGGGTGTCCAGCCAGCCGAATCCGAGCCCGCTCGCGGCGCTGACGCCCAGGATCACGGCGACGGTCACCGCGCCGAGCAGGGCGGCGGCGGCGGCGACGTCGCGGGGCCGACCACCCCATCGACGGGCCAGGGCCATGCCCACGAATCCGAGCGCGAGCACCGACGGGATCTTGATCGTCGCGGACAGGGCGATGACCGCCGCGCCGGCGAGCAGCAGCACGCCGGTACGGCCCCGCAGTGGTGCCGCGGACTCGACCGCACGGAACGAGAGTTCGAGCCCCGCGAGCATCAGGCCCAGCATTGCGGCCTCGTTGTGGATCCCGGCGACGAGGTGGAAGAGCAGGAGCGGATTGGCGGCACCGAGCCACAGCGCCGCCACGCTGGACACTCCGCACCGGGCGGCGAGGCGGGGGAGAGCCCACACGATGAGCGCGACGCCGATCAGCGCGACGATGCGATGCAGGAAGATCCCGGCGACGATGTCGTCACCGGTGAGCGCGGTGATGCCCCGACCGATCCACAGGAAGAACGGTCCGTAGGGCGCCGGGGTGTCGCGCCAGATGGTCGGCACGGTCCTGGTGAGCACATGGTCGACGCCGAGTGCCGCCTGCGGACCGATGGCGTACGGATCGAGTCCGCGGGCCGTGATCTCGCTCTGCGCCAGGTACGAGTAGACGTCCTTGCTGAACATCGGTGGCGCGACGCACAGCGGCACGATCCACAGTGCGAGCGTGCGGTCCAGCTGGGAGCGAGACATCCGGCGCGGCGACGAGTGCGCGCCGAAAGATCCCACTGCGAGGCGGCCGAGGAGCAGCCATGCGAGCACCACGACGGCGGTGCCGATCATCGTGATGGTGAGTGCGGCGGGCAGCGCGCGAGCGAAGAGCCCGAGCACGCGGACACCCTGCACCGGGTTCTGGAGAACCGGTTGTGCGCCGGCGCCCAGTGCACCGAGGGCCATCATCGCGGCGCCGATGGCACCGAAGCGGCGGATCCGTGTGAGATCGCGCACCTCGGCGGCGTTCAGTTCGGGGCGCTCGGGCTCGTTGTCGTGCAGAAACGCGACGCGGTCGCTGCGCGGAGACCCCTCGATCCCCAGCACCCGACGCGTCGCTCGACGGGCCGTCGCCCGCATCCGCGCGGCGGTACCGGAGCGGCTCGGCTCCGTCGCACCCGCCGTGACCACGTCGTCGGTGCCGCCCGCGAGGGACGCCGAGGCGTCGGTCGGTGTCACCGGCGCGGAGGGCACGGAGTCGTCGGCAGGTGCGGGCACAGAACGGAGCGTATCGACACCGGCGCCGATCACGAACGTCGCCGCGGCATCGGCCCTGCTACCCAGGGTGCCCTTGCTGGAACCTCTCCGGTAATTCGGTCACACTGGTGTTGTGAAAACGACTACCGAACGTTCCGGCGAGCGCGTCAGCGCCCGCGCCGACGTCGCGTCGGTCACTGTCACTCCGGCTTCGGGATCTGGTTCAGCAACGTCGGGCTCGGCAACGTCGGGCTCGGCAACGTCGGAGGGTCGCACGCGGTCGTCCGTCGTGACGCTCCTGCTCGAGGAGGGTCCGATCAGCGCCACCCAGGTCGGGTCCCGTCTGGGCATCAGCGCCGCCGGCGTGCGGCGCCACCTCGATGCTCTCATCGACGCGGGCGACGCGCGCGTCACGATGACCTCGCGTCCCGGTGCACGTACCCGCGGTCGCCCCGCGAAGCTGTTCTCCCTGACCGCGCACGGACGCTCTCGACTCGGCCACTCGTACGACGATCTCGCGGGTGCGGCCATGCGGCACCTACGGGAGATCGGCGGCGACGACGCGGTGCGCACGTTCGCCCGCCGACGCATCCAGTCCATCGTGGGCGACGTCGAGCCTGCCGACACGTCCTCGCAGCAGTCCGTCTCCGAGACGGCCGACGCCATCGCCGAGGCGCTGACCGAGTCCGGCTTCGCCGCCTCCACCCGCCCGGTCGGCAACGGGGTGCAGATCTGCCAGCACCACTGCCCGGTCTCGCACGTCGCGGCCGAGTTCCCCGAGCTGTGCACCGCCGAGCGCGAAGCGTTCGCCGATCTGCTCGGAACGCACGTGCAGCGCCTCGCCACCATCGCCAACGGCGACTGCGCGTGCACCACCCATGTGCCCCTTCGCACACTCTCGACTCCCGAATCAGGCAATACCGACGACGATGTCGGCGTTGCACCGAGTGATGCTGCCGACAGCGGCACGGTCCACCACGACCGCACAGCTCTCGATTCGGCCCGTACCACCAGCTCCAGCCCGAACAGCCCGCTCGATCGTCTCCGGAAGGAGCCCGCATGACCGTCACACCAGACCAGGTGACCCCCACGGTGCCCGCGACACTCACGCAGGACGAGACCATCGCGTCTCTCGGGACCTACGGATACGGCTGGTCCGACTCCGACGTCGCCGGTGCGAGCGCCAAGCGCGGCATCAGCGACGCCGTCGTCCGCGACATCTCCGACAAGAAGAGCGAGCCCGAGTGGATGCTCGAGGCACGCCTCAAGGCGCTGCGCACGTTCGAGCGCAAGCCCATGCCGAACTGGGGCTCGAACCTCGACGGCATCGACTTCGACAACATCAAGTACTTCGTGCGGTCCAGCGAGAAGCAGGCCGCCACGTGGGACGATCTGCCCGCCGACATCAAGAACACGTACGACCGCCTCGGCATCCCGGAGGCGGAGAAGCAGCGCCTCGTCTCGGGTGTCGCCGCTCAGTACGAGTCCGAGGTCGTCTACCACTCGATCCGCGAGGATCTCGAGGAGCAGGGCGTCATCTTCCTGGACACCGACTCGGGTCTGCGTGAGCACCCGGAGCTGTTCCAGGAGTACTTCGGCTCGGTGATCCCGGCCGGTGACAACAAGTTCTCCGCGCTGAACACCGCGGTGTGGTCCGGTGGGTCCTTCATCTACGTGCCGCCGGGCGTCCACGTCGACATCCCGCTGCAGGCGTACTTCCGCATCAACACCGAGAACATGGGTCAGTTCGAGCGGACGCTCATCATCGTCGACGAGGGTGCCTACGTGCACTACGTCGAGGGATGCACCGCGCCGATCTACAAGTCCGACTCGCTGCACTCGGCGGTCGTCGAGATCATCGTGAAGAAGGGTGGTCGGTGCCGCTACACCACCATCCAGAACTGGTCGAACAACGTCTACAACCTCGTCACCAAGCGCGCGAAGGCCGAGGCCGGCGCGACGATGGAGTGGATCGACGGCAACATCGGCTCGAAGGTCACGATGAAGTACCCGGCCGTGTGGATGACCGGTGAGCACGCCAAGGGCGAGGTTCTGTCGGTGGCGTTCGCCGGCGAGGGCCAGCACCAGGACACCGGCTCGAAGATGCTCCACCTCGCGCCGAACACGTCCTCCAACATCGTGAGCAAGTCCGTTGCTCGCGGCGGCGGCCGGGCGTCGTACCGCGGCCTGATCCAGATCAACAAGGGCGCGCACGGGTCGAAGTCGACCGTCAAGTGCGACGCACTCCTGGTCGATCAGATCAGCCGCAGCGACACCTACCCGTACGTCGACATCCGCGAGGACGACGTGACGATGGGCCACGAGGCCACCGTCTCGAAGGTCAGCGACGATCAGCTGTTCTACCTGATGAGTCGCGGCATGACCGAGGACGAGGCGATGGCCATGGTGGTGCGCGGCTTCGTCGAGCCCATCGCCAAGGAACTCCCGATGGAGTACGCCCTCGAGCTCAACCGCCTGATCGAGCTGCAGATGGAGGGATCGGTCGGATGACCCTGCCCCACACCGACACCGGGGTGAAGGCTGCCGTCGCCGGCGAGAACCCCGCCACCGAGAACAAGCGCGCGATCGTCGCGAACAAGGGCGCGCAGTTCTCGTCCTACGACGTCGCCGCGTTCGAGGTGCCGTCCGGCCGCGACGAGATCTGGCGCTTCACACCGCTGCGGCGCCTGCGAGGTCTCCACGACGGCACCGCCGTGGCCACGGGCTCCGCGACCGTGACGGTCACCGACGCGCCCGAGTCCGTGCGCGTCGAGACCGTCGGTCGTGACGACGCGCGGCTCGGCACCGCGGGTGCGCCGGCCGATCGGGTCGCTGCCCAGGCGTACTCGTCCTTCGACTCGGCCACCGTCGTCACGGTGGCCTCCGAGGCAGAGCTCGCGGATCCGCTGATCGTGACGGTCGACGGTCCGGGAGCGGACGTCGTCGCCTACGGCCACGTCCAGATCCGCGTCGAGGCGTTCGCCAAGGCGACCGTCGTGCTCGAGCAGCGCGGCAGCGGAACCTACGCCGAGAATGTCGAGTTCGTCGTCGCGGACAGCGCACACCTCACGGTCGTCGCGCTGCAGGAGTGGGACGACGACGCGGTGCACGTCGCGTCGCATCACGCGAAGGTGGGCCGCGACAGCGTCCTGCGTTACGTGTCGGTCAGCCTCGGCGGCGACCTGGTGCGCCTGACCCCGACGGTGAACTTCACCGGTCCGGGTGGCGACGCCGAGCTCCTGGGCCTGTACTTCGCGGACGACGGTCAGCATCTCGAGCAGCGCCTGCTGGTCAACCACACCGCGCCGCACTGCAAGTCCAACGTGGTCTACAAGGGCGCCCTGCAGGGCGACCCGGCGTCGAAGAAGCCCGACACCCACACCGTGTGGGTCGGCGACGTCGTCATCGGTGCGAAGGCGGAGGGCACGGACACGTTCGAGCTCAACCGCAACCTGATTCTCACCGACGGCGCGCGCGCGGACTCCGTCCCGAACCTCGAGATCGAGACCGGCGAGATCGTCGGGGCCGGTCACGCGAGTGCCACGGGTCGCTTCGACGACGAGCAGCTGTTCTACCTCCGTGCTCGCGGCATCCCTGAGGACCAGGCACGCAAGCTCGTCGTGCGCGGTTTCTTCCACGACATCATCGCGAAGATCCCGGTCGCGTCCATCCGTGAGCGTCTCTCCGACGCGGTCGAGGCGGAACTCGCCATCACCGGCGTCTGACCCCTCGCGCGACCACCTTCTCCCGATTCACAGACAGGCAAGGAACATCATGTCCACTCTCGAAATCCGCGATCTGCACGTCGACGTCGCGAACACCGACGACGCCGCGCAGCCGATCGAGATCCTGAAGGGCGTCGATCTGACGGTCTCGTCGGGCGAGACGCACGCCATCATGGGCCCCAACGGCTCGGGCAAGTCGACGCTCTCCTACGCGATCGCCGGCCATCCCAAGTACCGCGTCACCTCGGGCACCATCCTGCTCGACGGTGAGGACGTGCAGGAGATGTCCGTGGACGAGCGTGCTCGCGCCGGCCTGTTCCTCGCGATGCAGTACCCCGTCGAGGTTCCCGGTGTCTCCATGTCCAACTTCCTCCGCACCGCTGCCACCGCCGTGCGCGGCGAGGCCCCGAAGCTGCGGCACTGGGTGAAGGAGGCCAAGGAGGCGATGACCGAGCTCGACATCGATCCGGCCTTCGCCGAGCGCAGCGTCAACGAAGGCTTCTCCGGCGGCGAGAAGAAGCGCCACGAGATCCTGCAGCTGGGTCTGCTCAAGCCCAAGATCGCGATTCTCGACGAGACCGACTCGGGCCTCGACGTCGATGCTCTGCGCGTCGTGTCGGAGGGTGTCAACCGCTACAAGGAGCGGGAGAACGGCGGCATTCTCCTGATCACGCACTACACCCGCATCCTGCGCTACATCACGCCCGATCACGTGCACGTGTTCTCCGCGGGCCGCATCGTCGAGTCCGGTGGACCCGAGCTGGCCGACGAGCTCGAGGCGAACGGATACGAGCGCTTCACGAAGACCACCGCGGGCGCATGACGGCCGTCGCGTCGGTCGGCACCCTGGACGTCGCGAGGCTTCGGGAGGACTTCCCGATCCTCGGTCGTACCGTGCGCGACGACAAGCCTCTCGTGTACCTCGACTCCGGCGCGACGTCTCAACGTCCGGTGCAGGTGCTCGATGCCGAGCGGCACTTCCTCACCACCTGCAACGCCGCCGTGCACCGCGGGGCCCACCAGCTGGCCGAGGAGGCCACGGACGCCTACGAGGGTGCCCGCGCGGGCATTGCCGCCTTCGTGGGTGCCCGCGCGGACGAGATCGTGTTCACCAAGAACGCCACCGAGTCGCTCAACCTGGTCACGCACGTCCTCGGCGACGACCGCTTCGCGCGGTCGCTGCGTCCCGGTGACGAGATCGTCATCACCGAGCTCGAACACCACGCGAATCTCGTTCCGTGGCAGGAGCTCTCACGCCGCACCGGTGCGACGCTCCGGTGGTACGGGGTCACCGACGACGGCCGGATCGATCTCGACTCGCTCGAGCTCACCGACCGCACGCGCGTGGTCGCGTTCACCCACCAGTCCAACGTGACGGGCGCGGTGGCTCCCACCGAGGAACTCGTCCGTCGTGCACGGGCGGTCGACGCACTGGTCGTCCTCGACGCCTGCCAGTCGGTGCCGCACATGCCGGTGGACGTCTCCGCGCTCGACGTCGACTTCGCGGCGTTCTCCGGGCACAAGATGCTCGGACCGTCCGGGGTCGGTGTCCTGTACGGCAAGTCGGCGCTCCTGGCCGAGATGCCTCCCTTCATCACCGGCGGGTCGATGATCGAGACCGTGACGATGGAGCAGACCACCTACGCACCGCCCCCGCAGCGGTTCGAGGCCGGTGTGCCCATGACGTCTCAGGTCGTCGGTCTCGGTGCCGCCGTGGAGTACCTGAACGCGCTGGGGATGGACGCCGTCGCCGCGCACGAACAGACGCTCACTGCTGCCGCACTGTCGGAGCTCGCCACCATCGACGGGCTCCGCATCATCGGACCCACGGACACGCAGGACCGCGGGGGAGCCGTGTCGTTCGTCGTCGACGGCATCCATGCGCACGATCTGGGGCAGATCCTCGACGACGAGGGCGTCGCCATCCGCGTCGGGCATCACTGCGCGTGGCCGCTGCACCGTCGTTTCGGCGTGGCCGCGACGGCCCGTGCCTCGTTCGCCGTCTACAACACGGTGGAGGAAGTGCACGCGCTGCGCGACGCGATCCGCACGGCACAGACGTTCTTCGGCGTCGGCGGTGCCGCGTGAGAATGGAACAGATGTACCAGGAAGTGATCCTCGATCACTACAAGCACCCGCACGGTCGTGGGCTCCGCGAGCCGTTCGGCGCCGAGGTGCACCACGTCAACCCCACGTGCGGTGACGAGGTCACGTTGCGCGTGAACGTCGCCGACGGTGTCGTGGCCGACGTGTCCTACGACGGGCAGGGGTGCTCCATCAGTCAGGCGGCCACCTCGGTCCTGACCGACCAGGTCGTCGGACTCTCCGTCGAGGACGCGCTTCTCACGGTGGACGCCTTCTCGGCGATGGTCGGCAGCCGCGGCACCGTCGTGGGTGACGAGGACGTCATCGGCGACGGCATCGCCTTCGCGGGTGTGGCGAAGTACCCGGCACGCGTGAAGTGCGCGCTGCTCGGATGGATGGCATTCAAGGACGCCGTTGTTCGTACTGCGGAGACGCAGGACGAGCACGCGAACAGTGGAGGACGATCATGACCGATACCGACAACGGCGCAGTGGCGCCCGATTCCGTCATCGAAGACCTCGAGGAGGCCATGCGTGACGTCGTCGACCCCGAGCTCGGCATCAACGTCGTCGACCTCGGACTGGTCTACGGAATCACCATCGACGACGAGGCCGTGGTCACCCTCGACATGACGCTGACGTCCGCGGCGTGCCCGTTGACCGACGTCATCGAGGACCAGAGCCGCACCGCCCTGGTGCGCAGTGGCTTGGCCGAGGACCTCAAGATCAACTGGGTCTGGATGCCGCCGTGGGGACCGGACAAGATCACCGACGACGGCCGCGAGCAGCTGCGCGCGCTCGGCTTCACCGTCTAGAGCCGGCTCACCCGATCTCACGCGAGAAGATGCGGTACGTCCTGCTCGGGTCCACCGGGTAGGACGAACGCACCGAGTGGAACCAGCCTCCGTCCGCCAGCACGGGGGCTGCTTCCACGGAGGCGTATCCGCCGTCGTGGAGGCGCTGGAACAGTTCGAAGATCAGCAGTGCCGAGGTGCCCTTGTCGGGGCAGCTCGGGTCCACGAACATCATGTCGAGCCGCACGTGCGTGCGGTGTCTGCGTCCGCCGGGCCCCCGCCACCGCGCGATCGTGTGGAGATCGCGCACGATGCCGAACCGTGAGCGCACCGCTCCGAGGGCCGCCTTGTTCACGTCCGGGATCCCCATGACGAAGCCGACGACCTCGCCGTCGAGTTCGGCGAACAGCACGATCTCGGGATCGAGGATCGGACGCATGGTCGCCACGAGCGCATCGAGTTCGTCGGGTTCCACGGGCGTGAATCCCCAGAACGACGCGAATGCGGTGTTGTAGAGCACGCGCAGCTTGGCCACGTCCTCGTCGAACGTCGCCGGATTCATCGGCCGGACGACGACGGACGACCGCGCCTTCCACCTCTGGCCCATCGCGTACTTGCGTGCGAACGGCGGCGACTGGACGAGCGTGTGCGGGTCGTCGTGATAGAAGCTGTGGAACTCCTTGATGCTGGTCATACCCCACGACTCGAGGAGATCGGCGTAATACGGGGGATTGTGGGGCATCCCGACCAGCGGCGGAATGTCGTTGCCGTGCACCAGCACTCCCGCGCTCCACAGCAATGACGGGCTCATCGGACCCACCACGGTGCTCAGCGACCGCCCCCGAGCCCAGGCGGCCACGGCGTCGAGCAGAGCGTGCGCGGCCTCCCGGTCGTCGAGGCACTCGAAGTAGCCGAAGTACGCGGTCTGCTCCTCGTAGTGCGAGATGAAGACCAGGTCGGCGATGGCCGCGATCCGCCCCACGAGCCGCGGACCGCGATACGCGAGGAACGCCTGACTCGTCATCCGGCTCTGCGTCTCCTCAGAGGGCCGACGCAGCATCGAGCCCACGTCCGCGATGTCGCCGGGGATCCAGTTCGGGTCGTCCCGGTAGACCGTGAACGGGACCTTCGCGAAGGCCGACCAGTCGCGACGGGTGCGTACCGCTGTGATGGTCACGGCCGCGGTGGTGACCGGCCGACCGACCGTACGTGAGGTCATGAGAGGGCCTCCTCGAGGTCGTCCTGCATCGGGCTCCGGGTCGTCGGTGCCGGCCGCACGACGGACCGGGCGAGCACCGACTCACCGGCCCACACGTACTGCCCCGGCCGTACCAGGACGTCGCCGTCGAGCAGAGCGTCGGGAAGGAACACGTCGCACTGTGACCCGAAGCGGATCAGGCCGTACTGCTCGCCGCGAGCGAGATTCTCACCGACCTCGACGTGGGCGACGATCCGGTCCACCCACAGATCGGCGATCTGTGTGACGAAGACGGTGGGACCGTCGGCGTGCCGGACACCGATGGTGAGTCGCTCGTTGGTCAGGAGGTACTCGCACCCCTCGTCGTAGGGCGTGCGGTGCAGGAACAGGTTCGCCGTCATGCGAGCCATCGACCTGTTGAACGGCGCCGCGCCGCGGTGTTCACGCACCACCACCGCCCCCTCGATCGGTGCGCGATTGCGGTGGACCGAGTGCTCGGTCATGTAGGTGCCGACGAGCCACCCGCTCGCGTCGGAGTCGATCCCGGCGTACTCGGACAGCCGGATGGTGCGCCGCTTCTTCACGGCGACCGGCATCTGGCCCGACTCGACACGCTTGACGTAGGTGATGTAGCCGTCGGCCGCCGACACGATGGACGACGGGTCCGGGGGCACCGACCGCTCGGGATCACGGAGAAAGGCGGCGCTGCGCCAGTACGAGTACCCGCCGACGAGCGCGGCGAGAGCCACGGTTCCGGCGGTGGTGGCTGCTCTGGTCACGACGGCTCCACCACCGTCTCCTTACCGTGGTCGATGCGCTCGACCAGTGCGATGAACGCGTCGTAGAGATGGGTGCGCAGCACGGCGTCGATCGCGACGGCGAGCACCCCGAGGGTCGCGCAGGCGACGTAGTAGACGAGCCCGAGCGTGAAGTTCACGAAATCGCCGAGGAACACCCGGACCCGGTACCTCGCGCCGGTTTCCAGGAACATCGGTTGCGGCGGGACGCGACTCATCGTGCACGACCGAGGACGTCGCGGGTCTGTGCGCTTCTGCTCACGCGGTGACCAGTCGGGGTCGGCGCGCCGTCGCGTCGCGGAACTGGATGACCGACAGGTACAGCGCGAAGAGCGCATCGTGATCCCACGAGGATCCGTCGAAGGACGACGGCATGAGCGACGGTGCGTTGGAACGGCGGATGAGGTCGTTGACGTCGGACCCGAGCAGGGACGCCGTCTTCTCCGCCGGGATCTTGCTGTCGACGATCGCCTTGAACTCCGCCCACGGCACGAGGTCCAGGCCGAGAGCCGATGCCAGGACGGCGTTGCTGTAGGGCACCGGATTGGACGGCACGAGGTGGGGGAGCGTGCCGTCGCCGAGAGCGTTGTCCGCCAGCACGCGCGCGAGCACGTCGACGGGCGCGTAGTTCATGCCCGGTCCGTCCCACATCGCACCGACACTGTTCGCCAGCTCGATCGCGCGCCAGAAGCTGTAGACGCGACCCGGGTCCTTGCCGACGGTGGTGCTGCCGAGCACGTACGGCGACTCGACCAGGGTGACGGAGGCGACGCCGTCCCGTGCGAGCCATCCGAGGAGCTGACCGTTGATCCACTTCATCTGGCAGTAGCCCGAGTACCACCAGGAATCGGGACGCAGGAAGTCCTCCGGGCTGGTGTAGATGAAGGCGCCGATCGACCCCATGTAGGTGAGGTGCTTGCGACGGTCCTCCAGGGTGAACTGGACGACGCGCAGCAGGGAGACGAACCAGTCCTGTCGCAACTCGAGGTAGCTGGAGTCGTAGTCGGTGGAACTCGCCGAGTTGAACACCTGGTCGACGGTGCCGCGGAGCCGCAGGTAGGTGTCCTCGTCCAGACCGAAGTTCGTCCGGGTCGGAACCGCCTCGATGACGACGATCTTCGCGAGATCGATCCCGGTGATCGAGTACTGGGCGACGGTCTCCTCGAAACGCTCGGCGGCGGAGGAGTCGCCGGCGGATCGGACACCGGCGTAGACCGTCGTGATTCCGGGGCGCAGAGACAGTTCCGCGACGAGATGCGCTCCGACGAAGCCGTTGGCACCGAACACCAGCGCGACCTCGTCGGCGGGCGGCGCCATGGAGCGCACCTGCTCGGCGGTGCTCGGATCGACGATAGGTCGCAGCAGCTCGTGGTCGCCGGCCGACAGCGCCGCGACGTCCGCATACTTTCGCGAGAACAACAGCGACGGCGCGTCGCCCGTCAGAGCGACGACCGGACTGACCAGGTGCCCGTCGTTGGCGACAGTGCTGAACGTGTACTCGTCGAACATGTGATCTCCCCCGATGGATGCGGCGCCCGTCGCCGGTGTGACCGGGACGACTCGCTGTGTCTCTCCAGAGAGAGTAAAAGCATCCTTGGGGTGATCAACCACGTTTGGCGTTGTGAGACATACGGTTCCGTGGGCACTTGATTGTGAGGCCCGTGCGGACGCGCACGCCGTGGTCGTGAGACCTCACGCCCCCTTGCGCTGCTGGTCCTCGTCGCCCGACGACGTGCCGCTCCCGGCCTTCTTCGCCGCCGCCTTCTTCGCGGCCGTCTTCTTGGCGGGCGCTTTCTTCGCCGCCGCCTTCTTGGCCGGTGCCTTCTTCGCGGCTGCCTTCTTCGCCGGAGCCTTCGTCGCGGACTCTTCGTTCCCCGACTCGTCCTTCGTCGATGCCGAGTCGGTGTCGCCGCGACGACCACGGCCGGACCGGCCCGCCGCCTCGACGCTGCGTTGGAGTGCCGCGACCAGGTCGACGACCTCGGCGTCCTCTCCCGAGTCGGTGTCCTCCGGTTCGGCGTGCACCACCTTCTCGCCGCCGTTCTCGATCATCTCGTCGAGGACCTTGCGGAGTTCGATCTGGTAGTCGTCGGTGTACTCGGACGGGTCGAAGTCGCCCGACATGCTCTCGACGAGTGCCCCCGCCATCTTCAGTTCGTTGGGGCGGGGCGCGGTGACGTCGTCGAGCGAGGAGAACTCGGCGGCCCGCACCTCGTCGGGCCACAGCAGCGTCTGGATCATCAGCACGTCGTCGTGCACGCGGAGGGCCGCGAGGCGCGTCTTCTGTCGCAGCGTGAAGTGCACCAGTGCGGTGCGATCGGTCGTGGACAAGGTCTCCCGGAGGAGCACGTACGCCTTCGGGGACGTCGAGTCCGGCTCCAGGTAGTAGCTCTTGTCGAACAGGATCGGATCGATCTGGTCGGTCGGCACGAACTCGAGAACCGGGATCTCGTGCTTCTCGGCGGCGGGCAGCGACGAGAAGTCCTGATCGGTCAGGATCACCCGGTCGCCGTCGGGGGTCTCGTAGGCCTTGTCGATGTCGGCGAACTGCACCGACTCACCGCACACGGAGCACTTCCGGTCGTACTTGATGCGACCGCCGTCCTTGCCGTGGACCTGATGGAACTTGATGTCGTGGTCCTCGGTGGCCGTGTACACCTTGACCGGGACGTTCACCAGGCCGAAGGCGATGGAGCCTTTCCAGATCGATCGCATGTGTCCAATCTTGGGGCACGCCCGGTCACATTTCCACCACCCGTCACGAACGCGTCCCCACCGCTGCGGAGAACATCGCCCGACGGACCGCTCCGAGGATCACGCGGCGGTCGGACGAACCGATCCGCGAGAACAGCGTCAGCATCGCCCGGGACATGCCGGCGACGTCGTCGTCCGACGACAGATAGGCGCGTTGCAGCGTCGACGGCATCTCGAAGAATCGGTCGAAGAACGGCGCGAGGGCATCGGGCGGGAAGGACAGCAGAGCGTCCGCGCCCACCGACCGCAGCCGGGTGACCGCCCGCGATCCCGCCGAGTCGACGCCGCCGCCGTCCAGCACGGCCGACGCGATGACGTCCGCTCGGCGCAGGGAGGCAGCGACGCTGTACCCGGTGGCGGTGTGCAGAGCCGGACTCCGCGTCCCGGTGGTGACGACCCCGCGCGTCGGACGGGTCGGCGGACGCATCGCGAAGCGCACCCGCTCGACGGGCTCGTCGCCGCGCAGAGTCACACCCCGCGCAGCCAGTCGTGCGAGCAGCCGACGCGCGAGCTCGGGTGAGGTGAGGCCGGGCCGGCCGACCAGGCAGGTTTCCTCGAGCAACACCGCGCCGCCGCCCAGCGGCACGACGTACAGAAAGGACGGCACCGCGTCCGCGTCCGCACCGTTGTCCCGCCGCCAGTCCATGATCACCGCGGACTCGCCGCCGCAGGCACGTGCGGCGGTGTCCTCGTCGACCACGACCCCGTGGGCCGTCTGCTCGGGGACTCCGGGTCCGACCGCCGAGCCGCGGGCGTCGATCACCGTGCCGCCGGACAGGGAGGTGCCGTTCCGCAGGGTCACCGACGTGGGCGTGACCTCCGCCGCGGACTCCGCGACCACCGACACTCCGTCGAGCGTGAGGTCGTCCTGCAGTCGTCCGGTGTCGAGCACCGAGTACCCCCGGTCCACCACGTGTCGGCGTGTGCCGACCACGACGGGGGAGCAGGACGTGGACGCGCGCGTCGACTCCGGCACCCAGTCCGGAATCTCGTCGGTCCACATCCCGTACGTGTTGATCCATCGACGATCCGGACGGGGGTCGACGAGAGTCACCGTTGCCCCCGCGGCCGCGCAGCGATGTGCCGCCGCGCGGCCGGACGGGCCGGCGCCGACGACGAGGACGTCGGTCAGAACGTTCCCGTCGCCAGCAGTCCGCCGTCGACGCGCACCGTCTCGCCGGTGATCCACGACGCGGCGTCGGACACGAGGAACCCGACGAGCGAGGCCACGTCCTCGGGCGTTCCCAGCCGCTTCATCGGGTAGCCGGCGGCCGCCGCCTCCTCGCCATCGGCGACGAGTGCCTCGGCGAACTTGGTCTTGACGACGCCCGGGGCCACCGCGTTCACACGGATCGAGGGTCCGAGCTGCCACGCGAGCTCCTCGGTCAGCCGGATGAGCGCCGCCTTGGACGAGCCGTACGCGGCGATGACTCCGGTGGATCGGATTCCCGCCACGCTGGCGAGGTTCACGACCGAGCCGCCGTGCTCGCCCATCCACGCTCGGTGCGCCTCCTGGATGAAGCCGAGTGTCGCGACGACGTTGACCTCGAAGATCTTGCGGACGCCGGCCAGATCGGCCTCCATCAGCGATCCGTACACCGGATTGATGCCGGTGTTGTTGATCAGAATGTCGAGTGAGCCGAGCTCGGCGACCGTGCGGTCGACCGTCTCGCGGCGGGACTCCTCGTCCCCGGCGTTGCCGGCGATGGCGAGCACGGTGGCCCCCGGTACCGCGGCGCGCAACTCCTCGGCGGTGGCGTCGAGCTGCTCCTTCTTGCGGGCGGTCACCGTCACGGCGGCGCCGCGAGCGAGGAGGTCGGCCGCGATGGCCCGACCGATTCCGCGGCTCGCGCCGGTGACCACGGCGACACGCCCCTGCAGATCCTGTTCCTTCTCCATGCGTCGAACGTTAGCGGAGTCACGTCTGCGTGGACCGTGGGAGCCCGCGGAGGCGTTAAAATGAGGGATTGCTGCGCAGTCGACTTCGCGCTGCGCCCGGTCTGCCACCGGACAACTACGACGATCGAGGAGTTCGCACCGTGATCACCGCCACCGACCTGGAGGTTCGTGCCGGCGTGCGTACTCTTCTGTCCGCTCCCGGGCCCGCCCTGCGCGTGCAGGCCGGCGACCGCATCGGCCTCGTGGGCCGCAACGGCGCCGGGAAGACCACCACTCTCCGCATTCTGGCAGGAGAGGGCGAGCCCTACGCCGGCTCGGTCACCCGCACCGGGGACATCGGTTACCTGCCGCAGGACCCCAAGGAGGGCGACCTCGACCTGCTGGCCAAGGACCGCGTCCTGTCCGCCCGCGGACTCGACACCTTGCTCCACGACATGGAGAAGCAGCAGGCGCTCATGGCCGAGGTGGCCGACGAGGATCGCCTCGACAAGGCCGTCCGCCGATACGGCGAGCTCGAGGAGCGTTTCGCCTCGCTCGGCGGCTACGTGGCCGAGAGCGAAGCGGCGCGCATCTGCAACAGCCTCGGACTTCCCGACCGTGTCCTGGCGCAGCCCCTACGCACCCTCTCCGGCGGTCAGCGCCGCCGCGTCGAGCTGGCACGCATCCTGTTCGCGGCGTCCGACGGCAGTGGTGGTCGCTCGGCCACCACGCTGCTGCTCGACGAGCCCACCAACCACCTCGACGCCGATTCCATCACCTGGCTCCGCGGCTTCCTGCAGAGCCACGAGGGTGGGCTCATCGTCATCAGTCACGATGTGGAGCTGCTGAACGACGTCGTGAACCGAGTGTGGTTCCTCGATGCCGTCCGCGGCGAGCCGGACGTCTACAACATGAACTGGAAGAAGTACCTCGACGCGCGCTCGACGGACGAGCAGCGTCGTCGCCGCGAGCGTGCCAACGCGGAGAAGAAGGCCGGCGCTCTGCGCGCGCAGGCCGCCAAGATGGGTGCGAAGGCCACCAAGGCCGTGGCCGCCCAGAACATGGCCAAGCGTGCCGACAAGCTGATGGCGAACCTCGACGAGGAACGCGTGTCCGACCGGGTGGCACACATCCGCTTCCCCGAGCCCGCACCGTGCGGCAAGACGCCGCTCATGGCGTCGAACCTCACCAAGATGTACGGGTCCCTGGAGATCTTCGCGGGTGTGGATCTGGCCATCGACCGCGGTTCCCGCGTCGTGGTGCTCGGCCTCAACGGCGCCGGCAAGACGACGCTGCTCCGCATCCTCGCCGGCACGGAGAAGAGCGACTCGGGCCAGATCGAGCCCGGTCACGGTCTACGCATCGGCTACTTCGCCCAGGAACACGACACCCTCGACGACATGGCGTCGGTCTGGGAGAACGTGCGGCACGCGGCACCGGACACCCCGGAGCAGGAGCTGCGGTCGCTGCTCGGTGCGTTCATGTTCACCGGCCCGCAGCTCGAACAGCCGGCCGGCACTCTCTCCGGCGGTGAGAAGACGCGACTCGCGCTCGCCGGCCTGGTCTCGTCGGCGGCCAACGTGCTGCTGCTCGACGAGCCGACCAACAACCTCGACCCGATCTCGCGTGAGCAGGTCCTCGAGGCGCTGCGGAGCTACAAGGGCGCCGTCGTGCTGGTGACGCACGATCCGGGTGCGGCCGAGGCGCTGTCTCCCGAACGAGTGATCCTCCTGCCGGACGGCAACGAGGACCACTGGTCGCAGGACTACCTCGACCTGATCACGCTCGCCTGAGTCGGCTCACGGCCGATCGCGACGGACCGACTCCTCGACCAGATCGAGGACGGCCGACAGATTCTCGGTGCCCTGGCCCGACGCGATGCGGGTCACGAGACCGTCCATGACGAGGTCGAGGTATCCCAGCAGTACCGCGGTGGGCACGTCGTCCCGCAGTCGGCCCGCAGACTTCTGACGCTCGAGACGTGACAGGACGGCGTCCTGCAGCTCGACCGAGCGCTCCGACCACCCGGCCCGGAACTCGGCGTCGGTCTTGAGCCGTCGGGCGATCTCCAGACGTGTACCGAGCCAGTCGAACTGGTCGGGAGCGGCCAGCATGTCCCGCATCACCTGGACGAGCCCCTGCTCGGCGGCGACGTCCGCCATGCGGCGCGCGTCGTCGCGGGCGAGCGCGAGGAACAGCCCGTCCTTGTCCTTGAAGTGGTGGAAGATCGCTCCTCGCGAGAGCGAGGTGGCCTCCTCGAGTCGCCGCACCGTGGCGCCCTCGTAACCGTATTCGGCGAAACAGCGGCGCGCGCCGTCGAGGATCTGACTTCGGCGCGCCGCGAGATGGTCGTCACTGACCTTCGGCACTCGGTGCTCCTGTCGTGTGCTGGGGACATCGTGCTGATCGCAGAACGCGCACGACCGAACCGGCGATACACGCGGTATCGCGGCGCGGTCGTGCGCGTTCTGCTCCCCTCACGGGGCAGTGATCACTGCGGTGATCAGCCGATCATGTTGCGCAGCACGTACTGCAGGATGCCGCCGTTGCGGTAGTACTCCGCCTCGCCGGGGGTGTCGATGCGGACCACGGCGTCGAACTCGACGGCAGAGCCGTCGTCCTTCGTCGCGGTGACGTGCATCGTCTTCGGCGTGCGGCCCTCGTTCAGCTCGGTGATGCCCGAGATGTCGAAGGTCTCGGTGCCGTCGAGCTTCAGCGACGCCGCCGACTCGCCGGCGGGGAACTGCAGCGGGACGACGCCCATGCCGATGAGGTTGGAGCGGTGGATGCGCTCGAACGACTCGGTGATGACGGCCTTGACGCCGAGCAGGCGGGTGCCCTTGGCAGCCCAGTCACGCGAGGATCCGGAGCCGTACTCCTTGCCGCCCAGGACGACCAGCGGGATGCCGGCGTTCTGGTAGTTCTGCGACGCGTCGTAGATGAAGGCCTGCGGGCCACCGTCCTGCGTGAAGTCGCGGGTGTAGCCACCCGAGACGTCGTCGAGGAGCTGGTTGCGCAGCCGGATGTTCGCGAACGTTCCGCGGATCATGACCTCGTGGTTGCCGCGACGCGAGCCGAAGGAGTTGTAGTCCTTGCGCTCGACACCGTGCTCGTCGAGGTACTGCGCAGCAGGCGTTCCTGCCTTGATGTTGCCGGCGGGGGAGATGTGGTCGGTGGTGACCGAGTCTCCGAGGTACGCCAGCACGCGCGCACCGGAGATGTCCGTGACGGCTTCCGGGTCCTTGGGCATGCCGTCGAAGTACGGGGGCTTCCGCACGTAGGTCGACTGCGGGTCCCACTCGAACGTCTTGCCGTCCGGGGTGGGCAGTCCGCGCCAGCGTTCGTCGCCCTTGAAGACGTCGGCGTAGCCCTTGGTGTACATCTCCTTGGAGATGGACGAGTCGATCGTGTCCTGGATCTCCTTGGGCGAGGGCCAGATGTCCTTCAGGAAGACGTCGTTGCCCTCGTTGTCCTGACCGAGTGCGTCGTGCTCGAAGTCGAAGTCCATGGTGCCGGCCAGCGCGTAGGCGATGACGAGCGGCGGGGACGCCAGGTAGTTCATCTTCACGTCGGGGGAGATGCGACCCTCGAAGTTGCGGTTACCGGACAGGACCGCGGTGACCGTGAGGTCGTTGTCCTGGATGGCCTCGGAGATCTTGGGATCGAGCGGTCCCGAGTTACCGATGCACGTGGCGCAGCCGTATCCGACGAGGAAGAAGCCGAGCTTCTCCAGGTACGGCCACATGCCGGCCTTGTCGTAGTAGTCGGTGACCACCTGTGAGCCCGGCGCCATCGAGGTCTTGACCCACGGCTTGCTGGTCAGACCCTTGTCGACGGCCTTCTTGGCCAGCAGGGCAGCGCCGAGCATGACCGACGGGTTCGAGGTGTTGGTGCACGAGGTGATCGACGCGATGGCGACGGCGCCGTGGTCGAGGACGAACGAGCCCTGCTCGTCCGAGTCGACGCGCACCGGGTTGGTCGGGCGACCCTCGGCGTTGCCGGCGGCGGAGTGCAGCGGAGCCGCATCGTCGTCGGCGAAGGACAGCGTGGCCGGATCCGAGCCCGGGAACGTCTCGTCGAGTGCCTCGTCCAGCTTCGACGGGGTGGCGTCGACGTCCTCGCCACCCACGTAGTTGTGGATGTCCTTGCGGAACGCGATCTTGGACTCCGACAACAGGATTCGGTCCTGCGGACGCTTCGGTCCGGCGATGGACGGCACCACGTCGCCGAGGTCGAGCTCGAGGTACTCGGAGTACGTCGCCTCGTTCTCGGGGTCGTGCCACATGCCCTGTTCCTTGGCGTACGCCTCGACGAGCGCGAGCTGCTCGTCGGAGCGTCCGGTCAGGCGCAGGTAGTCGACGGTCTCCGAGTCGATCGGGAAGATCGCCGCGGTGGAACCGAACTCGGGGCTCATGTTGCCGAGCGTCGCGCGGTTGGCCAGGGGGACCTCGGCCACGCCCTTGCCGTAGAACTCGACGAACTTGCCGACGACGCCGTGCTTGCGCAGCATGTCGGTGACGGTGAGCACCACGTCGGTCGCGGTGACGCCCGGCTTGATCTCGCCGTTGAGCTTGAAGCCGACGACGCGCGGGATGAGCATGGAGACGGGCTGGCCCAGCATGGCCGCCTCGGCCTCGATGCCGCCGACGCCCCAGCCCAGCACACCGAGGCCGTTGACCATCGTGGTGTGCGAATCGGTGCCGACACACGTGTCGGGGTAGGCCTGACCGCCCCGCACCATGACGGTGCGGGCGAGGTGCTCGATGTTGACCTGGTGCACGATGCCGGTGCCGGGCGGGACGACCTTGAAGTCGTCGAACGCACCCTGGCCCCACCGCAGGAACTGGTAGCGCTCACCGTTGCGCTGGTACTCGATGTCGACGTTGCGCTCGAAGGCGTCCGCGCGGCCGAACACGTCGATGATGACGGAGTGGTCGATGACCATCTCGGCCGGAGCGAGCGGGTTGACCTTCTCCGGGTCGCCACCGAGAGCGGTGACGGCCTCACGCATGGTCGCGAGGTCCACGATGCAGGGGACACCGGTGAAGTCCTGCATGATCACGCGGGCCGGCGTGAACTGGATCTCGATGCTCGGATCGGCGGACGGGTCCCACGCGGCGATCGCGTCGATGTGGTCCTTGGTGATGTTCGCGCCGTCCTCGGTGCGCAGGAGATTCTCCGCGAGGACCTTGAGGGCATAGGGCAACTTCTCGGTGCCGGGGACGGCCTTCAGGCGGAAGATCTCGTACGAGTTCTCTCCGACCTCCAGCGTTCCCTTGGCGCCGAACGAATCGATACTTGCGGTCACGTCAGCTCCACTCGTCTTCTGGGCTGCCGTCGACGGGGCTGTGTCGACGGCGTGGCGAGAGCGGGCGGACATCGCCGTGGGTGAGGGTGCACCCGGGTGGCGTCGAGGCCGCCGCAGTCTCGGTGTTTCGATTCTAACAGTACGCTTGTCCTGTGAGAACGAGTGGCCGAATCGCCGTGTCGCTCTCACCGTGGTGCGCACTCATCGTTCCCCGGCAGCGTTCCGGGCGCAACGAAGGGCTGCCTCCGTGCACCTCGGTGCGCCTCGGACTCGGCGACGGTCCCGTCCCGTAGGGTCCCGCTCGACGGCGCACACACTTCGACCATCATCGCCTCGCGATCCACCGCATCGCCTCGCGATCGACGACAACGGACGGACGATGTCTCTCTCTCCTCTCCCGGCCCTACCGCTGAGTGATCAGCCGCTGGTCGCCCTCCCGATGATCAGCGAGGTGCCGACGTTCGTCGACCTGCAGGCGACCCTCGCCGACGTCGCGGACGACGGGGTGGCCGCGCCGGGTCAGGACGTCGTCGGGCTCGAGGGTGTCGTGGCGCGCGCCGGCGAGCACGGTATCGACCTGAGCATCGTCGTGCTCGACGCGCCGGCGCCGCTCGATTCGCAGCTCCGCGATCTCGCCACGTCGGTCGGTGCCACCGACGGTGGGACGGTCCTCGTGATCGGTCCGGGACAGGTCGGCACGTTCAGCGACTCGATCGATCGCGTGACGCTCGAAGCGGGTCAGGATCAGGCGTACACCGGCAACGCGGTGCAGTCCGCGGACAACTTCCTCGACGTGCTCGTCGAGCCCGGCCCACCGTGGACCGGCATCACTCTGGGCCTCGTTCTCGTGGTCGTCGCCGTGCTCGGCGGCACCTGGTGGGTGAACGAACGCCGACATCGTTCGGGAGATGTCACCGATCGAGAGGCCGTCACGCCCGACGGGCAGTGACCGTTCCCAAAAAAAGTCTCAACGAATCTTTCTCGGACAACGTCCTGATCAGCGCGGATGCGGTCGGCGGAATGACACATGTGTCATTTGTGACTGGAGTTCCTTAAGCGTTCGAAGTGTCGTACGGTTCGCATGGCACTGCTTGGGGAAGAAGTGTCGCAGAGGGGCTGGTCGTTGCTCCCGGGTCGGCCGTTGTCGGCTGTGGTCCGGGATCCTGTCACGCTGCGTCGTGTCCTCCCCACGCGTGCGGTGGGTGAATCCGCACTGCGGACGTGAGGGAGACGAACAGGTGAAGCGATACTCCGGAGGTCGACGGCACGTCGGTCGATCGCGGGCTCTGCGTCGCACGATCGGGGGCGCCGTCGTCGCGACGACGCTGCTGCTGTCCGGGACGGGGTTCCTCGCACCGAGTCTCGCGTCCGCCGTGCCGCCGCCCCCGCCCAATCCCTCCGACTCCGACATCGCCGCCGCCGGTGCGCGCGTGGGGGACCAGCTCGGACGAGTCGGTCGACTCATCGACCAGGTCGCCTCGGCCAACCAGCAGCTCGCCGCGATCGACGCGCAGGTGGCCGTCAAGCGCGAGGACGTCAACAAGGCCCTCGTCGACCTGCAGAACGCTCGCACCGTCGCCGACGCCGCCGCCGCGGCCGTCGGCATCGCGCAACAGGCCCTCCGCGACGCCGGCCAGATGATCTCCGACGCGCAGAAGAAGTTCGACGCCTTCGCCGTCACCGACTACGTCAAGGGCACCGGGTCCGCCGGTGTCTCCTCACTGCTGGACGCGCAGGGGCCGCAGGACGTGCTCGATCGCGCGCAGATCCTGCGGATGCTGTCCGCCAAGCAGAACGCCACCCTGGACAGCCTGCAGCGGGCGCGTACCGAGGAGGCCAACCGAGACTCCACCGCACGCCAGAGCAAGATCGAGGCCGACCGTGCCTCCGCGGAAGCGGACGCGAAGAAGGACGAGGCGGAACAGGCCATCGCCGCGGCCGTGACCGCACAGCAGGAGCAGGCAGCGCAGAAAGCGGCCGTCGAGGCACAGCGGGACAGCGCCTCCGCCGAGCTCGAGCAGGCGCGCAACGACGCCGCGGGGCTCGAGGGACAGCGCGACGCGTACTCGCAGTGGGACCAGCAGCGTCAGGCGGAGGAAGCCGCCGCCGCGGCAGCCGCGCAGGCAGCGCAGGAGGCAGCGGTGGCCGCGGCCGCCCGGGTGGCCGCGAACCAGGCCGCCGCCGATCGTGCCGCAGCGTTGGTGGACGGGGAGCGCGACCACACCGACCTGACCGGATCGACGTCGAGCGGCACCTCGTCGGGCGGCACGTCGTCCGGTACCTCGTCCTCGGGCGGCACGTCCTCGGGCGGCACGTCCTCGGGTACCTCGTCGTCGGGAAGCACGTCGTCGGGCAGCACGTCGTCGGGCAGCACGTCGTCCGGCGGCGGTCGCGGGACCGCCACCAAGGATCCGTCGCTCACCGGGTCCGCAGCCATCGAACTCGTCATCGACCGCGGCATGTCCGTGTTGGGCACCCCCTACTCGTGGGGTGGCGGCAACGAGAACGGGCCGACCAAGGGCATCCGCGACGGCGGTGTCGCCGACAGCTACGGCGACTACAACAAGGTGGGCTTCGACTGCTCCGGCCTCATGATGTACGCCTTCGGTGGTCTCGGGATCTCGCTCCCGCACTACACCGGCTACCAGTACACGGCCGGCAAGCAGGTGCCGTCGTCCCAGATGCGCCGCGGCGACATGATCTTCTACGGTCCGGGCGCCTCGCAGCATGTCGCCCTCTACCTCGGTGACGGCAAGATGCTCGAGGCTCCGCAGTCGGGATCGGTGGTGAAGGTGTCGCCCGTCCGTTTCGACGGCATGACGCCGTACGCCGTCCGCATGGTGGAGTGACACCCCGTCCGAGCAGGTAGAACGTCATGTGTCCTCGCCACCTGCAATAGTGGTGCTCGGCAGCAGAGTCCGGGTAGAAAGCGGTGGTTCCACAGGTGACGTCACGAGAGACCGACACGACCGACATCTCTCGGGACGTGCAGACGCTCGAGAAGGCCGTCTACGAGGTCAAACGCGTCATCGTTGGTCAGGACCGACTGGTCGAACGCATCCTCGTCGGGCTTCTCGCACGTGGGCACGTCCTGCTCGAGGGTGTTCCCGGTGTGGCGAAGACGTTGGCGGTGGAAACGTTCGCGACGGTGGTCGGGGGCTCGTTCTCCCGCGTGCAGTTCACGCCCGACCTGGTGCCCACCGACCTCATCGGTACGCGCATCTACCGTCAGGGCAAAGAAGAATTCGACACCGAGCTCGGCCCGGTGGTCGCGAACTTCGTGCTCGCGGACGAGATCAACCGAGCTCCGGCCAAGGTGCAGTCGGCTCTCCTCGAGGTGATGGCCGAGCGCCACGTCTCCATCGGTGGTCACACGTACCCCATGCCGGATCCGTTCCTGGTCATGGCGACGCAGAACCCCATCGAGAACGAGGGCGTGTACCCCCTTCCCGAGGCGCAGCGCGACCGCTTCCTGTTCAAGATCGTCGTGGACTACCCGACGGTCGAGGAGGAGCGCGAGATCGTCTACCGCATGGGCGTCGCGGCACCGAAGCCCAAGCAGATCCTCGACCCGGTCGAATTGGTGCGCCTCCAGAACGTCGCGGCGTCCGTGTTCGTCCACCATGCTCTGGTCGACTACGTCGTGCGCGTCATCGCCGCCACCCGTACTCCGCGCGACGTGGGCCTCGACGACGTGGCCGGCTGGATCGCCTACGGCGCATCACCCCGAGCGACCCTCGGCATCATCAGTGCCTCCCGTGCGCTGGCGTTCCTGCGTGGACGGGACTACGTCGTGCCGCAGGACGTCCTCGACGTGGTGCCGGACGTGCTGCGGCACCGTCTCGTGCTCTCGTACGACGCCCTGGCCGACGAGATCACGCCCGAGCAGATCATCACGCGCATCCTGCAGACCGTGGGTCTGCCGCAGGTCGGCGCCCAGCCGGTCCAGCAGCAGGCGCCGGCTCCCCAGCACAACGGTCCGCAGCACAACGGTCCTCAGCAGAACGGGCCCCAGCAGGCGGGACCGGGCGGACCGCAGCAGTTCCAGCCCGGACCCCCGCAGCCCGGTCCCGACGGACCGTCGCAGCAGGGTGGCCCCCAGCAGAACGGTCCCCAGCAGGGTGGCCCGGCGCCGTGGATGCAGAAGCAGACCCCCGCGACCGATCCCACGCGGTGACCATGGCGTCACCCACGGGTGACCGGCCCGGTGATCCGGTGTTCGGCGCACCCGCCGTGCAGCAGTCGTTGCGCGGTACGCCCCCGTCCTTCGCCTCGGGATCGCTGGAGGACCCTCGGTTGTCGGCTGCGCTGCGCACCCTCGAGCTGACCGTTCGTCGGCGCCTCGACGGCGTACTGCACGGCGATCATCTGGGCCTCATCCCGGGCCCGGGTTCCGAGCCGGGCGATGCACGCGAGTATCAGCCGGGCGACGACGTACGTCAGATGGACTGGTCCGTCACCGCCCGGACGACGCACCCCCACGTCCGGCAGAGCGTCGCGGACCGCGAGCTCGAGACGTGGATGGCGATCGACCTGTCGGCCTCCCTCGACTTCGGCACCGCGGGGTGCGAGAAGCGTGACCTCGCCGTCGCGGCCACGTCGGCCATCGCGCATCTGACCAGTGGCGGCGGCAACCGCATCGGCGCCGTCGTCGCGACGGGCGCACGCGTCGTCCGGGTCCCCGCGCGGGGCGGTCGGGCGCACATCCAGTCCCTGCTCCGCACCGTGGCCACCACACCGCACGCACCCGACGGCACCCGCGGCGACTTCGTCGGCGCCATCGACGCTCTGCGACGGCCCGAACGTCGACGCGGCATGGTGGTCGTCGTCAGCGACTTCCTCGGTCCGACGGACTGGGAGCGTCCGCTCCGCGCCCTGGCGGCGCGCCACGACGTGCTGGCCGTGGAGGTCGTCGACCCCCGCGACCTCGAGCTGCCGGATGTCGGTGACGTGGTGTTGCACGATCCGGAGACGGGACGGACGCGGGAGTTCAGCACGACACCCCGGTTGCGGGAGGACTTCGCGGCCGCCGCTGCGGCGCACCGCGCGAACGTCGAGAAGATCCTGCGTGGCTGCAGCGCGCCTCGGCTCACCCTGCGGACGGACGGCGACTGGATCGCCGACGTCGTCCGCTTCGTGTCCCGGCGACGCCACGGCGCGAGCATGGGAGCGAGTACGCGGTGAGCCTGTCCGATTTCTCGTCACCCTGGTGGCTGCTCTTCCTCCTCGTGGTCGCGGGCCTGGTGGTGGCCTACGTGCTCGCGCAGCGCCGCCGTCAGCGCAACACCATGCGCTTCACCAACATGGAGTTGCTCGAACGCGTCGCACCGCAGCGCCCCGGACTGGTGCGCCACGTCCCCACGGCGCTCGTGCTCGTGGGGCTGCTCTTCCTGACCGTCGCGCTGGCCGGACCGACGTCCGATCAACGGGTTCCGCGTAATCGGGCGACGGTCATGCTCGTCATCGACGTGTCGTTGTCGATGGAGGCCACCGACGTCCAGCCGACGCGACTGGCAGCGGCGCAGGAGGCCGGCAAGCAGTTCGCCGACGGCCTGACTCCCGGCATCAACCTCGGACTCGTCGCGTTCGCGGGCACGGCATCGGTGCTGGTCTCACCGACCACCGATCGTGAGGCGACGAAATCGGCCATCGATCGGCTGCAGCTGGCCGAGCGGACCGCCACGGGCGAGTCCATCTTCACGGCGATGCAGTCGATCGAGACACTCGGCGCGGTGCTCGGTGGATCGGACGCGGCGCCGCCGGCACGGATCGTGCTGCTGTCCGACGGCAAGCAGACCGTTCCCGAGAACCCGGACGACCCGCGCGGTGGGTACACGGCGGCCCGCGAGGCGGAGACGAAGGGGATCCCGGTCTCCACCATCTCGTTCGGCACCAGTTACGGCACGGTGGACATCACCGACGAGCAGGGCGACACCCAGCGCGTCGCGGTGCCCGTCGACGACCCGTCGCTCGAGGAGATCGCACGCCTGTCCGGTGGCAACTTCTTCACCGCGTCGAGTCTCGAGGAACTCACCGAGGTGTACGACACGCTCGAGGAGCAGATCGGCTACGAGACCACCCGCGGTGACGCGAGTCGGCCCTGGTTGATCGCCGGAGTGCTGTTCGTGTCGGCGGGACTTGTCACAGCATTGTCACTACGCCAGCGAGTCCCCTGACACGCATCGGTAAAGTACGCGCGGGTCGCGGCGATCGACGACGTCCGTGATCGCCCACCGACTGGCCGTTGCTGCGAGCAGCACCCCCGAGAGAGAAGGTTCATCCGTATGTCCTCTGCGCCCGAGTCCGCGACACCCGACGCGACGGCCGGCGGGGGATTCGTCTCCCGGTCCGTGCTCGTCACCGGCGGTAATCGGGGCATCGGCCTGGCCGTGGCCCGCCGACTCGCCGCGGACGGCCACAAGGTCGCGGTCACGCACCGCAGCTCGGGTGCACCGGACGGACTGTTCGGGGTGCAGTGCGATGTCACCGACACCGCGTCCGTCGATGCCGCGTTCACCGAGGTGGAGAAGCATCAGGGCCCCGTCGAGGTGCTCGTCGCCAACGCGGGCATCACGGACGACACCCTGCTGATGCGGATGACCGAGGAGCAGTTCACCTCCGTCATCGACGCCAATCTCACCGGCGCGTTCCGGGTGGCCAAGCGAGCGAGCCGCTCGATGCTGCGGGCACGCTTCGGACGGTTCGTCTTCCTCGGTTCCGTCGTCGGTCAGGCCGGCGGACCCGGCCAGATCAACTACGCGTCCTCCAAGGCGGGTGTCGTCGGCATGGCGCGCTCGCTCACCCGTGAGCTGGGCTCGCGTTCGATCACCGCGAACGTCGTGGCACCCGGGTTCATCGAGACCGACATGACGGCCGAGCTCGACGACAAACTCCGGGACACCGCGCGCGAGTACATCCCGCTCAAGCGACTCGGTACTCCCGAGGACGTCGCCGCGGTGGTGAGCTTCCTCGCGTCACCCGATTCGAGCTACGTCTCCGGCGCGATCATCCCGGTCGACGGCGGTATGGGCATGGGCCACTAGCCCACCTCGTCCCGACTCCTGCCCGATCGACTCGGGCCCACCAGACTTCACACGAAAGGCACACGCACATGGGCGGACTGCTCGAAGGCAAGACCATCCTGATCACCGGGATCATCACCGACGCGTCCATCGCGTTCCACGCGGCCAAGGTCGCGCAGGAGCAGGGAGCCAAGGTCGTCATCACCGGGTTCGACCGGCTGCGACTGATCGACAGGATCGCCCAGCGACTTCCGGCGCCCGTGCCGCCGGCGATCGAGCTGGACGCGACGAACGAGGAGCATCTCGCCGCACTCGCCGGTCGCATCTCCGAGGTCGCTCCGGAGGGCATCGACGGCGTTCTGCACTCCATCGCGTTCGCTCCGCGCACCCTGATGGGCCCGGGGTCCAAGCCGTTCCTGGAGGGACCGGGTCCCGACGCCGCCGCCGCGTTCCAGATCTCTGCCTGGTCCTACGCCTCGCTCGCACGCGCCGTGCTCCCCGTCATGAACGAGGGTGGATCGATCGTCGGCATGGATTTCGATCCGCGCACGGCGATGCCGTTCTACAACTGGATGGGCGTGGCGAAGGCTGCGCTCGAGTCGGTCAACCGCTACGTCGCCCGCGAGGTCGGCGAGGCCAAGAAGGTCCGTTCCAACCTGGTCGCCGCGGGCCCGATCAAGACGCTCGCCGCCAAGGCCATCGCGGGTACCGCGACGGGTGACGCGGACAAGATGAACCAGCTCAACGAGTACTGGAACGGTGCGTCCCCGATCGGCTGGAACTTCAACGACCCGACGGCCGTGGCCAAGTCGATCTGCGCGCTGCTGTCGGACTGGCTGCCGGCGACGACCGGGTCGATCGTCTACGTCGACGGCGGCGCGAGCCACAACACCTGGTTGCCCGAGAATCTCTGACATCTCGCCTCGATCCGAGCATCCTCTCGGGTCCACCGAAACGGGTTCCGGCACAATGGCGTCATGACCTACGACGCGCTTCTGCTGCTGTCCTTCGGTGGGCCCGAGGGGCCGGACGAGGTGCGGCCGTTCCTGGAGAACGTCACCCGTGGCCGCGGAATCCCGCCCGAGCGCCTCGATGCCGTCGCCGAGCACTACCACCACTTCGGTGGGGTCTCGCCGATCAACCGACTCAACCGCGAGATCATCGCCGCGGTCGAGACCGAGTTCGCGCTCACGGGCATCGATCTGCCGGTGTACTTCGGTAACCGCAACTGGCACCCCATGGCGGAGGACACCGTCGCCGCGATGCAGGCCGACGGCGTGCGCAACGCGCTGGTGTTCCCCACCTCGGCCTGGGGCGGGTACTCGGGCTGTCGGCAGTACCACGAAGACATCGCCCGCGCCCGTGCCGCCGTGGGGGAGGGCGCTCCGCAGCTCACCAAACTGCGGCAGTACTACGACCATCCGCTCATGGTGGATGCCTTCGCCGACGCGATCCGCGCGGCGATCGGCAGGCTTCCGGCGGATCGCCGGGCCGGTGCTCGCGTGGTCTTCACGGCGCACTCGGTGCCCGTCTCGGCGGACGAGGCCGCGGGTCCGCCGTCGGCGGGCGGCCACCTCTACAGCCGTCAGGTCACCGAGGCGTCCCGATTGTGCGCCGCCGCAGCAGGTGTCGACGAGTTCGATGTCGTGTGGCAGTCCCGGTCGGGACCGCCGCAGATCCCGTGGCTGGATCCCGACATCTGCGATCACCTCGAGGCCCTGGCGGAGACGGGCGTCGACGCCGTGGTGATCTGCCCGGTCGGATTCGTCTCGGATCACCTCGAGGTGGTGTGGGACCTGGACACCGAGGCCGTCGAGAAGGCGCAGGAACTGGGCATCGCTCTCGAGCGCGCAGGCACGCCGGGTGCGGACCCCCGATTTGCCCGGCTCGTGCGGACGCTGGTCGAGGAACGCACCGCGGGCACCGCACCGCTGCGTCTGGGTTCCGAGCCCGCCTTCGGGACGACCGTCGACGGAACGCCGTGCAATCCCGGCTGCTGCGAGCCCCCGGTGCGTCGCCGCCCGGCCTGACAGCTCGAACATCCCGGAACCACCCACCCGCGAGTACGCCGAAAGTGTCGTGATCCGGGCATGGATCGCGACACTACGGACGTACTCGCGCGAGGGGGTACCGCTAGCGTCGATCGGGCGACAGGTATCCGTCCACGGCGGCGCGCACGGCGGCACGTCGCGCGGCGCGCACGGCGCGACGCAACGGTCGGAGCACGGCCTCGCGGGCCTCGGCACCGCTGCTGCTGGGTGCCTCCGAGGGCGCCGACGTCTGCGCGGCCGCGAGGATGGCGTCCACCCGGTCGGCCGTGTCGAGAACTCGGGTGGTGCGTTCGGGGAGCGGCGGGTAGCGATGGCGGCTCGCGATGGCGAGGCGCTCGGCGATCATCGTGTGCGGGTCGCCGCCGGAACGGCCGGTGTCGACCGTCTGCACCGCGGTGAGGGCCTCGGCCGCACTCCGGACGGTGTCCCGCATCGAGTACTCGATCTCCCCGAGCGCCAGCTCCTGGTAGGTGACCGGCACGGTGACGGTGAACACCGTCCACCGCATGACGTCGGGGCCCTCGTCGGTGGGGACGAGTCCGACACCCGGCTGACCCGGCACTCCGATGACGACGCCTTCGCCCGCGAGCACGGCGGCGGCCGAGAACGCGGAGTCGGTCGGCAGCCCGGCGACGTCACCGGGGGCGGGAAGAACCATGTCGACGGTCACCTCGCGGTCGCCGACGGGCGCCGCGGCGCGGACGACTCGGAGCAACTGGGCGATGCCGATGTCACGAGGAGTGGGCCACGGGAGGTCGTGCCGCTCGGCTGTCTCGGGATCGGCGGCGACGACGAGGGCCAACGGTGCCCACTCGGTGAGGGCATCGATCACGTCGTCGGGCGGCGCGGCTCCGGCGAGCCAGGCGCCGCACCAGATGGCGAGGCTCGAGGATGGGGACGACACCGTCCGATCATAGGCGGCGTCGGAGGCGACCGGCGTGGCTGCGGTCGGGGAGTGCGCGGCGCCGATACCGTGGGACGGCCCGGTGACCCGACAGTCCTGTCCCGGGAGTGAGCGCGGAGGGCGAGGGAAGACGATGACAGCGGACAACCGGTACGGCGGCGACATCTTCGCCGGGCACGCGAGGCGAGCGCGACGCGTGGTCCCGACGATGGCGGCCGAACGGGACGTGGTGGTCGAGGACGCGGCGACCGGATTCTGCGGCGCCGTGGTGGGTTTCGAGCGCACGTACGACGGTGACTTCGTCCGGCTCGAGGACGGCCGAGGCGTACGGAGGCTCTTCGCGATGCGCGAGGCCGCCTTCCTCGTCGACGGAAGCCCGGTGACGCTGACGCGTCCGGCGCCGACCCGTGCCGTCGCTCCGACCCGCTCGGCCTCCGGGTCGACGCGGGTGGAGAACGTACGAGCGAAAGTGGCTCTGCCCAGCCGTATCTGGGTGGAGGGCATTCACGACGCCGCCATCGTCGAACGGGTCTGGGGCCACGACCTGCGGGTCGAGGGTGTGGTCGTCGAGCATCTCGAGGGACTGGACAACCTGGCAGAGCGGTTGCAGGAGTTCGGACCCGGGCCGGGACGCAGGGTGGGGGTTCTCGTCGACCACCTCGTCGACGGCTCGAAGGAGGACCGCCTGACGCGGTCGCTCGGCCCGTACGTGACGGTCACGGGACACCCCTACATCGATGTGTGGGAGGCGGTGAAGCCCGCCGCGGTGGGCATCGAGGCATGGCCACGGATCCCGCGCGGCACCGACTGGAAGACCGGCATCTGCCGCGAGTTGGGTTGGGGCACACCGCAGGACGGGTGGCGCCGGGTCTACGGTGCGGTGTCCAGTTTTCGCGATCTCGAGGCGCCGCTCATCGGCGCGGTGGAGCGCCTCGTCGACTTCGTCACCCTGGGTGACGAGAACGGGGAGACAGGTCGGTAACGATCTCCCCACGACGGTCGCGCGCACCCCACGGGCTCGTCGTTCGTCGCTACTGTGGAGTTCGTGGTTGCACTTCTGTGGCTCGTCGGAGCGGTGATTCTCGCTGCGGGTGAAGCGCTGTCCGGAGATTTCTTCCTTCTCATGCTGGCCGGCGGGGCCCTGGGTACCGCGGGCATCTCGGCGCTGACCGACTTCCCCGTGTGGGGCGACGCGATCGTGTTCGCGATCCTGTCCGGAGCCCTGATCCTGGGTGTCCGACCGGTGCTGACCCGCCGGTTCTCGACGCCCCCGCCGACCCCCACCGGGATCGCCGCGCTCACCGGGCGATCCGCGCAGGTGCTCGATGCCATCGATCAGCACTCCGGCACGGTGCGGCTGGACGGTGACGTGTGGACGGCTCGTCCGCTCGATCCCACCGAGGTGTACGCGGCCGGAACGACCGTGACCGTGATGAAGATCGACGGCGCCACGGCCGTCGTGTGGAAAGGACCCTAGATGGGTGACTATGCCGCCTTGATCGCCCTTGCCGTGGTGGTGCTGTTCGTCGCCGTGGTGGTGGCGAAGTCGGTGACGCTCGTGCCGCAGGCCGAGGCCGCGGTGATCGAGCGTCTGGGCCGATACTCCAAGACGGTCTCCGGGCAGCTCACGTTCCTCGTGCCGTTCGTCGACCGTGTCCGAGCGAAGGTCGACCTGCGTGAGCGCGTCGTGTCCTTCCCACCGCAGCCGGTGATCACGCAGGACAACCTGACGGTGTCCATCGACACCGTCGTGTACTTCCAGGTCACCACCCCGCAGGCCGCGGTCTACGAGATCAGCAACTACATCGTCGGTGTCGAGCAGCTCACCACGACGACGCTTCGCAACGTGGTCGGCGGTATGACCCTGGAGGAGACGCTCACCTCGCGTGACTCCATCAACGGCCAGCTCCGCGGAGTGTTGGACGAGGCCACCGGGCGATGGGGCCTGCGTGTCGCCCGAGTGGAGCTCAAGAGCATCGATCCGCCGCCCTCCATCCAGGAGTCGATGGAGAAGCAGATGAAGGCGGACCGCGAGAAGCGCGCCACCATCCTCACGGCCGAGGGACACCGTGAGTCGTCCATCAAGACGGCCGAGGGTGACAAGCAGTCTCAGATCCTGTCCGCGGAGGGCGCCAAGCAGGCCGCCATTCTCTCCGCCGAGGGTGAGCGTCAGTCCCGCATCCTCCGTGCGCAGGGTGAGCGGGCGGCCAAGTACCTCAACGCACAGGGTGAGGCGAAGGCCATCGAGAAGGTGTTCGAGGCTATCAAGGCCGGCAAGCCGACGCCCGAGTTGCTCGCCTACCAGTACCTGCAGACGCTGCCGAAGATGGCGCAGGGTGATGCGAACAAGATGTGGGTGGTGCCGTCCGACTTCGGTGATGCCCTGAAGGGCTTTGCCAAGAATCTCGGTGCGCCGGGCGACGACGGCGTCTTCCGTTTCGAGCCCAGCGACCAGGGCGAGACGCACTCCAAGCCGGAGGACGACTCCGCGGAAGTGGCCGACTGGTTCGACACGAAGACGGACCCGGCCATCGCTCGGGCGGTGGCCGACGCCGAGGCCGTGGCACGCAAGCCTGTCGACACGTCGTTGGCCGCCGCACCCAACCCGGCGCGGGACTCGGCTCCGGAGCCCGCAAAGGCCGTCGAGGCCTCCACGCCGGACGGGTCCGGGTCGGGCGACGACGCACCGCGCGAACTGGACCGCTGACGGTCAGGCAGCCAGACCCGCGCCGATGCCGCCCGCGGCGAGTGCCCAGAGCACGCTGGTGAAGGTGCCGATGATGAAGTACTCGGACGCCCGCGGATCGCGGAGTTCGGGGTAGCGCGCGAGTCCCTTCACCGCGAGCACCACGGCGATGCCCTCGGGCCACCCCGTGAGCACTGCGACCACGACGGCGATGCGTTCGAGTGTGCCGATGACGAGCCCCCCACGCAGGACGGGGCGCTCGTCGTCGGCATCGCCGTCTCCGGGCTCGGGCCGTCGGCGCGCGAGATGGAAGACCGCGGGAACGACGACGGTGCCGCCGGTGACGGCGACCGCGACGACCAGGACCATCGCAACGACGAGTGGTGGCCCGGTGACCGGTGCGCCGGCGATCGCGGCGGCGAGACCCGCCAGTGCGAGCATCCCGGCGGACAGGAGTGCCGGAATCCACCAGCGCAGCGGCGGCAGCCACCGGACGCGGCGTCCCGGCGCAGCCGTCGGTGGGATCGTCGGCACCGGTCGGGCGGGAAGCAGTGCTGCTCCGGCGGAGAGCGCGAGTGCGAGCAGCGCGAGGGTGGTCGCCATCAGGCGTCCGTTCCGCGTGCGCGCAGATCGGCGAGCGCGAGCATCCGCGCCACGACCGGTCGTGCTGCACGCTCGGCCTGCCACCCCGCGACGGCCAGTCGTTGGGACACTGCCTGCGGTGTGATGGACAGTTCCTCGGCGACGGCGGTCTGCGATCCGAGCCTGCGGACACTGTCGACCGCGGCGCGGCCCTGCTCGGTGCGCCGGACCAGGAGCAGTGCCAGCAGTGCCACCACGGCGTCGGCATCGCCGGCGGACTCGGCGTCACCGCCGCGGACCGCGATGTGGGCGACGGCGTTCTTGGCGCTGTCGACGGCGTCCCGCGCGGCTTCGAACGCCGGGCCCCGACCCGCTCTGGTGGAGCGTGGCAACGGATCCTCCACGGCCCCCACCCCGATCCCGACGCTCCAGTGCCCGTCCTCGAGGAAGTCGAGGGCGAGGTCGAGTGCCACAGACGCGTCGTCCGCCACACCCTGGACCTCGTCGCCGGCCGTGCGTTCGAACGGGCGCACCAGGTCGGTGGCTCGGTCGAGGATGTCGGCGACGCGATCGATGTCGCGTCGACTTCCGCGTTGGTCCACGGTCAGAACGAACATCGATCAACCCTAGAAGCTTGATCAGTCGTAATCAAGCCTCGAGTCTTGATGCGTTGCGACGCACAGAGTTCATCGTCGACCTTGATCCGGCCACATCAAGCCCGTGACCTTGACCTCATCGATCGCCGGCCACCGGCATCCGCGCGTCCAGGATCAGTCCCACGACGCCCACGGCAATGCAGACCCCCGAGATCGCGAGCAGGACCGGATCGCCGTGACCGGCCAGAGCGTCGCCGAGCAACACGATGCCGACCGTTCCCGGGATCACCCCGACCACCGTCGCCAGCGCGAACGGCACCACGGCCACCGAAGACAGGCCGGCGGAGTAATTGACCACCGAGAACGGCACCGGCGCGATGAGTCGAAGACTCCCCACCGCCAACCATCCCCGTCGCGCGAGACGGGAATCGACGGCCCGGATCACCGGATGGTCCCAGCGTGCGGTCACCACGTCGCGGCCGAGTGCTCGGACCAGCAGGAACGCGAGCACTGCACTCACGGTCGTCGCTGCGACCGCCACACCGACCCCCGTCACGGGTCCGAACAGCACACCCGCCGACACCGTGAACAGGGTGCGGGGGATCGGCGCCACCGTGATGATCGCGTGCGCCGCGAAGAAGACGAGGGGGAAGGCCGGCCCGACGGCAACGGCCCACTCCCGCACGCGGTCGATGGTGGGGAGGGGTACGAGCAGTGCCACGACGATCAGGGCGGCGAGCACGGTGACGGTCGCGGCCACGCGGAGCACGAGCGCGCGGCGGCCTCCGAGGACGATCGACTCCTCCGACGGCACTGTGTCGTGCGGGTCGATGTCGGGGGTCGTCACGTCTGCTCACGCTACCGAAGAGCGATGCGGGCGGTGCTCGTCGACGCGGTCGGAACGGTCACTAGGAGGACCGATGCTCGGACGCCCTACTAGTGTGAAGTTTGTCTCAGGCCACTGTGATGGGACTCGGGATAGCGTGCCCGGAGTGCGGTTAACATCACAGCATCCGCAGGCGCGAAAGGGACACATGGCCA
This sequence comes from Rhodococcus sp. BP-241, assembly GCF_019836145.1. Lineage (NCBI taxonomy): Bacteria > Bacillati > Actinomycetota > Actinomycetes > Mycobacteriales > Nocardiaceae > Rhodococcus > Rhodococcus sp. BP-241. The sequence continues at coordinate 201,111 of NZ_JABUEI010000001.1, read as the reverse complement.
CGTCACACACCGGGACACCGGATTCCGTCGCTGCCGAGGACGTCGGCGCGGCCGTACCGGTGAGCAGCGCCGAGGAGGGTTTCGCGACCTGGCGCCGCGGCGTGGCCGGGGTGCTGGCCAAGGCTCGTCGGGTGGACGTCTCGGAGCTCCCCGAGCATCCGGAGACGCTGCTCGAGGTGACCACGTACGACGGGGTCACGGTGCGGCCCCTGTACGGGCCGCTGGACGAGACTGCCGAGGCTCCGCTGCCCGGCACCTTCCCCTTCACGCGTGGCACGGACGCGCATCGCGACGTCAACGTCGGGTGGCTGGTCGCCGGTCGGTTCGGCCGTCCCGCCGGTGCGGACTCGGACGCGGCGACGCTCAACGACCAGCTCCTCGACGCGCTGCAGAACGGCACGAGCGCCCTGTGGCTCGACACGGCGTCCGTGGGTGCCGAGGGCCTGGCCCGCGCACTCGACGGGGTCCTGCTCGACCTCGCGCCCCTGACGCTGGACGCGGGTGCGGACGTCACAGCGGTGGCCGACGCGCTGTTCGCGCTCCTGGACGAGCGCGGTGCCGCCGCCGACGTCCGACTGGGGGCGTCACCGCTGACCGATCGATTCGCCGACCTCCCGGGTGCGAGCGAGCAGGACGCGATCGATCTCGCGGTGCGGGCAGTGGCGCGCACCGAGCGGGTGCGCGCGATCACGTTGGACGGCACCGTGTTCCACGCTGCCGGGTCGGCAGACGCGCAGGAGGTCGGTCTGACCGTCGCGGCCGGACTCGAGTATCTGCGTGCGCTCACGGCGGCGGGACTGTCCACTGTCGAGGCATTGGGACAGGTGGAGTTCCGGCTCGCGGCCACCGACGAGCAGTTCGAGACCATCGCCAAGTTCCGTGCGGCCCGGCGGGTCTGGGCCCGGGTGGCCGAGGTGCTCGGGGCGCCGGAGCACGGCGGGGCCCCACAGCACGCCGTCACCTCGGCGGCGATGATGACGCAGCGCGATCCCTGGGTGAACATGCTGCGCACGACGCTGGCCGCGTTCGGCGCCGGTGTGGGCGGAGCCGACGCGGTGACCGTCCTGCCGTTCGACGCCGCGATTCCCGGCGGCGCCGCGGACGTCTCGCAGACATTCGCCGCACGGATCGCGCGCAACACCCAGCTGCTCCTGCTCGAGGAGTCCCACCTTGGTCGGGTGGTCGATCCGGCCGGTGGTTCCTGGTACGTCGAGTCGCTCACCGACGCGCTCGCGGACTCGGCGTGGTCGGTTCTGCAGGCGGTCGAGGCCGCCGGCGGTTACCGCGCCGCGCTGGAATCCGGTGAGATCGCGCGCCGGGTCGAGGGGACCCGAGCCGCCCGTGCGAGCGACATCGCCCACCGCCGCACCGCGGTCACCGGTGTCAACGAGTTCCCGAACCTGCAGGAGCCGTCGCCCGCGGCCTCGGGGAACGGCACCGTCGCCGGACGTCCCGCGACGCGGTACGCCGCCGAGTTCGAGGCGCTGCGTGATCGCAGCGACGCGGTGCTGGCGGACAAGGGCAGTCGACCGGTGGTGCTGCTGGCGCCGTTGGGCAGCGTCGCGGAACACAACGGACGCACCACGTTCGCGGCGAACCTCATGGCGTCGGGCGGGATCGAGGCGGTGAACCCCGGTGCGGGAGCCGATCTCGCCGCGGTGGCACGCGAGACCGCCTCGCCGATCGCCGTGCTGTGCGGCACCGACAAGCGGTACGCAGCCGAGGGACCGGACGCCGTCGCCGCTCTGCGGTCGGCGGGGGTGCGGACGGTGCTCGTCGCCGGCGGTGCCTCGGCCTTCGCGGACGCGTCGCCGGAACAGACCCCGGACGGACATCTCACGCTCACCATCGATGCCGTCGCCGAACTGAGTGCTCTTCTCGATGCACTCACCGGCGAGGCTCGTACGGAAGGACACACCGCATGACCGACGACGCTGGTGACATGGGCCCCGTGGGCAGTTTCGCGGACGTTCCGCTCGTCGACCCCCGCGGTGCGGACGCGGCAGCGCCGGCGGCCGACGATGCGCGCGCCCACGTCGAGGCGGCCGCGGCGGCTCACGGCTACTCGCCCGAGCAGGTGGTGTGGTCCACCCCCGAGGGCATCGACGTCCGACCCCTGTACACCGGCGCCGACCGGGCGGAGGCGGCCGAGGCCGGGTACCCGCTCGACTCCTACCCGGGCACGGCTCCGTTCCTGCGCGGTCCGTACCCGACGATGTACGTCAACCAGCCGTGGACGATTCGTCAGTACGCCGGGTTCTCGACGGCGTCGGAGTCCAACGCGTTCTACCGTCGCAACCTCGCTGCCGGTCAGAAGGGGCTGTCGGTCGCGTTCGACCTCGCGACGCACCGCGGCTACGACAGTGACCACCCGCGCGTGCAGGGCGATGTCGGCATGGCGGGTGTCGCGATCGACTCGATCTACGACATGCGCCAACTCTTCGACGGGATCGACCTGGGGTCGGTGTCGGTGTCGATGACCATGAACGGCGCCGTGCTGCCGATCCTGGCGCTGTACGTCGTCGCGGCGGAGGAGCAGGGCGTCGGACCCGAGAAGCTCGCCGGCACCATCCAGAACGACATCCTCAAAGAGTTCATGGTGCGCAACACCTACATTTATCCGCCCGAGCCGTCGATGCGGATCATCTCCGACATCTTCGCGTACACCTCGACGCACATGCCGAAGTTCAACTCGATCTCCATCTCCGGCTACCACATCCAGGAAGCCGGCGCGACGGCCGACCTGGAGCTCGCGTACACCCTCGCCGACGGGGTGGAGTACATCCGCGCCGGGCTGGCCGCGGGCATGGACATCGACACGTTCGCCCCGCGGCTGTCCTTCTTCTGGGCCATCGGCATGAACTTCTTCATGGAGGTCGCCAAACTGCGCGCGGGCCGGTTGCTGTGGGCGGAGCTGGTGCAGAAGTTCGACCCGTCCAGCGCGAAATCACTGTCGCTGCGCACACATTCGCAGACGTCCGGCTGGTCGCTGACGGCGCAGGACGTCTTCAACAACGTCTCCCGCACGTGTATCGAGGCGATGGCCGCGACGCAGGGACACACGCAGTCACTGCACACCAACGCGCTCGACGAAGCGCTCGCGCTGCCCACCGACTTCTCCGCCCGGATCGCCCGCAACACCCAGCTGCTGCTGCAGCAGGAGTCCGGCACGACGCGGCCCATCGATCCGTGGGGCGGCTCGTACTACGTGGAGTGGCTGACCCACCAGCTCGCCGATCGGGCCCGCGCGCACATCGCCGAGGTCGAGGAGGCCGGCGGAATGGCCAAGGCCATCGGCGAGGGCATCCCGAAGCTCCGCATCGAGGAGGCGGCGGCGCGGACGCAGGCGCGCATCGACTCCGGTCGGCAGCCGCTGGTGGGTGTCAACAAGTACGTTCCCGACGAGCCCGACGCCATCGAGGTGCTCAAGGTCGAGAACTCGCGGGTGCGCACCGAGCAGATCGAGAAGCTGGAGCGACTGCGCGAGGAGCGCGACCCCGGCCGCGTCGAGGCGGCGCTGTCCGCCCTCACCGCGGCGGCCGCGTCCACCGACGGCGGGATGGAGAACAACCTGCTCGCCCTCGCCGTCGACGCGGCGCGGGCCATGGCGACGGTGGGCGAGATCTCCGACGCACTCGAGAAGGTCTACGGACGGCACCGCGCCGAGATCCGCACGATCAGCGGTGTCTACCGGGACGAGGCGGGGAAGGCCACGAACATGGTGCATGCAGGCGAGCTGGCGACGGCGTTCGCGAAGGCGGAGGGCCGCCGACCCCGCATCCTGGTGGCGAAGATGGGGCAGGACGGACACGATCGCGGACAGAAGGTCATCGCGACGGCGTTCGCCGACATCGGCTTCGACGTCGATGTCGGCCCCCTGTTCCAGACCCCCGAGGAGGTGGCGAACCAGGCCGCCGACAACGACGTCCACGTCATCGGGGTGTCGTCGCTCGCCGCCGGTCACCTGACGCTGGTTCCGGCGCTGCGGGAAGCACTCGCCGCCGTCGGCCGGTCCGACATCATGGTCGTGGTCGGCGGCGTCATCCCGCCGGGCGACTTCGACGCGCTGCGTGAGGCCGGGGCGGCCGCGATCTTCCCGCCCGGCACGGTGATCGCCGACGCCGCGGTCGATCTCATCGGCCAGCTCGCGGAGAGCCTGGGTCACGGCGCGGCCGTCTCGGACGCAGGAGCGAACGCCTGAGCATGTCCGACGCGACCGCAGCACGTCCCACGCGTCCGGCGATCGATCTCGACGCGCTCGTGGCCTCGGTGCGGGCCGGTGAGCGTGCCGGGCTGGCGCGTGCCATCACCCTCGTCGAGTCCACCCGCGACGACCATCGCGACCTCGCCCAACAGATGCTGCTCGAGCTCCTTCCGCACGCCGGGGGGTCACATCGGGTGGGCATCACGGGCGTACCGGGAGTCGGCAAGTCGACGTTCATCGACGCCCTGGGCATGACGCTCATCGAGAAGGGCCACCGCGTCGCGGTTCTCGCGGTGGATCCGTCGTCGACCCGTACCGGGGGCTCCATCCTCGGGGACAAGACGCGGATGGCACGGCTCACGGTCGCGCCCGAGGCGTACATCCGGCCGTCCCCGACGTCGGGAACCCTCGGCGGTGTCGCGAAGGCGACCCGCGAGACGATCGTGCTGCTCGAGGCGGCCGGCTACGACGTCGTGCTGGTGGAGACCGTCGGGGTCGGGCAGTCCGAGATCACGGTCGCGGGCATGGTGGACACCTTCTGCTTCCTGACGCTCGCGCGCACGGGAGATCAGCTGCAGGGCATCAAGAAGGGTGTCCTCGAACTCGCCGACGTGGTCGCCGTCAACAAGGCCGACGGGAACCATCTCCGCGACGCCAAGGGTGCCGCGCGCGAACTCGCCGGAGCGCTCAGACTGATCTACCCGCACGACGCCCTGTGGACGCCGCCCGTGCTGACGATGAGCGCGATCGAGGAGACCGGACTCACGGAGTTCTGGGACACCGTGTGCCGCCACCGCGACGTCCTCACCGCGGCAGGCGACTTCGACGCCCGCCGCCGCGACCAGCAGGTCCAGTGGGTGTGGACCATGGTGCAGGACCAGCTGATGCGCCGACTGTCGTCGAGTCCCGCGGTGACCGCCGTCCGCGCCGACGTGGAGAGGCGCGTGGCCGACGGGTCTCTCACCGCGGCCCTGGGTGCGCAGGAGATCCTGACCGCCTTCGACGGCTGAACTCAGCGCCCGGCGGCGAACGCCCCGACCGTCGCGAGCAGGTGATCGAAGAAGGCGTCCGGATCGGTCGACACGGCGATCGCGGCATTGGGGCGACGTCCCCAGAACCCGCGCCGGTCGGCCACCGTCGTTCCCCGCGTGAGGGTCCCGACGAGTTCGACGTCGACGGTGGCCAGGGCGTACTCGGCGATCTCCGGGTGCAGTGCGACGGCCGCCGCGAACGGGTCGTGCATGTGCGCCAGGTATCCCTCACCCTGCGCGTGGTGGAACTCCATGTAGAACCGCACCGCGTCCGTCAGGTATCGCACGACGGGCACGGACGCCGTCGAGCGTGCTCCCACCTCGTCGATCGAGAGGTGCTCCACCGGAACGGATCCGGCGATCTCTGCCAGACGTGCCACGTGCGACGGATGCATCTCGATCCGTTCCGTCAGGCCCAGGGCGCACACGATCGGCTCCCGGCCCGAGGGCACCGCGTCGAAGGCGTCGAACACCTCCTTCGCAGCTTCCGGGTCGACCGCCACGTTCCATTCGGAGGTGGGCGTCGTGTTCCCCGGGTGATCGATGCTGCCGCCCATGATCACCAGACGCTTCAGCAGCACGGGCAGTGCGGGCTCGAGCCGCAGTGCCAGAGCCAGATTCGTCATCGGACCGGTCACCAGCCCGACCAGCTCGCCCGGGTTCTCGCGCGCAAGGTCCACCCACGCCTGCGCCGCCGTCCGATCGGAGACGGTCATGGTGGGCGCCGGCAGATTCGCGTAGCCCACTCCCAGCGGACCGTGCGTGTCCTCCGTCGTCATCAGCGGGGCGACCAGCGGTGCGTCGACGCCGACGGCCACCTCCACGTCGGTCAGACCACAGATCTCCAACCAGGACAGCGTGTTCCGTGTCACCTGCGCGGTGGGCACGTTGCCCGCCGTGCAGCACACGGCCACGATCTCGGCCTCCGGACTCGCAGCCAGATAGACCAGAGCGAGGGAATCGTCGATTCCGGTGTCGACGTCGACGAGGAGTCGAGTGCGGGCGGGGGAGTCGACGTCGGTCATGCCGCCATCCTGTCAGGACGGGAAGCGCGGCTCGTCGCGTCCCCACGGGCGGGCCGGGAAGGGGTGATCGTCGTACTCCGCGAGCGCCGGTCGGGCCGTGCGGACGTCGTCGTGGAGGACGGTGTGCTCGTCCGTCGGCAGCACGGGGTCGGATGGAGTGTCGACCCTGCCGTCGGCATCGAGCAGCCAGGCGGCAGTGCGTGCCAACGAGACCGACACCGTCCTACCGATGCCACCGTCGAGGCGCTGGGTCAGAGCGTCGACGATTCCCGCCGCCAGCAGATGGCCGGACGCGTGATCGAGCGCCTGCACCGGCAGCGCCCCCGGAACCCCGGCCGTCCCGCCGTCATCCGACCGGCCTCCGGCCTTTCCGCCGTCATCCGACCGGCCTCCGGCCTTCCCGCCGTCATCCGACCGGCCTCCGGCCTTCCCGCCGTCATCCGACCGGCCTCCGGCCTTCCCGCCGCACATGTTCGCGATGCCGGACGCCGCCTGCACCAGGCTGTCGAATCCGCGCCGCCGTGCCCACGGCCCCCGGCCGCCCCACGCACTCACCGTCCCGATGATCGCTCCGCTCGGCCGGTGCGCACGGAGGTGGTCGTCGATGTAGGAGCCCGGCCGGTAGCCGCCGACCACCACGTCCACCGACGACATCAGCGCCGTCAGTCGCTCGTCGTCGTCGTCGACGAGCACGTCCAGGAGAGTCGAGTACTTGCCGGCGCCGGTGTCGAGGTGCTGGGCTTCGATCTCCGGCAGCAGTGGGGAGTCGACCCGCAGTACCGATGCACCGAGGAGGGCCAGATCGCGCGTGGCGACCGGGCCGGCGATGACCCGCGTGAGATCCAGTACGCGCACCCCGGCCAGCGGTCGCATCGGGTCGGTCGGTGGTTCGGGAAGCGACGGCAGACCGTCGGGACGCACGGTGGACGAGACGATGGGGCCGGAACGCGTGAAACGGCCGGGCGCCGAGCCGAACCACTCGTCCGGGGTCCGCACCGCCACGACGAGCGCGCCGAGTTCTGCTGCACGCTCCTCCACGTCCAGAGCCTCGTGGAGGAGCAGAGCCGCCGCGACGGCGGTGTGGTCGGCGTCGTCGGCGAGCTCGAGGAGCGAGAGCAGTCGCGCCCGGTGGTGCGGGTAGTTGGCGTGGGTGCGCACCCACCCGTCCGCGGTGCGGAAGAAGCCGGACAGGGCGGCGAACCCTGCGACCGGCCGCCCGTCGATGCGCAACAGTCTGTCTCCCGCGAACGACGCGGCGACCCGATCGCCGACCACCACGCGCGGTGACGGTGCGGTCAGCCCCGAGGCGACGCGGAACCGGTCGACCGCGGAACCGAGTGCAGCGACCGCACCGACGGCCAGCGCGGCCACCGGCAGGGTCGACGACAACACGCCCTCGGACACGGGTCGCACGGTGATGTCGGCGGCCTGAGCGAGACCCAGGTCGGCCTGGTACCGGTGCAGCAGGTCGGTCATACCTTGCGCGCGGAGATCTCCATGCCGGCGCCGCGGAGTCGGTGGATCAGCGCGTCACCGATTCCGGAGGCCGGGGTGAGCACGCCGCCGCCGACGGAGGGGAGTGCGTCACGGTCGAGCGCGAGCGCCAGTGCCGATTCGCCCAGCATCATGGCGGTGGCCGCGTAGCCGGGATCGCCCTTCGCCTTCACGCGCGAGACGTACCGGTCACCGCTGCTGGTGGTGGTGTAGACGTCGATCGTGAAATGCCCCTTCTGCCGGGTCTTCTCGCTGGGACCGTCGCCCGGCTTGGGCAGGATCTTGTCGAGGAGGAAACGGGTGGGCTTGAAGGCCATGCCCGCGACGAAGGCGCCCAGTCCGGCGAGCACGGCACCGGCGATCACCGGGGAGGCGGGCGACGAGCCGACGCTCATGACCTCGCTGTAGCGGAAGTTCTTGCCGTACGGGTATCCGAGCAGCGCGTTCGTGCGGCGCACGACCCGAGTGTTGTACGAGGACATCACGAACGGTGCCTTCCACCCCTTGAGATCGGGGTGGATGTCGGCGCCCTTGACGATGGGGGTGTCGCTCTGGCGTCCCAGATCCGGCTCGATCGAGCGGTCGGGGCTGAGCGAGTAGGGGCTCGCCGCCATCTTCGCCGCGGCGCGGTCCTTCGTGATCTCGTCGATCTGGCCGCGCAGCGAGTCGATGGTGCCGCCGCTGACTCCGCCGCTCATCGACGTCACGACGAGGGTGGTGTCGGTCAGGTCGCCTGCTCCGTCCTCGTGGACCTTGGAGTAGAGCGCGTGCACGCCGATGTCGGACGGCACCGAGTCGAAGCCGCAGGAGTGCACGATCCGAGCGCCGGTGGAGTGTGCGAGATCGTGGTTCTGGTCGGCACTGAGGCGAGCGAACAGCACTTCGCCGGTGAGGTCGACGTAGTCCGTGCCGTGCGCCGCGCAGACGTGCGCGAGCGTGCGTCCGAACTTCGCGTACGGCCCGACCGTGGTGATGACGACCTGTGTGCGAGAAGCGATGTCGGTGAGCGCGGCCTCGTCGTCCGCGTCCGCGACGAGCAGTGGCCAGTCGGCGGCGCGGGACGGCAGACCGCGACGGGTCGACTCCAACTTGGATCGGGACCGGCCCGCGAGTGCGATCGACGTGCCCTGCGGGGCATGATTCGCCAGGTACTCGGCGGTGAGCGCGCCCACGAAACCGGTGGCGCCGTAGACGACGACGTCCAACTCGCGATCCCCTGCCGTGTCGAGATCGGACGCAGTGTCGAGTTCGGATGGGTCAGGTGCGGAAGTCTCGGCCATCACCCGAGCCTACAAGCGCTCCTGTGACCCACCACCACTCACCACGACCACGTGTGGACGGCCTCGCCCTCGTGCATGAGCTGCAGGTAATCGGACAACATGCCCGCCACGGCGCGCTCGCGCGACTCCCCGGCACGCTCGCGTGCGACGACGGCATTGCGTTGCCACACCGATCCGGACTGACGGCGCAGGCATCGACCCTCGATGACCCGGAGGTAGCGGTCGCGCACCTCGGTGTCCACGCCGTACGACGCGAGACCCGCCTCGGCCATGGGCAGCAGTCGGCGCAGGACCAGCTCCTGCGGCGAGATCCAGCCGACCTCCGGCCAGTAGAGCCGCGAGTCGAACCCGCCGCGGGCCGCCGAGTGCAGGTTCTCCACGGCGGCGTCGAACGACATCTGCGTCCACACCGGCCGGTCCGCGTCGACGAGCGACCGCAGGGTGCCGTAGTACAGCGCCGCGTCGGCGAGGATGTCGAGCACGGTCGGCCCCGCGGGAAGAACGCGGTTCTCGAGGCGGATGTGCTGCTCGCCGTTCGAGGTGTCGTAGATCGGACGGTTCCATCGATAGACGGTGCCGTTGTGCATCTTCAGCTCGGTCAGGCCGGGCGCTCGGCCCGCCGCGAGTTCGGCCATCGGATCCTCGTCGGACACGACCGGCAGCAGCGCGGGGAAATACCGCGAGTTCTCCTCGAACAGATCGAAGATCGACGTGATCCAGCGCTCGCCGAACCACACGCGGGGTCGAACTCCCTGGTTCTTGAGTTCCTGTGGGCGCGTGTCCGTCGCCTGTTCGAACAGGGGGATCCGGGTCTCGTGCCACAGTGCCTTGCCGGCGAGGAAGGGGGAGTTGGCGGCCAGTGCCACCTGCACTCCCGCCAGCGCCTGCGCGGCGTTCCAGTGCGCGGGGAACTCCGTCGGCGAGACCTGCAGGTGTAGTTGCACGGAGGTGCACGCGGCCTCGGGGAGGATCGTGTCGGAGATCTCGTTCAACGACTCGATGTCGTGGCTGCCGGGCAGAGGGACCCCGGTGATCGACAGTTCGATGTCCTCGCCGCGCGCCGCGAAGATCTGTTGGTTGAGCAGGTCGTATCGCGGATTGCTGGACAACCACTGGTGGGCGAAGTGATCCTTGCCCAGCGTGGGCAGCATCCCGATCATCGCCAGGGCGCATCCCTGCTCACGAGCACGGGCGTCCGCGGTGTCCAGAGAGGTGCGTAATCCGTTCTCCAGGATGCGCATCCGGTCGCCCGCCAGCGGTTCCGGGGCCACGTTGATCTCGATGTTGAACTGGCCCAGCTCGGTCTGGAAGTCCGGATCGGCGATCGCCTCGAGCACGGCCGCGTTGGCCATGGCCGGCTGCATCGACTCGTCCACCAGGTTGAGCTCGATCTCCATGCCCAGGCGTGGCTCGTCCACCCGGAAGGTGTCGTCCGCCAACATCGCCGCCAGGGCGTCCAGACACTCCTGCACCTTGTGCCGGAACATCTGCCGGTCCTTACGGCTGAACGTGCGCTGCTCGACCTCGTCGCCCATCACGACATTGCACCACGTGGGCGGCCGCCAGGCGCACGACACGGGGGTTCGGCGGTGTCACCAGGGCGAGGCCGCGTAGTCCTTGAGGAACTTCCCGTGCAGATCGACACCGAGCTCACCCTGGACGATGGGGTCGTAGACACGAGCCGCGCCGTCCACCAGATCCAGGGGCGCGTGGAAACCCTCGTCGGCGAGGCGGATCTTCGTCGGGTGCGGGCGTTCGTCGGTGATCCAGCCGGTGTCCACCGCGCTCATCGAGATGCCGTCGTCGAGCATCTCGTTCGCACTGGTGCGCGTCAGCATGTTCAGTGCGGCCTTGGCCATGTTGGTGTGCGGATGCCCCGGTCCCTTGTAGCCGCGGCCGAACTGGCCCTCCATCGCGGAGACGTTGACGACGTAGGACCGGCGATGCGGCGACGCCGCCAGGGCGGCGCGCAGGCGCGAGACGAGGATGAACGGCGCCACCGAGTTGCACAGCTGAACCTCGAGCAGCTCGACGGGATCCACCTGGTCGACGGTGTGCACCCAGCTGTTGGTCGGCGCCTCGTCGGGTACCAGCCCACCCGCGTCGATCGCCGTTCCGGCAGCCATGCGCTGCAGGGACGCCGAACCGGCGACGAGGGCCATGGAGGTCACCTGCGACGGCCCCATGTTCGCCATGACGGCGGTGTCGAGAGCGACGGTGTCGCCGTCGGTCTCGCCGAACGCCCCCACCAGCGCTGCCGGATGGGCATCGCTCGTCGCGCCGAACGTGCGCACCCCGAGCGCTGCCAGATCGACGCCGTGCTCACCGTCCTCGAGGGCGGTGTACGAGCCGGCGGACCGCTTGACGGTCTGAGCGGCGTTGTTGATCAGGATGTCGAGCGGGCCCTCCGCCGCGACGGAGTCCGCGAACGCGACCACCTGCGCGGGATCACGCAGGTCGATGCCGACGACGGACAGTCGATGCATCCAGTCGTGGCTGTCGGACATCGAGGAGAACCGGCGCACCGCGTCCGCGGGGAAGCGCGTCGTGATGGTCAGGTGAGCACCGTCGCGCAGCAGGCGCAACGCGATGTACATGCCGATCTTCGCGCGCCCGCCGGTGAGCACGGCGCGGCGGCCGGTGAGATCGGTCCGGGCGTCCCGCTTCGCGTGGTTCAGGGCGGCGCACTCGGGGCAGAGCTGGTGATAGAACGCGTCCACCGTCGTGTACCGCTGCTTGCAGATGTAGCAGGGACGCGCACGCTGCAGTGTGCCCGCGGTCTCGGTGGTGGTGGCCGACGTCAGCGCCAGCCCGGCGGTCTCGTCGTCGATGCGGTCGGGTGATCCGGTCGCCGTGGCGGCGACGACGGCGCGGTCGGCGTCGGCGACGCGGGCGCGCGACTCCAGGCGGCGACGCTTCTTCGCGGCCTTGAACATGCCGGCCGTGGCACGCTGCACGGTCACGGCGTCGGGGTGATCGTCGTCCAGGGCCGCCGCGCGGTCGAGCACGCGCAGGCACGCGGCAAGTTCGTCGGGGTCGATGCCCGTCACGCTGTGCTCCGTCATCGCCGCCTCCACGCTCCCGTGTCATGACGAAAGCCCCGATTCCGTGAGGAATCGGGGCTTTCGTCGGTCTGTCTTCGGTGTCCGAGGGGGGACTTGAACCCCCACGTCCGTTAATAGGACACTAGCACCTCAAGCTAGCGCGTCTGCCATTCCGCCACTCGGACAACCCACGTCACACCCTGCTGGTCACACACAGTTCATGATCGCGTCGCACCCGTGTTCTCGGTGCGGTCGCTAAATCTAGCCGATACCGCGCCCTGGACCAAAACCGCACGTCGGAGCACCTGCCGAGGCACCTGGAGTGGTAGGAACGAGCTGTGTCCGCAACAGGAGAGAACGACCACCAGACCGAGAAGCAGACCGTGGCCGTGGACGAGGTGGTCGACCTCGTCTCGTCGCTGATCCGCTTCGACACCTCCAACACCGGTGAGCTCGAGACCACCGCCGGCGAGAAGGAGTGCGCCGAGTGGGTGGCGCGCCAGCTCGAGGCCGTGGGGTACGAGACCGAGTACGTCGAGTCGGGTGCGCCCGGCCGCGGCAACGTCTTCGCCCGACTGGCCGGCGCCGACAGCTCACGCGGCGCGTTGCTCGTGCACGGCCACCTCGACGTCGTTCCGGCCGAGCCCGCCGACTGGAGCGTGCATCCCTTCTCGGGTGCCGTCGAGGACGGCTACCTGTGGGGACGCGGCGCCGTCGACATGAAGGACATGGTCGGCATGGCCCTGGCGCTGGCCCGACAGTTCAAGTCGGCCGGCACCGTCCCGCCCCGCGACCTGGTCTTCGCGTTCCTGGCCGACGAGGAGGCCGGCGGCAGGTACGGGTCGCACTGGCTCGTCGAGCACCGGCCCGATCTGTTCGAGGGTGTCACCGAGGCCGTCGGCGAGGTCGGCGGCTTCTCGCTGACGGTGTCCACCCCCGAGGGCGACGAGCGTCGCCTCTACCTCGTCGAGACGGCGGAGAAGGGGCTCGCCTGGATGCGTCTGACGGCCAAGGCTCGCGCCGGTCACGGATCGTTCCTGCACGAGGACAACGCCGTGACGTACCTCGCCGAAGCCGTTGCAGCACTGGGTAACCACCAGTTCCCGCTGGTGATGACGGACTCGGTGACCGAGTTCCTCGCCGCCGTGAGCTCGGAGACCGGCCTGGCCTTCGACCCCGAGTCGCCCGACATCGACGGCACCCTCGCCAAGCTCGGCAGCATCGCCCGCATCGTCGGCGCGACACTGCGCGACACGGCAAATCCCACGATGCTCTCGGCCGGGTACAAGGCCAACGTCATCCCGCAGACGGCCTCCGCCACCATCGACTGCCGCGTCCTGCCGGGACGCAAGGCGCAGTTCGAGCGCGAGGTCGACGCGCTCATCGGTCCGCACGTCGAACGGTCCTGGATCACCGACCTGGAGCCGTACGAGACCACGTTCGACGGGCACCTCGTCGACGCGATGAACGACGCGATCCTGGCGTTCGACGAGAACGGTCGCACGGTGCCCTACATGCTGTCCGGCGGCACCGACGCCAAGGCGTTCGCCAAGCTGGGCATCCGCTGCTTCGGCTTCGCGCCGCTCAAGCTGCCGCCCGAGCTCGACTTCGCGGCGTTGTTCCACGGCGTGGACGAACGGGTACCCGTCGAGTCGTTGATCTTCGGTACCAAGGTCTTCGAGCACTTCCTTCTGCACAGCTGACAACCCCGAACCCATATCTCCCGAGAGGACCTCATGTCACACGATCCCTACGCCGCACTGCCGTCGCTGCCGTCGTTCGAGCTCACGTCGGACAACGTCACCGATGGTCAGCCGCTCCACGAGGACCAGGTCAGCGGCATCATGGGCGCGGGCGGCCACGACAACTCGCCGCAGCTGTCGTGGTCGGGCTTTCCGGAGGAGACCAAGAGCTTCGCCGTCACCGTCTACGACCCCGATGCGCCGACGGCGTCCGGTTTCTGGCACTGGGCGGTGGCGAACATCCCCGTCTCGACCACCACCCTGGTCACCGGAGCGGGCGACGACAGCTCCACCGGGTTGCCGAACGACGCGATCACGCTGCGCAACGACGCGGGCCTGGCCCGGTTCATCGGTGCCGCACCCCCGCAGGGACACGGACCGCACCGTTACTTCGTGGCGGTACACGCCGTCGACGTCGAGAAGCTCGAGATCGACGAGAGTGCGTCACCTGCGTACCTCGGATTCAACCTCTTCAGTCACGCCATCGCGCGTGCCGTCATCGTGGGCACGTACGAGCAGAGCTGACGAGAACCGAATCAGCGCGGCCCGGGCCGCGGGACAGTCTCCGTGCCGACCGCGTCGGCCACCGAGGCGAATCCTGCGGCCCGGGCTCGTCGAGCCAGGCCGACGGCGACGCGACGCGCCCAGAACGGACCGCCGTAGACGAAGCCGGTGTACCCCTGCACGAGGGTGGCACCGGCGAGGATGCGTTCCCACGCGTCGTCGGCGGTCTCGACACCGCCGACCGAGATCAGCGTCATCGAGTCCCCGACGCGTGCACGCAGTCGGCGCAGCACCTCGAGTGATCGGTCCGCGACGTACGGGCCGGAGACGCCACCCGTTCCGAGATCCGCGGCCCCGGCCGTCCGCAGCCCGTCGCGCCCGATGGTCGTGTTGGTCGCCACGATGCCGGCGGATCCCAGCTCCATGGCTAGGTCTGCCACCGCGTCGACGTCGTCGTCCGACAGGTCGGGCGCGATCTTCACCAGGACGGGCACCGTCACGACGCTCGCCACGGCGGCCAGCAGAGGCCGCAGCGATTCCACCGCCTGCAGATCCCGCAGTCCGGGGGTGTTCGGCGAACTCACGTTGACCACGACGAAGTCCGACAGCGGGCCGAGCAGCCGCGCACTCTCCGTGTAGTCGATCGCGGCGTCCGCCGCGGGAACCACCTTCGTCTTGCCGATGTTGGCGCCGACCGGGATGTCCCCGCGTCGTCCGCGCAGACGCTCGGCCACCGCCGCAGCACCCGGATTGTTGAAACCCATGCGGTTGAGCAGGCCTCGGTCGGCGGGAAGCCGGAAGAGTCGAGGCTGTGGGTTTCCGGGTTGCGCCTGCGCGGTCACGGTGCCGACCTCCGCGAAACCGAACCCCAGCGGACCCCACGCGTCGACACCCTCACCGGTCTTGTCGAAACCGGCGGCCAGCCCGACCGGGGTGGGGAACGTCACGCCGAAGGCGGTCGTCCGCAGTGCCGGATCTCGGACCGAGAGCACGCGCGAGACCAGCGCACGCAGGGGCGCGAATCGAGTCACCGCGACCATCGCCGCGAATGCGAGGTGATGAATGCGTTCCGGAGGGAGCAGGAACATCGCGCGGAGCAGCAGCCGGTACGGGCTCACAGCCTGGAAACCTCTCGTCGGGGAATCTCGTCGGTGGTGCGGCGCCGCCACTCGGTCAGAGACCGGGATCGGGCACGTGGTGCGCGGTCTTGCGTCGTTTGAGAAGTACTCGCCTGCTGCCGTCGGTGTACAGCCGGACCCGGGAGAGCTCCCACCCACCGAACTCGGCGGAGATGGCCAGCCGCATCGAGGCCGTCACTCGGGTGACGTCCGGCGGCAGCTTGATGGGCACGTACTCCCAGTCGTCCGACTGGGTCTCCCAGCCGACGGGCATCGCACGGTTGTTCCGGTTCACGGATCTCGCTCTCGTCCTCGCGGGCACTCACGCCCGGGTCGGGATCACCTGGACCCCGGCGCCACTGTTCGAGCCTACGAAAAGTTCGCCGGACTGCGAGTCCACGGCGAGCGAGTCGGGCTGGCGCACTGTGGGGAACCGTGCCGACTCGACAGGAATTCCGGAGGTGATGTCGAATCCCACCACCTCGTTCAGTGCGGTCACGGTCACCCACACGGTGCCGTCGTCCTCGCACGCGACGGCGAACGGGGAGCCGGCGACGGGGTAGCGCTGTCGCATGATCAGATCGGGGTCGCCCGTGAAGACGAGCAGTTCGTCGTCGGTCGTGTCGGCGACCACGACGGCACCGTCGGCGCATCCGGTCATGCGGGTGGCCCCGTCGCCTGCGCGCAGCGCGGCGCCGAGACGTTCGGCACCGACGTTCACGGACGTCACCGACGTCTGCCGGGTGTCCAGGGACGCCAGATCGTCTCCGGTGCGTACGAGACCGTCGACCGACGCCTGACCGGGGATGGTGCTCTCGACCGCGCCGTCGGCTCCCGTGATCACGACGGTTCCGGTCGGCGTCCCGATGGCGTACCCGTCGTCCCACGGCGTCACCGAGGCGGCGCCGCCGTCGACCGCGACGTCCGTCGTCGCACCGGACTGCGCGTCCACCCGGCTGATGCCCGACGACGACGTGACCAACAGTTCGCCGTCCCTGCCGGCGGAGACGGACGTGCCGGGTGCGGAGAGTCGCACCGAGCGCGGATTCTCCTCCGAGTCGAGCGGGGTCAGCAGCAGCGTCGTACCGTCGTCGGTGAGGATCCCGGCGATCCGGTCGCGAGGCTCGATCGCGAGGCCGTCGACGGTGGCCGGACCGCCGAAGCGCGGGTCGGCCGTGACGCCCGCCGGCGTGACGGTCGTGTCGGGGGACACCGCGGCGACCTCCGGCTCACGCGTGTTCAGCTGCTCCGGATCGTCGGAGTTCGCGCATCCTGCTGTGACCGTCGTCACCAGGGCGAGGCCGAGAAGGACGAAACGGGTACTGCTGCGTCGTGCCGAGTGGGCACTGGTCGGTCGGGGTGCCATGGGGGTGATTCTCCTTCAGGTCTTCTCTCATCCGATCATCTCGCCGTCCCGGCGCGAGCACAGGGGAGGGATGTGTCCACCATGACGCGTCTGTACGTTTCGACGAGTGCCTGTCGACGAGAGAGAGCGAGGGAGGGCGCATGACGGGGCCGAGCAATGCGGAGTTCTCGGTGGAGGACGTGTCGGTGGGGGCGCACGCCCACGGGTTCGGGTCCACTCCGGACGGGCGGAGCTTCGCCTTCCGGGTACGCGGTAAGTCGTTGCGCGTGGAGGTCTACCGCTCCGACCTGGCGCAGGCCGTTCCCGACGATCTCGACGTCGACGCGGTCGCGGAGCGCGATGTCACGGACGTCGACCTCTCGGACGAGCGCTCGATCGTCGCCGCGGTCCGGGACGCGGTCGCCGACGTCCGTCCGCTCGACTCGCCGCAGCCGCCCGACACCACACTCCTGCGATCGCTGCTCGGGCGGCTTGGCAACGCGATCGACCCGAAGTGACGGTCAGGAACTGACGTCGTCCAGCGCGGAGGTGATGGCCGACGGAAGCGCGACGTCCTCGGCGGCCAACACACCCGTCAGCTGACCGATGTCCCGCGTCCCGACCACGACCGACGCGACACCGGGGCGATCTCGGGCCCACGCCAGAGCCACCGCGAGTGGCGACGTGCCCAGACCGTCGGCCGCCGTGATGACAGCCTCGACCACCTTCCCGCCGTCCTCACCGAGGAAGGGTGCGAGCGCGTGGCGTCGGTGATCGTCCGCGCCGCGTGAATCCGCGGGTACACCGTCCCGGTACTTGCCCGTGAGCACGCCGCCCGCCAGAGCCGACACCGCGAGAACGCCCACGCCGTGGTGGTCGGCCGCGGGGAACAGCTCGTCCTCGGCGCCGCGCGCGAGCAGGGAGTACTCCGCCTGCGCCGCGGTGATGTCGACGGACGCCGACACGGTGGCCAGCTGCCACGCCGTGAAGCCGCGAACACCCGCGTAGCGCACCCGCCCGGACGAGACCGCGTGCTCCAGAGTCGCCGCCACCTCACCGAGAGGGGTCTGCGGATCCCACGCGCCGACGCTCCACAGATCGAGGTGATCGGTGCCGAGCTCGCGCAGTGTCCTGTCCAGGTCTGCGAGGAGCGCGCGCCGCGAGCAGTCGACGGTCCAGTGCCCCGAGGTGTCCGGACGCGAGACGCCGGAATCGATGCTGAGCACCAGCTCACCGCGCGGAACCACGTCGTCGACGATCTCGGCCAACACCCGCACCGCGCGTCCGTCTCCATAGGAGGCGGACGCGTCGACGAGGGTCCCGCCCGCGTCGACGAACGCCGTCACCTGCGCCGCGGCGTCGTCACCGTCGACTCCGCGTCCCCATTCACCCGTTCCGAGTCCCAGGCGTGACACCCGCAGCCCGCTGCTCCCGACCGTTCTGTGCTTCATGAAGGCAGTGCATCCGTTTCGCCGTGTTCCGTCCGTGTCTCGTCCTGCCGACACGGTGGTCGAGGCACGACCCTAGTACGGTCGTGCCTCGTGACTTCGACAGGAAACCTCGTCGGTGGCGTCTGCGCGCCGCGGAATCGGACGGCAGGAGAGCAGCGATGATCGCGGAATCGATGTCCTGGGTGCAGGCCCTCGTGCTCGGCGCCGTGCAGGGGTTGACCGAGTTCCTCCCCATCTCCTCCTCTGCACACCTGCGCATCGTCTCCGAGGTCTTCTTCGGTGACGACGCCGGCGCGTCGTTCACCGCGGTGACGCAGCTCGGTACCGAGGCCGCGGTCCTGCTCTACTTCGCCCGCGACATCGGGCGCATCGTCGCGGCGTGGTTCCGCGGTATCGCCGACAAGTCCCAGCGCGACACGCTGGACTACCGCATGGGGTGGTACGTCATCTTCGCCACCATCCCGATCGGGGTGCTCGGCTTCGTCTTCAAGGACGCGATTCGGACGGGTGCGCGCAACCTGTGGATCATCGCGACGCTGCTCATCGTGTTCGCCGTGGTCATCGCCGTCGCGGAGAAGGTCGGCCGACAGACGCGACCGATCGAGAAGCTCACCACCCGCGACGGCCTCGTCATGGGCGCCGCGCAGTGTCTCGCGCTCATCCCGGGCGTGTCCCGATCCGGCGCCACCACGAGTGCCGGTCTGTTCATGGGCCTGACGCGTGCCGCCGCGGTCCGCTTCTCGTTCCTGCTCGCGATCCCGGCCGTCACCGCGTCCGGACTCTTCTCCTTGCCGGATGCCTTCGAACCGGCGGGCGAAGGTCTGCAGGCGTCGGGATCCCAGCTCGTCGTGGCGACGCTCGTGGCCTTCGTACTGGGGTACGCCTCCATCGCCTGGTTGCTGCGCTTCGTCGAGAACCACTCGCTGTACTGGTTCGTCGGGTACCGCATCGTCGTCGGCGTCGCGGTTCTCGGCCTCCTCGCCACGGGTGTCGTCGCAGCGAACTGACGCCACCGCGACGCCGGGCGCCCCTCGCGTCTCACTAGGCTGAGGTCATGACGGTCATACTTCTGCGCCACGGACGCTCGACGTCCAACACGGCCGGCACGCTCGCGGGCAGGTCGGACGGCGTGGAACTCGACGATCTCGGTCGGGAGCAGGCGGAGCGTGTCGTCGCCCGTCTCGAGGTGCTTCCGCTCGCGGCGATCGTGCGATCACCGTTGCTCCGGTGCGAACAGACGGTCGCGCCCCTCGCTGCGGCGCGCGAGCTCGAACCCGTCGTGGAGGATCGGCTGCTCGAGGTCGACTACGGCGAGTGGACCGGCAAGCCGATCAAGCATCTCGTGGGGGAGCCGCTGTGGAAGGTGGTGCAGCAGCACCCGTCCGCTGCCGTCTTCCCCGGGGGTGAGGGCCTCGCCGATGTGCAGATCAGGGCGGTGCGCGCGATCCGCGAGATCGACGCGCGGCTCGCCGCCGAGCACGGCGCCGACGTGCTGTGGGTGGCCTGTTCGCACGGCGACGTCATCAAGTCCGTCCTGGCCGATGCTCTGGGGTCGCACCTGGACCAGTTCCAGCGCATCGTGGTGGACCCGGCGTCGATCAGTGTCGTCCGGTACACCGAGACGCGGCCGTTCGTCCATCGTCTCGGCGATCTCGGTGGGGATCTGACGCAGTTCGTTCCGACGTCGCCCGCCGAGACGGACACCACTGCCGAGGCCCCGTCCGACCAGGCTCCGACCGCGTCGGAATCGGACGCCGTCCCCGGTGGTTCCACCGGACAGTGACAACACGCGGATAATGGGAGTCACAGCCGCGGCAGTTCGGCGGCGCGATCTTTGGAGGTGCAGATATGCCACGCGCGATTCACGTCTTTCGCACCCCCGACCGGTTCGTCGCCGGAACGGTGGGTGAGCCCGGCGATCGATCCTTCTACCTCCAGGCAGTGCACGACGCCCGAGTGGTGTCGGTGGCGCTCGAGAAGCAGCAGGTTCAGGTCCTGGCCGACCGTGTCGGGCTCCTGCTCGACGAGGTGGCGAGGCGCTTCGGTACCGATGTGCCACCCGAGGAAGCCGATCCGAGCGACGTCGACCCACTGGTGATGCCCGTGGACGCCGAGTTCCGGGTCGGGACCATGGGTCTGGGCTGGGACGCCGACGCCGGCGCCGTCGTGGTGGAGCTGCTCGCCATCACCGAGACCGAGATCGACGAGTCGGTGGTGCTCGACGACACCGACGAGGGTCCGGACGCCGTGCGGGTGTTCCTGAGTCCGGAGCAGGCCCGTGAGTTCGCCGCGCGCAGCGAGCGCGTCATCGCTGCCGGTCGGCCCCCGTGCCCGCTCTGCGGGGAGCCCCTCGCGCCCGGTGGTCACATGTGCGTGCGGACCAACGGGTACCGGCGCGGCACCGTGCTGGGAAGCGACACCACCGAGTTCGGGGACGAGTCCTGACCTCCGCCGGCGACGCCACCGCGCCCTGGACCGACGACGACACGGACCTGCTCGCGCACGGCGAGATGACCATCGTCGGTCGCGTGGTGCAGGCGTCCAACGCGACGCTCGTGTGCGAGATCGAGCGTGAGGATCCGGCGCCGGCACTGCGATGTGTCTACAAGCCGGTGCGCGGGGAACAGCCGCTGTGGGACTTCCCCGACGGCACGCTGGCGGGCCGCGAGATCTCGTCCTACCTGATCTCCGACGCACTGGGCTGGGGCGTCGTGCCCACGACCGTGCTACGGGACGGTCCGCTCGGTGTCGGCATGGTGCAGCGGTGGATCGACACCGTCGAGCGCCTCCCCGAGAAGGGCGAGGGCTACGACATGGTGGACCTCTGCCGCCCCGACCTCGTGCCCTCGTCCTACATCCCCGTGCTCCGGGCCTACGACGATGCCGGCGACGAGGTGGCACTGGTGCACGCGGACGATCCGCGGCTGCACCGGATGGCTGTTCTCGACGTCGTCATCAACAACGCCGACCGCAAGGGCGGACACGTGCTCGAGGCACTCGACGGCTCCGTGTACGGCGTGGACCACGGCATCGCCCTGCACCGGCAGAACAAGCTGCGGACCGTGCTGTGGGGGTGGGCCGGTCGACCCGTCGACGCCGCTCTGGTGGCCGACCTCGTCGACTTCTCCCGCGACCTGCGCGGTGCCTTCGGGGACACCCTCGCGCCACACATCACCGACGAGGAGATCGAGGCGCTGGCCGGTCGCGTGTCGCGGTTGCTCGCGGAACCGGTCATGCCGGCGCCCGACTCCAGCAGGCCCATTCCCTGGCCCGCGTTCTAGACCGGGCACGCGGCGGCGGCTCCGGCCCGACCGGATAGTCTTCACCCATGCAGTCGTGGCCCGAAGTGGACGTTCCCAGCGTGCCGGGCGAGGGCCCGCCGCTCCGTTTGTACGACACGGCCGATCGCGCCGTGCGTCCCGTCGCGCCCGGTTCGACCGCCACCATGTACGTCTGCGGCATCACCCCGTACGACGCGACGCACCTGGGCCATGCGGCCACCTACCTGACGTTCGACCTCGTCAACCGGGTCTGGCGCGACGCCGGCCACGACGTGCACTACGTCCAGAACGTCACCGACGTCGACGACCCGCTCTTCGAGCGCGCGGCACGCGACGGCGACGACTGGGTGTCGCTCGGACAGCGCGAGACCGACCTCTTCCGGTCGGACATGACCGCGCTCCGCGTCATCCCGCCGCGCGACTACATCGGCGCGGTCGAGTCTGTGACCGAGGTCGTGGAGCTCGTCGAGAAGCTCGTCGCCTCGGGCGCCGCCTACGTGGTGGACGACGCCGAGTACCCCGACGTGTACTTCCGCGCGGACGCCAC
This sequence comes from Rhodococcus sp. BP-241, assembly GCF_019836145.1. Taxonomy (NCBI): domain Bacteria; kingdom Bacillati; phylum Actinomycetota; class Actinomycetes; order Mycobacteriales; family Nocardiaceae; genus Rhodococcus; species Rhodococcus sp. BP-241. Next base: position 179,045 of record NZ_JABUEI010000001.1, on the reverse strand, counting down.
CGAGCAGTTCGGCTACGAGTCCGGGTACGACCGGGCGACGATGGACACCTTCTTCGCCGATCGCGGCGGAGATCCCGACCGCCCCGGCAAGCGCGACCCTCTCGACGCCCTCGTCTGGAAGGCCGAGCGTCCGGGCGAGCCGTCGTGGCCCTCGCCGTTCGGTCCGGGGCGCCCCGGCTGGCACATCGAGTGCGCGGCGATCGCGTTGAACCGCATCGGATCCGGCTTCGACGTGCAGGGTGGCGGCAGTGACCTCATCTTCCCGCACCACGAATTCTCCGCGGCTCACGCCGAATCGCTCACGGGCGCAGACCGTTTCGCGCGACACTACGTGCACACCGGCATGATCGGCCTCGACGGCGAGAAGATGTCCAAGTCGCTGGGCAATCTCGTCCTGGTCTCGAAGCTCACCGCTGCGGGTGTCGATCCCGGTGCCATCCGCCTCGGTCTCCTCGCCGGCCACTACCGGCAGGACCGCACCTGGACCGACGAGATCCTCGCCGCTGCGCAGGACCGACTCGCGTTGTGGCGCAAGGCCGTGGCGCTCGAGTCGGCACAGTCCGCCGAGGACACCGTCGCCCGCGTACGCCAGCACCTGGCCGACGATCTCGACTCCGCCAAGGCACTCGACGCGATCGATGCGTGGGCACACGACGCCGTGACGCTCGGCGGCTCCGACCCCGCGGCGCCGGGGCTGGTGTCGCTGGCGGTGGACGCGCTGCTGGGTGTGAAGCTCTAGCTCGTCGGGAGTGGTGTTTTTGCTCCTCTCGGTGCGATATCGAGCGGGATCCCGCCGATTCGGCGCTCGAGCGGAGCAGAAACTCCACATCCACAGGTAGCCGTCCGTCCCCGGGGTCGACCATCGCCGCAGATCGCCGTCATCGGGCAGTGTCCGCGATGGGCCATCGTCGATGCTGTGCCCGTCACTCGAGTGTCGACCCTCGCCCAGTTGACCGGTGCCGGAATGTCCGCCACGACGATTCGTCGACGCTTCCACCGCGTGCTGCCCGGAGTCTTCTGCCAGGAGGAGCCCGCCTGGTTCGACCGCTGCCTGGCCGTGACTCTGTGGCGCCCCGACGCGTTGCTGAGTCATACGAGTGCTGCCCGGCTGTACGGGTGGATCGGCGAACCGTCCGGTGTTCACGCACTGGTCGGCGAATTCGCAAGGCCACGGGCACCTGAATGGTTGACGGTGCACAGACGCAGGCAGGGTGCCTGCGACGAGGTGCTGGGGTTGCCGGTCACCACTCGGGAGCAGACCCTCATCGACTGCGCGGCGGTGCTGAGCGATGCCGCTGCCGAGCGACTCGTGGACGACGCTCTGGTGCACGAGGTCGACGAGAACCGCGTTCGCGCGCTCCTCGACGCACTACCTGGCCGGCGCGGGCACATCCGTGCGCGGCGCCTCGTCGACACCGCTGCGCGCGGCTTCGCCTCCGAGCCCGAGCGAGTTCTCGGGCGTGAGCTGATTCGGCGACATCTCCGCATGCAGACCAATGTCCGGGTGGGTGCGTTCGTGGTGGACTTCTACGACGAGCTCGCCAACCTGGTGGTGGAGGTGGACGGGTACGCATTCCACAGTGCACCGGAGGTGTTTTGCCACGACAGGCGACGGCAGAACTTTCTGATCCTCGGCGATCTGCGAGTTCTGCGGTATGCCGCGTTCGACGTGCTGAAGGATCCCGGTGCCGTCGCCGACGAGATCGTCGCAGAGGTACGACGTCGCCGGCACGCGCGGCGGTGATGGTTCTGCTCCGCTCGCCCAGCTTTCAAGCGGGTTCCCGCTCGAATGGGGTCACGAGAGGAGCACCACACCCACCATCACACCTCGGCGAAGTCCAGCCCACCCTCCGCGGGGAGGTCGACGCGGCGGCTCAACGGCGAGCCCAGTGCCGCGGCGAGGTCGGACCCGTCGTGCTCCGCGAGCAACTCCCCGTTCTCCCACACGAGAAGCGCTGCGCTGACGGTGTTCTCGACCGTCGAGTGCGCGAGGTCGTAGTGGGCGCACCCGGGCACGTCGCGGTACGTGATCCAGAGGTCGTAGCCGGTCATGAACAAGTCCAGGTCGAACTGCACACTGAGACCGAGGAGTTCGCTGCGACCGTTGTCGTCGACACCCGCGAACGCCTCGTCCAGTGCGAGCAACCGCGGTGAGTGCGGGTCCGCGGACGACAGCATCACGTGCGCCGCCGCGAAGAGCGGGAGGTGCAGCGACACCGACTGCTCGCCGCCCGAGAGCGCACTGTGGCGTGCGACGGTGAGCCTGTCCTCGGAGCCGTCACCGGAGATGAGCGTGAACGCGAAGACGCGCCACTGCCGGTAGTCCAGTGCGGCACTGAGGATCTCGGGGTACGAGCGCTCGGGATGCTGCGCCCGCGCCGTCCGGATCTGTGCCGCGAAGTGCACACGCATCTCGGCCAGTTCCTCGGGTCCGAGCGCGGAGGCGTCCCGCTCGAGCAGCTTCGACACGGCACGGGTGCTGTCGTCGAGGTTGTCCGCGAGCACCCAGTGCACGCCGATGGTGTTGCCCGACGACATGCGGCGCTGCTTCATCTCCGATCCCATACGGGCGATCAGTTCGCGGGCGTCGACCGTGCGCTCGTGGATCTGCTGCGCCAGGCCGGTGAGCAGAGCGTCCTCGAGGATGCGGCGCTCGGCATCGGTGAGCAGCGTCTCCTGGTCGCGTCGTGCCGCGTCGATGCGATCCGCGAAGTCGGCGATGGTGGAGTGGCCCTGCTCGTCCTGCACCCGCACCACCGTGACCCCGTCGGCCGCGTCCCAACTGAGCCGGAAATCCTGACCCGACGCGGCCAGCTGAGCGTCGAACTCCTGCAACGCCGCCGTCAGCGCGCTGCGTGTGGAGCGTCGGCTCGCATCGCTGACCTTGACCTGCGCCGTCGCCTCGGTGAGCTCGGTGTGCAGTCGGTGCACTTCCGGGGGCAGTACGTCCGGGGCCTCGTCGGGCCCGGCAGCCGTGTCGGTTCGGTAGAGCAGTTGCTCGACCGTCGACCAGGCCGCGTCGCTCGCCGGCCAGGAGCAGTCGCGCGCCGCACCGAGCACCGCCAGCAGATCGCGGTGCGCGTAGGGAGCCAGTCGCGCGGCGTCGCTGAGCGCTTCGGTCAACGCGGTCGTCAGTCCGGCGACGGCCGTCTCGTGCGCGCCCTCCGCCTTGCCGATGGCCTCGCCCGATTCACGGTCCGCCTTCGTGGCGGCGCGCTGCTCGGTCTTGCACGCCTCGATGCGCATCCTGATCGCGTCGAGTTCGGCGTCGATCTTCTCGGCGCTCGCACCGAGCGAGTCCCGCAGCATCTCCAACTTGGCGTGCTGTTGCTCGTAGTCGGACTCGGCGATGGCCGCTTCCTCCGCGTACTCCTCGGCCAGAATCATGGCCTCGTCGAGGCGCCCGGCAGCTTCCCGGTCGCGCTCGGCGGACCGGTCCGCGTCGCCGCGGTGGCGCAGGATGGCAGAACCGGTGTTCTCGAAGTGGCGGATCGCCGCCGCGAGCGCGTCGAGGTCTCGCGGCGTGAACGGAGCCCGCCGCGCGACGGCGTCCGTCCGCAGACGTCGTTCGGCGGCAGACAGTTCGGCGATCGCGTGGTCCAGTTCTCGGTCGGCGGACGCGACCGACTCGGTCGTCGATCGGAGAGCGCCGGCGGCCGACGTGACCGCCCGGAGCGCCGCGGTGACCTCCGACGTACGAGGAACCGTCGAGACGGCGGCGCGGATCGAGTCGAGACGTTCTCGACACTGCTCGGCGACTCGATCGGCCTCGTCGCGCCGCGCGGTGGCCACCTCGAGGGCCTCGTCGATCTCCGCGATGCGGGACGTGCGCCGTGCAGCTCGTGCCGTCGCGCCGATGTACTCGGCGGCGTCCTTGTGGTGCGCGCCGCGCACGAGACCGTGCGCGAAGCTCCCGTCCCGTCCGACACCCGCAGAACTGCCCACGTCGTCCAGCGCGATCGAGTCGAGGATCGCCCGCACGGTGCTGTGCTGCACGGGGATGTCGTCCTCGACCACGAGGACGTCGGCCAGCGATCGCCCGGTCACCGGTGCGGTGGCGGTCAGGTACTGATCCGAGACGAGCCCCGTCGGAGCCGTGTCGGCGACCCACGCGTCCAGCAGTGTGGCCGCGTCGAGCGCGGCCTCGAGGGCCGCGGCATCGTCGGCGGTGACGTCGTCGGCGAAGCGGACGAGTGTCCAGAACGGTGCGCCGTCGAGACCCGCACGGTCGCCGGTACGGGTGCGCAGCGCCGGGGGAGCGTCGTCGTGCTCGGCGGCGACCGACGCGCGCTCGGCCGTGGCCTCGGTGATGGTGCGCGCCGCGTCGTCCCGGTCCTGCAGTGCAGCACTCCGTCGGTCCCGCACCGTGTCGAGCAGCTCGCGAACTCCGTCGCCGAGTACCTCGCCGAGCGTGGGTGTGTCGTCCTCGCCGACGCGTGCGAGCGCGGTGTGCAACGACTCGAGGATCTCGCCGTCGTCCAGCACCGAGGCGTGCGTGGCCCACCACGCCCGCAGCGATTCCGCCGTCGCGGCACGGGACGACTCGACGGCGGCCTCGGCCTCGCGGACGGAGGCCACCGCGGCGTCGTGCAGTGTGTGGGCGCGGTCGGCGGCCCGTTCGGTACGGGCACGCTCGGTGGTGGCACGGTCGACGACGGACAGCGCGGCACGTACGGCCCGGACGTCCCCGTCCCGCTCCTCGGCATGACCGCGTACCGCTGCCGTGATCTGGTCGGTACGGGCGTCGCGGGGGAGTGGCGTCCAGGCGATGCCGGCGTCCTCGGCGGCCGCGAGGAGCTCGTCCTCGGCGCGGACGATCGACGCGGTCGACTCCCGCAGCGCCACTGCGGCCTCGTCCGCCTCTCGTCGCCGGACGTCGACGGCCTCCGTCGCCTTGCGAGCCTTGTCGCGCTGCTGCGCGGTGGACACCTCGAGCTTGCGGACCGCATCCGCGAGATCGTCGAGCTGCTGCTTGCCCTCGTAAGCGGTGGACCGTTGCAGGGTCTGCTGGTCGGCGACGGCGAGATCGAGTGCGCGCTCGGCTGCCTCGTACCGCTTCTCCGCCTCGACGCGCTCGACCCGTCGTCGTTCACGCAAGCCCTTGGCGGCGAAGAGGGCGACCGTGGCGTGGTCGACGGCCTCGAGACGTCGACCGACCTGATCGACGTCGGTGCGCGCCTGGACGGCGAGGTACTTCGAGTAGACCTCGACGAACCTCTTCGACGCGTGGTCGGCCTGCACCAGTCCCTCGAGGGCGCGGCCCACCTCCTCCATGTCGCTGAAGGAGCGCGCCGCCTCGAGGACGAGGTGCTCGTCGAGGGGGCGCAGTCCGTCGGACAGTGCACGGGACAAGCCCTTCGGGTCGAGATTCTTCGCCAACTGCGGGCGTCGCAGCGTGAGAATCAGGGTGATGAGCTGGTCGTACCGCTCGGCGCCGAGACCGAACAGTCGCGCGTCGATGGCGGCGCGGTAGTCCACCGGCCGATCGACGATGGCGTCGGTCCCGATCTGCTCGGCCAGTTGCTTCTTCGTCAGCGGCCTGTCGTCGGTGCCCAGCAGCGAGAAGTCGACGCCCACGCGGCCGTCGGCGACGAAGTACCAGCGCGTCACCTTGTCCGCCGACCGTGTCGCACGCATGCCGATGCCGACGGTCACCGCTTCGGGCTCGTCCCGATCGCCACGTGCGAACTCCATCCACACGTACGAGTGCGCCGAATCCTGGCCGCGGTAGAGCAGATTGGACTTCATGGTGCGTTCCTCACCCGCGAACGGGTTGAGGCGACGCGGCTCGATCCGGCCGTCGAACACGAACGGGAACAGCACCTCGAGTGCCTTGGTCTTGCCGGATCCGTTGGGGCCACGCAACACCAGCCGACCGTCGGCGAACGAGAACTCCTGATCGCGGTAGTCCCAGAGGTTGATGATGCCGGCGCGCGTGGGCCGGAATCGGGTGCTGCGCGTCACGGGGTGTGCTCCTCGAGGGTGCTCGTGTGATCGGTGGGAAAGAGGCCGGCGGACGCCTGTTCTCGGACGGTGACGACCACTCCCCGATAGCGCGCCAGGGCCGGCAACGCGACGATGCCCCCGCGTACCGGTGCCACCAGAGTGAGGTTCGTCAGGAGTGCGACAGCGGCCGCGCGAACCCCGGCACGGTCCGCCTGCCACTGAGCGGCGAAGGTGCGGCCGTAGGCGTCGACGAGGGCGCCGACGGTCTCGTCGAGCCAGGAGTCCGCGACGAACGGGTGCCGGATCGTCTCGTCCGATGCCTCCACCGTGTCCGGGGCGACCGAGTCGTCGACCAGGTCGTCCACGACGCCGCCGTCCGGGATCGCGCTGTCGAGTGCCGCGAGCAGCTCGTCGGTGGGGTCGATGTCCGCCTCGAGCGTGGTCCGATCGTCGGCATCGGGATCGAGTACCCGCTCCGCGATCTCACCGGCGAGGAGAAGGGCGACCTGCGCGACCGTGCCGGTGGACGGAAACCTGATGTCCGACAGGCGTCCCGACGTGTCGATGAGCGCGATGCCCTCCGCCCGGCGTTCGACGGACAGTCCGGTCAGCAGCCGGACATCCTCGACGGACCGGTCGTCCGGCACCGAGTCGGGGCCGTGGACCACGGGCTGCTCGACGAGCGCACGGCGGGCACGGCGAGCGCGATCGGCCGGGTCGTCCGTGGTGCTGTGCAGCAGGTGTGCCGTGCTGCGCAGATGCTGGAGCGCGCGCGGTGGACGAAACAGGGCCACGACGACGGAGCGGTCGATGTCGTACAAGGCCTCTCCCGCGTCGGGGTTGTGCGCCCACCCGCCGGCATCGCCGTCGGCCAGGGTGATCGCACCGCGAACGGACAACCAGCCGACGGCGTCGACGAAGGCGTCCCGGTCGGTCGCGCGTTCGGTGTCGAGGTCGACCCCGACCACCCGTCCGGCATCGGAGGCGACCTGAACCGCCAACTCGGACAACGTGATCTGGTCACCCGCGCGACCGAGTGCCGCCAGGGTGAGCGCCAGGAATGCGTAGCGGCGACGGTCGAAGACGCGGTCGGAGGTCGTGCGGGCCGGTCGACTCGCGTCCAACCGGTCGAGTACGGGGTAGAGCCGGGCCGTGGTCTCCGTGACCTCGAGTCGGTATCCGAAGAGATCGAGCATGTCCTCGCGCAGTTCCGTGGCCCATCGGCGAACCAGGGGCAGGGCGATGCGGTCCGGGTAGGTGCGGGTGATCAGGTGGTGGGACAACACGACTCGGGCGGCGCGCTGGTACGAGTCGAGTGCCAGGCTCGGAATGGTGCGTGCTCTCATCGCCGCGCGCCGATGGTGAGTGACAGCCGTTCGAGGTGCAGTAGACCGCGTTCGGTGCGCACCACGGTGGACTGCTCGTGCGGTGCCAGTGTCAGGGTGACGCCACCCTCGGATCCGGTCGAGCTGCCCACGCGGCCGCTGACCGGGACGCGTGCGGTGAGGGCGGCGTTGAGCAGCCCGAGCAGCACGTCGGTCTCCTCGTTGGTCAGATCCCGCTCGTACACACCGTGTTCGGCGAGTGATCGCGCGGCCTGAGCGCGGCGACGCTGCACGCTCAGCTGTTCCTCGCGCAGACGCCGGACACCGGCGTCGTTGCGGTGGACCCTGGCAGGAGCACCGGCGGCGGGGGGCCGACCGGTCTCGGCGAGCGTGCGCGAGATCTCGACAGGCGGAGCGTCCCACCACGATCGCGTGGTGGGAATGATGTCGTCGTCGGGGTGGACCATCGACAGGTGACGAGGCCGGCCGAGGCCGAACACGGCACCGAACAGGGCGTGGGCGGACTCCTCGGAGGGAGCGGACGCGAACCACCCGGCGAGATGTCGCAGCTGGGACTCGCGACTGACTCCGCCCCTGCGGGTCTCGGTGACGCGGCGCAGCAGCGACAGCACGGCGGCGATGGCGCTCATGGTGCCCTCCCGCAGACGATCCGACTCGGTGAGCTCGCCGTCGGTGGAGGTGAACCAGTGCACGAGACCGGTCCACCGGCCCGCCCAGTCGGCGCGGCGCTCCTCGCGGCTGAGGAAGACGCGTTCGTCACTGGCTGCCACCCGGTCGAGCAGCGAGTCGAGTCCGGTGGCGTCCACCCGCTCGATGGCGGCGGTGAGCTTGGGGCCGAAGCGGGCGAGGTCGAGGGAGAACTCCCGCATGTGGGAGAGCAATGCGTCCTTGTGTGCCAGGAACGACTCGGGTGTGACGTCCGTGGTGCGGACGAGGTCGCCCAGCGACAGGTAGAAGTGCGCGGCGCGGGTGGCCATGTCGTTGAGAGCGGTGTCGAGCCGATCGAGTTTGCGGTACACCAGGTCGGCGTCCCCCGCGAGGTTCGCCGCCGCGAGATCCTCCAGGTCGGCGAGCAGCTCGGGCAGCACCAGACGCGAGAGCGAGGCGTCCTCGGGGCGGGCGGCCAGGACGTCCTCGACGGCGCGGTATGCCTGGTAGCCGACCTGACCGAACTGGTAGACGTAGTGGCGATTGCGGTACTCGGCGAGCGTGGCCGCGCGGGTGCCGTCGTAGCTGCGTTCGAGAACGCCCCACGTGTGCAACTGTTCGAGCAGCGGGCCGATCTCGAGGCCGGTCAGAGTGTCGCCGCCGTCGGTGCGGGCCAGGATCTCGGCCACCTCGCCGGCGTGCAGCAGAACGACATAGCCGGTACGGGCATGTTCGAAAGCGCGCAGAACCCGCAGGTAGTCGGCCCGTTTCTCGGCTGTCGCGAACGAGAAGAGCCGGAGCCTGTCGTCCACCACGAAGGAGTCGGCGGATTCGGTCACTGCAACAGGGTAGGCGGTCAGGACAGTCGGACAGCCACCTGCCCGTCGACGACGTCGGCACGGTGGGTCGCGACCGTGCCGATGCCGTCGGTGGTGCACCGGCCGGTGTCCAGGGAGAACTGGTACTGGTGCAGGGGACACACGACGACGGCCCCGTCGATCTGCCCGTCCGCCAGCGGCCCGCCGCGATGGGGGCACACCGCGTCCATGGCGCGGACCGTCCCGTCGGTCAGGAGGAAGACGGCGATCTGTCGTCCGTCGACCACGTAGGTCCGGCCCTCGCCGGGGGTGAGATCGTCGACGGTTCCCACCACGGTCGCCTGTGCCGTCGTCATCGAACCGGCACCTGAGGCAGCGGGAGAAGCGGGAGGGAGGGCGCGAACTGCGCCGGTGACCGCGGCGCCGCGCGTTCCTTCCACGGATCGGTGTAGCCGTCGATGGATATCTGGATGCGCTCGTCGAGTCCTGCACAGAGACCCTCGGCGTCGTCGACGAGCAGTCGCTGCAACGTCTCGAGGCCGACCCGCGGGACGAAGGCGTAGGTCCGCTCGAGCCACTTCGCCTCCTCGCGGTAGTACTGGATGAATCGGCCCGCGAGGGTCAGGACCTCCTCGGGGGAGTCGACCGTGGCGAGGACGTCGCCCTTGCGGATGTGTGCGCCGGCCGCGCCGCCGATGTAGATCTCCCAGCGGCCGTCGCCGACGGCCACCACACCGAAGTCCTTGCAGAGCGCCTCGGAGCAGTTGCGGGGGCATCCGGCCACGGCCAGCTTGAGCTTTGCGGGAGTTTCGAGACCCTGGAACCGTTCCTCGATCGCGATGCCGAGTGCGGTGGAGTCACCGAGTCCGAAACGGCAGAAATCGCTTCCGACACAGGTCTTCACGGTGCGCATGCTCTTGCCGTACGCGAACCCGGACGGCATGTCGAGATCGCCCCACACCTTCGGCAGGTCCTCCTTCTTGATGCCGAGAAGATCGATGCGCTGCCCACCGGTGACCTTGACCAGCGGGACCCCGTACTTGTCGGCCACATCGGCGATGCGCCGCAACTGGTCCGGGGTGGTCACGCCGCCCTTCATCTGCGGCACGACGGAGAAGGTGCCGTCTCGCTGGATGTTGGCGTGAACGCGGTCGTTGATGAACAGCGCGCCTCGCTCGTCGACCCAGTCGGGTCCCCAGACCACGCGCAGCAGCGACGCCAGCGGCATCTTCGCGGTCGCGTCCTCGGCGTCGGCCAACGCATCGAAGACTGCGGAGACGGACCGGAGGTTCTGCGAGCGGACGGCCTCGATCAGCTCGCGCTTGGACATCGGGATACAGGGGACGTACCAGTCCGCCGCGGGATCGACCGCGAGCGCTCCACCGGCGGCGCAGGCGACGATGTCGGCGACCAGGCCCTTGCAGGATCCGCATCCCTTGCCCGCACGGGTCTTTCCCACGACCTCGGAGACGGTGGTGGCCCCGCCGTGCACGCAGGCGACGATGTCGCCCTTCGTGACCCCGTTGCAGTTGCACACCTGGACATCGTCGGACAGTTCGGCGGCGCCGGTCTCCGCGCTCGGCGTACCCATGTCGAACAGCATGCTGATGCGCTCGTCGGGAAGCGGTACCTTCTCGTCGAACGCCTGAGTCAGGAAGCTCACCTTGCTGATGTCGCCCAGCAGCATCGCGCCGATCAGCTTGTTGTCGCGCACGACCACCGACTTGTAGGTGCCGCTGCGGGGTTCGTAGAACTGCACGAACTCGTCGGTGTCCCGCTCGGGACCCTTGACGCCCATCGCCGCAACGTCGACGCCCGCGACCTTGAGCTTCGTCGTCAGTCGCGAACCATGATAAGCCGCAGCCGGATTCGCACCGGTCAGCACGTCGGCCAGGACCGACGCCTGCTCCCACAAGGGAGCCACGAGGCCGTACACCTCACCGCGATGCTGGCAGCATTCTCCGACTGCGTGGATCGCTCCCTCGTCCTCGCACCGCATCTGATCGTCGACGACGATGCCGCGCTCGATCACCAGTCCGGCACGCCGCGCGAGGTCGACGTTGGGGCGGATACCGGCCGTCACGACGATCATGTCCGCGGGCAGGGTGGAGCCGTCGTTGAACGCGACCCCGGTGACGGCACCGCTCTCGTCCCGCAGCACCGCCGTGGTGCGCTTGGACGTGTACACGCCGACGCCGAGGTCCTCGATCTTGTTGCGCAGCACGCGTCCACCACGTTCGTCCAGCTGCTGGTTCATCAGGTGACCGGGGGAGTGCACGACGTCCACGTCGATGCCCTGCGTGCGCAGACCGTAGGCGGCTTCGAGGCCCAGCAGTCCGCCACCGATGACGACGGCGCGGATGCCGTCGCGGGAGGACGCCATCTGCAGCATGCCGTTGGTGTCCTCGATCGTCCGGAAACCGAAGACGCCGCGCGCCAGTCTGCCGTCGGCCTCACGCAGTCCGTCCATGTTGGGAAAGAACGTCGTGCTCCCGGTCGCGATGATCACGGTGTCGTAGGGGACGACGCGTCCGCTCTCGCACGTCACGTTCTTGGCGGAGCGGTCCAGTGCCACCGCCCGGTCTCCGGAGTGGAGGGTGACGCCGTTCTCCCGGTACCAGGCCATCGGGTTGAGCATCAGATCGTCGTCGTCGATGGACGACTCGCCCGAGAGCACGTGCGAGAGCATGATGCGGTTGTAGTTGCCGTACGGCTCGTCGCCGATCATCGTGACGTCGAACTTCGCACGGTCGCGGCCGAGGATCTCCTCGACGGTGCGGGCCCCCGCCATTCCGTTGCCGACGACGAGCAGGCGCTGCCGTTCTCCTGTAGCCGGCATCAGAAGATCATCATCCCGAAATCGACGACGACCTCGCCGCTGCAGCCGTCGGGCGCCGCGACGGTGAGCTCGAGAACCGAGTCGGGATCGACGTCCTCGACGACGCGCAGCGGAACGTTGACGCTCGCCTTCGCGCCCATCGGGAACACGCGCATCGACTCTCCGTCGCGCGTGAGCGTGACGACGACCAGTTCGTCGGAGGAGTTACCGCCGCGGAAGTAGAGCGGCTGGGCGGTCAGGCCCGACGGAACGGTGTACGCCGTGGCGGCGTCGAGAAGCTCGGACTTGCCCAGGCCGTGCCCGACGAAGGGAAAGACGCCTTGGATGAACTTCGGAGTGCTGGCCATGGGACGACTGTCCGTGCACGCGGTGACGGCACTGCTGCGCCCGTGTTACGGCGGCGTCATCATTCACTCTCGAGCGCGGCCGCCGCAGTGTCAGGTCTTCCGCCCGGTCATCACCAGCGGCGCGACCACTGCCAGCAGGACGGCGGGAATGACGAAGGCCGACGTCGGGTGCACCGCGTACAGCGGGGTGAGCGCGAGAGGAGCGAAGGCCGCCCCGGAGAACCGGAACGACTGGACGACCGACACGGCGCCGCCGCGGTTCGCCCCCGACGAGCCGAGGACAGCGGCGTTGACGCCGACGAGGATGAACTGGCTGGCGACACCCGCTGCCGCCCAGACGAGGCCGACGACCACCAGGCTGGGCATGGTGCCGGCGAGGGCGATGAGGACCGCGCCGACAGGAGCGGCACCCACGATCGCTCGGCGTGGCCCGATGCGGTCGATCAGTCCACCGACGCGTCGCGCCACCAGGATTCCGGCGACCCCGAACACGGTCAGCAGCAGTCCGCGCTGTGTGGAGGACAGACCGAACGTGTCCTCGGCGCGGAAAGCGACGAGGAAGTTGAGTCCCCCGAGCGCGCCCCAGCCGAGGAGCGCGACCACTGCCACGCGGAGGACCGGGACGGTGAGAGCGTCGCGCAACCGTTCGGGACGACCGCCGGGGGTGGACGGCGCGGTGGCCGCGGGGAGCCCGACCAGCCCGAGGGTCGCGGCGACGACGGCCAGCACGACGAACGCGTACCGCCAGTCGAACTCGGCGGCGAGGCCACCGACCAGCGGCGCGCTGGTCTGACCCGCCGCCTGCAGGGCGCCGAAGGTACCCAGCACCCGTCCCAGGCGCTCGCGGGGAGTGACGGCAGCCAGTGACGCGAGGAGCAGCGGCGTCGTGAAGGAATTGCCGATGCCCTGCAGCGCGCGCGCACCCAGCAACAGGTCGAGCGTGGGCGCGACCGCACACAGGAGCGAGGAGACGACGTAGAGCAGGTAGGCGAGGCGCACGGTGCGCACCCGGCCCCATCGCGCGCCGAGGGTGCCCGACACGAGCATGGCCAGAGCGAACGGAAACAGGTACGCGCTGAGAGTCGATGCCGCCGACCCGGTGGACACCCCCAGATCCGCGCCCATCTCGGGCAGCATCGAGGACACCACTCCGCCGCCGAACGGGCCGAGGAAGCCACCGGCGTACAGAGCGCCGATGCGGAGCCGTGCGAGTCGCGCGCTCACCGGTGACGAGCGCGCGTCACAGCCCGAAGCTGCCCGGCCCGCGTCGGCGCAGGTAGCGCTCGAACTCGGCGGCCAGCGCATCGCCGTCCACCTTGGAGACGGCCTCGGACATGTCGACCTCGGCGTCGCCGCGCTCCTCGAGGGTGCGGACGTACTCGGCGATCTCGTCGTCGTCCTTGGTCATCTCGGTGACCGACTCCTCCCAGTCCTCCGCCTGGGACGGCAGCTCGCCGAGCGGCACCTCGATGTCGAGGACGTCCTCGACCCGCTGGAGCAGGGCGACGGTGGCCTTGGGGTTCGGCGGCTGGGACACGTAGTGCGGTACCGCCGCCCACAGGGACACTGCCGGAATCCCCGCTTTGACGCACTCGTCCTGCAGAACACCGGTGATGCCGGTCGGGCCCTCGTACCGGGTCTGCTCGAGGTTGAACTGCTCCGCCGACTCGGTGCTGTACGCGGTGCCGGTCACGGGAACGGGCCGGGTGTGGGGCGTGTCGGCGAGCAGTGCGCCGAGAATCACGACCGTCTCGACCCCGAGCTGGTCGATGAACTCGAGCAGGTCGTCGCAGAAGCTCCGCCACCGCATGTTGGGCTCGATACCGCGCAGCAGCACGACGTCGCGGTCGCTGCCGGGAGGCGAACACACCGACAATCGCGTCGACGGCCACTCGATCTCGCGCGTCACACCGTCCACCTGTCGGACCGTCGGGCGGTTGACCTGGTAGTCGTAGTAATCCTCGGAGTCGAGCTCGGCCAGGGGCGTCGCGTCCCAGATCAGTTCGAGATGCTCCACCGCGCCGCTCGCGGCGTCGCCCGCGTCGTTCCATCCCTCGAACGCCGCGACGAGAATCGGGCTGCGCAGGGTCGGCAGGATCTCGTCCAGCTCGGACTCGTCCGTCGCGGAGTCCTGATCGTCCGCTCCGACACCGGCCACCAGCTCGGCAGCGACGCCGGCGGCGAGGTCTGTCGGGGGGTCCTGGACCACGGGGAGATCGCCCTCGGGCGTTTCTGGCGCACTCACCCGCCCAGCCTACGACCAGAGCTGTCGGGACAGACCACTACGCTTGGGGGCATGCCTGTCGAATTCCGATCACGCCTGCTCGATGCGCTGTCCCAGCGTGTTGTCATCGGCGACGGTGCCATGGGAACGATGCTGCAGGCCGCAGACCTGACGCTGGACGATTTCCGCGGCCTCGAAGGCTGTAACGAGATCCTCAACGACACGCGTCCCGACGTGCTCCGCCAGATCCACCGGGAGTACTTCGAGGCGGGCGCGGACGCCGTCGAGACCAACACCTTCGGGTGCAACCTCCCCAACCTCGCCGACTACGACATCTCGGACCGCATCCGCGAGCTGTCGTACAAGGGAACGATCCTGGCCCGCGAGGTCGCCGACGAGATGGGTACCGGGCGAGACGGCATGGGCCGCTTCGTGCTCGGGTCCATGGGGCCGGGCACCAAACTGCCCACCCTCGGCCACGCCCCGTTCCGGGCGCTGCGCGACGCCTACGCCGAAGCTGCGCTGGGAATGATCGACGGTGGCGCCGACGCCGTCCTGATCGAGACGTGCCAGGACCTGCTCCAGGTGAAGGCCGCCATCCTCGGCAGTCAGGCCGCGATGGAGCAGCTGGGCATCCGCATCCCGATCATCACGCACGTGACGGTCGAGACCACCGGCACGATGTTGCTGGGCAGCGAGATCGGCGCGGCACTGACCGCGATCGAGCCGCTCGGGGTCGACCTGATCGGCCTCAACTGCGCCACGGGCCCCGCCGAGATGAGCGAGCACCTGCGTCACCTCAGCAGGCATGCCACCGTGCCGGTCTCGGTCATGCCCAACGCCGGCCTGCCGCAGCTCGGCCCCAAGGGTGCCGAGTACCCGCTCGGTCCCGACGAGCTGGCGGAGGCTCTCAGCGGCTTCGTCACCGAGTTCGGCCTCTCCCTGGTGGGTGGCTGCTGTGGAACCACCCCGGAGCACATCCGTCAGGTCGCCGACGCGGTGCACGACGCGCGCCGCGGAGTGCGGGACCCGAAGCCCGAGAAGGGTGTCTCGTCTCTCTACGCAGCGGTGCCGTTCGAGCAGGACGCCAGCATCCTCATGATCGGCGAACGCACCAACTCCAACGGTTCGAAGGCGTTCCGTGACGCGATGCTGGCCGAGGACTACCAGAAGTGCCTCGACATCGCGAAGGACCAGACGCGCGACGGCGCGCACATGCTCGATCTCAACGTCGACTACGTCGGCCGCGACGGTGCTGCCGACATGTCGGCTCTGGCCTCGCGCCTGGCCACCTCCTCGACGCTGCCGATCATGCTCGACTCCACCGAGCCCGCAGTCCTGGAGGCCGGGCTCGAGCACCTCGGTGGGCGCAGCGCGGTCAACTCCGTCAACTACGAGGACGGCGACGGGCCGGACTCGCGCTTCCAGCGCATCATGACGCTGGTCAAGCGTCACGGAGCGGCGGTCGTCGCGCTGACGATCGACGAGGAGGGTCAGGCCCGGACGGCGGACTGGAAGATCCGCATCGCGGAGCGGCTCATCGCCGACATCCGCGACAACTGGGGTCTGCCGGAATCGGACATCATCCTCGACACCCTGACGTTCCCCATCTCGACGGGCCAGGAAGAGGTCCGGCGGGACGGCATCGAGACCATCGAGGCCATCCGTCGACTGCACGAGAGTCATCCCGAGGTGCACTTCACCCTGGGTATCTCGAACATCTCGTTCGGCCTCAATCCTGCTGCGAGGCAGGTGCTCAACTCGGTCTTCCTGCACGAGTGCACGGAGGCCGGCCTCGACACGGCCATCGTCCACGCGTCGAAGATCCTCCCCATGGCGCGTATCCCCGAGGAGCAGCGCCAGGTCGCGCTCGACCTCGTGTACGACCGTCGCCGCGAGGGCTACGACCCGTTGCAGGCGCTCATGGCGCTGTTCGAAGGCGTCTCCGCGGCGTCCGCACGCGAGTCGCGGGCGCAGGAACTGGCCGGCCTTCCCTTGTTCGATCGCCTCGAGCGCCGCATCGTCGACGGTGAGCGTGCCGGGCTGGGAGACGATCTCGACGAGGCGATGCAGGAGAAGCCGCCGCTCGCGATCATCAACGAGACGCTGCTGTCCGGCATGAAGACCGTCGGTGAGCTGTTCGGGTCCGGGCAGATGCAGCTTCCGTTCGTGCTGCAGTCCGCCGAGGTGATGAAAGCGGCTGTGGCACACCTCGAGCCGCACATGGAGGCGTCCGACGAGGACGGCAAGGGCCGCATCGTGCTCGCCACCGTCAAGGGCGACGTCCACGACATCGGCAAGAACCTCGTCGACATCATCCTGAGCAACAACGGCTACGAGGTGGTCAATCTCGGGATCAAGCAGCCCATCTCGGCGATTCTCGACGCCGCGGTGGACAAGCGTGCCGACGTCATCGGCATGTCCGGTCTGCTGGTGAAGTCCACGGTGGTCATGAAGGAGAACCTGCTCGAGCTCAACGCCAAGGGCGTCGCCGAGAAGTTCCCCGTCATGCTCGGTGGCGCAGCGCTCACCCGGTCCTATGTCGAGAACGATCTCGCCGAGGTCTACGAGGGTGAGGTGTCGTACGCGCGTGACGCGTTCGAGGGCTTGCGCCTGATGGACACGATCATGAACACCAAACGCGGTGTGGCGCCGGCTCCCGACAGCGAGGAGGCGCTCGCCGCTCAGCAGAAGACCGCGGAGCGCAAGGAGCGGCACGAGCGGTCCCGGCGCATCGCCGAGAAGCGCAAGGCCGCGGAGACACCGGTCGTCGTTCCCGAGCGCTCCGACGTCTCTGTCGAGAAGGAGCTTCCGGCGCCGCCGTTCTGGGGCAGCAGGATCGTCAAGGGCATCTCGCTGTCCGAGTACTCGGGGCTTCTCGACGAGCGTGCCCTGTTCCTCGGTCAGTGGGGTCTGCGCGGCGCACGCGCCGGTGAGGGCCCGTCGTACGAGGACCTGGTGGAGACCGAGGGCCGTCCGCGCCTGCGGTACTGGCTCGACCGCCTCAGCACCGATGGCATCCTCGCGCACGCGGCACTGGTGTACGGGTACTTCCCGGCAGTGTCCGAGGGTGACGACGTGGTGGTTCTCGAGTCCCCGGAACCCGATGCGGCGGAGCGCTTCCGGTTCACGTTCCCGCGCCAGGACCGCGGCAGGTTCCTCTGCATCGCGGACTTCGTGCGGTCGCGAGACCTCGCCCGTGCGACGGGGGTGGTCGACGTCCTGCCGATGAACCTGGTGACGATGGGTCAGCCCATCGCCGACTTCGCCAACGAGCTCTTCAAGGCGGATGCGTACCGCGACTACCTCGAGGTGCACGGCATCGGCGTGCAGCTCACCGAGGCGCTCGCGGAGTACTGGCATCGCCGCGTCCGCGAGGAGCTGGTGCTGCCCAGCGGCCGCTCCCTCGTGGATCAGGATCCGTCCGACGTGGAGGGGTACTTCAAGCTCGAGTACCGCGGTGCCCGGTACTCGTTCGGGTACGGCGCGTGCCCCGATCTGGAGGACCGCATCAAGCTCGTCGCGATGCTCGAACCCCAGCGCATCGGGGTGGATCTGTCCGACGAGTTGCAGTTGCACCCCGAGCAGTCCACAGATGCGTTCGTGCTGCACCACCCGGAGGCGAAGTACTTCAATGTCTAGCGGGCAGGCCGGAGGCCGGTCGGAGTTGAGCGGGCAGGCCGGAGGCCGGTCGGATGTCTGAGCTCCAGGCCGTCTTGTTCGACATGGACGGGACGCTGTTGGACTCGGAGCGCCTGTGGGACATCGCGGTGTACGAGCTGTCTGAGTCACTCGGGCGCGAGCTCACTCCGGAGGTGCGGGAGTCGACTCTGGGCAACTCGATGATGGGTGCGCTGGCGAAGGTCTACGCGCACGTGGGACGGGAGGCGTCGCCGGAGAACCTGGCGGAGTCCGCTGCCTGGCTCAACGGCCGTGTTGTCGATCTGTTCGCGGGTGGTCTGCCGTGGCGTCCGGGTGCGGAGGCGGCGCTGGATCTGGTGCAGTCGGCCGGTCTGGGGTGTGCCCTCGTCACCAACACCGAGCGCATGCTGACGGAGATCGCGCTCGAGACGCTGGGCCGTCACCGCTTCGGCGCGACCGTGTGCGGCGACGAGGTGACGCACGCGAAGCCCGCTCCCGATCCGTACCGCCGGGGCGCAGAGCTGCTCGGTGTCGACACGGCGTCGTGCGTCGCCGTCGAGGATTCGCCCACGGGAACCGAGTCCGCCGTCTCGGCGGGATGCGCCGTCGTCGTGGTGCCCTCCGAGGTGCAGGTGCCCAGCGGACCGGGCCGTACGTTCCGCACCACCCTCGAGGGGCTCACCCTCGACGATCTCCGGTCTGCGCGCGCCGGGGGACACTGATAGCGGTCCGCGGGCCGCGTCGTGGAACAATCATCACCCGTGAAGAACTTCGAGTCCCTGTTCGCCGAGCTCACCGACCGCGCTGCCACCAGGCCCGAGGGCTCGGGCACCGTCGCCGCGTTGGACGCGGGTGTGCATCAGCAGGGCAAGAAGATCCTCGAGGAGGCCGGCGAGGTGTGGATCGCCGCGGAGCACGAGACGGACGAGGCGCTGGCCGAGGAGATCTCGCAGCTCCTGTACTGGATCCAGGTGTTGATGGTCGGGAAGAACCTCTCCCTCGAGGATGTCTACCGACATCTGTGAGCGGACCGACCCACTTCCACCGCCACCGATCTTCCCGCACCCCAGGAGTCCCACCATGCTTCGCGTCGCCGTCCCCAACAAAGGTTCCCTGTCCGAGCTCGCCGGAGAGATTCTGAGCGAGGCGGGCTACCGTCGCCGCGCCGATTCCCGCGATCTCACCGTGCTCGACAACGCCAACAACGTCGAGTTCTTCTTCCTCCGTCCCAAGGACATCGCCATCTACGTGGGCTCGGGTGAGCTCGATCTCGGCATCACCGGCCGGGATCTGTCGCTCGATTCGGGCGCACCCGTGACCGAGCGGCTCGCACTCGGATTCGGCAACAGCACCTTCCGCTACGCCGCGCCGGCCGGCAAGGAGTGGACCCCGAACGATCTGGCGGGGCTCCGCATCGCCACGTCGTACCCCAACCTCGTCCGCCGGGACCTCGCGGCGCGGGGCCTCGAGGCCACCGTGATCCGTCTGGACGGAGCCGTCGAGATCTCCATCCAGTTGGGTGTCGCCGATGCGATCGCCGACGTCGTGGGCTCGGGACGCACACTGCGCCAACACAACCTGGTGGCGTTCGGTGAATCCCTGTGCGATTCGGAGGGCGTGCTCATCGAGCAGGCGGGCTCGCCCGTCGACGACAAGGCGCGCAACCAGCTCATCGCGCGTGTCCAGGGCGTCGTCTTCGCCCAGCAGTACCTGATGCTCGACTACGACTGCCCGCGCAGCATCCTCGACGACGCCGTCAAGATCACGCCCGGCCTCGAGTCGCCGACGCTGTCCCCGCTCGCGGACGAGGCGTGGGTGGCCATTCGTGCCATGGTTCCGCGCAAGGGACACAACGCCGTGATGGACGAGCTCGCCGAGCTCGGCGCCAAGGCGATTCTCGCGTCCGACATCCGGTCGTGCCGCGCATTCTGACGCGTCCGCTCCGTTGTGATCGGTCCCAGTAGTTCCTGATCGGTACCGACCAGTCTCCTCTCGTCGCTAGAGTCGCGTCGTCGAGAGGATCCGTCATGACCGTCGTCGATTCTGCGAGCCCCGACCTGCTGGTCGCGCTCGCCGCTGCACTCACCGGAACACTGTCGCGTCCGGGGGAGCCCGGATACGAGCGGTCGGTGCCGTGGAACGTCGCTGTCCCCGTCGATCCGGTGGCAGTCGTCGCGGCCGCCACCGCGGACGACGTCGCCGCCACCGTGCGGGCAGCGCGCGAGGCCGGGCTTCGCGTGGCCGTACAGGCCACCGGACACGGGGCGGTGCGCATCGGTCCGGACACGATTCTGGTCCTCACCGGTGATCTCGACGAACTGACGATCGACCCCGACACGCGCGTCGCCCGACTCGGCGCCGGGGTCCGGTGGCAGCAGGTTCTCGACGCCGGCGCGCCGTCCGGATCGGCGCCGCTGTGTGGGTCGTCGCCGAACACCGGCGTCACGGGATTTCTGACCGGTGGGGGAATCGGGCCGGTGGCTCGGACGTACGGGGTCTCGTCGAGTCGTGTGCGCGCGTTCGATCTCGTCACGGGCGACGGCACACTGCGCCGGGTGACACCGGACAGCGACGCCGATCTCTTCCGCGGCCTGTGTGGGGGCAAGTCGACACTCGGCATCGTCACCGCGGTCGAGACGGAGCTGCTGCCGATCGCCGAGTTCTACGCGGGCGCACTGTATTACGACAGCCGGCACGCGGCGGCGGTACTCGAGGCGTGGCGGGTGTGGAGCGCCACGCTGACCGAGGAGCACAACACCTCGCTCGCGTTCCTCCAGCTCCCACCGCTGCCCGGCGTGCCGGAACCGTTGGCCGGGAAGTTCGTGGTCGCGGTGCGTTTCGCATCGGTCGCGGAGCCGGGGATCGCAGCCGACGTTCTCGCACCGATGCGCGCTGCGGCCCCGACCGTCATCGACACGGTCACGACCATTCCGTACGCGGCGGTGGGGTCGGTGCATGCAGACCCGGTGGATCCGATGCCGACACGTGAGGCCACGACGATGCTCCGCGTGTTCGACGAGGAGGCGGCAGCGACCGTGTTGGTCATGACCGGCCCCGCGTCGAGTTCACCGCAGGTGATCGTGGAGCTGAGGCTGCTCGGCGGCGCTCTCGGCCGGCCGGGACCGCATCCCGACGTGTACTGCCATCGCGAGGCCGCCTACAGCCTCCTGTGCATCGGAGTGCTGGCGCCTCCTGTCGCCGATGCGGTGATCGCGCACGGCGAGGCAGTCGTGGAGGCTCTGGCACCGTGGTCGACCGGTGGCGCGTTGCCCAACTTCGCGGCGTCCGACGACCCCGCTCACCTCGCACGGGTCTACGACGAGGACACTCGGGCCTGGCTCGGAGCCCTGGCCGAGCATCACGATCCCGCGGGGATCTTCCGCGTCGGACAGGTGGTCCGGCTCGGCTGATCCGGTGTGGAGACGTCAGGCGCGAGCGCGCACCTCGAGTGTCTGGAACGTGCGGCCCACCGACCCCGTCGCGTCGTACAACGTCGAGGTGCACAGCCCGATGCCGTCGTCGCCGATCGCGGTGCGGGCCTGCACACCCACCCATTCGCCGACGGGTTCGCGCACGATCTGCACCGTCAGATCGGTGTTGAGGAACGTCCACTCCGTCGGATCGAGAAGCGCCGCGACGCCATTGGCGATGTCCGCCACGGCGAACAGTCCGACGATCGGCGACGTCTGCTCGCCGGCCACCACGGGATACCTCGGACGTGCCCACACCCGGCCGGGCTCCGACGCCGTCACCGGGCGGGCGCCCCGGAACTCGAGACTGTCGAGGAACCCGCCGTGCCAGTGGTCCGGAAATGCCCACCCGGCCTCGGACTCGTCCGGACCGGGCACCAGCGGTGGATCGAGAGTCTGTCCGGCCGCCGAGGTGTCGGTCATCGCCACGCGCCAGGCCGTGGCACGCGCGACCGCCCTGGTCGACCCGTCGGGCAGATCCGCGACGAGGTCGGCCGACAGCATGGCCACCCGGCGACCGGGGCGTTCCACACGGGCCTGCACGGTGAGTTCTCCGACGGGCACCGGCCCGAGGATCTCCATCGTCACCCGCGCGAGCCGGGTGCCCGGCACCGGCGAACACTGCTCCAGTGCTCGCGCGAGCAGCGCCGACGGGGGAGCGCCGTGTTGCATGGTCTCCGCCCACACACTCGTGGTGAGCCGCGTGGCGCGATAGCGATCGGTTCCCTCGACACGGACGAAGAGTGCATCCTCGCTCACGCCGTGACCTCCGTCGGCTCGCTCGGCCACCCCGGGTACTCGGGCGGAGTGCCGCCGAAGGACGGGCACAGGGCCTGGAAGTCGCACCACCCACACAGCTTTCCGGGCTTGGGGCGGAAGTCGCCCGTCTCGCCGGCGGACCGGATGGCCGTCCAGATGGCGGACAGCGTCCGTTCGAACCGGCGGAGCTCGTCCTCGTCCGGGGCGTAGGTGAGAATTTGGCTGTCCTTCAGGAACAGCAGGCGCAGCTGCGCGGGAACGATGCCGCGCGTGCGCATCAGCACCACCGCGTAGAACTTCATCTGGAACAACGCCTTGGCCTCGGCGATCTCGCGCGGCGCCTTGCCCGTCTTGTAGTCGACGACGCGCAGCTGCCCGGTGGGCGCGACGTCGATGCGGTCGATGTAGCCGCGCAACAGCACGCCGTCGTCCAGTTCGGTCTCGACGAGCTGCTCGCACGACTCGGGGTCGAACCGTGTGGGGTCCTCGAGCGAGTAGTAGGACGCCACGAGCGACTGCGCCTCGGCGACGAACTTCTCGCGCTCGTGCTCCTCGACGAGATCGGCCGCGTACTCGTGCGACACGACCATGGCGTCCCATTCCTCCTGCACGAGGGTGCCGGCCCGCGTCGAGACCCGGTCCGCCGGGGGCAACGCGTAGAGCGACTCGAGGGCGGAGTGCACGAGTGTGCCGCGCAACTGCGCCTTCGACGGCGGTGCGGGCAGGCGGTCGATGGCCCGGAACCGGTAGAGCAGGGGGCACTGCTTGTAATCCGCTGCGCGCGAGGGCGACAACGCGGGACGACGGCGAGGACGGTCGGGTGCCGCCGCGGTGACGTCGGTGACGACGGGGTCTTCGGTCGAGATACTCACGGCGCCGACACTATGCCCGCTCACCGACACGATCCGGTATCTGCCCTACAGTTCCCCGGGGCGCGTCGCGCCCCGAGAGCGCCCCGCTTCGTGGGCGGGACCAGAGTGCACCGGAAAGAGGACCACCCGTGGAACCGACCGACACCGACACGTCTGCGCGCGCGAGCGGACCGTTCCGCGTCGGTGATCGCGTGCAGCTCACCGACGCCAAGGGGCGGCACTACACGGTGGTGCTCGACGCGGCCAAGGAGTTCCACACCCACCGCGGCGGGATCCGCCACGACGATCTGATCGGTGTCGACGAGGGCAGCGTCGTGAAGTCGACGAACGGCACCCCGTATCTCGCTCTGCGCCCGCTTCTCGTCGACTACGTGCTGTCGATGCCGCGCGGCGCGCAGGTCATCTACCCCAAGGACGCCGCCCAGATCGTGCACGAGGGCGACGTCTTCCCGGGTGCCCGCGTGCTCGAGGCCGGCGCCGGTTCCGGCGCCCTGACGTGTTCGCTGCTGCGTGCCGTCGGTCCGCAGGGGCGCGTCATCTCCTACGAGGTGCGCGAGGACCACGCCGTGCACGCGGTGCGCAACGTGGAGACCTTCTTCGGCGAGCGGCCGGAGAACTGGGACCTGGTGATCGACGACGTCGCCGCGTTCGACGTCGCGCGTCACGAGGGCATGGTCGACCGGGTGGTGCTGGACATGCTGGCGCCGTGGGACGCACTCGACGCCGTCGCCGGTGCGCTGGTTCCGGGCGGCGTGCTGATCGTCTACGTGGCCACCGTCACGCAGTTGTCCAAGGTCGTCGAGGCCCTGCGTGCGCAGGAGTGCTGGACCGAGCCGCGGTCGTGGGAGTCGATCGTGCGCGGGTGGCACGTCGTCGGGCTGGCAGTGCGACCCGAGCACCGCATGCAAGGGCACACCGCGTTCCTGGTCAGTGCGCGTCGTCTGGCCGAGGGCACCGTCACCCCGAAACCGCAGCGACGGGCCGGCAAGACCCCCACCGAACCCGCCTGACACCGGGGGTTCATGCACCGACCGTGTGCCGTTCGTCCGCTGTGTGTCGGTGGTCGGTGACAGTGTCTGACCACGGTCGTCACACACGTTTGCGTTTCGCCCGGTAGCGTTGAGAAATCGCTTTGGGAGGAGTCCTGCATGAGCCCTACAGACAACCCGGACCAGTCCGCAGTCCTGGCCGAACTCGATGCCCTGCGAGCCGAGGCCACCGTCCTGCGCCGACAACTCGACGCTTCCCGTGGGGGTGCGCCGTCGGCGGACACCCGTAACACCGACGTGCGTGATCTCGAGTCGCGGGTCGACTCGCTCTCCACACGCAACACGAAGCTGATGGAGACGCTCAAGGAGGCGCGCCAGCAGCTCATCGCCCTGCGCGAGGAGGTCGACCGGCTCGGCGCACCGCCCAGCGGTTACGGCGTCCTGGTGCACACCTACGACGACGCGACGGTGGACGTGTTCACCTCGGGCCGCAAGATGCGCCTGACGTGCTCGCCGAACGTCGACGCCACCGCACTCCGGCCCGGCCAGACCGTGCGTCTGAACGAGGCCCTCACCATCGTCGAGGCGTGTGAATTCGAACGCGTCGGCGAGATCAGCTCCCTTCGCGAGATCCTCGAGGACGGCAAGCGCGCCCTCGTCGTCGGCCACGCCGACGAGGAACGTGTCGTGTGGTTGGCGACTCCGCTGCAGGAGATGGCCGACGACGAGGCACCGGAGGATCCGGACGGGCCGTCGCGCCGCCTGCGCCCCGGCGACTCGTTGCTGGTCGACACCAAGGCCGGCTACGCGTTCGAGCGCATTCCCAAGGCCGAGGTCGAGGACCTCGTGCTCGAGGAGGTCCCCGACGTCGGCTACGAGGACATCGGCGGCCTCGGGCGGCAGATCGAGCAGATCCGCGACGCCGTGGAACTGCCCTTCCTGCACAAGGATCTGTTCCGTGAGTACTCGCTGCGCCCGCCCAAGGGTGTGTTGCTCTACGGGCCTCCCGGCTGCGGCAAGACACTCATCGCCAAGGCGGTCGCCAACTCACTGGCGAAGAAGATCGCCGAGGCACGGGGGCAGGACGCACGCGACGCGAAGTCCTACTTCCTCAACATCAAGGGCCCCGAGCTGCTCAACAAGTTCGTCGGTGAGACCGAGCGCCACATCCGGTTGATCTTCCAGCGGGCTCGCGAGAAGGCGTCCGAGGGCACTCCCGTCATCGTGTTCTTCGACGAGATGGACTCCATCTTCCGTACCCGTGGGTCGGGCGTCTCGTCCGACGTGGAGACCACCGTCGTTCCTCAGCTGCTGGCCGAGATCGACGGTGTCGAGGGCCTCGAGAACGTCATCGTGATAGGTGCGTCCAACCGCGAGGACATGATCGACCCGGCCATTCTGCGCCCGGGCCGTCTGGACGTGAAGATCAAGATCGAGCGCCCGGACGCCGAGTCCGCGCTCGACATCTTCTCGAAGTACCTCGACGACTCGCTGCCCGTCAACGCCGACGATCTCGCGGAGTTCGGCGGCGATCGCGCTGCCTGCATCCGCGGCATGATCGAACGGGTCGTCGAGCGCATGTACGCCGAGAGCGACGACAACCGATTCCTCGAGGTCACCTATGCCAACGGTGACAAGGAGGTCCTGTACTTCAAGGACTTCAACTCGGGCGCGATGATCCAGAACATCGTCGACCGCGCGAAGAAGTACGCCATCAAGTCGGTGCTCGACACCGGGACACCGGGTCTGCGCGTCGGACACCTCTTCGACTCCATCGTCGACGAGTTCGCCGAGAACGAGGATCTGCCCAACACCACCAATCCCGATGACTGGGCCCGCATCTCGGGCAAGAAGGGTGAGCGGATCGTCTACATCCGCACGCTCGTCACCGGTAAGAACGCCAGTGCGAGCCGGTCGATCGACACCGAGTCGAACACGGGTCAGTACCTCTGACCGCCCACCTGTAGCAGCGCCGAGACGATCACGCGGGTGTCCGGAACGAAGGGCCACGCGGGATCATCCAGGTGTGTCAGCACCTCGACGTCCGACCACCACCAGCCGTCCGCGATCTCGGACGGCTGGTGGTGCATCGGTCCGTCGTGACGCACCTCGTACGCGAACAGGTGGCAGCGCACCGTCGCAGCGCCGGATCGTCCCGTCCAGCGGCCGACCACCGGGTCGCCCGTCACGTCCGCTACGACGCCGAGTTCCTCGGCGAGTTCTCGCGAGGCGGTCTGTCGAGGGGCCTCCCCGGCATCGACGACCCCACCGGCCAGAACGTCGTGCATCCCCGCGAACACCGACTTGGTCGTCGTGCGGCGGTGGACGTACACGCGTGACCCGTCGGTGGATCGCACCAGCACGCCGGCACTCGCGTGCCACAGACCGCGCTCGTACACCTCGGTGCGCGGCGCCGCACCCACCACGTGGCCACGCTCGTCGTACACGGCCACGATCTCGTCGTCAGGCATGCGTCACCGCTCCCACTCGATCAGGGGTCACAGGGTCGATAGCCTAGGGTCGAGAGCATGCAGCGCATCATCGGCATCGAGGTCGAGTACGGAATTTCCTCTCCTACCGAGCCTTCCGCCAATCCGATCCTGACGTCCACCCAGGCGGTGCTGGCGTACGCCGCCGCGGCGGGTGTGCCGCGGGCCAAGCGGACGCGCTGGGACTACGAGGTGGAATCGCCGCTGCGTGACGCACGCGGGTTCGACCTGGGCCGGTTCAGTGGCCCGGCGCCGATCATCGACGCGGACGAGGTCGGCGCGGCCAACATGATCCTCACCAACGGCGCGCGTCTCTACGTCGACCACGCCCACCCGGAGTACTCCGCACCGGAGGTGCGCGATCCGCTCGACGCCGTCATCTGGGACAAGGCGGGGGAGCGCGTCATGGAAGCGGCTGCGCGCCATGCCTCGAGCGTGCCCGGCGCCCCGCGCCTGCAGTTGTACAAGAACAACGTCGACGGCAAGGGCGCGTCCTACGGCACCCACGAGAACTACCTGATGTCTCGCGAGACCCCGTTCTCCGCGATCATCGCCGGGCTCTCGCCGTTCTTCGCCTCCCGCCAGGTGTTCACCGGCTCGGGCCGCGTCGGCATCGGTCAGTCCGGGGACGAGCCCGGATTCCAACTCTCGCAGCGCGCCGACTACATCGAGGTCGAAGTGGGCCTCGAGACGACGCTCAAGCGCGGCATCATCAACACCCGCGACGAGCCGCACGCCGACGCCGACAAGTACCGGCGCCTGCACGTGATCATCGGTGACGCCAACCTCGCCGAGATGGCGACCTATCTCAAGGTCGGAACGACGGCCCTGGTGCTCGACATCGTCGAGGCCGGCGTGGACCTGTCCGATCTGCAGCTGGCCCGTCCGGTGACGGCGGTGCACCAGATCAGTCACGACCCGACGCTGCGCCGCACGGTCGCGCTCGCGGACGGTCGCGAGCTGACGGCGTTGGCACTGCAGCGCATCTACCTCGAGCGCGTCTCCGCGCATCTCGACGCACAGGGCGAGAAGGATCCGCGCGCCGCCGACGTGGTCGAGAAGTGGGCGATGATCCTCGACAAGCTCGAGCGCGACCCGATGGACTGCGCGTCCCTCCTCGACTGGCCGGCGAAATTGCGGCTGCTCGAAGGGTTCCGCAACCGCGAGGGACTCGGCTGGTCGGCGCCGCGACTGCACCTCGTGGACCTGCAGTACTCGGACGTCCGCCTCGACAAGGGTCTCTACAACCGGCTCGTCGCGCGCGGATCGATGGAACGGCTGGTCTCCGAGCAGGACGTCATGGACGCCGTCTCGAACCCCCCGACCGACACCCGCGCGTACTTCCGCGGCGAGTGCCTCCGCAAGTTCGGCCGCGACATCGCGGCCGCGAGCTGGGACTCGGTCATCTTCGACCTCGGTGGAGACTCGCTGGTGCGTATCCCCACCCTCGAGCCACTGCGGGGGAGCAAGGCCCACGTCGGTGCTCTGCTCGAATCGGTGGACTCGGCCGCAGAACTGGTGGACCAGCTCACCACCTGACGGTCCGCCCGTGCCGGACGTACGGTGGGTTGTCACCCTGTGACGGCGCATGCTCGGTAGGGTGAAGTTTCGCTGCGTGTCGAGAGAACACGCGGTTCGTGACGAGGAGGTCGGCTATGGCACAAGAGCAGACCACACGCTCCGGCGGTGGCGATGACGACGACGGTTCGGCCGAGGGCGCATCGGGTCAGGAACGACGCGAGAAGCTCGCCGAGGAGACCGACGATCTCCTCGACGAGATCGACGACGTGCTCGAGGAGAACGCGGAGGACTTCGTCCGCGCCTACGTGCAAAAGGGCGGCCAGTGACGGACGCGAACTCCGTTCCCCGTCCCCACGAGAGCGACACCACCCTGCGCTACGGGTCGCCGTTCTCCTCCTTCAGTGAACACCTGCGGGCCTACGCACCGCACCTGTTGCCCGAGAACCGTTTTCGTGCGGATCTCGCTCTGTCCCCGGAGGCGACGATGCAGTCCGACATCGCACCGCACGGCACCACCATCGTGGCCGTCACCTTCGACGGCGGCGTCATCCTCGCGGGTGATCGCCGCGCGACGATGGGCAACCTCATCGCCAGTCGCGACGTCGACAAGGTGTACGTCACGGACGACTACTCGGCCGCCGGCATCGCGGGTACCGCCGGCATGGCGATCGAGCTGGTGCGGCTGTTCGCGGTCGAACTCGAGCACTACGAGAAGATCGAGGGCGTCTCCCTCACCTTCAACGGCAAGGCCAACAAGCTGTCCTCCATGGTGCGGGCCAATCTCGGTGCGGCCATGCAGGGTCTGGCTGTGGTTCCGCTGCTCGTCGGTTACGACCTCGACGCCGTCGACGCCCGCCATGCGGGGCGCATCGTCTCCTACGACGTGGTCGGTGGCCGCTACGAGGAACGGTCCGGCTACCACGCGGTGGGATCGGGATCGCTGTTCGCGAAGTCGGCGATGAAGAAGCTCTACCGCGAGGACATGACCGAGGACGAGGCACTGCGCGTCGCGGTCGAATCGCTGTACGACGCTGCCGACGACGATTCGGCGACCGGCGGACCGGATCTGACCCGCGGCATCTACCCGACGGCGGTGGCCATCGGTGCCGGGGGAGCGAACCTGGTGGGATCGGACCGCATCGAGGCTCTGGCCCGTGCGGTACTGCAGGACCGATCGGAAGAAGGGGGTGCGCGCCGATGACGATGCCGTACTACGCGTCCGCCGAACAGATCATGCGCGATCGTTCGGAACTGGCGCGCAAGGGAATCGCACGCGGTCGCAGCGTGGTCGTGCTGACCTACGCGGACGGCGTGCTCTTCGTCGCCGAGAACCGGTCCTCCGCACTGCACAAGGTGAGCGAGCTGTACGACCGCCTCGGCTTCGCCGCGGTGGGCAAGTACAACGAGTTCGAGAATCTGCGCCGCGCCGGCATCGTGCACGCCGACACCAAGGGCTACACCTACGACCGTGCGGACGTCACCGGACGATCGTTGGCCAAGGCGTACGCGCAGACGCTCGGCACCATCTTCACCGAGCAGCTCAAGCCGTACGAGGTGGAGATCTGCGTGGCCGAGGTCGGTGCCGTCGACGAGAGCCCCCGGTCCCAGCTCTACCGCATCACGTACGACGGCTCGATCGTCGACGAGGTCGACTTCGTGGTCATGGGCGGTGCGACCGAACCGATCTCGACGGTGCTGCGCGAGAAGTACCGCTCGGGGCTCGATCTCGACGCGGCGGTCGCGCTGGCAGTCGGTGCGCTCCAGGACTCCACGTCGACGCCGCCGACCAACGGTGCCGCGAGCGAGCCCGCGGAGAAGCGCGTCCTCGAGGTCACGAGCCTCGAAGTGGCCGTTCTCGAACAGACGCGGCCGAGGCGTGCGTTCCGGCGGATCTCCGGAGCGGCGCTCCAGGGACTGTTGCCCCCCGGTTCGGAACCTGCGGGCACCTGACCGATCGGGTACGAAGCACCCGTCACGCGCGCGGCGCGTCGGCGGTGCCCGTTCCGTACAGCGTGAGCAGCGAGGGCCGGGCCCGGTAGTCGAAGGCCCGGCCCTCGCCCGCCACCTCCCCGTCCACCGCCACCGCGACCGTGGTCTGCAGGTTGCGCACCGAGACCGCCGGCACCCGCAGATGACGGTAGGTGGGCGACGTGCCGAGAGTCCCGGTCATCGCGGCGAGTGCGAGGCGGGTACGCGAGAGCCGCATGTGCGCGCGCAGGAACCGCACGTCCAGCACACCGCTCGCGATCGACGGCCGCGACATGGGCACCTGATCACCCGGCGTGTAGGTGCCGTTGCCGACGAACATCATCCACACCGAGTCGCGGCGCCCGTCGATCTCCACGTGCATCGGCTCGGCCACCGCCAGGACGGCCACCATCGCGGCCGCGGCCGCGGGCCACTTCCCGATGCGTGAGCTCCACTTGTCCCGCAGCCGAACCGAATCCGGGTAGCCCCCGATGCTGGCGGTGTTGACGAAGAGGATCTCCTCACCGCCGTCGATGCTCACACCGCCGAGATCAACCCTGCTGGACGCGCCGCGAGTGACGGCGTCCGCGGTGACCGACACCTCGACCGCGCCGACGTCCCGTGCGAAGTGGTTCAGCGTGCCGCCGGGGAACACCGCGAGAGGAAGCCCCGTCCGCACCGCGGCCGCGACGGCAGCGGCCACCGTGCCGTCCCCTCCGCAGACTCCGAGCGCGAGCACGTCCGATCCTGCGGCGCGGACGAACTGGGCGGTGAAGTCGTCGTCGGCGTCCGGCTCGAGGAACCGCGCCCTCGGCAGGGCCTTCGCCACGTCGGCGACGACTTCCGAATTGTGGGTGCCTGCGCCCGGATTGACCAGCACGAGCATTCCCTCACCCTCGTGCAGGGCGGGCGCCAGCCCCGCGGGGCCCAACTCGGCCGACTCGGTGGAGCGCACGGCCCACCAGCGGCGGGTCGACAGCGCGACCGCGACCCCGAGCGCTGCGCCCACCACCACGTCCGACGGCCAGTGCACACCGACGTGCACTCGCGAGTACGCGACGGTCGCGGCCAGCGGGGCGACGAGGAGACCGGCGAGCGGAGCCTCGAGCGCCACGCCCGTCGCGAACGCCGCGGCGGAGGCGGCGTGACCGGACGGGAACGACGACGACACGGGTGGGGTCATGATCCGCCGGAGCGCGGGGACCGACGCGGCCGGTGGACGATCGCGGGGGAGCAGCGGCTTGAGCACCCCGTTCGCGAGCGAGCTGGCACCCACGACCGCGAGCATGCCGCGTACGGCACCTCGTCGTCGGGGGCCGCCGGACGCGGCGAGCGCCGACGCCACGATCGCCCACAGAACGCTGTGATCGGCGAGCCCGGTGAGCGTGCGCAGCGCGGGGTCCAACCCCGACGGTCGCGACGCGAAACTGGCCTTCACCAGCGCCAGATCGACGGAACGGGTGCGGCCGCGCAGCGATCGGGGATTCACCTGCGCCACACTACGGCTGCCACGGGCTCGGGTAGCCGATGCCGCGGTCGATGCCGTTGTACTGTCGAAGTGTGCAGCGACGAATCATGGGGATCGAGACCGAGTTCGGTGTGACGTGCACGTTCCACGGGCACCGTCGACTCAGCCCGGACGAGGTGGCCCGGTATCTGTTCCGGCGTGTCGTGTCGTGGGGACGCAGCTCCAACGTGTTCCTGCGCAACGGTGCGCGGCTCTACCTGGACGTCGGCTCCCATCCCGAGTACGCCACTGCCGAGTGCGACAGCCTTCTGCAGCTGGTCACGCACGACCGCGCCGGCGAGCGTGTTCTCGAGGACCTGCTCATCGACGCCGAGCAGCGTCTCGTCGAGGAGGGCATCGGCGGCGACATCTACTTGTTCAAGAACAACACCGACTCCGCGGGCAACTCCTACGGCTGCCACGAGAACTACCTCGTGGTGCGCGCCGGCGAGTTCTCCCGCATCTCCGACGTGCTGTTGCCGTTCCTGGTCACCCGCCAGCTCATCTGCGGCGCGGGCAAGATCCTGCAGACGCCGAAGGCCGCCACGTTCTGCCTCTCGCAGCGCGCCGAGCACATCTGGGAGGGCGTGTCGTCCGCGACCACCCGCTCACGGCCCATCATCAACACGCGCGACGAACCGCATGCCGACGCCGAGAAGTACCGTCGTCTGCACGTCATCGTCGGCGACTCCAACATGGCCGAGCCGACGACCATGCTCAAGGTCGGCACCGCAGCGCTGGTCCTGGAGATGATCGAGGCGGGCGTCTCGTTCCGAGACTTCGCCCTGGACAACCCGATTCGTGCCATCCGCGAGGTGTCCCACGACTCGACGGGGCGGCGCCCCGTCCGTCTCGCGGGGGGACGCCAGGCCAGTGCACTCGAGATCCAGCGCGAGTACCACGCCCGCGCCGTCGAGCACCTGCGCAACCGCGAGCCGGACGCGCAGATCGAGCAGGTCGTCGACCTGTGGGGCCGCACCCTCGACGCCGTCGAGGCGCAGGACTTCGCCAAGGTGGACACCGAGATCGACTGGGTGATCAAGCGCAAGCTGTTCGATCGCTATCAGGACAGGTACTCGATGGATCTGTCCGACCCGAAGATCGCCCAGCTGGACCTGGCCTATCACGACATCAAGCGCGGCCGCGGCGTCTTCGACGTGCTGCAGCGCAAGGGACTGGTCAAGCGCGTCACCGAGGACGACCAGATCGACGAGGCGGTGAACACGCCGCCGCAGACGACACGCGCGAAGCTGCGTGGCGAGTTCATCAGCGCCGCACAGGAGGCGGGACGCGACTTCACCGTCGACTGGGTGCATCTCAAGCTCAACGACCAGGCTCAGCGCACGGTGCTGTGCAAGGACCCGTTCCGCTCGGTCGACGAGCGCGTGGAGCGCCTGATCGCGTCGATGTAGAGGCCGACGGTCCTCCTTCTCCACAGGAGTCCCGTCCTCCCCACCCCGGCGATGCGCACGGGTGGGGAGATGCTCAGCCACTAGGCTGGGTCGGTGGCGATCTCCAAAGTCGAGCGGTTGATGAACCTCGTCATCTGCCTGCTCTCGACACGGCAGTACCTGACCGCCGAGCGCATCCGCGAGTCCGTCGCCGGATACGAGGACTCGGCGAGCGACGAGGCCTTCAGTCGCATGTTCGAGCGCGACAAGAACGAGCTGCGTGATCTCGGCGTCCCGCTCGAGACCGGTCAGATCTCGCGCTTCTCGACGGTCGAGGGGTACCGCATCAACCGCGATCGGTACGAACTCCCCGACGTCGACCTGGCCAGCGACGAGGCCGCTGCGGTCGCCGTGGCCGTCCAACTCTGGGAGTCGCCCGAGCTCACCTCCGCCGCTCAGAGCGCGATGTTGAAGTTGCGCGCCGCGGGCGTGCAGGTGGACACCGAGAACTCGCCGGCCGCCGTGACCGCCGTTCCGTCCCGCAGTCGAGGTTCCGAGCCCGCGCTGGGCAAGCTGCTCGCCGCTATCGACGCCGGCCGGTCCGTGCGGTTCTCGCACCGCTCCACCCCGGCCGCCCCCTTCCGAGTGCGCACCGTCGAGCCGTGGGGAGTGGTCACCCACTCCGGACGGTGGTACCTCGTCGGGCACGACACCGAGCGCGACGCCGTCCGTACCTTCCGCCTGTCACGGATCGGGGACGACGTCGTGGCCTTCGGACCGGCGGGATCGGTGCGCAAGCCCGACGACGTCGATCTCGGTGTCATCGTGGCCCGTGCCGCCGCGAGCGGTGACGTGGCGGGCAGCGCCGACGTCTGGGTGTCGGAGGGACGCGGACTCGAGCTGCGCCGTCTCGGCACCGAGGTGGAGACACGTGATCTCGTGGGGCGACGCGGTTCCGTGGTCCGCATCCCGGTGCGGTCGTGGGAGTGGATCGCCCGGGTGGTCGCCGGCCACGGCGCCGACGCGATCGTGCTGTCGCCGACCGAACTCCGCGACATCGTCGTCGGCACCCTGTCCGTGAGCGCGCACCGCGCGCCGACCGACGCCGCCGTCTCGCCCGGGAGCAGCTCATGAGCGTTCGCCTGTCCTCGCGGCTGGCCCGGCTGCTCAACCTCGTGCCGTACTTCATCGCCAATCCGGGTATCAGCGCGGCCGACGCCGCGGCCGAGCTCGGGGTCACGACCAAACAACTGATGGACGACCTGAACCAGCTGTGGATGTGCGGACTGCCCGGATACGGTCCGGGCGATCTCATCGATCTGTCGTTCTCCGAGGACAGCATCGAGGTCACGTTCTCCGCCGGTATCGACAGGCCGCTGCGCCTGACGTCCACGGAAGCGACCGCGCTGCTCATCGCGCTGCGGTCACTCGTCGAGATGCCCGGCATGGTGGACCCGTCCGCGGCGTACCGCGCCATCGCGAAGATCGAGGCCGCGGCGGGTGTCGCGGCGGCCGAGGGGCCGGACGACACGCCCGAGCCGCAGGAGAGTCCCAGTGTCACGACCGTCCGTGGGGCGCTCGCCCGCGGTCGCGCGCTGCACATCACCTACTACTCGGCATCGCGGGACGTGGTGTCCGAACGCACCGTCGATCCGTTGCGCATCGTCCTCGTCGACGATCAGAGCTACCTGCAGGCCTGGTGCCGCGACGCGGAGGGCGTCCGGCTGTTCCGGCTGGACCGCATCGATGCCGCGACCGAGCTGGACGAGCCGTCCGCACCGCCCGAGCAGGCCCGGACCGGTGGGGACGCACTCGATCTCTTCCACGACGATCCGTCACTGCCGCTCGCACGGCTCGTCATCGCACCCGACCACGTGTGGATTCTGGACTACTACCCCATGACGCAGACCGCTGCGCACGACGACGGCTCGATCGAGGTCTCGATGCGATTCGCGACGCTCGACTGGATGAGCCGTCTGGCGCTGGGTCTGGGGTCGGGAGTGCGGGTGCTCGGACCGCCCGCACTGGTTCGTGAGGTCACCGCTCGGTCGCGCGACGCCCTCGACGTCTATCGCGCCGTCTCGGGAGCGTGACCGGCCCATCTCGAGTCGTCCGGACATGCAGGACTCGTCCGGTGAACTCTCGGCGAACGGTAGGTACGCGGGTCCACCGGACACCGGGTGGGAGCCCTCGGGTCCGGTAGCATCGAATCCACCGAAACTGGGAGGTTTTCATGGGTGCGTTACAACCCTGGCACTGGATCGTCCTGATCGTCGTGCTCGTACTGCTGTTCGGATCGAAGAAGCTGCCCGAGGCCGCACGTGGCCTGGGACGCTCGATGCGCATCTTCAAGAGTGAAGTGCAGGAGATGCAGAACGACGGCAAGAAGCCGGACACCACCACGAACACGGCGCCGGCACCGCAGTCGCAGTTGCCGTCCCCGAACACGGTCACCCCGACCGTCGCGTCGACCGAACCGACGCACGAGCAGCACCCGCGCTCGGCCTGACACTCGCAGGCACCACGGTCGGGGCGATGTCGCCTCGGCCGTTTCGTGGGTGGTGACCGAGGTTCGCGCCCGCTGCGGCGTGCGCACCTCGGCACCCGCTACCGCGAACCACAGTCTTCAGTCCAGGCACCGCAGTCGACAGGCGAAGAGTCACCGTGCGCATACCGTTCGATCCGCGACAGCGCAGGCGTCGCGTCAATCCCGACGGCACCATGTCGTTGGTGGAGCATCTCTACGAGCTCCGCACGCGTCTGCTGTGGTCGATGCTGGCCATCGTCCTCACCACGATCGTGGGGTTCTTCTGGTACTCGCACTCGCTGCTGGGCATCGAGTCGCTCGGTGACCTGCTCCGCGGGCCGTACTGCTCGCTCCCGTCCGAGAGTCGTGCCGAGCTCACCGACGACGGCACGTGTCGGCTGCTCGCCACCGGACCGTTCGAGCAGTTCATGCTCCGGTTCAAGGTGGCCATCACCGCGGGCGTCGTGCTCGCCTGCCCCATCTGGCTCTACCAGGTGTGGGCGTTCATCACGCCCGGCCTCTACCGCCAGGAACGGCGCTACGCCATCTCGTTCGTCACGGCGGCGGCCGTGCTCTTCGTCTCCGGCGCCGTCCTCGCCTACATCGTCGTCGCGAAGGCCCTGCACTTCCTGCTGACCATCGGCGACAACGTCCAGGTCACCGCCCTCAGCGGCGCCGAGTACTTCGGCTTCGTCATCAACCTGCTCGTCATCTTCGGCGTCAGCTTCGAGATCCCGCTCCTGATCGTCGCGCTCAACGCCGTCGGCGTCCTGAAGTACGAGAAGCTCCGCGGCTGGCGCCGCGGGCTCATCTTCGCGATGTTCGCCTTCGCCGCCGTCGTCACGCCCGGCGGTGACCCCTTCTCGATGACCGCGCTGGCGCTCGCGCTGAGCATCCTCGTCGAGTTCGCCATCCAGATCGCGCGCGTCAACGATCGACGGCGCGCACGGCGCGAGACCGAGGAGTGGGGGAACGTCTCCGACGACGAGGCGTCGCCT
The DNA here is from genome assembly GCF_019836145.1 of Rhodococcus sp. BP-241. Classification (NCBI taxonomy): domain Bacteria; kingdom Bacillati; phylum Actinomycetota; class Actinomycetes; order Mycobacteriales; family Nocardiaceae; genus Rhodococcus; species Rhodococcus sp. BP-241. The sequence continues at coordinate 142,744 of NZ_JABUEI010000001.1, read as the reverse complement.
CTCGACACCTCCGCCGCCCCGGTCGGCAGGCCCGTCCCGGTGCGTCACGACGCCGACGCCGACTACTCCGACACTCTCTGAGTTGCCCACGCTGTCTGAGTGACCCCCATCGGCGGACACCCTCTAATCTGGAGTCGTGGCCAATCACAGCGGGCAGCAGAACACCGGCGACATCCGGACTCGACTCGTGGACGGGCCGAAGCTGACCGAGTTCGCGGCGTCGCTTCCGTTCCCGCTCGATCCCTTCCAGATCCGTGCGTGCTCGGCCCTCGAGGACGGGCACGGCGTACTGGTGTGCGCGCCGACCGGAGCCGGCAAGACCGTCGTCGGCGAGTTCGCCGTCCACCTCGCACTCACCAGCGGCGCGAAGTGTTTCTACACCACCCCCATCAAGGCACTGAGCAACCAGAAGTACGCCGAGCTCGTCGCGCGTTACGGCAAGGGCTACGTCGGCCTGCTCACCGGTGACCAGAGCATCAACTCGGACGCACCGATCGTCATCATGACCACCGAGGTGCTCCGCAACATGCTGTACGCGGAATCGCCTGCGCTGCGCGGACTCTCGCACGTGGTGATGGACGAGGTGCACTACCTCGCCGACCGGTTCCGCGGCGCCGTGTGGGAGGAGGTCATCCTGCACCTGTCCGAGGACGTCCGGCTCGTCAGCCTGTCGGCGACGGTGAGCAACGCCGAGGAGTTCGGCGCCTGGATGGAGACGGTGCGTGGCAACACCACCGTCGTCGTCGACGAGACCCGCCCGGTTCCGCTGTGGCAGCACATCCTCGTCGGTCGTCGCCTGTTCGACCTCTTCGACGTCGAGGCGAACAACGGTGCTCCGGGCGGCGTGGTCGTGGACAAGAACCTCGTCCGGTACGTCAAGGAACGAGTGCAGGCCGAGCGCATGGGCGCCTGGGAGGCCCCACGCGGCCGTGGCCCGCGGTCGGGTCGGTCCGGTGGCCGCCCCGGCCGGCCGGAATCTCGTCCGATCCCGCGGCCCGACGTCATCAAGCTCCTCGACGAGGAGGGGTTGCTCCCCGCCATCACGTTCATCTTCAGCCGCGCCGGGTGCGACGGCGCCGTCGATCAGTGTCTTCGATCGGGACTGCGGCTGACCTCCGAGGAGCAGGCGCGCGAGATCACCGAGGTCGTCGAACGCCACACCGCCGAGATCCCGCGCAGCGACCTCGAGGTGCTCGGCTACTGGGAGTGGCGCGACGCCCTCGAGCGGGGCATCGCCGCGCATCACGCAGGGATGCTGCCGGTGTTCCGGCACACGGTCGAGGAACTGTTCGTCCGCGGTCTGGTCCGCGCGGTCTTCGCGACGGAGACCCTCGCCCTCGGCATCAACATGCCGGCGCGGACGGTGGTGCTCGAGCGCCTCGTGAAGTTCAACGGTGAGGCGCACGCCAACCTGTCGGCGGGGGAGTACACGCAACTCACCGGCCGCGCCGGTCGTCGCGGTATCGACGTCGAGGGTCATGCGGTGGTGCTGTGGCAGTCGGGTGTCGAGCCGACGGAGGTGGCCGGGTTGGCCTCCACCCGTACGTTCCCCCTGCGGAGTTCGTTCCGCCCGTCGTACAACATGGCGGTGAACCTGGTCGACCGGATGGGTGTCGACGCGTCCCGGATGCTGCTCGAACGGTCGTTCGCGCAGTACCAGGCCGATGCGTCCGTCGTCGGGTTGGTGCGCGGTATCGAGAAGAACGCCGTGGCTCGGCGCGAGTTGCTCGGCAAGTTGGGCGGCGAGGACTCGCCCTACGTCGAGTACACCGCCCTGCGCGCGCGCCTCAAGGAGCGCGAACGCGAGCTCGAGCGTCAGGGTCGCACGGATCGTCGCAACGATGCCGTCACGTCGCTGGTGTCGCTGCGGCGCGGCGACGTCATCTCCATCCCGTCCGGTCGACGCTCGGGACTGGCTGTCGTCCTGGAGACCGACGCGAACTCGGCGGACCCGCGGCCGCTGGTGCTCACCGAGGACAAGTGGGCGGGGCGCGTGTCGTCGGCGGACTTCCCCACACCGGTGTCGGCTCTCGGCCACATGCGCCTTCCCCGCCACGTCGATCACCGCACGGCGCAGACCCGTCGGGACCTGGCGTCCGCGCTCCGGGGAACGGGGATCAGCGCGCCGGGACGCGGTCGGCGCCGGCAGTCGTCGGCAGGCGACGATCGCGAGCTCGGAGTGCTGCGCCGTGCCGTCCGCTCGCATCCGTGCCACACCTGGCCGGATCGTGAGCATCTCGCCCGGCTGGCCGAGAAGTACAGCCGGCTCGAACGTGACACCGATGCGATGAAGCAGAAGGTCGCCGCGACCACCAACTCGTTGGCCCGTACCTTCGATCGCATCCTGGCGCTGCTCACCGAGCGCGGCTATCTGGCCGCCGGTCCTGACGGCGAGGTCGCGGTCACCGACCGAGGAGCCAAGCTCGGACGTCTGTACTCGGAGTCGGACCTGCTGGTCGCGGAGTGCCTCGCCGAGGGAATCTGGCGAGGCCTCGGGCCGGCCGAGCTCGCCGCCGTGGTCTCGACCGTCGTGTACGAGTCGCGCCAGGAGGGTGAGAGCGCGGAGCAGGGTCCGACCGGGAACATCCGACACGCGTTGACCCGCACCGTCGCCGCGTGGCACGAGCTCCGCGCGGACGAGATCCGACTGAAGCTGCCTCCGACGCGGGAACCCGACACCGGGTTCGCGGTGGCCGTCTACAAGTGGGCTCGCAAGGAGTCGCTCGAGGACGTGCTGTTCGCCGCGGGTCAGCACGGCCGCGCCCTGTCCGGCGGAGACTTCGTACGGTGGTGCCGCCAGGTCATCGATCTGCTCGACCAGATCCGCTCGGCGTCCCCCGACGACGAGGTCACCGCGACCGCCACGAAGGCGATCTCGGCGATACGGCGCGGAGTCGTCGCCGTAGATGCCGCATGATGGTCACCACAGTCACAGCAGTCACCACAGGCACCCACCGGAGGCGATGATGAGCGGCCCGTACAACCCCGACGACCGTTCCTCGGCCGGTGAGGACACGCCCACCAGCCAGTACCCGAGCGGACAGCAGCCGGGCTACGACCAGCAGGCCTACGGTCAACAGCCTTACGGTCAACAGCCCTATGGTCAACAGCCCTATGGTCAGCAGCCGGGCTACGACCAGCAGGCCTACGGTCAGCAACCCCAGTACGGGCAGCAGCCTTACGGCCAGCAGCCCCAGTACGGCCAACAGCCCTACGGCCAGCAGCCCCAGTACGGCCAGCAGCCCCAGTACGGCCAACAGCCCTACGGCCAGCAGCCCCAGTACGGCCAGCAGCCCTACGGACAGCCGGGTTACCCGCAGGGCAACCAGCAGTGGAACGCCGCGCCGGCGCAGAAGCAGTCGAAGGTGCCGTTCATCGTGGGCGGCGTCGTCATCGCTGCGATCGTCGTGGCGGGTGGGATCTACGCGGCCACGTCGCTGGGCGGCGACACTCTGGACAACTCCGCGGTGCAGAGCGGGGTGGCCAAGATCGTGACGGAGTCCTACGGCGCGATCGACGTCTCCGCGGTGTCCTGCCCGTCGGGCCAGAAGGTGGAGGCGAACACGACCTTCTCCTGCGACCTGACGGTGGACGGTGAGGCGCGCTCGGTGACGGTGACCGTCAAGGACGACCAGGGCACCTACGAGGTCGGCCGGCCCCAGTAGCTCACCGCGCCATCGCGGTGAGAAGGCGGCCGACGGAGTTCTGCACGCCGAGTTCCTCGGCGAGCGCCGCGAGGCGTTCCGGATCGACGGGCTCGTGCGGCAGCACGTCGGGGCGCGACCAGATGATGTCCGCATCGGTCACCACCCGTACCACCGGGAGTGCGGCGTCGATGTAGTCGCGAGAGCTCTGGATCTTCGCGCGCACCCCGGCCGACATCTCGGGGTCGCCCGAGTCGGCGGCGGCGAGCAACGCCTCGAGGGAGCCGAACTTCTGCATGAGGGACGCCGCGGTCTTCTCCCCGACGCCCTTCACCCCGGGCAGCCCGTCGGACGAATCACCGCGCAGCAGTGCGAGTTCCGCGTAGCCCGGCCCGGGTCGGTCCGCGGGCACCCCGTACTTCTCGGCCACTTCTGCCGGGCCGAACAGCTCGGCTTTCGCCAGTCCGCGTCCCGCGTAGAGCACACGCACCGGAACCGGATCGTCGGAGACGACCTGCAACAGGTCGCGGTCTCCGCTGACCACCACCACGGTGCCGTCGCGCTCGGTGGCGGCGAGGGTGCCCAACACGTCGTCCGCCTCGAGACCCTCCGCTCCGGCCGTCGCGATGCCCGCGGCCTCGAGGATCTCCAGGATCAGGTTCACCTGCGGACCCAGTGCGTCGGGTGCCTCCTCCGCGTCCGGGCCCGCAGCGGACTCGGTGAGCACCCGATGCGCCTTGTAGGACGGCACCAGATCGACCCGGAAGGTGGGACGCCAGTCGAGGTCGAGGCAGACGGCCAGTCGGGACGCACCCGTCCGCGTGATGAGGGACGCGACCATGTCGGTGAAACCACGCACCGCGTTCACCGGCCGACCGTCGGGCGCCGTGATCGATTCGGGCAACGCGTGGAAGGCCCGGAACCACAGGCTCGCCGCATCGAGGAGAAGTACCGTGTCTCTGCTCTCGGCCGTCATGCGCCACATCCTGCCGCATGTGGGCGGCACCGGAGTCGATAGCCTGGCGTCATGACGTCTCGGTTTCCCTCCTCCTTGTATCGCACCCGCCTCGACCGAGCGGCGGCTCTCGCTGCCGAGGCCGGTCTCGACGCGCTGCTGATCACGCCCGGACCCGACCTGCGCTATCTGCTCGGCTCGCGCGCCGAGTCGTTCGAGCGTCTGACCTGCCTCGTCGTCCCGGCGGACGGCACGCCCGCGTCGGTGGTGGTGCCTCGCATCGAACTGGCGGCGTTGAAGGACTCGGCCGCGGCCGACCTGGGAATCGAGCTGCGGGACTGGGTCGACGGCGTGAATCCGCATCAGGCAGTCGCGGCGCTGCTTCCCGGCCCGGCCCGGACCGCTGTCACCGACGCCATGCCCGCCCTGCATCTCGTTCCGCTGACCGAGGCGCTCGGCGCGATGCCCGTACTGGCGACGGCGGTCCTGCGCGAGCTCCGGATGACCAAGGACGACGCGGAGATCGGCGCGTTGCGCACGGCGGGCGCCGCCATCGACCGCGTCCACGCGCGCATGGGCGAGTTCCTCGCGGCCGGGCGCACCGAAGCGCAGGTCGCTGCCGACATCTCGGCCGCGATCCTCGAGGAGGGGCACACCGAGGCGGCGTTCGTCATCGTCGGCTCGGGCCCGCACGGCGCCGACCCGCACCACGAGGTGTCCGAGCGCGTGATCGAGGAGGGCGACGTCGTCGTCATCGACATCGGTGGCCCCGTCGAGCCGGGCTACAACTCGGACTCCACCCGGACCTACAGCATCGGTGAGCCGTCGGACTCGGTCGCTGCGACCGTGGCGGTCCTCGAGCGCGCGCAGCAGGCAGCTGTCGATGCAGTACGTCCCGGAGTCACCGCGGAGGCGATCGACGCCGCCGCACGCGACATCCTGGTCGACGCCGGCTACGGCGACGTCTTCGTGCACCGCACCGGGCACGGCATCGGCCTCTCGGTGCACGAGGAGCCGTACATCGTGGCGGGCAACGACATTCCGCTCGAGGTGGGGATGGCGTTCAGCATCGAGCCGGGGGTGTACTTCACCGGCGAGTGGGGCGCCCGCATCGAGGACATCGTCATCGTGACTCCGGAGGGGTGCGAGTCGGTCAACACGCGGCCGCATGGCCTGACCGTGCTTCCGGTGCGATGAGCCTCGACCTCCTCGCCACACTGCGACGCGAGGGCGACCGCCTCGCGTCGATGCCTGTCGATGCGCTGACGGCGCCGGTACCCACCGTGCCGGGATGGACGCTCGAGCACGTGGTCCGACACACGGGCAAGGTCCACCGGTGGGCGAACGCGGTGATCCTGGCGGGCCCGGGTGCGGACACGGGCGCGGTGGCGAAGCAGCAGGTCGAATCGTTGCCCAAGGGCCCGGACAGTCTCCCCGCGTACCGATCGTCGCTGGAGGCGATGGTCGCCACGTTCGAGTCGACGGATCCCGAGGCGGTCGTGGAGACGTTCGTCGGCGCGCGCACGGCCGCGTGGTGGCTCCGACGGCAGGCTCACGAGGTCGCCGTGCACCGCATCGACGCCGCCGACGCCGTCCGCGCCGCCGGGGGAGTGGCGCCCGAGGCGCTCGATCCCGACGCCGCCGCGGACGCCGTGGCCGAGCTGACGGAGGTGCAGTATCCGCACCGACTGCTCCTCGACCGCCTGACGCCCGAGTCGATCGGGCGCACCGTGCACGTGCACGGAACGGACGTGGACGACCTGGAGTGGACGTTCACGCTCGGGGCCGACGGCCTCGCCAGTGCGCGCGGGCACGCGAAAGCCGATGTGGCACTGCGGGGTACGGCAGAGCACCTGCTGCTGGCGCTCTGCCGTCGTCGACCACTCGACGTGCTCACCGTCTTCGGTGACACCTCGGTCGCGGAGTCACTGCTCGACGCGTCCCGCTTCTGACGTCACTCGAGGAAGTCGAGCAGCGCCGTGTTGACCTCCTGGTAGTGGGTCCACAGGAGACCGTGGGGCGCGCCCTCCACCTCGACGTAGGTGGCCTCGGGGAAGGCGTCGTGGAACGGGCGACCCGTCGAATCGATCGGCAGGATGTTGTCCGCGGTGCCGTGCAGGATCAGCGTGGGCTTGCCCGACTCGCGAACGGTGCGGACGTCGTCGCGGAAGTCGGTGAGCCACGTCGGAACCACCGCGTACGCGGCGATCGGCGCACTCGCCGCCGCGACATTCCAGCTGTTGCGGACGGCGGCCTCGCTGATGCGCGTGCCGAGCGTGTCGTCCAGGTTGTAGAAGTCCTTGTAGAACGCGTCGAACCAGGCGAAGCGGTCTCCGCGTGCGGCGGCTTCGATGCTGTCGAACACCGACTGCGGCACACCCGTCGGGTTGTCGTCGGTCTGCAGGAGGAACGGCTCGAGCGACGCGAGGAAGGCGAATTTCGCCACACGGTCGGTCCCGTATCGCGAGGCATACCGCGCCAGTTCACCGGTACCCATGGAGAATCCGACGAGAATCACGTCGCGCAGATCCAGCGCTTCGAGCACCTCGTTCAGGTCCGAGGCGAAGGCGTCGTAGTCGTACCCGGACGTGGGCTTGCTCGACTGTCCGAAGCCTCGACGGTCGTACGTCACGACGCGGTGGCCGGCGTCGAGCAGAGCCGCGGTCTGGCGCTCCCACGAGTGTCCGTCGAGCGGATATCCGTGAATGAGGACGACGGGCTGTCCACTGCCGTGATCCTCGTAGTAGACGTCGACCGGGGTGCTGTTCTCGTGTCCGACAGTGATGTGTCCCATGGCGTGCGCGACCTTTCGACGGGAATGTCTCTCGTGGAGAACGAGCGTTCTCGCTCGTGTCGGCTACAGTAGAGAACGTTGGTTCTCGCCGCAAGTGCTCATGACGACAGGAGGGTTCGTGGAGACCGATCATCGCGCCAGGATCCTCTCGGCGGCAGACACGCTGTTCTATGCCAAGGGGGTGCAGGCCGTCGGTATGGACGAACTGCGCACCGAGGCGGGCGTTCCGCTCAAACGGCTCTACGCGGAGTTCCCGTCCAAGTCCGCGATCGTCACCGCGGTGCTCGACGGCCGGACGACGATGTGGAACAGCCGCATCGACGAGGCCGAGAGCGCACACGAGTCACCGCGGGACAAGCTGTTGTCTATCTTCGACTTCCTGCACGACTGGTTCCTCGAGGACGACTTCCGCGGGTGCGCGTTCATCAACTCGTTCGGGGAACTCGGCGCCACGATGCCCGCGGTGTCCGATGCCGCGCGCGCCCACAAGCTGACGTTCATCGACCATGTCACGACGCTGGCCGTCGCGGCCGGGGCGTCGCCCACCGTGGGACTGCAGATCGCGCTGTTGGCCGAGGGTGCTCAGACCACCGCGGCCATCACGCGGTCGAGCGAGACCGCGCGGGCGGCCAGGGAGGCCGCCGCCCGACTGCTCAGTCCCGCAACGACTGGGAGCCCATCACCCGGGTGACGGTGATCTCGATGACCACGCGCTCCGGGTTCTCCCGCGGCGTCCGGTAGCGCTGGGCGTACCGGTTCTCCGCATCATGCACGGCATCGGGTTCGCGCAGGATGCGCGCCGGCCCCTCGAGGGTCAGCCATCGCGCCCCGTCGACCTGAGTCACGGCGCCGTAGCCGCCGCGCTCGGCGTTGCGCACCTTCTGCGATCCGTCCCGCGTGATCACTCGCGCCAGACCTGCCTCCGGATCCCACGTGAATCCCACCGCCACCACGTGCGGTGTGCCGTCCTGACGCTTCGTGGCCAGCGTTGCCAGATGACGCTCGGTGAGGAAGGTTCCGGCGTCGGCGTTCAGCGAGGAGGGGGTGGCGGGCATGACCGCCACGATAATCGAGGACACTGGACGCCGTGACCCACCCACCGGCCGGCCGTGACCTGACCACACCCGACCAGTCGAGCACCGGCATTCTGCTGCTCCTCGGTGGTCGCAGCGACATCGGTCTCGAGATCGCGGAGCGCCTCGCGCGCGGCCGCCACGTCGTCCTCGCTGGCCGGCGGTCCGACGATCTGGTCGCCGAGTCGGAACGAGTGCGCGCGGCCGGCGCGAGTCGGGTGACGACCCTCGAGTTCGACGCCGACGACCTGGCGTCGCACGACGGTCTCGTGACGTCGGTTCTGGCTCACGGGCCGATCGACACGGCGGTCCTGGCCTTCGGCATCCTCGGCGATCAGACGCGCGCCGAGACGGATGCGGCGCACGCGGTGGCCGTCGTCCACACGGACTACGTGGCGCAGGTCAGCATGCTGACACATCTCTCGACGGCGCTGCGCGAGCAGGGATCCGGCCGGCTCGTCGTCTTCTCTTCCGTCGCCGGCGCTCGGGTCCGCCGAGCGAACTATGTCTACGGGTCGGCGAAGGCCGGACTGGACGGATTCGCGTCCGGTCTCGCCGACGCGCTGCACGGGACCGGCGTGCGGTTGCTGCTGATCCGACCGGGTTTCGTCATCGGCCGGATGACCGAGGGGATGTCTCCCGCACCGATGTCGAGCACACCCGGCCAGGTGGCCGACGCGGTGGTCCGCGCGTTGAGCTCGCGAACCGACGTCGTGTGGGTGCCCGGCCGTCTGCGCCTACTCGTCACCCTGATGCGCGTCCTCCCACGTCCGATCTGGCGCCGGATGCCGCGATGATCGACGTCGTGGGCGTGGGCGCCGACGGGTGGGCCGGGCTGTCGCCGACCTCCCGTGACGCCGTCGAATCCGCGGACGTCCTGTTCGGCTCCGAGCGTCAACTCGACGCGGTGCCGGGCACCGCGGCTCGGCGAATCGCGTGGCCCACCCCGATGCTGCCTGCTCTGACCGGTCTGCTGGACGAGCATGCCGGTACGCGGCGATGCGTGCTCGCGAGCGGTGACCCGATGTTCCACGGGATCGGCGTGACGTTGACGCGGCTCCTCGGTGCCGATGCGGTGCGCGTCCTTCCGCACCCGTCGTCGGCGTCGCTCGCGTGCGCCCGTCTCGGCTGGGCGCTCCACGACGTCGAGGTGGTGTCCCTGGTGAACAGGCCGATCGAGACCGTACTGCCCGCCCTGACACACCGACGCCGCGTCCTCGTGCTCGCCGAGAACGAGAGCACCGCAGCCGAACTCGCGACTCTGCTGCTGAGCCGCGACCTCGGCTCCAGTGCCATGTCCGTGCTCGAGCAACTCGGGGGACCGCGCGAGCGGGTGCGTGCGCTGCCCGTCACCGACTGGGTACACGCGCGCGACGTCGACTCACTGAACGTCGTCGCGCTCGAGGTGCGGGGCCACACCGTCTCGCGCGCACCCGGACTCGACGACGCGCTCTACGTGGGCGACGGTCAGCTGACCAAACGCGAGGTCAGGGCGCTGACTCTCAGCGCCCTCGCGCCCTCACCGGGTGAACGTCTGTGGGACGTCGGCGGCGGGTCGGGAAGCATCGCGATCGAATGGATGCGCACGCATCCGGCATGTTCCGCGATCGCGTTCGAGCGCGTCGAGTCCAGATCCGCCACTATCCGGACCAATGCTGTCGCCCTGGGCGTTCCGTCGCTCGTCGTCCGCGGCGCGGCACCCGATTCCTTGTCCGGTGCGCCCGAACCCGACGCCGTGTTCGTCGGGGGCGGCGCGACGCAACCCGGAGTGATGGACGCCTGCTGGGACGCCCTGCCCGAGGGTGGGCGGCTGGTGGCCAATGCCGTCACCGCGGAGTCGGAATCGCTACTTCTGCAGTGGTATTCGCAGCACGGCGGTCTGCTGCGACGACTGCAGGTGCACCGCGGCGAACCGCTCGGCGGATTCACCGGGTGGCGTCCGCAGATGCCGGTGACGCAGTGGAGCGTCGTGAAGAACGAGAAGGAGACAGCGTGACCGTCAGATTCGTCGGCGCGGGACCCGGTGCAGCCGATCTCGTGACCGTCCGCGCAGCCCGCATCATCGCGTCGAGCCCGGTCTGCCTGTACGCCGGGTCGTTGGTGCCACGCGAACTGCTCGACACGTGCCCGGCAGACGCCCGCGTCGTGAACACCGCTCGCATGACGCTCGACGCGATCGTCGACGAACTCGTCACCGCCTCGCGTGACGGCCTCGACGTCGCCCGCGTGCACTCCGGCGATCCATCGCTGTACAGCGCCGTCGCCGAGCAGTCGCGACGACTCGACGCGGCGGGTGTGGACTACGAGATCGTGCCGGGCGTTCCGGCGTTCGCCGCAGCTGCGGCCGCGCTGGGTCGCGAACTCACCGTGCCCGGGATCTCGCAGAGCGTGGTGCTGACGCGGGTGTCGACGTTGTCGACGGCCATGCCCGACGGCGAGGATCTGCCCACGTTGGCACGGAGCGGGGCGACACTGGTCATTCATCTCGGTGCGCGCCAGATCCACAGCATCACCGAGCAACTCGTGCCGCACTACGGATCCGACTGTCCCGCAGCGGTGGTGGCCTTCGCCAGCCGCGCGGACGAGGTCATTGTGCGGGGCACCCTGGCCGATCTCGCGGACGCGACGGTGGCGGCGGGCATCGTCAAGACGGCGGTCGTGGTCGTGGGCCGCGTCTTGTCGGCCGAGGGCTTCCCGGACAGCTTCCTGTACTCGGCGGCCCGGCGACGGCTCGATCACTGACCGTCCGGGGCCGGTAAGGTCGCCCCAATGCATGTTCTGGTTCTCGGTGGCACGTCCGAAGCGCGTCAGCTCGCGATCAAGCTGGACGGACTGCACGGCACCACCGTGACCTCCTCGCTCGCCGGCCGAGTGGCCGATCCCGTGCTCCCGGTGGGGGAGGTGCGGATCGGCGGCTTCGGTGGGGTGGACGGTCTGCGCGAGTGGATCACGGAGCACGAGGTGACGCACGTCGTCGACGCCACGCATCCCTACGCCGCGACGATGACGGCGCACGCGGTCGAGGTCTGCACGGCGGCCGACGTGCCGCTGGTGCTGGTGCGTCGCGCGCCGTGGAGTCCGCTGGCCGAGGACGACTGGATCACGGTGCCGTCGATGGAGGCGGCAGCGCAGGCACTCGCCGACCGACCCGCTCTCGCCCGCGTCCTGCTCACCATCGGCCGACAGGGCGTGCACCACTTCGCGTCCCTGGACGACCGGCACTTCATCGTGCGGTGCATCGATCCGCCCGAGGGCGAGGTCCCCGCGCACTCGAGCATTCTGGAGTCACGCGGGCCGTTCGACCTCGAGGGCGAGCGCGAGCTGTTGGACGAGCACCGCATCGACGTGGTGGTGAGCAAGAACAGCGGTGGCAAGCTCACGTCGGCCAAGCTTCAGGCCGCCCGCGAGCGCGGCATCCCCGTCGTCATGGTGGAACGGCCGCCCGTTCAGGACGACGTTCCCGTGGTGCCGACAGCCGACAAGTGCGTGACCTGGTTACTGAAGCGACGCACTCCCCGCGCCGCTCCCGACGCGGGCGATGGGATCGACGGTGTCGTAACGCCGTGACGTGAACACCCGCGGGCCGTCCGCGGTGTGATCGACCGTCGTGGTGGACGCTCCGACGATGAGCAGACAGCGCATGTCGATCGTGGCCGGGTCGAGATCCCCGAGCCGGACGACGGTCACCGACTCCTCGGGTCCCGAGACGTCGCGGCCCACGACGACGGGAGTGTCCGGGCCACGGTGCTCGAGCACGAGCGTCTTCAGCGCCTCCACCTGCCAGGTCCGCGAGCGCGAGGCCGGGTTGTAGACGGCGAACGCCATGTCGGCCGCCGCGACCGCGCGGATGCGGCGCTCGACCACGTCCCACGGCTTGAGGCGATCGGACAGGGACAGAACGGCATAGTCGTGGCCCAGGGGAGCGCCGACGCGGCTCGCGACCGCGTTGGCGGCCGTGACCCCGGGGCAGACGCGCACGGGAACGTGGCGCCATCGGTCCTGCGCCGCCACCTCGAGAACCGCTGCGGCCATGGCGAACACGCCGGGATCGCCGGAGGACACGACGACGACCCGACCGCCGCGAGACGCGAGATCGAGTGCCATCTCGGCCCGTTCCGATTCGACTCGGTTGTCACTCGCGTGTCGACGCTGGCCGGCTCGAACGGGCACCCGGTCGATGTAGGTGGTGTAGCCCACGAGATCGGTGGCGCGGAGCAGCTCGCCGCGCACCTCCGGCGTGGTCCACTCGGCGGAGCCCGGCCCCAATCCGACGACCACCACCTCGCCCGACGCAGCGGGTTCGCTGACCACGTAGGACGGGCTCGAGACCACGGCGATGGAGAAGTACGGAACGTCCGTCGCATCGTCGGCGGCGAGAACGCGTTCGCCGGTGGTGCTCGCGCGCTCGACGTAGCGGGCGCGGTCGATCATGCCGCTGTCGCGCAAGGCTTCGCGCACAGCGGGATACGTGCGGCCCAGCTTGAGGATCGCGGCGGAGTCGGTGTCCTCGAGTCGCCGCGTGAGTTCAGCGCGGGGCAGGGTCCCCGGCAGGATGGTCAGGACCTCGTCACCCTCGACGAGCGGTTCCCCGACCGCCGCGGACGCCGCACTGACCGACGTGACGCCGGGGATCACCTCGGTGTCGAAGCGGTGCGCGAGACGAACGTGCATGTGCTGATACGAGCTGTAGAACATCGGGTCGCCGGCGGCGAGCAGCGCGACCGAGCGACCGGCCTCGAGGTGCGCCGCCAGACGTTCGGACGCTTCGACGTAGAAGTCCGCGAGAGCGCCGTCGTACCCGCCGGGGTGGTCGGTGCCTTCCGTGGTCACCGGGTAGACCAGGTGCTCCTCGATCTGACCCTCGCGCAGGTACGGCTCCGCAGTGCGGCGAGAGATGCTCTTGCCGTGCCGGGCGCTGTGGAAGGCGACGACGTCGGCGGCGGTGATGACCCGCGCGGCTTTGACCGTCACCAGCTCCGGATCACCCGGGCCGATACCGACACCCCAGAGCTTGCCGCTCATTCGCGTTCCGTCGCAATGGCATTGACGGCGGCTGCGGCAATGGCGCTGCCACCGCGGCGGCCGAGGACGAGCAGGTGGTCGAGGCCGAGACCGGAGGCGACGAGATCGTCCTTCGACTCCGCGGCGCCGATGAAGCCCACGGGCCCACCCAGGATCGCGGACGGGCGCGGAGCGCCCTGCTGGATCAACTCCATGAGCCGGAACAGTGCGGTGGGTGCGTTGCCTATCGCGACGACGGCGCCGTCGAGGTGGTCGACCCACAGATCCACCGCTGCGGCCGTTCTGGTGGTGCCGCGCTCGCGCGCCGTCTCCGGGACGTCCGGTGCGTTGAGGGTGCAGATCACCTCGTTGTCGGCTGGAAGCCGTCGACGGGTGATGCCGGACGCGACCATCGTCGCGTCGCACAGCACCGGGGCCCCGGCGCGGAGTGCCGCGCGACCCTTGGCCACGACGTCGGGTGTGGACGCGATCGACTGTGCGAGATTCACCTCGCCGCAGGCATGGATCATGCGCACGACGACCTGTGCCACATCGTCGGAGAAGGCCGACAGATCGGCCTCTTCGCGAATGGTCGCGAAGGAGCGCCGGTAGATCTCGTCGCCGTCGCGGATGTAGTCGTGCATGACTCCACGATAGGGAGCGGCGACGCGCCGCGGTCGGCCAGGGTCCGGCGCCGCGGCGCCGGGGGGAGGCACCACGGATCGACACCGAATCGTGACGCTCGGTCTGTTCCGGTCGCGCTGCATCGTCCGTAACGTTGCCGAGACGAACGACCGCGGGGTCGTCGACGAGAACGGAGCCGAACCATGTTTCCGAGCGATCTGTTCGACCTCGCCGGCCACTGGCTGGTCGACAACTACGCCTTCCCGGGCCAACAGATACTGGCTATCGGTGCCACGCTGTACTACCTGATCGTGACCGCACCGGGCTCCTGATCGGATGCAGGCGGCTCAGGAGCGCTGGTAACCGCTCTCGGTCGCGACCACGTCGGTGACCTCACCGCGGGGTCGGCCACATCGGCGCTCACACCCGACCCAGTGCTCCCGGCCGTCGCCCACCTCGCCGTTCTCCAGGGCGGCGTCGAGATCGGCGCGCACGTCGGAGTGCGACTTCGCGCAGCCGGGAGAGCCGACGCACGAGCTGGCCCGCACCCACGGTGACTCCGCGTCGAAGATCAGGCCCATCGGGGCCAACACACGCACGACCTGCTCGGCGACGCCCTCGTCGAGATCGAGGAGCACGATGCCGCGCCACGGCGTGACGTGGATCGGCTTCTCGACCGCCGCGAGGAAGAGGGCGGTGCGGGCCGGAAGCACGCCGTGGGCGAGTGCGGCACCGAGCGCGACGGTGGCGTCGTCCTGCACGAACCATCCGATCGGCGGCTCCACCGACGTCTCGACGGCGACCCGAGGGTGGTCGCCGACAGCGTGATCGACGTGACCGAGCACAGCCTCCACACCGTTCGGCATCTCCGCGATGCGCCAGTGCCCCTGCCGCTCGCGGCGGAACCCGCGCGCCGCGTCGAGCATCACCGCGACCGCGTCGGCCCGCGGGACCCGGACGCCGCTGTCGGCGCCCGCGAGGATGAGGGCGAAGGCGTCCTCGTCGACGGCGTGGACGCCGATGTCGGCGCCGAAACCCGTCACATCGCCGCGGCCGTCGTCGACCGAGAAGAGCACCCGACCCGGCAGGTCGGCCAGCTCAGGATCACTCGTGAGCGAGGTGTCCAGCGAGGACACCAGGTCGCGGACGTCGGCCGTTCCGCCGAGACGACCCGAGAGTGGCGACGCCAGGATGTTGCGGACCCGCTCGTGGGTCTCCGACGGCAGAAGTCCCGCGGCCGCGAGCCGGTCGGCCAGGTCGTCGGGATCGCGTACCGCGCGGAGCTGGACGTTCCCCCGGGAGGTGAGCACCAACTCACCGTCGGACAAATCTGTCGACGCCGCCGCGAGCACACCCATCTGCTCGGCGCTGAGCGCGCCGCCGGGCAGACGCACCCGAGCCAGCAAGCCGTCCTTCGCCTCGTGCAGTTGGAGCGCCCCGGGGCAGGCGTCCCGTCTGGTCCTGTCCCCGGCATCACTCATGCAGTCCAGGCTACGACGTACGATCATCGCGAAGCACCCCGGAAGCCGGTGAGACTCCGGCGCGGTCGCGCCACTGTGACTCCAGCGTCTCCGGAGAAGTCAGACCTGGGGTGCACACCGACGCCGACGGGGCGCGAAAACCCCAGGGAAGGCTCCACCACCGTGATCTTGCTGCTCTCGACATCCGACACCGACCTGCTGAGCGCACGTGCGTCCGGCGCCGAGTACCGCTGGGCCAACCCGTCCCGCATCCTCGTCGACGCCGATCTGCCGACGCTCATGGACGGTGTCGACCTGGTGGTCGTGCGCATTCTCGGCGGGCGCCGGATGTGGGAGAGCGGTATCGACGCGGTGCTCCGCGGCCCCGTTCCGGTGGTCATGCTGGGCGGCGAGCAGGCTCCTGATGCCGAGTTGATGGAACTGTCGACGGTTCCCGCGAATGTGGCAGCGCAGGCGCACCAGTACCTGGCCGAGGGCGGCGCGGACAACCTCGAGCAGCTCGCCTATTTCCTGTCCGACACGGTGCTGCTGACGGGCCACGGGTTCGCCCCGCCCGCCCATCTCCCGGCGTGGGGTGTGCTGCGTACCCGTGCGCGCACTTCGTCGTCGGAGCCCACGATCGCCGTCCTGTACTACCGAGCCCAGCACCTCGCGGGCAACGTCGACTACATCCATGCCCTGTGCGACGCCATCGAGGCGAAGGGCGCCCGCGCGCTCCCGATCTACTGTGCGTCGCTGCGCAGCGCGGAACCCAAACTGCTCGAGGCGTTGCGCGAAGCCGACTCCATGGTGGTCACCGTGCTCGCGGCCGGCGGAACCCGTCCCGCCAACGTGGGCGCCGGTGGCGACGACGAGGCCTGGGACGTCGCCGAGCTCGCCGCGCTCGACGTGCCGATCCTGCAGGGCCTGTGCCTCACCAGCTCCCGCGCGATGTGGGACGCGAACGACGACGGCATGTCCCCGCTGGACGTCGCGACCCAGGTCGCGGTGCCCGAGTTCGACGGTCGCATCATCACGGTGCCGTTCTCGTTCAAGGAGATCGACGCCGACGGCCTCAGCACGTACGTACCCGACCACGAGCGCTGTGCGCGTGTCGCCGGCATCGCGGTCCGGCATGCTCGACTGCGCCGAATTCCCGCAACCGACAAGCGCGTTGCGCTGATGCTGTCCGCGTACCCGACCAAGCACGCCCGCATCGGCAACGCCGTCGGACTCGACACCCCGGCGTCGGCGATCGGTCTGCTGACGCGGATGCGCGAGTTGGGCTACGACATCGGACCCGTCGACGGTGACGACGCGGTGCCCGGCCTCGCCGCGCAGGACGGCGACGCCCTCATCCACGCGCTCATCGCCGCCGGTGGGCAGGACGCCGACTGGCTCACCGCCGAGCAACTCGAGGGCAACCCCATCCGTATCTCGGCCGCGCGCTACCGACGCTGGTTCGACACGCTGCCGGAGGACCTGCGATCCGGCGTCGTCGAACACTGGGGCGAGGCACCGGGCGAGCTGTACGTCGACCGTTCGGCGGATCCGGAGGGCGAGATCGTCATCGCCGCACTGCGGTTCTCCAACGTCGTCCTCATGGTGCAGCCGCCTCGCGGGTTCGGCGAGAACCCCGTGGCGATCTACCACGATCCGGATCTTCCCCCCAGCCACCACTACCTCGCCGCCTACCGCTGGCTCGCGGCCCCGGAGGAGGACGGCGGTTTCGCCGCGGACGCCGTCGTGCACCTCGGCAAGCACGGCAACCTCGAGTGGTTGCCCGGCAAGACTCTCGGCATGTCCGCCTCGTGCGGCACCGACGCCGCGTTGGGCGATCTGCCACTGATCTACCCGTTCCTGGTCAACGACCCGGGCGAGGGGACACAGGCCAAGCGCCGCGCGCACGCGACTCTCGTCGACCACCTCATCCCGCCGATGGCCCGCGCCGAGAGCTACGGCGACATCACCCGCCTCGAGCAGTTGCTCGACGAGCACTCGAACATCTCGACGCTGGACCCGGCCAAACTGCCGGCGATTCGTCAGCAGATCTGGACGCTCATGACAGCGGCCCAGATGCACAAGGACCTCGGCCTGGAGGAACGCCCCGACGAAGAGGTGTTCGACGACATGCTGCTGCACGTCGACGGCTGGCTGTGCGAGATCAAGGACGTGCAGATCCGCGACGGGCTCCACGTCCTCGGGCAGGCTCCGCGCGGTGAGGCGGAGGTCGACCTCGTGCTGGCCATGCTGCGGGCCCGTCAGATGTGGGGCGGGGAGCGCACCGTTCCGGGTCTGCGGGAAGCGTTGGGTCTCAGCGAGGACGGCGACGAGGCCCGTACGTCGGTCGATGCCGTCGAGGAGCAGGCACGTGGTCTCGTTGCGGCACTGCACCGCGCCGACTGGTCGGTGGACGCCGTCGACGGCATCACCGCGGGACTGCCCGACACCGTCGCCGAGATCCTCCGCTTCGCGGCCACCGAGGTGGTTCCCCGTCTGCGCGGGACCGACCAGGAGATCGACCGTGTGCTGCATGCGCTGAACGGCGGATTCATCCCGGCCGGCCCCAGCGGGTCGCCGCTGCGTGGACTCATCAATGTGCTGCCGACCGGCCGCAACTTCTACTCGGTCGACCCCAAGGCGGTGCCGTCGCGGCTCGCGTGGGAGACCGGCCAGGCGATGGCCGAGTCGCTCGTGGCCCGCTACCTGCAGGATCACGGCGAGTACCCGCGCTCTGTCGGGTTGTCGGTGTGGGGGACCAGCGCCATGCGTACCTCGGGTGACGACGTGGCCGAGGTGTTCGCACTGCTCGGCGTGCTGCCCGTGTGGGACGAGGCGTCGCGCCGCGTCACGCACCTCGAACCGATCGCTCTGGACGAGCTGAAACGGCCGCGTATCGACGTGACGGTCCGCATCTCCGGCTTCTTCCGCGACGCATTCCCGCACGTGCTCGCGATGATGGACGACGCCGTCCGCATGGTCGCGGGCCTGGACGAGACCGACGAGCAGAACTATGTGCGTGCGCACGCACAGGCCGATCTCGCGGAGCACGGCGACGACCGCCGAGCCACCACCCGCATCTTCGGATCCAAGCCCGGCACGTACGGCGCCGGACTGCTGCAGTTGATCGACAGCAAGAGCTGGCGCAGTGACGAGGATCTGGCGCAGGTCTACACGACGTGGGGCGGCTTCGCGTACGGCCGCGGACTGAACGGCGTCCCGGCAGCGGACGACATGCGTTCGTCCTACCGGCGCATCGCGGTGGCGGCGAAGAACACCGACACCCGCGAGCACGACATCGCCGACTCCGACGACTACTTCCAGTACCACGGCGGCATGGTGGCGACCGTGCGTGCGCTCACCGGAACGTCTCCCGAGGCGTACATCGGCGACAGCACCCGCCCGGAATCGGTGCGCACCCGCACGCTGCACGAGGAGACGTCCCGCGTGTTCCGTGCGCGCGTCGTCAACCCGCGCTGGATGGACGCGATGCGGCGGCACGGGTACAAGGGCGCATTCGAGATGGCCGCGACGGTCGACTACTTGTTCGGGTACGACGCCACCACGGGAGTCGTGCAGGACTGGATGTACGAGAAGCTCACGCAGGAGTACGTCCTCGACGAGACCAATCGGAAGTTCATGTCGACGTCCAATCCCTGGGCGCTGCACGGAATCTCCGAGCGACTGCTCGAGGCCGTGGAACGCGGCATGTGGGCGGAACCGGACCCGGCAGTGCTCGCGGACCTCCGTGCGGCCTACCTCGAGAGCGAAGGCGAGCTCGAGGGCGACTGACCGGCCTATCCTGTCTCGTATGAGCAACCCGTTCGGTGACGTCGGCACCGCGAAGTACGTCCTCCTGACCACGTTCACCAAGGACGGCACCCCCAAGCCGACACCCATCTGGGCGGCCCTCGACGGGGATCGGCTCCTCATGTGGACGCAACGGGAGTCGTGGAAGGTCAAGCGGATCCGCAACACTCCCCGCGTCACGGTGGCCACCTGCGATCGCAGTGGAAAGAACGTGGGCCCGGCCATGGACGCTGTCGCCGAGGTGCTGGACGACGCAGGCACCGCGCGTACCCGCGACGTGGTGATCGAGAAGTACGGCATCACCGGCCGCATCGTGGTGACGATGAGCTCGCTCTTCAAGGGTAAGAGCAGCACCGTCGGGTTGGCGTTGCGCGCGGCCTGATTCCGTGTCGGTGGTGTCGGTTACTGTCTGGTCAGGTCGTCGGGGGGCGGTCTGATCGGGGCATCACCGGGGGGTGAATTCGTGTACGACACAGTGGTTTCGACGGATGTGTTGGTGTCGGCGAAGGTTGACGCTCAGGCCTCGTTCGCCCGGTCCGTGTCGGCGTCGTGTGCGTACGTGCAGGAGTCGTCGCGTCGGCCGGCGGTGCTCGGTCCGGGTGGGGTGTTCGATGCGGAAGCCGCCGAGACCTGTGCGGTGGCGGAGGTCGCGGCGGCGTTGGCGGTCTCGACGCGCACTGTCACGGAGTGGCTGTTTCTGACCCGCACCGCGCATCCTGCGGTGGCGGAGGCGTTCGATGCGGGCCGGTTGGCGTACGCGGCGTTCCGCACGGTCTGCCGATCCCTGGCCGGGTTCCATCATGCGACCGAAGCATTACTGCAGCGGGTCATTGCTGTCGCAGCCCGGTGCACGCCGGGTGCGGTCGCGTCGGCGATCGACCGGATCCTCGCCGACTTCGACGCCGACTGGCACCGCATCATCCGTGAACGGGCAGCATTGGAGCGGTCGGCGACGGTGCGCAAGCTCCCGCGCGATCAGGCCGAGCTGAAGATCCGTGGTCCGGCCGACAAAGTCGCCGCACTGTGGCGGAACATCGCCGCTGCCGCCGCACGCGGGGTGACCGATCCGACGTCGTTGCCGGCTCGGTTGTTCGACGCCGCGCACGCGCTCTTGACCGGGGCCGTGTCGTGTACGCCGGCCCGTGCCGTGATCGTCCTCGATGCTGCCACCGCGGCAGGGTTGGCGGGGGAACCCGGCCACCTCGTCGGCTGGGGACCGGTACCGGCTGATGTAGCCCGGAGAATTGCCGGGGATGCGACGTGGCAGGCGATGATCACCGCCGCGGAGGTCGCGGAACCGCGGGCGGGGTGCAGCTGCCGATGCCCGGAGCACGACCCACCGACCGACTCCGAACCACCGGGCCCGCCGGTGCCCGCCGCCGGGCGGGAAGTCCGCCGCACCCGCCGCATGCCCGCGGGGTGGACCCCCATCAAGGGGAAACTGGGCAGCACGACAGCCCGCAAAGTCAGGGAGCAGGTCGAGTACCTCCGCACGCTCGCACCATCGGCGTTGGACCGTGCCGTCGCAGACCCCAACGGACATGGGGGATTCGCCGTGCCCCCGGCCGGGGCGTTGACGTACCGGCCGTCCGAGGCGATCGCCGCCCTGGTGACAGCCCTGTATCCGACATGCATCCATCCGGGGTGTGCTGTACCGAGTGCGGACTGCGACCTCGACCACGTGGTCCCGTTCGACCACACCGACCCCCGGAGAGGCGGCTGGACCGTCACCGGCAACCTCACGCCGCTGTGCCGCCGGCACCACGGCCTGAAGACCCGGCGGCAGTGGCACCACCGCATGGTCCGGGACGGGATCGTCCATGTCCGCGACTCGCACGGCACCGACTACTTCACCGCACCCGGCGAGTGAGACCCCTCCTACTGGGCCGCGCTCACGGACGACATGTGGAAGTCGGGGATCCGCATCGGGGGCATCGCTGCGCGGGTGAACCAATCCGACCACTCACGCGGCAGGGTGGGAACGGTCGTACCCGCCTCTGTCGCGCGGCGCAGGATGTCGAGCGGGCTCTCGTTGAACCGGAAGTTGTTCACGGCAGCAGTCACCCGGCCGTCCTCGACCAGGTAGACGCCGTCCCGCGTCAACCCGGTGAGGAGCATGGTCGTCGGGTCCACCTCGCGGATGTACCAGAGGGTCGTCAACAAGAGTCCGCGTTCGGTGCGCGCGACGAGGTCGTCGACGGAACCGCCGGCGCCGCCCACCATGACGAGGTTGTCACCGGGCACAGTGGGTGTGGCCCCGAATTCTGCTGCGGCGGAACGTGGGTAGGCAAGGGAAGTGATTGCACCGTCGCGGATCCAGTCGGTGCGGCCGGCGTCCATTCCGTTGTCGAACACCGACACCGCGTCGCTCGAGGATCCGGTGACCACGAACGGGGCGTACTCGAGGCCGTTCTCGGACGGGTCGGAGTACAGTGTGAGACCGAGGTGTCCGAGCACCTCACCGACGCGGGTGCCGCCGCCGGGAGCGGACAGGGCGGTGCGGCCCTCCTGCGCGCCCCGGCCGTCCATCGACCACAGCAGATCGATCATCAGATCGGCGACCGCGGACGGTGGGAGGATCGTCTCGTAGCGTCCCGCGGGAAGGTCGACGGTCCGGGCGGACCAGTCGAGCCGGCGCGTCAGTTCGGCCAGGGACGCATCCAGATCGATGTCGCGGAAGTCTCGGGTACCGGTGCCCACCCAGGCACTGGCACCGCCCGAGAGACCACCCCTCTTACCGTTGATCTCGAGCGACCCGACAGGTTCGACGACGCGCCGCCGCACCCCGGTGGACGTGCCCAGCCACACGGTACGGACCGTGTGATGCGCGAAGCCGTACAACGCATCGGCTCCGTCGAATCCCCGCGCCAGGCCGGGTACCACGGAGTCGAACACGTCGATCCCCGTGCGGAGCGGGACGTCGCCCCATCCGGAGTCCGGCGTCGGGGCGCCCTGGACGAGGGGCATCGCATCGGTGGCGGGCTGAGCCGCACGAGCGGCGTCCTCGGCGGCTGCCACGACGCCGGCGACATCATCCGGATCCATGCTCGTGGACGAGACCGTTCCCACCCGCGCCGCCGTGCCGTCCCGCACGATCGAGACGACGGTCCAGGACCTCGAGTCACCCACGCCGTTGGTGGTCATCGAGTTCCCGGCCCACCGCAGGGATGCCTCCGAGATGTCGGCGACGATCACGACGGTGTCCGAGACGGTGGCGTACGACAGCGCACGCTCCACCAGATCGTGGCCGCCGAGGGGAGTGCTGACGCTCACTGACCCGCCTCCGTTCGTGTGTTGAGGACGTTGACCGAACGGAAGAGAGCAGCGGGGCAGCCGTGCGACACCGCCGCCACCTGACCGGGCTGCGCCTTGCCGCAGTTGAACGCGCCGCCCAGACGCCACGTGGACGGTCCGCCCACCGCCTCCATCGAGCCCCAGAAATCGGTGGTCGTCGCCTGGTACGCCAGGTCCCGGACCTGGCCCGCGAGAGCCCCGTTCTCGATGCGGAAGAAGCGCTGGCCGGTGAATTGGAAGTTGTAGCGCTGCATGTCGATCGACCACGACTTGTCACCCACCACATAGACGCCGTGCTCGACGTCGGCGATGAGATCGTCCACGCTGCGATCGACGTGCGGGTCCGGTTGCAGCGAGACGTTGGCCATTCGCTGGATCGGGACGTGGTGGGGCGAGTCCGCGTACGAGCACCCGTTCGACCGCTCGAGCCCGAGGCGGGGCGCGAACACCCTGTCGAGCTGGTAGCCGACGAGAACCCCGTCGCGCACCAGATCCCACGACTGCGAGGCCACGCCGTCGTCGTCCCACCCGATGCTGGACAACCCGTGGCGTTCGGTGCGGTCGGCGGTCACGTGCATCGACTCACTGCCGTAGCGCAGCGTGCCGAGCTGGTCGGGCGTCGCGAAGGACGTTCCGGCGTAGGCGGCCTCGTAGCCGATGGCTCGGTCGTATTCCGTGGCGTGGCCGATGGACTCGTGGATGGTGAGCCACAGGTTGGTCGGGTCGATCACCAGATCGGTGAGACCCGGCTCCACGCCGGGGGCCTTCGTCTTCTCGGCGAGCCAGTCGGGGATGCGCGAGAGTTCGTCGTCCCAGTCCCACAGTCCGTCGGCGCCGGTCCCGTCGGAGGTCAGGTACTCCCAGCCACGTCCCGTCGGGGGAGCGAGGGTGCGCATCGAATCGAAGCCACCCGACGCGGAATCGACGGACACGGCGTCGATCTGCGGGTGGAGTCGCACCCGTTGCTGCGTGATGCGCGACCCGGCGAGGTCTGCGTAGAACGACTGCTCCTTGACCTGCAGCACGGAGGCACTCACGTGGTCGACGCCGTCCGAGGCCAGCAGACGGCCGGAGTACTCGCCCAGCAGATCGACCTTGTCGGTGGTGGGGACGTCGAAGGGATCGATCTCGTAGTCCGACACCCACGACACGTTCTCGTACACCGGCTCGGAGGCGAGCACGACGGGATCCCGGTTCAGGTCGCGCAACGCCTGTGCGACGAGCACGGCGCGCGAGGTGACGGAGACGGCCTCGTCCACCGACAGTACCGCACCGGACGCGAATCCCCAGGTTCCGTCGACGATCACCCGGACCGCGAGGCCGAGCGTCGTCGCCTCGACACTCGACTGCACCTCGCCGTCGCGGAGAGCGAGCGACTGCGTCCGCAGTCGATGCACCCGCAGATCCGCATGCGTGGCACCGGACGCACGTGCCGCTGTCAGCGCCGCGTCCGCGAGCGCGTGCAGTGGCAGGGCGACGAAATCGCTGTCGACGTCTCTCACATCGGTGACGCTAGCCGAACTGTTGCCACCCGAGTCGGATGACGAGCGCGAACACCACCACCAGCAACACGATGCGCACGAACCCGGCGCCCCGCGAGATCGCCATGCGTGAGCCGACCAGCGAGCCCGCGACGTTCGCGACGGCCATGGCGAGGCCGAGCAACCACAGGACGTCGTCGGTCGCCGAGAAGTACAGGAGGGCGCCGATGTTGGATCCCAGATTCAGCACCTTCGCCATCGCCGCGCTGCGCACGAACTCGGTGCCGAGCAGGGTGGCGAACGTGATGATGAGGAAGGTGCCGGTGCCCGGACCGAGGATGCCGTCGTAGAACCCGATGGCGACGGCGGCCACCACCACCACGATGGTGATGCGGCGGCGCGTCGGCGGATCACCCACCACGACGCCGACGGTGGGGCGCAGCGTCACCAGCACCGCGACGCCGACCAGCACCACCAGCACGATGGGGATGAAGAGGTCCTTGTCGATGAGGCTGACGGTGGCGGCGCCGAACGCCGCGCCGACCGCGGCCACCACTCCGGCGGGTGCGAGGAGCCGCCAGTTCATCGGGACCTTGCGGGAGAAGGTCAGCACCGCGGCGGTGGTGCCGGCGACGGAGGCCAGCTTGTTGGTGGCCAGCACGGTCTGCTGGGTCGTGGCCGCCGGCGTGACCAACAGGAGTGCGGGCAGCAGGATGAGCCCGCCGCCACCGACCACGGCGTCCACCCAACCCGCCGCCAGCGCGGCAGCCAGCAACACCGACCAGTCACCAGCACCCATGGCGGACATTCGATCACAGCTCCCGCGCTACGCTTCGACCACGATGCGCCGATTCAGCGAATGGCTCCGCCACCGTCCGTTCGCGGTCGACTGTGCGCTGGCGGTGTCACTCTTCCTCATCGAGCTCACGGCCGTCGCTGCCGTGGAGCAGCCACTCGTCTACGTGGCGATGGCGGTCGCCGTGTCCACGCCGATCGCCTGGCGCCGCCGCTACCCGGTGGCCGCCGCCTGGACGGCGCTCGCACTCGGCCAGGTCGCGACTCTGATGGTGTGGGCATCGGAGGAACCGCGCACGCTGCCGCCCGGGCAGCTCGGCTTCGTGGTGATGCTCTACACGCTGGCCGTGTACACCGACCGGCGCACGACCCTCCTCTTCGCGCTGGGCCTCGCGGCCGACATCGTCGTCGTGCGACTCGTGCTCGGGTCCGACTGGACCTCCACCATCTTCTTCGTCCTCCTCTACGCCCTGGCCTACATCACGGCGGAGTTCCTCGGGACTCGCCGGGCCTACGTCGCCGAGGTCAGCGCACGGCTCGCCGTCGCCGAATCCGATCGTGACCGACGCGCCGTCGAGGCGGTGTCCGCCGAGCGCACCCGCATCGCCCGCGAACTGCACGACGTGGTGGCCCACGCGGTGAGCGTCATGATCGTGCAGGCGGACGGGGCGTCCTACGCGCTGCGGTCGGACCCGGAGCGGGCCGCGGCGGCACTCGCGAACATCTCCGCGACCGGCCGCACCGCACTCACCGAACTCCGACGCACGGTGTCGCTGTTGCGGACCGACGAGTCGTCCGAGTCCCACCCCGAGTACGGCACCGCGGCCCTCGCCAAGATCGTGGAGTTGATGCGCGCCGCCGGGCTGCGGGTGTCCATCGAGCAGACGGGCGAACTCGACGACCTGCCGCCGGCGGTGTCGCTCGGGGTGCACCGGCTGGTGCAGGAATCGCTCACCAACGTGCTGCGCCACGGCGGTGAGCGGCCCCGAGCCGTGGTGGCCGTGCGCCGCGAACCGTCCGCGGTGACGGTGTCGGTGATCAATTCCTCGGACGACACCGGCCCGGCCGTCGACATCCACGCCGCACCCACCACCAGCGGCTTCGGCGTCATCGGCATGCGCGAACGTGTCGCCGTGCTGGGCGGAGAGCTCCGCGCCGGTCCGCTGCCGGACGGCCGGTGGCGCGTGGCCGCGACGCTGCCCCTCGAACTGAAGGCCGCGCTGGGCGTCGACCAGGACCACCCGGACCGCTAGGTTGTCTCCCGTGTCCATCTCGGTGCTCCTGGTCGACGATCAGGAACTGATGCGCATGGGTCTGTCGATGGTTCTCGGCGCGCAGCCCGACATCGACGTGGTGGGCGACGTGCCCGACGGTGCCACTGCGATCGCCGCGGCCGCGCGCCTCGAACCGGACGTCGTGCTGATGGACGTCCGCATGCCCGGTATCGACGGTGTCTCGGCCACCGAACGCATCATCGCGGCGCAACCCGAGGTGCGGGTCATCGTCATGACGACCTTCGACCTGGACGAACACGCCCTGGGCGCACTGCGTGCCGGTGCCAGCGGATTCCTCCTCAAGGACACGCCTCCGGAGGACCTCGTGTCCGCGATCCGCAGCGTGGCGGCAGGGGACGCCGTCGTCTCGCCGCGGGTGACCCGACGTCTGCTCTCCCGCATCGTCGCCGGGCAACCGCGCGATGTTCCCGGACGATCGGCAGCCGTCGAGTCGCTGACCGACCGTGAGCGCGAGGTGCTGCTGCTCATCGCCGCCGGCAAGTCGAACGCCGAGATCGCGGGTGAGCTGTTCCTGTCCGAGGCGACCGTCAAGACCCACGTCGGCCGCATGCTCACCAAGCTCGGGCTGCGCGATCGCGTCCAGGCCGTCGTGCTCGCCTACGAGCTCGGACTGGTCACTCCGGGCGCCTGACCGGCCGGGAGAAAAACGAGGCGGTCGCGCGTTGACACGGCAGACGGGTTCGACCAGTCGCCGAAAGGACTCCCGCGATGCCACTGCTCTACTTCTTCCTCTACCTCGTCGTCGAGATCAGCGCCCTCGTGTGGCTCGGCTCGGCGATCGGCATCCTGTGGACGGTGTTCGTGGTGATCGCACTGTCCGCTCTGGGCATGGTCGCGATCCGCTCCCAGGGTCGGCGCGTGCTCTCGGAACTGCGCTCGGCCAACGCCGGACGCCGCTCACCCGGCGGCGCGGTCGCGGACGGTGCGCTCGTGGCCCTCGGCTCGGTCCTGCTGACGATCCCCGGTCTCGTCTCGAGCGTCCTCGGCCTGCTGCTGATGATCCCGCTGACCCGCGCGCTGCTGCGTCCGGTCATCGCCCGGTCCGCCGCCCGGCGCGTCGAGACGGCCGTGGCCTCGGGCCGTACGTTCCCGCCCGGTGGATTCGGGCCGCAGGGTTTCGGGCCGCAGGGTTTCGGGCCGCAGGGTTTCGGGGCCGGTCACGTGGTCATCGACGGCGATGTGATGCCGGACCGCGGGAATTCGGCCCCTCGCGACACCCGCGGTGTGATCGACGGCACCACCGGCCGCGACGAGCGCTGACCCCCGACACCCCGGC
Organism: Rhodococcus sp. BP-241; assembly: GCF_019836145.1. Lineage (NCBI taxonomy): Bacteria > Bacillati > Actinomycetota > Actinomycetes > Mycobacteriales > Nocardiaceae > Rhodococcus > Rhodococcus sp. BP-241. The sequence continues at coordinate 115,242 of NZ_JABUEI010000001.1, read as the reverse complement.
CGCCCGACACCGGGCACACTGGCGAGCGTGAGTACGCAACTGCTGGTCGGCGGACGGATCTACAGCCCGTCCGCGCCCGACGCGACAGCCATGGCCGTCACCGACGGCACCGTCGTCTGGATCGGTGAGGATCGCCCCGCGCGGGCGCTGCATCCCGACGCCGAGGTGGTGGAACTGAACGGGGAGTTCGTGACTCCCGCGTTCGTGGACACCCACGTCCACACCACCGCCACCGGTCTGGCGCTCATCGGACTCGATCTGAGCGGCGCTCGGTCTCTCGACGAGTGCCTGCGCGCTCTCGCCGCGTACGCGGCCGAGGACGGGGGCACCCTGATCTGGGGGCAGAACTGGGACGAGTCGACGTGGCCGGAGGGGCGCGGCCCCACCACCGCGGAGCTCGACGCCGCAGCACCCGGACGGGCCGTGTACCTCTCGCGCATCGACGCGCACTCCGCGGCGTGCTCGACGGTGCTGCGTCGCGCCGCCGGAGACGTGGTCGCCACCGCAGATCCGCAACGGCCGCTCATCGCGGAGGCGCACCATGCCGTGCGCACCCGGGCGCTGGACCTGCTGAGCCCCGCGGGCCGGCACCGCGCCCGCGTCGCCGCGCTCGATCATGCTGCCGCGCACGGGGTCGCCGCCGTGCACGAGTGCGCCGGCCCCGACATCTCCGGCCGCGTCGACCTGGCCGAACTCCTCGCCCTCGAGCACGGCGTCGAGGTGCGCGCCTACTGGGGCGAGGCCGTCTCGACCCCGGACGAGGCGACGGCACTCCTGGCCGCGACCGGCGCGCACGCCCTGGGCGGCGACCTCTTCGTCGACGGTTCGATCGGCTCGCACACCGCCTGGCTGCACGACCACTATGCTGACCACTCCGGTTGCGGCCGTTCGTATCTCGACGTCGACGTGATCGCGGCGCACGTCTCCGCCTGCACGCGGGCCGGGATCCAGGGCGGCTTCCACGTCATCGGCGACGCCGCCACCAGTGCCGTGGTCGAGGCGTTCGGGCGGGTCGTGGCCGAGCTCGGTGGCCCCGCCGTGGCGTCTCGCGGCCATCGCCTCGAGCACATCGAGATGGTGTCGTCCGAGCAGGCCGACGCCCTCGCGGCGTGGGGTGTCATCGCGAGCGTGCAACCGGTGTTCGACACCTACTGGGGCGGTGAGGAGGGCCTGTACGCCACCCGACTCGGCGCAGAGCGCGCTCGCGCACTCAACCCGCTGGCGATGATGGCGTCCGCCGGGGTGTCGCTGGCCATCGGGTCGGACGCACCCGTCACGCCGCTCGAGCCCTGGCGCGGTGTCCGCGGAGCGGTCAACCACCGCACACCGGGCAGTGCCGTCTCGCCCCGCGCCGCGTTCTCCGCGGCGACGCGCGGCGCCTGGCGCGCCGGGGGAGTACGCGACGGCCTGGCCGGCACGCTGGTGCCGGGCGCGCCGGCCAGCTATGCGGTGTGGGACGCCGCGGAACTGGTCGTGAGCGCACCACGGGACTCGGTGCAGCGCTGGTCCACCGACCCGCGGTCACGAGTTCCGGCCCTGCCTCGCCTCGATCCCGAGGCGCCGGACCCGGTGTGCCTGGAGACCGTGCACCGCGGCACCACGGTGTACCGCGCGTGAGCGTTCCCGCTCGACTGATCCCACCCGCGCGGCTCGCTCTCTCGGCCGGCGCCGGCGCGCTCCTGTTCGCGTCGTTCCCACCGCGATCACTGTGGTTTCTCGCGCCTGTCGCCCTGGCGCTCGTCACGTTCGTCCTGACCGAGCGGCGGGTCGACGGTCCGGTGCGCGCCCTCTCGCTGAGAGGCGGCTTCCTGTACGGGTTCGCCTTCGGCCTCGGCTTCTTCCTGCCGCTGCTCCCGTGGATCGGCGTGTACGTCGGACCGCTGCCGTGGATCGCGCTCGCCGTCGCGGAGTCACTGTTCCTCGGTCTGTTCGGACTGCTCGCCGTGGTGGTGTCCCGCCTGCCGTTCGCCGCGGTGTGGATCACCATGGTGTGGTCACTGACGGAGTGGTTGCGCAGCACGGTCCCGTTCGGCGGATTCCCCTGGGGCCGTCTGGCCTTCGGTCAGTCCGAGTCACCCCTGCTTCCGCTGGCCGCACTCGGCGGCGCCCCACTGCTCAGCGCCGCGGTGGCACTGATCGGTGTGTGCCTGACGCTGCTGTGCAGGACGGTGCGCACCGGCTTCGCCGTCACCTCGGTCGCCGGGCTGGTCGCGCTCGCCGCCGTGGCGCCGGTCGTCGCACTCGCCGTGCGCCCCACGCTCGCGGGTCCACAGGACGGTGACGACACGATCACCATCGCGGCCATCCAGGGCAGCGTTCCCCGGCTGGGCCTCGACTTCAACGCGCAACGCCGCCAGGTGCTCGACAACCACGTGAACGAGACTCTCCGGCTGGCGGAGGAGGTCGAGGCGGGGCGGATACCGAAGCCCGACGTCGTCATCTGGCCGGAGAACGCGTCGGACGTCGATCCCACCCGCGACGCGACCGCAGCGGCCGAGATCACCGCCGCCTCCGTGCGGACCGACGCACCGATTCTCGTGGGCGCGGTGCTGTCGAATGCCGACGGCACCTCCACCAACTCGGTCATCGCCTGGGACGGAGCCGCCGGACCGGGGGAGCGCCACGACAAGAAGATCGTTCAACCGTTCGGGGAGTACCTGCCGTACCGCAGCTTCTTCCGGCTGTTCTCCTCGTACGCCGACTCGGCGGGCAACTTCGTGCCCGGCGACGGTGACGGCGTCGTGCACGTGCCCGCCGGCACGGATCGCGAGCAGCGGGCTCTCGCCGTGGGAGTCGCGACCTGCTACGAGGTGGCCTTCGACCGCGCACCCACCGAGGCGGTGCGCGCCGGCGCCCAGATTCTCGCGGTGCCCACCAACAACGCGACCTTCGGCGACACGGAGATGACCTACCAGCAGCTGGCCATGTCGCGAGTCCGGGCGGTGGAGCACTCGAGGACCGTCGTGGTCGCCGCCACCAGCGGGGTCAGCGCCGTCATCGCGCCCGACGGTTCCGTGACCTCGCGAACCGCTCTCTTCGACGCCGACCATCTGGTCGCCACGGTGGGTCTGCGCACCGACACCACACTCGCGACACGGCTGGGATCCACCGTCGAGTACGTGTTCGTGGCCCTCGGCGTCCTGAGTGTGATCGGCGCCACGATACCGAACGTTCGACGGCGCCTGGCCCGCTGACCGGGCACACGGCTCCGCGTCCGCTGGTCGGGGCGGTCCTTCCGCACTTTTCGTGATCTGTCACCGCGATGGACGTAACGTTTCGGGTCCGCAAACCGAGAAGTTGGTAAGTCTCACCCATCCACGACGGGTGGTTGAGCGAATGCCACATACAGCTCAGTACAGAGTGCGACCACGGTCGGGGACACCGGAAGTCACACACAGCACGCAGACGTGCGGCCGAATCGGCCGCGGCGTCAATGCTCTCTGCGTCCGTTCGGTGGAAGTGTGCGTCGTCTCGCACAGCCCGGGGAGCAGGACCGCTCCTCGGCCACGGGACCGACGAGGAGGAGCGAACGATGACGACGTCGGACAGCGCACCGAGAACCACCGAACCGGCCGACACGACACCTACCGTGAACCGGACAGCGTCCGATCCCTTCCCGCTCTCCCCGGCGCAGGCCAGCCTGTGGTTCGCCCAGAAGCTCGCTCCCGAGGTTCCCCTCACCGTCGCGCAGTACGTCGACGTGCAGGGTGACCTCGACATCGACCTGCTCGAGCGCGTGGGTGCCCGCGCGGCCGCGGAACTCCAGTCCGGCGAGATCAGGCTCGTGGAGATCGACGGTCAGCCGTATCAGGTCGTCGACCCGGCAGCCACCGTGCGCACCACTCGGCTCGACGTCCGGTCCGAGGCGGACCCGATCGCCGCGGCCCTGGCCTGGATGCAGAATGAGATGCGCTCCCCGGTCGATCTGGACCGCGATCCGCTGACCGTCAACGTCGTCTTCCGCGTCGAGGACCACCGCTACTTCTGGTACACCCGCATGCACCACATCGCCGGTGACGGATACGGCGCCGTCACCGCCATGAAGCGCGTCGCCGAGCTGTACACCAACGAGCAGGCCGGTGTTCCCACCCCGGACAGCAAGGCCGGCGACCTGGCCACGCTCTACGCGGCAGAACGCGCGTATCGCACCTCCACCAGGTTCGAGACCGACCGCGCCTTCTGGCAGGACACGCTCCAGGGTCTGCCGGACACCTTCTCCCTCGCCGATCGCACCGCCCCGGCCGCGCCGAGTCGCCTGCGACTCAACGGTGTCACCGACGAGACCGTCGGCGACATGCTCACCTCCGCGGAGGAGCGATTCGACGCCAGTGCCGCTGCCGTCGTGGCCGCGTCCTTCGCCGCCTACCTGCACCGGGTCACCGGGCGCGCCGACGTCGTCATGAGTCTGCCGGTGTCCGTCCGCACCACCGCGGCGCTGCGCCGCTCGGGCGGCATGGTGTCCAACGTCGTACCGATCCGCGTGCACATCTCGCCCGACATGAACATCGGCGACCTGGTGTCGTCGGTGACCCTCGAGATCACCGGTGCGCTGCGCCACCAGAAATACCGCCACGAGGACATCCGCCGCGACCACGGCAGCTCGACCATGCACCGCGGGTTCTTCGGACCCATGGTGAACATCATGCTGTTCGACTGGACCGTCGGTCTGGGCGATCTGGTGGGCCGGCTGCACCTGCTCTCCAGCGGTCCCATCGAGGACTTCACCTTCAACGTCTACAACAGCGGCGGCAACTCGCTGAACATCGACTTCGAGGGCAACCCGTCGCTGTACGACGAGGACACCCTCGCCGCCCACCATCGGCGGTTCCTCGCCTTCTTCGAGAACTTCCTGGGACGCGGGGCACGAACTCGCGTCTCCGGTCTCGACGTCGTGCTGCCCGACGAGTACGACCGTGTGGTCACCGAGTTCAACGACACAGCCGTGAGCGTTCCGCGGACCACGCTGCCCGCGCTGTTCGACGCACAGGTGCGGCGCACCCCGGACGCGACGGCCCTCGACTTCGCCGGCACCGCACTGACGTACGCGGAACTCGATCGTCGCTCGTCCCGCCTGGCGCGGGCGTTGATCGCCCGCGGCGTCGGACCCGACGTGCTCGTGGGCCTGGCCATGCAGCGCTCGCTCGACCTCGTCGTGGCGATGTACGCGATCGAGAAGGCCGGCGGCGCCTACGTACCGCTCGACCCCGATCATCCCGCCGAGCGTCTCGGCCACGTCCTCGACACCGCCCGGCCCGCGTGCGTGCTGACGGTGTCCACGCAGGGTGTCGTCCTGCCCGACACCGCTGCACGCGTCGACGTCGACATGCTCGATCTCGCCGGCCTCGCCGACACGCCGGTCGGCGACAGTGAGCGCACGGCGACTCTGCGACCCGATTCGCTGGCGTACGTGATCTTCACGTCGGGTTCCACGGGCCGCCCCAAGGGTGTCGGGGTGTCGCACCAGGCGATCGTCAACCGACTGCTGTGGATGCAGAACGAGTACTACCTCGGCGCCGACGACGCCGTGTTGCAGAAGACTCCGGCGACGTTCGACGTCTCGGTGTGGGAGTTCTTCTGGCCGCTCCAGGTCGGCGCCCGCCTGGTGATCGCGGAGCCCGACGGGCATCGCGACCCGCGCTACCTCGCCTCGATCATCGCCGGATCGGGCGTCACCACGGCACATTTCGTGCCCTCGATGCTCGGCGCCTTCGTCGCTGAACTGCGCGCGTCCGACGCCCGGCTCGGTGACCTGCGCCAGGTGTTCTGCAGCGGTGAGGCACTGCCCGCGGAGACGGCATCGGCATTCCGCTCGCTCACCGGGTCCGCGCTGCACAACCTCTACGGGCCGACCGAGGCCGCCGTCGACGTCACCTACTGGGAGGTGACCGACGCCGACGCCGTCACGGTGCCGATCGGACGGCCGGTGTGGAACACCGCGTTGCAGATCCTGGACGCCCGGCTCGAGCCGGTTCCGGTGGGAACGGCGGGCGAGCTCTACCTCGCGGGCGACCAGCTCGCCCGTGGCTACGTCGGTCGGCCCGATCTGAGCGCCGATCGGTTCGTCGCCGACCCGCTGTCGGCGCACGGCACCCGCATGTACCGCACCGGCGACCTGGCGCGTTGGCGGGCCGACGGCGCCGTCGAGTACCTGGGCCGCACCGACTTCCAGGTCAAGATCCGCGGACTGCGGATCGAGCTCGGCGACGTCGAGGCGGCTCTGGTCGCGCATCCCGCCGTGCACCACGCGGTGGCCGTGGCCCACGTCGACGAGCGCGGCGAGACCACGCTCGTCGCGTACGTCGCACCCGAGCCCGGAACCGACGCGGCGAGCGTCGAGGTCCGCGCTGTCGCCGCGACCGTCGCCGACCGCCTCCCGTCCTACATGGTGCCGTCGCTGGTGATCGTTCTCGACGCACTTCCGTTGAGCGCCAACGGCAAGGTCGACCGCAAGGCACTGCCGGAACCGGTGCGCCGCCGGGCCGACGTGCCCTCGGTCCCGCCGCGCACAGAGGTCGAGCGACGCATCGCCGAGACCATCGCCGACGTGCTGGACGTCCCCGCTCCCGGTGTCCACGACAGCTTCTTCGAGATCGGCGGCAACTCGCTGCTGGCCACGCGCGTGGTCTCCCGCATCAGCGCCGAGCTCGGTGCCGACGTGGGCATCAAGGACCTCTTCGAGGCGCCGACCGTGGCACGTCTGGCGGATCGCGTCGCCCATGCGCCCGTGGTCACCACCGGGCCGCCGCTGGTCGCAGGACCTCGCCCGGATCGCATTCCCCTCTCGCTCGCCCAACAGCGACTGTGGTTCCTGAACCGGTTCGACTCGGCGTCCCCGGCGTACAACATGCCGTTCGCCATCACGCTGCACGGCGACCTCGACGCGGACGCTCTGACTGTCGCGCTCGCCGACGTTCTGGAGCGCCACGAGACGCTGCGCACCGTGTATCCCGACTCCGCCGACGGTCCGCACCAGGTGGTGCAGGACCCTGCGCACCACGACCTCGCGCCGATCGACACCGACGACTCGGCGCTGGCCGACACCGTGCGGGAGTTCGCGTCTCACGGATTCGACGTCACGCGGGAGCACCCGGTCCGCGTCCGCCTGTTCCGCACCTCGCCGACGTCGCACACGCTGGCCGTGGTGCTGCACCACATCGCGTCGGACGGGTTCTCCTTCGGCCCCCTCGCGACCGATGTCATGACCGCCTACGCTGCGCGGACGCAGGGGAGTGCGCCGCTGTGGGCACCGCTCGACGTGCAGTACGCGGACTTCACGCTCTGGCAGCACGCCGCACTCGGAGACGAGAACGATCCGACCTCGATCCTGCGCAGTCAGATCGACTACTGGACCGCGCGGTTGGACGGCCTGCCCGACACGCTCGAGCTGCCGACGGATCGCCCCCGTCCCGCTGCACCGTCGCACCGCGGCGGCGCCCACGACTTCCACATCGACGCCGATCTGCACCAGCAGCTCCTCGTGCTCGCATCGGACACCTCGGCCAGCCTGTTCATGGTGTTGCACGCGGCACTGTCCGCGCTGCTGGGACGGCTCGCGGACTCGGACGACGTCGCGATCGGGTCGCCCATCGCCGGTCGCGGCCACCGCGCGCTCGACGGACTCGTCGGCATGTTCGTCAACACACTGGTGCTGCGGTCGACGCCCGCGCCGCACGTCCCGTTCACCGAACTCCTCCGCGAGGTACGCGATCACGACCTCGAGGCGTTCGCCCGCGCGGACGTCCCGTTCGAGCGTGTCGTCGACGCGGTGGCACCGGAACGCTCGACGTCGCGCCACCCGCTGTTCCAGGTCGTTCTCTCCTTCGAGAACCTCGCGCCGGTCCGCGTCGAGATGGCCGGACTGGATGTCGAGGTCGCCGAGATCGACTCCGGCACAGCCAAGTTCGACCTCACACTGCAGCTCTCGGAGCGCACCACGGTCGACGGTCGGCCCGACGGGGTCGATGCGCGCCTGGGCTACGCCCGCGATCTGTTCGACGACGCGACAGCCGCGACGATGGCGCAGCGACTGGTGTCCGTCATGCGATCGGTCGCGGTGGATCCCACCCGAGCGATCGGCGACATCGACCTGTCCACGTCCACCGACGCTCCTGCCGTCCTCGTGGGCGCGGCAGCCGGGCCCACCTCGTCGCTCGCCGACATCCTCGTCTCGGCCGCGCGGCGCGATCCGTCCGCCACCGCCGTCGTCACGGCGGACGGCTCCGTCACGTACGGCGAACTCGACGACGCGTCGGACCTTCTGGCGCACGCGTTGATCGCCGAGGGAGTCGGCCCGGAATCGATCGTGCCCGTGTGCCTCGAGCGCTCGATCGACTCGATCGTCGCGACCTGGGCCGTGACGAAGACCGGCGCCGCCTTCCTCCCGGTGGATCCGCGCTACCCGGCGGACCGCATCGAGCGCATGGTCACCGACGTCGCCGCGTCCCTCGGCATCGCTGCCGCGGGAGCCGCACTGCCCGTCGCGGTCCGGTGGGTCACCGTCGATCACCGATCCGACGAGTCCTCGGCGGCACTGCCCGTACGGGTGCGCCCGGAGAACCCGGCATACCTCATCTTCACGTCCGGATCCACGGGCACCCCCAAGGCGGTCGTGGTGCCGCACCGCGGCCTCGCCGACTTCGCCCGCGAGCAGGTGGCGACCTACCGAGTCGGACCGCGATCGCGCACACTGCATTTCGCCTCGCCGAGTTTCGACGCCTCGATCCTGGAACTGCTCATGGGATTCGCCGCGGGCGCGACCGTCGTGGTCGCCGGTACCGACGTCTACGGCGGCGACCGCCTCACCGCACTGCTGCGTGATCAGCGGGTGACCCACGCCTTCGTCACCCCTGCTGCTCTCGAGACGGTGGACCCTGCGGACCTCGACGCTCTGACCTTCGTCGGGGTCGGCGGCGACGTCTGCAGTCCCGCCCTCGTCGAACGGTGGGCGCCCGGCCGCCGCATGCTCAACCTGTACGGGCCGTCCGAGGCCACCGTCGTCGCGACCCTGACACCGCCGATGGCACCCGGCTCGCCCGTCACCATCGGCGCCCCGCGCCGCGGTGTCGACGTGCGGGTGCTCGATCGTCGTCTGCGCCCGGTGGTCCCCGGAGTTCCCGGCGAGCTCTACCTGTCCGGGCCGGCGCTGGCCCGCGGGTACCTCGGGCGCCTGCCGCTGACCTCCACCCGCTTCGTCGCCGATCCGTTCGGCACGCCGGGTGACCGTATGTACCGCACCGGCGACGTCGTCGCCGCCGTGACCACCACCGCGGGAACCGAACTGGTGTTCCGCGGCCGAGCGGACGACCAGGTCAAGGTGCGGGGCCACCGCATCGAACTCGCCGAGATCGACGCGGTGCTCCAGCGTCATCCGTCGGTCACGTTCTCCATCACGAGCGTGCAGAACGCGGGCCGGGCCGACGCCCGCCTGGTCTCGCACCTCACGCTCGCGCCTGGCGCCGCCGGAACCGAACCGGTGCTCGAGCACGCCCGCCGCACCCTGCCCGGGTACATGGTGCCGTCCGCGGTGGTCGTGCTCGACGAGGTGCCCCTCACCCCGTCGGGCAAGCTCGATCGCCGCGCGCTGCCCATGCCCACACCGGAGACGACGGAGGCGGCGTACCGCGAGCCCCGCACCGAGACCGAGTGGACCGTCGCCCGCGTGTTCGCGGACGTCCTCACGGTGCCCCGGGTCGGTCTGGACGACAGCTTCTTCGACGCCGGTGGCAACTCGTTGATGGCGACCCGTGTCACGAGTGCGATCGGCGCCGCGCTGAGCCGGGAGGTGGAAGTGCGCACTCTCTTCGAGGCCCCGACCGTCGAGGCGCTCGCGGCTCACCTCGACGCCGACAGCGGTGCGGCGTCGCGGATCCCGCTCGTCGCGATTCCGGCGGCGAGCCGTCCGGACCGGATTCCGCTGTCGTCGCCGCAGCAGCGGCTGTGGTTCCTCAACCGCTTCGACCCCACCTCCGACGCCTACAACATCTCGTTCTCGGTGCACCTGGACGGCGTCCTCGACGCCCCCGCGATGGCACTGGCGTTGGCCGACGTGGTGGAACGGCACGAGAGCCTGCGGACCGTGTTCCCCGAGAGCGATCACGGACCGCACCAGGTCGTCGCACCGGCAGTACCCGCACCGCTCACGACGACCGTCGTGGACCGCGGCGACGTCGCGGACGCGCTGACCCGGTTCGCCCGTCGCGGGTTCGATCTCACGGTCGAGACCCCGCTGCGCACCACTCTTCTGTCGATCTCCGAGACGGAGCACGTGCTCGGTCTCGTCGTACACCACATCGCCGCGGACGGGTGGTCCCTCGGACCGCTGACCCGCGACGTCATGGTCGCCTACGCCGCCCGCATCCGGGGAGCTGCCCCGCAGTGGACCCCACTTCCGGTGCAGTACAGCGACTTCACCCTGTGGCAGCGGGCCGTGCTCGGTGACGAGGCCGACCCGGAGAGCCGGGCACACCGCGACCTCTCCTTCTGGACCGACACTCTCGCCGACCTTCCGGACGAGTGCACCCTGCCCGGCGACCGCGTCCGCCCGGCGGCGCCGTCCCACCGGGCCGGCGTCCACGAGTTCGCCGTCGATCCGGCCGTGATGACCGCACTGTCGGCCGTCGCCGAGCGCCGGGGCAGCACCACGTTCATGGCGATGCACGCCGCACTCGCGGTCACGCTCGCTCGGCTCGCCGACACCCGGGACGTGGTGATCGGCACCCCGATCGCCGGCCGACGCGATCGCGCACTGGACGAGCTGGTCGGCATGTTCGTCGGCACTCTTGTCCTGCGCTCCGACGTGGCGCCGTCCGACACCTTCGCCGACCTTCTCGGCCGGGTCCGCAGCACCGATCTCGACGCGTTCGCCCACGCGGACCTGCCGTTCGAGCGTCTGGTCGACGCTCTGTCGCCGTCGCGGACGGCCGGTCGGCACCCGCTCGTGCAGGTCGTGCTGGCCTTCCAGTCCGACGGTGTAACCAGCGGCGAACTCGACGGTCTCACCGTCACCGCGTCGGAGATCGACCTGCAGCGCAGCAAGTTCGACGTCGAGCTCGCCGTCACGGAGAGCACCGACGCCGACGGTGAGCGGTCGTGGCGGTTCCGCGTCACCTACACGCGCGATCTCTACGACGAGAGCACCATCGCCGCCTTCGCGGACCGTGTCAGCGCCGTGCTCACCACGGTGGCCCGAGACCCGTCGGTGACCGTGGGCGACATCGAACTCCTGTCCCATCAGGAGTCCCGCGAGCTGACGACACGGGCCGGCGAGCGTCCCGGCGCACCGGTACTGCTGCCCGACCTGTGGGCCGCCGTCGCGCGGGAGAACGCGAACACCACTGCACTGGTGCATGATCCGTCCCACGGCGTCGACGTCACGGCTCGGCGGTCGCGCACGTACGCCGAGCTCGATGCCGACACCACCCGTCTCGCCCGGGTCCTCCTCGAACGCGGGGCCGGACCCGAGCGTGTCGTCGCCCTGGCGCTCACCCGGTCGGCGGAGTCCGTCGCGGCGATGCTCGCCGTGGCGATGACGGGCGCGGCCTGGGTCCCCGTCGATCCGCGCTACCCGGCGGACCGCATCGACCACATGCTCACCGACAGCGGGGCCGACCTCGGTGTCTGCACCGTGGCCGACCGCCCGGCGGCAGGACGGGACGTCGACTGGATCGTGCTCGACGACCCGGCCACCGTCGCCGACATCGCGACCCGGTCGACGGAACCCGTCACCGACCGTGACCGGACGTCCACGCTGCGTGTCGACCATCCGGCCTACGTCATCTACACCTCCGGATCGACGGGACTGCCCAAGGGCGTCGCCGTGACGCACTCGGGACTCTCCTCGTTCGCAGAGGTGCAGCGCACGACGTTCGGCATCATCGGAACATCGCGGACCCTGCACTTCGCTTCGCCGAGCTTCGACGCGTCGGTGCTCGAGATCCTGATGGCGATGGGCGCCGGCTCCACCGTCGTCGTCGCCCCGAGCGACGTCTACGGCGGCGCGGAACTGGCCGAACTGATCGACCGCGAGTCGGTCTCGCACGCCTTCGTCACCCCGGCCGCGCTCGCGACCGTCGACGTCGCCGCCGGATCACTGCCGAGTCTCACCACCGTGGTGGTGGGCGGCGACACGTGCTCCGCGGACCTGGTGCGGCGCTGGTCGGTCGGACGTTCGCTGTACAACGGGTACGGCCCGACGGAGGCGACCATCGTCGCCGCCATCGCGGAACTGCGTGCCGACGAACCGGTCACCATCGGTACGCCCATCGCCGGAGTCCGCGCCGTGGTGCTCGACGCGCGTCTGCATCCAGTGCCGGTCGGCGTCACGGGTGAGCTGTACCTGTCGGGTGTCGGCGTCGCTCGCGGCTACCTCGACCGCGCGGGACTGACGGCGGGCCGGTTCGTGGCCGATCCGTACGGCACAGCGGGGGAGCGGATGTACCGCACCGGCGATGTCGTGCGGTGGACTGCGGACGGCCGGCTCGACTACGTCGGACGCTCGGACACCCAGGTCAAGATCCGCGGATTCCGCATCGAGCTCGGTGAGATCGACGCCGCACTGACGAGGGACCCGTCCGTCGGCTTCGCGCACACTCTGGTGCACACCGATGCCTCCGGTCGCGCCTCGCTGGCGTCCTACGTCGTCGCCGCCACCGGACACGACATCGATGTCGACGCGGTCACGGGCGGCGTCCGCTCCGTCCTGCCCGGCCACATGGTGCCGGCATCGATGACGGTTCTCGAGCGCATCCCTCTCACTCCCGTCGGCAAGCTGGACGTGCGGGCGCTTCCCGCCCCGGTCGTCGTGGCCGTCGACCGCACTCACGACGCGCCGGCCTCCGAGACCGAGCGGACCGTCGCCGAGACCGTGGCGGCAGTGCTGGACCTCGACGTCGAGGTCGGACGCGACGACAGCTTCTTCGCACTCGGTGGCAACTCCCTGTTGGCCACACAGGTCGCGTCCCGCCTGGGTTCCACTCGCGGCGTTCGGGTTCCGGTCCGCGCACTCTTCGAGCACCCGACGGTCGCAGCCCTCGCCGCGCACATCGACGGGCTCGCCGAGTCCGCCGGCCCCGCTCTCGAGGCACGGCCTCGACCCGACCGGATCCCGCTGTCCTCGGCGCAGCAACGCCTGTGGTTCCTCAACAGGTTCGACCGGGCGTCGGGGGCGTACAACGTGCCCTTCGCGGTGCGCCTGACGGGACCGCTCGACATCGCCGCGCTGGAGGCCGCGCTGCGCGACCTCGTCGACCGCCACGAGGTGCTCCGGACCGTGTACCCGGACTCGCCCGAGGGCCCGCACCAGGTGATCCTGCCTGCGCACGAGGTGCCGGCGGCGCTGGAGCCCGTCGTGACCGAGCCCTCCGCGGTGACGGCCGCGATCGTCACGAGCGCGGCCCGCGGGTTCGACGTGACCACGCAGGCTCCGCTGCGGGTGGACCTGCTCGAGGTGACGGCCGGGGTCGAGCACGTCCTCGTCGTCACGCTGCACCACATCGCCGCGGACGGCTGGTCGCTGGCGCCGCTCGCCGCCGATCTGCTCACCGCCTACACCGCGCGGTCCACCGGCACGGCACCCGCGACGGAGCCACTGACGGTGCAGTACGCGGACTACACGCTGTGGCAGCGTGACCGGCTCGGCTCCGAGGACGACCCGTCGAGCCTCGTCTCGACGCAACTGGCGTACTGGACGGCGGCGTTGACCGGAGCTCCCGACCGTATCGACATCCCCACCGACCGTCCGCGGCCGAGCGTGCCGTCTCACCGGGGCGGGGTGGTCACCACCACGGTGGGTGTCGACACGCACCGGCGGCTCGTCGACCTTGCGCGGCGGGAGAACGCGACGCTGTTCATGGCCGTCCACACCGCCCTCGCCGTCGTGCTCGGCCGTCTCGCCGGCCGCTTCGACACGTCCGTCGGTACCGCGGTCGCCGGCCGCGGCGACCAGGCACTGGACGCGCTGGTCGGAATGTTCGTCAACACGCTGGTCCTGCGCACGCGGGTCTCGCCGACCGCGTCGCTGACCGGGGCGTTGCAGCACGTGCGCGCGGTCGATCTGGACGCGTTCGCGCACCCCGACGTTCCGTTCGAACGTCTGGTGGACGTGCTGCACCCACAGCGCAGCACGAGCCATCACCCGTTGTTCCAGATCATGTTGTCGTTGCAGGACGACGTTCCGACGACTGCACGCATGGGCGAGGTGACCGTCGACGCGGCCGAGGTGGACGTCGCCGTCGCCAAGTTCGACATCCAGTTCACGGTCACCGACCGGCGCACCGACGACCGGGAGCCGGCGGGGCTGACCGTCACCGCCGACTACGCGACGGATCTGTTCGACGCCGCCACCGTGAGCACCATGCTCGATCGTCTAGTGGGCGTGTTGGGCGTCCTGGCCACCGAACCCGACCGCAGCATCGGCAGCGTCGAGATGTTGACCTCGCAGGAGCGAGCCCATCTGGTGCCCGTGCACGGCGGCGAGACCGATCCTGATCCGTCGCTGACCCTGTCCGAGGTGTTCGAGCAGACCGCACGCCGGGTTCCCGACCGCATCGCGGCGGAGTACCTCGGCGCCCACATCACCTACGGCGAGCTCGACCGACGTTCGACCACGGTGGCCCGAGCTCTCGTCCGGCGCGGTGTCGGACCGGAATCACTGGTGGCCCTGGGCTTCACGCGATCCTTCGACTCTCTCGTCGCGGTCCTGGCCGTCGCGAAGGCCGGCGGCGCCTTCGTCCCGGTCGACCCGCACTACCCGGCCGACCGCGTCCGTCACATGCTGACGGACTCGGCGACCACGTGGGGACTGACGACCGCGGAGCACCGGGCGGCCGTGGACGGAGTCTCGTCGACACGGTGGCTCGTGCTCGACGACGCGGACACCCTGGCCGAGCTGGCTCGTACGTCCGACGAACCCCTCACGCCCGCAGAGCTTCTCGGACCCATCGCTCTCGTGCACCCCGCGTACGTCATCTACACCTCGGGGTCGACCGGGACACCGAAGGGCGTCGTCGTCACCCACGCCGGCCTGTCGAACTTCGCCGGCGAGCTGCGCGATCGATTCGAGGTCGACGAGACGGCACGCGTACTGCACTTCGCGACACCGAGTTTCGACGCCGCCGTCATGGACCAGCTGTTCGCGTACGGATCCGGCGCGACACTCGTCGTGTCACCGCCCGGGGTCTACGGCGGCCGCGAACTGGGCGACCTGCTGGGATCGGAACGCATCACGCACGCCTTCATCACGACCGCGGCATTGTCGACCGCGGACCCGGCGAGCGCGACGTCGTTGCGACACATCCTCGTCGGCGGCGAGGCGTGCCCACCGGAACTGGTGGAGCGCTGGGCTCCGGGACGCTCGCTGTACAACGTGTACGGGCCGACGGAGACGACCATCGTCACGACGATGAGTGCGCCGATGGTGCCCAAGGGTCCGGTCACGATCGGTGGACCGATCCGCGGTGTCGCGGCGCAGGTCCTCGACCGCCAGCTGCAACCGGTGCCGTTCGGCGTCGTCGGCGAGCTGTACCTCGCCGGACCGGAACTCGCTCGCGGATACCTCGGGCGCACGGCGTTGACGTCGTCGCGGTTCGTCGCCGATCCGCACGGCAAGCCGGGTGAGCGCCTCTACCGCACCGGTGACCTGGTGCGCTGGCGCGAGTCCGCCGACGGCGACCCGACCCTGTCCTACGTGGGCCGGACCGATCATCAGGTCAAGATCCGCGGGTTCCGCATCGAGCTGGGTGAGATCGACGCCGCGTTCGACGTGCACGACGGCGTGGACTTCGCGACCACGATGGGCCACGTCCTGCCCTCGGGGGACACCGTGCTGGTGTCCTACGTCCTGCCGCACCGGGAGTCGTCGGTCGACACGGCGTCGCTGCGTCGCCATCTGCAGGAGCGACTGCCCGGCTACATGGTGCCGCAGTCGATCATGCTGCTGGACGAGCTGCCGCTGACCTCCGTCGGCAAGCTCGATCGGCGAGCGCTGCCCGCTCCGGAGTTCGCCGTCACCGGCGAGCATCGCGATCCGGGCACCGCGACCGAGCGCGCCGTCTGCGCTGTCTACGAGGAGATCCTGGGGGTGGCCGGAGTCGGACTCGACGACAGCTTCTTCGAACTCGGCGGCACATCGCTGGTGGGGACGCGCGTGGTCGCTCGACTCGAGGAGACCCTCGGCACGACGGTTCCGATGCAATGGTTGTTCACCGACTCCACGCCGGCAGCTCTCGCCGCGCGCATCGACGACACCGCGCATCTGTCGGCGGACGAGGTCGCGGCGACGGCCACGGCGTCACTGGACATGCTGCTGCCGCTGCGCCCGCAGGGTTCCGCGTCACCGGTGTTCTGCATCCATCCGGCGTTCGGACTGTCCTGGAGTTACAGCGGTCTGCTCGCCCACCTCGACTCGAATCAGCCGGTGTACGGCCTGCAGTCACCCGTCGTCTCGGGGCGCACCGAGGAGTTCGACACGGTCGAGGAGCTGGCCCGGTACTACGTTCGCGAGATCCGGTCGATCCAGCCGCACGGTCCGTACCACCTGCTGGGCTGGTCGCTCGGCGGCCTCATCGCCCACGCGATGACCGTCGAGCTGCAGCGGGTGGGGGAGAGCGTCGCGACGCTGACCATGCTCGACAGCTACGTGCTCGCCGACGAGTACCTCGAGTCGACACCGTCGGTGCGGGATCTCATCGAGGAGTTCACCGGCCACGAGTTGCCGGCAGGCGTGGAACCGACGGTCGCGGAGGCTGCGGCCGCGCTGCGGTCCGAGGGTGGTCCGATGGCGGCGATGACCGTCGACACCCTCGAGCGGCTGTACGCGGGCTACGTGAACGGGACCTCGCTGGCGCACGGGTACTCACCGGGCGTCGTGGACTGCGACGTGCTGTTCTTCACGGCGACCGAGGACGAGGTGAATCGGAACGACGTACGGCGGACCGCCTCGGCCTGGCGTCGACACGTCCGCGGTGCCATCCACGATCACGCGGTGCCGGTCGCACACTCCGCGATGACCGATCCGCAGGCACTCGCGATCATCGGACCGATCGTCGCGCAGCACCTGCGCTGATCTCGGACGGACCCGAGACACACCGAGGGCCCCGGAGCAGATGCTCCGGGGCCCTCGGTGACGACAGGGGAGAGGCGGTCAGACTCCGGCGCCGCGACGCTTCGCCTTGAGCAGATCCATCCGCTCCTTGAGCAGTTCCTCGAGCTCCTCCACCGAACGCCGCTCGAGCAGCATGTCCCAGTGGGTGCGCGGGGGCTTGACCTTCTTGGCCTCGGGCGCGGTGCCCTCGATCAGACTGCCCTCGAGACCGTTGCGGCAGAGCCAGGTGCCGGGCAGCTCGGCGTCGTCGGCGAAGGGAACGTCGAACTCCTCGCCGTTGTCCGTCCGGTATCGAGCCATGCGCCGGGGCGCGAGGTCGTGGTCGCGATCGGTCTCGTAGCTCACCGCTCCGAGTCGACTACCTCGTAGAACGCGATCTGCCATGGTGGAGTCCTCTCTCGATCGTGGTACGCATGTCGCGTCCGTCGAATTCAACGCGCGTGGTGCGCGGAACGTTCCCGCACGCGAACGCCCCATTCTAACCGGTGATGCGGCAGGGTCCGCGCACGTCGGTATCGTCGGGTCGATGCGGGGTGAATCCGGGACGGTGGGCGGTGGGATCGGTCGGTCCCGCGCACGGCGCCCGAGCACGTGTCTGTGGTGCGGTCGGCCGGTGGTCGAGGGCGCTGCGGGCCGGCGCCGACGGTACTGCCGTCAGTCCTGCCGTCAGCGCGCCTACGAACAGCGGACGTCGCTGAAGGACACCGTCGTCGCGGACGACGCCGTGGTGCTCACCGAGGCCGAGGCCGGTGCCGCCGCCGATCGCGCGTTCGGAGTCCGGTGCGCCGCCGAGGACGTGGCCACGGCCGTCGCGGAGGGCGCCGACGCGGCCGAACTCGCCGAACTCTGCGACCGGTTGGTCACCCTGGCCAAGGACGCGGAACGACTGCGCTGATCCTGGTCAGACACCGAGGTCGCTCGGGTGGTAGCCCTGCGGATACCCGGGGTACGTCCGGTTGCGCGGATCCTGCGCCGACCGCGATGCCGTCCGCTTGGGCAGCAGACGCTCCACGCGGCCTCGGGCCTGCAGCGCCGACTCGAGCGCCGGGCGCACGGCGGGGACCGGGTCGCCGAACCCGAAGGCGCGGGTCATGTCCTGATCGATCATCGACAGCACGGCGCCGCGCACCGCGGAGCGGACCGGGCGCGGGTACCACGACGCCAGCAGGTCGCGGGTGTACTCGCCGATGGCCCTGTTGTCGTCGGAGTAGACGAACCGCTCGCGCTCGTACCGCACCTTGAAGGCGTGGAAGTCGGCTGTCGACGCGGGAATGTCGCGGATGCCCATCCGGATCCCGACCTCGCGGTAGAACGCGACGCTCGCGATCCGTTCGTGCGGATGCAGGCGCCGCCACCCGTAGCGGTCGATCCAGTCCAGCGGATCGAACGCGAAGGTGGAGAGCACGTACAGCATGTCGTCGTTCGAGATGTCGTAGCGCGCGTGCATGCGGTTGACCGCGCGGAGCGACGCGCGCCCGCGCTCGGAGTCGTAGCCGTGTTCGACGAGTTCCGACATGAGCAGCGCGGTGTCGTCGTACCGCTTCTGTGGGCGGTGCTCGAACTCTCCCGTCCTGCGGAGCAGGGCCGAGATGGTGGGCACGCAGTAGGTGCGGAACAGCGCGAACTCCAACGCGCGCTGGTAGTCCCACGGAAATTCGCAGCCCGCTGTGATCTTGAGGACGGTGGCCGCGTCCGCCACGGGATCCAGCTCGTCGATCACCCGCACCCACCCGTACCGCCCGAAGCGCGGTCGGGGGAGGGTGGTCATCGCCCGTAGACCTTGGTCAACAACAGGCGCGCGACCGCGACGTCGCGCCGCTTGCGCGTCATCGTCACCAGGCCCAGCGGGGCGGCGAAGCGCTGCTTCGTCACCGACTTCACTCGGGAGAACTCCCGCAACCCGTCGGCGCCGTGGATCCGTCCGAAGCCCGAGTCGCCCACTCCGCCGAACGGCAGCGCGCCCACCGCCGCGAAGCCCAGCACGGAGTTGACCGTCACCACTCCGACGCGGAGCCGGTCCGCCGCCCGCTCGGCCGCGGCCTTCGACGCGGTAAAAACCGACGCGCCCAGCCCGTACTTCGAGGCGTTGGCCCGCTCGATGCCCTCGTCGAGATCACGGACGCGGTTGACCACCACGGTCGGACCGAATGTCTCCTCGGCGACGGCCGAGCTGTCCTCCGGCACGTCGAGCAGCACGATGGGATCGACGTACGGCGCCCGGACGGATTCGAGTCCGCCGACGACGGCGCGACCACCGCGCGCCAGCGCGTCCTCGACCTGGTCCCGCACGATGTCGACCTGCTTCGGCAACGTCATGCGTCCGTACTGCGCATCGTCCGCGTCGCCGACCCGGAGGTCGCGTACACGGGAGGTCAGGATGTCCACGAAACGATCGGCGACCTCCTCGACCACGTAGATGCGCTCCACACCCGCGCAGGTCTGGCCCGCGTTGCCCATGGCGCCGAACGCGGCGAAGGTCGCCGCGGCCTCGAGGTCGGCGGTGGCGTCGACGATGAGCGCGTCCTTGCCGCCGCCCTCGACCACGATCGGCGTGAGCGTCTCCGCGCACACCGCCATGACCTTCTTCGCCGTCGCGGTGGACCCGGTGAAGGCGAGCTTGTCCACTCCCGAGCGGCACAGCGCCTCGCCGACCCGACCGTCGCCGGTGACGGTCTGGAGCACCTGGTGCGGCGCCGCCAGCGACGCCCAGGCGTCGGCCAGCCAGGTGCCGGTGCGGGGAGTGAGCTCGCTGGGCTTGAAGACGACGGCGTTGCCGGCGGCCATCGAGTACGCGAGCGACCCCATCGGTGTGTAGACCGGATAGTTCCACGGGCCGATCACGCCGACGACACCCATCGGTTGATACCGCACGGAGGCAGCGTGATTGATGCTCACCAGACCCGGGAAGACGGACCGCTCCCGCAGGACACGTCGCGCGTTCTTCGCGGCCCACGTGAGATGCTCTACCGCCAGCATGACCTCGAGCAGAGCGTCGTCCTTCGGCTTGCCCGTCTCCTCGCGCACGGTGTCGACGAGCGACCCCGACGTCCGGGCGATCCTGGATCGGAACTCGAGCAGCCACCCCTTGCGATCCGTGAAATCGAGAGCGCCCCACCACAGTGCCGCGTCACGCGCGCGGGCGACGGCCGCGTGCACCTCTCCGTCGGACGGCGTCGGTGCCGCGGTGCGTTCCGGAGAGTGCTGGACCGTCATGTGTGTACCCCTTAGTCAGCCGAATGATCCACTGTGATCGGTGACACTATGGCTGATCGCCGTCCGCGACAATGACCGAGCCGACCGCGGTCGGTGACCCGAACCGACCGTCAGGCGATGTCGCACCCTTCGGTGGGTACGTCGGCGAACCTGTCCATCAGGTACGCCGCGGCCGCACCGCCGTAGCCGTCGATGATCTGCGGACCGAAGTGGTTGGGCAGCACCGCACCCGGCAGGATCGGCGGCAGCGGGTTCGACCGGAACGTCACCGACGCACCCTGGCCGCACCACTCCTCCGCCAACTCCCGCGCCTGCCCGTACGGCACCGTGTCGTCGTTGATGCCGCTGGTGATCAACACCGGGGCCGACGGCCGCAGGGTGCCGGTACGCAGCTTCTCGAAGATGGGACCGGCCTCGGGCACGGATCTCAGATTCTCCGACATCGAGCGCCCGTCCTTCGTCAGCGTCTCGGTGCGCAGGAACGGATACGTCAGGATCGTGTCGGCGATGCACTGGGTCGACAGGTCGTTCAGCACCGTCTTGCCGTGATCGGAGACGCGCTCCTCGACGCGGGCCCGCAACGACGGGTTCCGCTCGAGGACTCCGTTCAGTGCGTACCCGATGACGCCGCCTATGAGAGTGCCGTCCACCGTGTTCAGCACGTCGAGCAGGTCGGCCGTCGGTGCGCCCGCCCAGGTGCCCTTGATGTTCAGTTCCGGTGCGTAACTCGCCGCCGACTCGGCCGCGGCGGCGGTGGCGCCGCCGCCCTGCGAATAGCCCCAGAGACCGATGGGGGAGTCGGGGTCGCCTGCCAGCGCGTTCGCCGCTCGCGCGCCGTCGAGCACCGCGTGCGCCTCCTCCGGCCGGTTGACGTAGGTGTGCAACCCCGGCGTGCCGAGACCGATGTAGTCGGTCACGAAGACGCGCGCGCCCATCGACCCCCAGAGCGTCGACGACACGAGTTCCTGGTTCGCCGAGAGGGACAGCGGGTCCGTCGTGAGGTTCAGCCCGAGCGGGAACGCCCGCGACGGCGCGCACTGGTCGCCCTGCCCCACCGTCCCCGGAGCGACCACGACGGTGGGTCTGGGGCCGGCGCCGCGCCAGGGAACGGCCGAGTCGATGAACGTTCCGGTCACCGCGACGGGCTCGTCGTTCTCGGTCCGCGAGGTGTACATGACGCGCTGCGCGGTGGCGGGGTAGCGACCGTCCACTCCCGGCGCAGCGAGAAAGAGCGACATCGGCTCGGTGCGGAGCACCGTGCCCGGCGCACCCGCGACGTCCGTCGGTGGGGAGTAGAAGTCGTCACCGGGGGCTGCGTCGGCGAGTGCGGGTGCGACACCGATCAACGCCACGAGCACCGCTCCCACGATCAGACTGCGTGACAGTGTCATCGACTTCCTTCCCGCTGCGCGGACCCCCTGGCAGGCGCCCTGAAGTTAGACAGTTCCGGCACCAGGTGTCAAGGTCACGAGGTGAAGCCCGTCACTCCCGCGGCACGGTCATCGACGCCGGGAGCCACCGCAGGAGGAAGGCGCGGAGGTCGTCGTCGTCCGCGATGGACGGATCGTCGAAGAGCACGACGGACAGTCCGAGACGAGTGGTGATGAGGACGATGTCGTCCAACACCTCCGCGACCCGGGGGTCGAGTGCGGTCAGCGGGGACAGTAGATCTCGCACGACGGGAATGGCGTGCTGGACGACATCGGGATGCAGCACCGGGTTGATGCCGTCCAACCGCAGCAGCGCTCCCATCGCGGGAATGTCGCGCACCGCCCGCCGACCACCGATCACCATCTCCACGACGTAGTCGCGCACGGTCTCCGGGCCGTCGAGGCGCGACCGGATCTCGGTCATGACCTCGACCGCCAAATGCTCCATCGTGCGGGTCACCAACACCTCGCGCGTGCCGAAGATGGAGTACACGGTCTGTCGGGAGACCCCGGCAGCGGCGGACACACCCGCGATGGTGACGCCGTCGAAACCGTGCTCCGCGATCACCTCGAGGGTGGCCTCCATGATCTTGCCGCGCGATCGCATGGGACCAGTGTGCGGGATCCTCACGTCAGCTGCGGTCGCGCCGAGCCACCTCGAGCTCGAACCCGGCCGGCATGAGGGTCAGGCGTTCCTCGATGGCGAGCTCGTAGCCCGGATCGGGAGCGACGTCGAAGGTCTGGAGGATCGTGCCCAGCACCAGCAGCGACTCGTGGAGAGCGAACTGGCGCCCGATGCAGGCACGCTCGCCCGTGCCGAACGGCTTGTAGGCGTGCGGCGGCCTGGCCCGCACGTTCGCCGACAGGAAGCGGTCCGGGTCGAACACCTCGGGATCCGGCCCCCATACGGGATCGCGATGCAGACCGGGGATCAGCACCAGGGCCCAGTCGCCCGCGGCCATGGGACGCCCGCCGACCGTCGTGTCGTGGCGTGCCTCGCGCGCGTAACCAGGGGCCGTCGGCCACAGGCGCAGTCCCTCGTCGAGAACCCGTCGGACGAAGCGCAACTTCGCCACCTGCTCGAAGGACGGCGTGTCCGCACCCCACACCTCGTCCACCTCCGCACGCGCCCGAGCCCACATCTCGGGATGCCTCGACACGTAGTACAGGGCGAACGACAGTGAGCCGGAGGTCGTCTCGTGTCCGGCGATGAGGAAGGTGACGATCTGATGCCGGATGTTCACCTCGTCCAGCGCGTTGGGATCACCGTCGCGTGCCGCCTGGAGCATGATGTCCAGCAGATCGCCGTCGCCGCTCGTCTCACCGTCCCGGCGGGCCCGCACGATGTCGTCGAGCAACTCGGCCATGAAGGCCTTGTCGGCATCGTTCCGCCGTTCGCGACGCCGGAACACCAGGTCGCCGACGACGGGGAGCGGCAGCAGTGCGCGGCGCTGGTTGTGCTGCAGGGTCCGCACCATGGCCCGGACGAACGGGTGCGTCTCGGCGCGGGTGAACGAGTCGAAGCTGTAGCTGAACCCGGTGCGGCCGATGGTCTCGAGCGTCAACTTGGTCATGTCCGAGGAGACGTCGACCCGATCACGGGACGACCAGTGCGACACCAGCTGTCCGGCGACGTCCACCATGATGTCGTGGTAGCTCCGCATGGCCGACTGCGTGAACGCCGGCCGGAGGAGATCGTGGGCCTTGCGCCAGTTCGGTTCGTGCGAGTACGCCGTGAACATTCCGTCCCCGCCGATCGAGCGAAGTCCGGCGACCGCGGGTGCCACGTGCTTGACGAACCGCGACTCGTCGCTGAGTTCCTCCACGAGATCGGCGCCCGACACGATCACGAACCGGCGCCCCAGGACCACCCGCTCGAAGATGGGGCCCAGCTGCGCGGCCAGCGCCACCGAGTCCTGCACCGGGGTGCTCGCGTGTACGCCCAGCACGTCGCCCAGCACCGGGAGTCGTCGAGGGGGATGGGGAAGCGGAGAAGTGGACGAGATCGTGGTGACCACGGTCGGACCCTTTCGCGTGGGTGGCCGGCGTACTGAACCGGGATACAACAGCGGACGGTACCCCCTACTGAACGCGTGTCAAGTATCACGAGCAGTCCCGTAACATGGCGCAGGTCATGACCTCTCCCCGCAAACGCCTGTCACCCGATCAGCGTCGGCAACAGTTGCTCGAGATCGGGTCACGACTGTTCGCGGAACGGCCCTACGACGAGGTGTGGATCGAGGAGGTCGCCGACCTGGCCGGCGTCTCGCGTGGGCTGATGTATCACTACTTCTCGTCCAAGAGGGATTTCTTCGCCGACATCATCCGGCTCGAATCCGCTCGGATGGTCGAGATCACGGCTCCCGACACCACGCTGCCCGTCGAGCACCAGGTGTCCGCCGGACTGCGCGCCTACATCCGCTACTCCACCGATCACGCTCACGGACTACGGGCCATCAATCGAGGAACGATGTCGGGCGACGTCGGTATCCAGGCGATCCTCACGGCCGAGTTCGAGACGCAGCAGCAACGGATCCTGGCGGCTCTGGGACCCGACGACGGCGCAGACGAGGTGACGCGGGTGGCCGTGGCCGGGTGGGTGTCGTTCGTTCGCGCCGTGTGCGTGGACTGGGTGGACCGGCAGTCGATCTCGGCCGACGAGGTGCATGATCTCTGCATGCGCGCACTGCACGGACTGCTGCGGCATTCCTGAGAGGAGGACGCGTGACCGACACCGGTGCGGACTCGCGACACCTCGACGATCTGCGTCGTCTCCGTCGAGTACGGGATCGAATGGACCGCGAGTACGCCACACCACTGAACCTCGAGACCCTGGCGCGCGACGCGCACATGTCCGCGGGGCACCTGAGCCGGCAGTTCCGCGCCGCGTACGGAGAGTCGCCCTACGCGTACCTGATGACGCGGCGCATCGAGCGAGCCATGGCTTTGCTCCGGGGGTCGGAGAGGTCGGTGACGGAGATCTGCTTCACCGTGGGGTGCTCCTCACTGGGCACCTTCAGCACCCGGTTCTCCGAACTGACCGGACTGTCCCCGTCCGCGTATCGGCAGCAGAACCAGTCCACGGAGGCCGGCGCGCCGTCGTGTGTCGAGAAAGTGGTCACCCGACCGATCAGGAATCGAGAAGCGGACCGCGCCAGGCGAACCTAGTGTCGTCGCCATGACACTCACCATCGCCTCCAGCTTCCTCCCGCAGGACGATCCGGAGGCCGCACTGGCCTTCTACCGCGACCTTCTCGGCTTCGAGATCCGCCTCGACGTCGGGTACGAGAACCTGCGGTGGCTCACCGTCGGCCCGCCCGGGCAGCCGGACACCGCCATCGTTCTGACACCGCCCGCGGTCGACCCCGCCATCACCGAGGACGAGCGCCGCACCATCACCGAGATGATGGCCAAGGGCACGTACGGCGGCATCCTGCTCGCGAGCGACGACCTCGAGGCGACCTTCGATGCACTCCAGGCCGCGGATGCCGACATCGTGCAGGAACCGACCGACCAGCCCTATGGGATCCGGGACTGCGCGGTGCGTGATCCCGCGGGCAACCTGATCCGCATCCAGCAGCGTCAGCGGTAGTCGCTCAGATCGAGGTTCGCGTCGTCCGAGCCGCCGAACCTGCCGGCCAGCGCTCGCACCGGCGCCGAACCGGCCAGTCGCACAGCAGAGTTGAAGACCGCGAGCCCCACTGCCGTCTTCGGGTGCGCCAGCCTCGGCGTTCCCGGCGGCAGCGACTGCACCGTGTCGACGAAGGGCCGCATCCGCGCGTCCCACGCCGTGAACGCGGCCCGGTGATCATCGGTGCGGGCGAGTTCGGCGGCCAGTACGTAGGCACCGGTGATGGCCAGTGTCGTGCCCATCCCACTCACCGGAGTCGCGCACCAGGCCGCGTCGCCCACCATCGCGACCCGGCCCGACGACCACCGTGGGGCGTGGACCTGAGCGAGGCGGTCGACGTACAGCTCCGAGGCGGAATCGAGCGACTCCAGGATGCGGGGAGTCTCCCAGCCGGCGCCGGCGAACGTCGCCCGAAGGGCGGCGACGACCTCCGACTGCCCTGCCCGCTCGAGGCCGGTCGGCCCCGACAACCAGGACAGGCTGAAGCGCGTGGTGCCCTGGTTGTCCGGGCGCAAGCCGGCCACACGTCCGCCGGTCGCGTTGTACCAGCGCCACCATGCATCGTCGTCCGAGGTGCGGGGGAGCACCCCGTAGGCGGTGAACAGCCCGAGATCTCGCGTGACGGCCTCGCCGGGAAAGACGATCTCCCGGCTCCCGGACCGCACTCCGTCGGCGAACACCACGAGGTCGTAGCGCTCGGGAGCGCCGTGCTCGAACGTCACGTCGACACCGTGGGCGTCCTGATCGCAGCCCACGACCCGGTCGCCGTAGCGGTACTCGACGTCCGGTCCCGACGCGTCGACGAGGATGCGCGCGAGTTCGCCGCGGAGGATCTCCAGCTCGGCCGTCGCGCCTCCGCTGTCCGCCGTACCGGCCGGGAACGCCGCGATCGTCGCGCCCCGTCGATCGACGAACCGGGTGCCCTGTTCCGTCGTGGTCGCGGCGAAGAGAGCGTCCTCCAGACCCATGCGGCGTACGACCTCGCGGCCGGGACCACGAATGTCGATGTTCTGCCCGCCGAGCCGAGGCGACGGAGCGCGCTCGACGACCGTCACGGCACGACCCGACCTCGCGAGCCAGTACGCGAGGGTCGGGCCGGCGATGCTGGCCCCGGTGATCAGTACGCGTCGTTCCACAGTCACGATCTTCGCCTTCCGTGCTCACTACCTGTGAGGTACAGGAAGGACTTCGTCGACCGACGGTACGTCGGTCGACGTGCTCAGGCACGGTGTCCAGGTGATACCAGATCGTGCCGATAATCGACATTATGTCAACTATCGTGAATCTCCCGCCCCCTACCGCGCCAGGTACCTCGCCAGGTGCAGTCCACCCGAGAACGTCCGCGTCTCCACCAACTCCAGACCCGCCCACTCGTCGAGCGCCGTGAAGAACGGCGTACCGGCGCCCACCAGAACGGGGTGCGTCATGATCACGTACTCGTCGATCAGCCCGGCCCGCATCGCCGCCGCGGCCAGTGTGGCGCCGCCGATGTCCATCGGCCCACCGTCGCCGGCCTTCAGTCGGACGATCTCCGCCACGGCGTCACCTGTGACGAGCCGCGCGTTGCCCTCCACCGCGTCCAGGGTGGACGAGAACACCACCTTGGGCATGTCGCGCCACCGACGGGCGTACTCGACGTGCGCGGGCGTCGCCCCTGGCCGCCGATCGGCCGACGGCCAGTGCGCGTTCATCGACTCCCACAGCCTCCGCCCGTAGAGCGTGAGTCCCGTCGAGTCGACGCGGTCGAACCACCACTGGAACGCCTCGTCGCTCGGCACGCTCCAGCCGAGGTCGCCATCGGGCGCCGCGACGTAACCGTCCACACTCGCGTTCATCGCGAATCTCAGTGTCCGCATGACGTTCCCCGTCAGCGGCGCACATCGAACACCTGCTTCTGGACACCGTTGCCGTAGACCTCGTGCTCGACGAGCGTCAGCACCGTGGTGTCCTTGTCCGTGTCGCTGAACAGGCGCAGTCCGGCGCCGAGCAGCAACGGGAACACCAGCAGGTGGTATCTGTCGACCAGCCCGGCGTCGGCCAACGCACGTCCCAGCGTCGCGCTCCCGTGCACGAGGATCGGTCCGCCGTCGGTCTCCTTCAGCGCGGCGACGTCGTCGAGTGATCGAAGAACCGTTGCAGGCCAACGCGAATCATCATCGTCGAGCGTCGTCGAGACCACGTACCGCGGCATGGCGTTGTATCCGGCGAAGTCCTCCATCGTCGGCCACACGGGCGCGAACGCCTCGTAGGATCGGCGACCGAGCAGCAGTGCGGCGGCCTCCCCCTGCTCCCGCCCCTTGATCTCGTACGCGGCCTCGTCGAACTCGACGTCCCTGAAGGTCCAGCCCGCGTTGCGGTATCCGGCCTCTCCACCAGGCGCCTCCATCACGCCGTCGAGCGAGACGAACGCGGTGACGATCAACGTGCGCATGTGCACTCCTTCGTTCCCGGTGGGCGCTGGTCGGCCCACGAACACTCTGACCGACGCGCACCCCGAAAGTCATCGGTTGCGCCACACCCCGGATCGCCTGTAATACTTACCCTTATGGCTAACCATACGGCAGAACTCGACGCCGTGCTCACCGCCCTCGGAGATCCGACGCGGCGAGCAGTCGTCCGGCGTCTCGGTGCCGGTCCGGCAAGCGTCGGTGAACTGGCGGCGCCGTTCCCGATCGCGCTTCCCACCTTCCTCAAACACGTCCGCAGTCTCGAGTCGAGCGGGCTCATTCGCACGGCCAAAGTAGGACGCGTCCGGACGTGCACTCTGCACAGGGAACGACTCGACCTCGTCCAGGACTGGCTCGACGATCAACGACACCTCTGGGAGAGCCGCACGGATCGGCTCGAACAACTCGTCACCTCCCCGACTCCGACGGAAGAAGACTCATGACCGCGCTCCCGATCGATCCTGCCCTCGACCTCGTACTCGATCGCGTCATCGCGGCTCCTCGTCACCGCATCTGGGAGGCATGGACGAACTCGTCGTTGCTGTCACAGTGGTGGACACCGGCACCCACCGTCACTCGGGTGGACCACCTGGAGGTGCGACCGGGCGGGGCGTTCGTCACCGAGATGAGCGACGACGGAACGACATTCGTGCCCCACACCGACGCCGTGTTCCTCGTCGTCGAGCCCGACACCCGGCTGGTGTTCACCAACACTCTCGACAGCGGGTGGCGCCCCGCGTCGCCGCAGCCGGTCGCGATGTCAGCGGAGATCACGCTGACCGACCACCCGCGCGGCACTGCTTACCGGGCCGTCGTCCGTCACGGAGATCCGACGACACGCGATCGTCACGCGAGCCTCGGGTTCGCGGAAGGGTGGGGCTCGGTCACCGCAGCACTCGCCCGGCTGGTCGAGTAGTCGGGCGGCTGTAGCGTGTCGGGCGTGAACTCCTCTCGTACCCTCGGTGTCCTGCTGGCCTCGTCCGCGTCGCTCGTCCTGGTGCTGTCCGGATGCAGCTCCGACAACGACACGCCATCTGCCGCCACCTCCTCCAGCGCCGCATCCTCGTCCGCGGGGTCGTCGTCGACCGCAGCTGCCGAGTCGTGCCCCACCGCGGCGCCCGAGTCCGGTGCCGCGGCCGAGTGGGACCTCGACGGTGACACGGGCAGCATCGCGGTGACCGGGTCCACCGACGATGCCGCTCCCCTGGTCACCGTCGAGGCACCCTTCAGCGTCGCGGAGACGCAGGTGCAGACATTGCAGACCGGCGACGGCCCCGTCGTCGCGGCGGACGCCACCGTCTCCGTCTGCTATATGGGCGTCAACGGACGCGACGGATCCACCTTCGACAGCAGCTACGAGCGCGGCGCCCCGGTCGAATTCCCCCTCGACGGTGTCGTGGCCGGTTTCCAGAAGGCCATCGCCGGCCAGACCGTGGGATCGACGATCGGCGTCGCGGTGACCTCCGCGGACGGTTACCCCAACGGTCAGCCGCGCGCGGGCATCCAGCAGGGCGATTCTCTGATCTTCGCGATCAAGGTTCTCGGCGTCAGCTGAGCAGCATGACGAGGGACGTGCCGGTCGACCGCGGACCGCTGTTCGACGGTGTCCGCATCGGCCGGCCGGCGACCGGTGCGTTGATCGACGCGGGGTATCGCACGGTGCACGACCTCCCGGCGAACCTCGCGACTTTGTCCGCGCTACACGGAGTGGGGCCGTCCGCGATCAGGCGGTTGGCCGAGGCACGCGACGATCGGCGATGAGGGGAACCTCGCCAGAATCGACGCGGCACTGCGGCACCGCAGGCGGAGACTCCGCACAACGATGCGCGAGAGGAGATCTGGGCGGTTCTGGGCGAGATCCTCGTCGACCGCCTCGTCGCGAACGTGTCGGCCCGCGAGCTGGCGTCGTCGCTGCGTGAAATCGACGAGCTCTGCGACCGAGTGGAGTCGTCGTGGACGGTGATCGATGCTCCCGATCTCGTCGCCGACCTCTGGACTGTGCGGGCGTACCTACGCCACTGCGCACCCTGGCTCGACGACGATGACAGGGCGGCGGTCCGCAGGAACGTCGGGTCCCCCTGGACCACAGCAGATCTCCCGGTCCTCGATGTCGCTCGTCGCCGCCTCGGCGATCCACGGGCGACGGCGATGCGCGCGCGCCGCGCTCGTGCCACGCTCGGTGCGCACCACCGGCGTGGGCGTCCGGCACGCCGACGTCGACGACCTGGCGGCGGTGCTGGACGAGCGGGCCGCGACGAGTGAGGGTGTGGCCTGCGTCATCGGGATGCCGTCTCTACCGGACACCGCGAGGATCCGATCGTCGAGCGCACGATCGGCGAAGGGCCTCGGGTTCGATCTCGTCGACCGGTCGAGTGCGGACAGCGCCGTCGATCGCTACGTGGCGATGACCCGCGCGACCAAGCAGCTCGTCGTACTCCGTTGATCAGCTGTCGAGGGTGATCACGACACGCACGCCCCCCTTGTCGGAGACCACCGCCTGTGCGCTCCCCCGATGCTGATGGCCCGCGATGTCGACGGTCACCGGGGCGGGGTCGGGATGGAAGTTGCGCCACCAGGCTTTCTGGCTCGGTGCCGCGACCATCACGGTGACCCTGTCGCCCGATCGCCGGTAGGAGACGGGCAGCGAGATGGTCCGGCCCGACCGTCGGCCGGTGTAGGTGATGGTGGCCAGGCCACGCCCGAGAACGGCGGACAGCACAGGCAGTCGCATCAGCGGTCGAACGACCTGGTTCGCGGCGTTGGCGACGGTCTGGAACGCGGTCATCTTCGTACCCCCTGCGAGCGTTGGATGTCGCCTCGCATCATGCCCCCGCGGGGGCCGGACGACACGCCGTTCGACCCGTGTTCGCGCCCCGTTTCCTGACTCATTCCAGAAAAGTCGTGCATACTGTTCGACGTGAGCCCATCGTCGAACTACCCGGAGATGCTGCGTGGTGCCGCGCTCCGAGTCACCCGCCCCCGTCTGGCGGTGCTCGACGCGGTGCACGAACATCCGCACGCCGACACCGACACCGTCTACGGAGCCGTTCGGGCCACCCTGCCCGATGTCTCCCGCCAGGCCGTGTACGACGTGCTCCACGCTCTCACCACCGCAGGACTGGTACGGCGCATCCAGCCGTCCGGCTCGGTCTCGCGGTACGAGAGCAGAATCGGCGACAATCACCACCATGTCGTGTGCCGCGCGTGCGGCACCATCGCCGACGTGGAATGCGCCGTCGGCGAGGCTCCGTGCCTCACTCCGTCGGAGGCCCATGGTTTCGTCGTCGACGAGGCAGAGGTCATCTACTGGGGCCTGTGCGAGAACTGCTCCACCAGCGTCAGCCCCTGATCTCGAGGCGCGAAGGCGCCGCGAAATCAGTTCATTCATCTTCTCTTGGAGGGAAACTCGTGTCCGAGGACCACACAACACGCGAAAAAGAGATGAACCAGGACCAGCCGCAGGACGCGTCCGGCGGCTGCCCTGTCATGCACGACAAGATGCCGATGCCGGTCGAGGGTGGCACCAACCACGAGTGGTGGCCCAAGGCACTGAACCTCAAGATCCTGAAGAAGAACCCCGCCGTCGGCGATCCGATGGGCGCCGACTACGACTACGCGGCCGAGTTCAACTCGCTCGATCTCGCCGAGGTCAAGCGCGACATCGAAGCCGTCATGACGAACTCGCAGCCGTGGTGGCCCGCGGACTTCGGCCACTACGGCCCCTTCTTCATCCGTATGGCGTGGCACGCGGCCGGCACGTACCGCAAGCAGGACGGACGCGGCGGAGCCGGAGCCGGCATGCAGCGCTTCGCACCGTTGAACAGCTGGCCGGACAACGCGAGCCTGGACAAGGCCCGTCGCCTGATCTGGCCCGTGAAGCAGAAGTACGGCCGCAAGCTCTCCTGGGCCGACCTCATCGTCCTGACCGGCAACGTCGCCATCGAGTCCATGGGACTGCCCACCTACGGCTACGCCGGCGGTCGCGTCGACGCCTGGGAGCCGGACGAGGACGTCTACTGGGGCCCCGAGCAGACGTGGCTGGGCGACGAGCGCTACGACGGTGATCGCACGAGCCTCGAGAACCCGCTGGCCGCCGTGCAGATGGGCCTGATCTACGTCAATCCCGAAGGCCCGAACGGCAACCCGGATCCCGTGCAGTCCGCACTGGACATCCGCGAGACCTTCGGTCGCATGGCCATGAACGACGTCGAGACCGCAGCACTGGCCGTCGGCGGACACACCTTCGGCAAGACCCACGGTGCGGCCGACCCCGATGCGCACATCGGAGCCGAGCCCGAGGGCGCCCCGATCGAGCAGATGGGCCTGGGCTGGAAGAACAGCTTCCAGAGCGGTGTCGGCGCAGACGCGATCACGAGTGGCCTCGAGGTCATCTGGACCCCGACCCCGACGCAGTGGGACAACACCTTCCTCGAGACGCTCTACGGCTTCGAGTGGGAGCTCTACAAGAGCCCCGGCGGCGCACACCAGTGGCGTCCGAAGAACGGTGAGGGTGCGGACCTGGTTCCGGATCCCGCGGACCCGACCAAGCGTCGCCATCCGTCGATGCTGACCTCGGACATCGCGATGCGCGTCGACCCGATCTACGAACAGGTCACCCGTCGCTGGCTCGACCACCCCGAGGAGCTCGCAGAAGAGTTCCAGAAGGCGTGGTTCAAGCTCACCCACCGCGACATGGGACCGGTCAGCCGGTACCTCGGACCCGAGGTGCCGTCGGAGACCCTGCTGTGGCAGGACCCGATCCCGGCCGTCGACCACGAACTGATCGACGATGCACAGATCGCCGAGCTCAAGTCCACCATCCTCGATTCCGGACTGAGCACCGAGCAGCTCATCTCGACCGCGTGGGCCGCAGCATCGTCCTTCCGCGTCAGCGACAAGCGCGGCGGCGCCAACGGCGGTCGCCTGCGCCTGCAGCCGCAGGCGGGCTGGGAGGTCAACGAGCCTGACGAGTTGGCACAGGTCATCCGCGTGCTCGAGGGCATCCAGGAGTCGTTCTCCGGAACGGTGTCGTTTGCCGACCTCGTCGTCCTCGGCGGCGTCGCGGCACTCGAGAAGGCATCGGGCGTCAGCGTTCCGTTCACCCCGGGCCGCATGGACACCACGCAGGAGCAGACGGACGTCGATTCGTTCTCGGACCTCGAGCTGAAGGCCGACGGCTTCCGTAACTTCCTCGGCAAGGGCCAGAAGCTGCCGGCGGAGTACTCCCTCGTCGACCGGGCGAACCTGTTGTCACTCAGCGCACCCGAGCTGACCGTCCTCGTCGGTGGTCTGCGTGTTCTCGGCGCCAACTACCAGAACTCGTCGCACGGCGTTCTGACCGACAAGGTCGGCACACTGTCCAACGACTTCTTCGTGAACCTTCTCGACATGGGCACCGAGTGGGTTCCCACGTGGGAGGACGGCATCTACGAGGCCAAGGATGCTGCCACCGGTGAGACGAAGTGGACCGGCACCCGCAACGACCTGGTGTTCGGCTCGAACTCCGAACTCCGCGCCATCGCCGAGGTGTACGCCTGCGACGACGCGAAGGACAAGTTCGTCCAGGACTTCGTCGCCGCGTGGGACAAGGTCATGATGCTGGATCGCTTCGAACTGGCCTGATCTCGCTCCTGAACACCACACCACCCCCGCACCGAGTCCTCGGTGCGGGGGTGGTGTCGTCTCAGCGTCGGGTGCAGCGGACGGAGATGGGGAGCCCGGTCAGCGCTCTCGCCGCCGAGCCTGCCATGGCCAGATAACCCGCGGCGCTGCGCCACGACGCCGCCACCGAGAAGACGGTCCTGGTGGCCGCGGGTCCCGGTCGGCGCCCGGCGAACCGGTCGTCGAGCCATCGGAGCGTCAGCGGGACCGACAGCGGCAGCAGCGTGATGTGCTCGCTCGTGCGATCGCGGACGTACTCGACCTCGGCACCCGCATCGCGGTACCGCGTGACCTGCCCGTCGACGTCGTCCACGGCGATGATCTGATCGTGCGTCGCCTGCAGGACGAGCAGCGGGAATCCGGGCGCCGAGCGGCCCGGCTGGATCTCCTCGAAGATCGTCACCATCTCCGGACGAGCCATGACGTCGGCGATGGGAATGGTCGAGTAGGCGTCGAGGTCGAACCCGCGGAGCGCGATGATGGCCTGCATCGTGGTCATCTTGTTCGTCGACGCCAGCAGCTCGAGACCCTCCTCGGTGACGAACTCCTGCATGACGTCGTCCAGGGCCGGGTAGGTACGCCGCAGACCCTCGATGACGAGAGTCGGCAGCGCGGCGTAGCGGGTGGCGTTCAGCCGGAAGAACGCCGACGCCGGATCACCCACCGGCGACCCGAGAACGGCTCCGACGACCTGGATCTCGGGTGCGTACTCCTCCGCGGCCTCCGCCGCCCAGGACGACGCGAGCCCTCCACCCGAGTATCCCCACAGTCCGACCGGTGTGGTCGTGTCGAGACCGAGCTCGTCGAACGAGAGCGCGGCCCGGACGGCATCGAGAGTGCAGTACCCGGGCTCGAGCGGGGCGCCCCAATGCCCCTCGGCACCTTCGTGATCCGGGATCGAGACCGCCCAACCCAAGCGCAGGGCGTGCAGGACGAGCAGGAACTCGTACTGCGGCACCGTGCCGCGCGCACGTGACCCGAGCCGGAGCGCGTACGACGGGAACGATCGACCGGAGACGGCGTCTATGGCGCACTGATACGACAGGAGTGGTCGCGTCGCGTCGGGGACGGCTCCGGCGGGCAGCAAGACCGTGGTGACACTCACGCGTGGCACGCGCTCGAGATCCTCGGTGCGGTACAGCAGCTGCCAGGCCTGCACGCGCTGCCGCACCCTACCGAACACACCGATGCGCACGGGTCTGGTGCGCAGGACGTCGCCGCACGCGGCACTCTCGAAACCGTCGGGCGCGGCGTAGAACGGGTCTCGCTCCGGGGTGGTGACCGGGCCCTCGGACCAGTGCTCGGTCTCGGGCGGGCCGCCCGCGTCCCTGTCGTACTGCTCGATGCTCATGCCCACGGTTACCCCTGTCGTCGGGTCACACTAACCTTCCGACCCGTGAGCAGGACCGATCAGCCCTCGACGGTGCCGACGCGGGTGGCCGGATCGTCGTCCGAGGCCCGTGCGAGCACCGGGACGAGCGCGTCCACCGCGTACGGAAGGCTGAGGGGGCTGGCGAAACCGAGAGCGGCCGGCACGGTGGTCCCGAATTCGCCGACGTAGACGGTGCGGTCCTCCTTCACCACGTTCAGGCTCTGCAGCAGCGGATCACCGGCGACGTCCTCGGGAGTGACGCCCAGCAGCACGAGAGTCTGCTGATCGAGCAGGTCGTAGCGCTCCGGGCTCACCGTTCCGGTGGTCTCGGGCGTCGCGAAGCCGAGGTCGGTGAAGAACCTGTTCCGCGGGTCACCGCTGTCGAGGATGTAGAAGGTGCCGTCGAGATAGAGCGCGACCGCAGCGGTGCGGCCGGCGAAGGACGGGTTCTGGGTCGTGGCGTCTACGAACGTCGCGTCGACCTCGTCACGCACGGCCTCTGCCTCGGCCGTCTTGCCCAGGGCGGTTCCGTACGCGGCCAACTGGTCTCGCCACGACGGGGTCTCCGACCCGTCCGAGCCGGGGATGTCGCCGACCGTCGTGGCGATCTGTCCGAGCTGCTGGTACTCGGGCTCCTCCAGATAGGCGTACGTCGCCATGATGAGGTCGGGCTCCGCGGCCGCGACACCTTCGAGATCGAGTGTGTCGCTTCCCACCTCGGGAATCGTGGCACCGTTCAGCTGCTGCTGGGCCCACGGTCGGGTGGTGTAGTCGTACCCCGTGAATCCGCGGGTGGCCACGGGTGTGACACCGAGAGCGAGCGCGAAGTCCTGGTCGTTGTACCCGGCGGTCACCAGACGCTCCGGCGCACCCTCGACCGTCACGGTCCCGAACTTGTCGGTGACCTCGGCCGGGAAGGCTCCCGACGCGTCCGCGGCCGGCGCCGAATCCGTGTCCGACGAGCTGCACGCCGCCGTTCCGAGCAGAAGAACGGTGGCCGCGACGGACACACCGACGGAGACGCGCATGAAGAACCTTTCGGGGACGACTGGTGGAGCAGGCTTGCGGTAAGGCTACCCTCAGCTCAACGGGGAAGCTCGAGGGCCTCACCGAGTCGACGCCAGTCGTCCACCGGCGGAACGTTCATCGCGGATCCGAGGACCTGGACGAGGACGCTGGTGGCTCCCGCCTCGATGTGCTCGCGCACTCGGGCCACAGTCGCGTCGAGTCCGCGCGTCACCATCGCCTCGGCGAGCTTCTCGCTGCCGCCGCGGACGAAGTCGTCCTGCCCGAAACCCAGACGCTCCCAGTTGTTCCGGTAGTTCGGCAGCCCGGTGTAGATGTTCAGATGCGCGTGCGCGCGTTCGGCCCACACCTCCGCGTCGGTGTCGGCGACCGGGTCCACCACCGCCGCCTGCTCGACGACCAGTTCCGGGCGCTTCTCGCCGTCCCCGGCATCGAGGATCTCGCGGGCCATCGCCGTGTGCTCCGGTGTGACGAGGTAGGGATGCGCCCCCGCGGTGCGATCGCGAGACAGCTCGAGCATCTTCGGACCCAGCGCCGCCAGCAGTCGTGGTGGGTTCTGCTCTTCCCCCGCCACTGCTGCGGGTGCGTTGTCGAGTGCGTCGAGATACTCCCGCATCGCCGCGACGGGCTTGCCGTAGTTGTGACCGCGCATGCGCTCGACCAGCGGAGCGTGCGACACGCCGAGTCCCAGAACGAACCGACCACCCGAGACGGCATGCAGGGTACGTGCCGCCGATGCGGTCGCCACGGCGTCGCGGGCGTAGATGCTCGCGATGCCGGTACCGACGATCAGCGACGACGAGGCGCCGAGGTACATCTGCGCGGCGGTGAGCGCCTCGCGGCCGTAGGCCTCGCCGAACCAGAGCGAGTGCCAGCCCTGCGACTCCACCTCCCCCACCACGTCGGGAACCGCGGAGGCGGAGACCCCGTCGAGCGTTCCGGTCCAGATGCCGATCGTCGCGTGTGCCGTCATGGCGTCCAGTGTGCCCGCACTCGCACCCTACGAATCCGGGGGACCGTCGACGGTCTGCCGGAGCCGTTCGAGGGTGGCCGCGATGTGGTCGCCGTTGACCGTGGCGCGGTCGCGGACACCCGTCGCCAGTCCGCCGACGCCGACGAACCACCGCGGACGCCGGTCCCACATCCGCTCGGTCACCGTGGTCTCGCCGCCGTCGCCACCGCCGTCGATGTCGTAGCGCCAGTGCGCGATCGGCAGCGAGAACGGGCCGTAGTGCACGTCGAAGGCGAAGGTTGCTCCGGGGTCGGCGGCGGTCACGGTGCATGTGGTCGACCATCGATGCAGACCGTTGCGGTTCCGACCGACGAAGGACGCACCCGGACGGGCGCCGGAGCTCCCCACCCACCGCATCGAGTGTGTCTCGTCCGCCAGATCGGCGAGTCGGTCGAGATCGGTCAGGAGGGCGTACACGTCCTCGGCATCGGCGCGGACCGTCACGGATCCGGACGCGAGCGGAGCGGTCGAGTCAGGCGTCACCGGTGCACCGTAGCGACCCGACAGCCTCGATGCGGGCGATCGACGACGGTGTCGCCTGAAGTCAAGAACGACGGCCCGCCGTCCGCGATGATCGAGACGTTGGTACCGCCGAGCTCAGGAGTTGTCATGTCGTCCTTGCCCCCCTTCCGCTTTCCCGGCGCCACCGCGCTCGTCACCGGCGCCGCCAGTGGCATGGGTGAGCAGATGGCCCACGAGCTCGCGCGACGGGGCACCGATCTGATCCTGCTCGACCGGGACGCCGATCGGCTCGCCGACGTCGCACGCGCCATCGAGTCCGCCTCACCGGCACGCAGCGTCGACGTCGTCGTCGCGGACCTCTCCGACCTCGACGCGCTCGGCGTGGTCATCGACGGTGTGATCGAGCGGCACGAGCGCATCGACCTGCTGATCAACAACGCCGGTATCGCGTTCGGCGGCTCGTTCGAGCAACTCACCGCCAAGGACTTCGACTCGGTGATGACCATCAACTTCCATGCGCCGGTGGACATCACCCGACGTCTGCTGCCGACGATGCGCCGATCCACGGGCGCGCACATCGTCAACGTGTCGAGCTTGTTCGGCATCGTGGCGCCTCCGGGGCAGTCGGCCTACTCGTCGTCGAAGTTCGCCATCCGCGGGTTCACCGAGTGCCTGCGCCACGAACTGGCGCCGACGATCGGCGTGACGTCGGTGCACCCCGGCGGCATCAAGACCCGCATCGCCGAGACGGCCGGTTCGGCCGCCGGAGCGACGGACAAGGAAATTGCGGACGGCAAGGCCACCTTCGCCAAACTGCTCACCTATCCCGCGGACAAGGCTGCACTCCGCATCCTCGACGGGGTCGAGAAGCGCAAGGGACGGGTCCTCATCGCCGCGAGTGCCCACACCGTCGACATCCTCGCCCGCGTGTTCCCGTCCGCCTACTACGCCGTGATGCGCCGCGGCATGTGACGGACGCGCTGCCGCTCTCAGGACAGATCGAGAGCGGCAGCGAGGTCGGTCTCCACCTGGTCCCTCGTCACGCCGAGACCACTGAGCAGCCCCGTCCCGTTCTCGAACTCCAGCATCGCGAGCAGCACGTGTTCGGTGCCGACGTAGTCGTGGCCGAGGCGCAGCGCCTCGCGGAACGTCAGTTCCAGAATTTTCGCCGTCGCAGCATCGAACGGAACGAGTGCCGGCGGCTCACCGTGCTCCCCCGCGGACGAACCTCGTGCCGAGACGGCGGCGCGTACGTCGTCGGGCGTCACCGATTGTGTCGCGAGCAGACGGGTGCCGAACGAGTCGGGGTCCTGCACCAGTCCGATCACGAGATGGTCGGGAGTGATCGACGATGCTCGTTGCGCTCGGGCCTCGGTCTGCGCCGCCACCACGATGTTCTTCGCGCGCTCGGTGAAACGAGCGAAACCCTGGCTCGGGTTCAATGCCTCGTCGGCGTGCGGCCTGGCCACGAACTTCTTCTGCACGGCCTGTTTGCTCACTCCCATACTGCGGCCGATGTCGGTCCAGGACGCCCCGGACCGACGAGCCTGGTCGACGAAGTGTCCGACGAGATGGTCGGCCACGTCGCCGAGTCGCTCGGCGGCGACGACGGCTCGCGAGAGCTGGATCAGGGGGTCGGTGTCGGTGCGAGAGACGGCGACGATCAGATCGTCGAGGCGCACGCCGGGCGCGGGATCGGTATCGGTCATGCGTCAACCGTAGGGTGACGACCACCCATCGTCAACCCCAAGTTGACGATGGGTGGTCTTCTGCGGTGCGCGTCGGGCGACTCCGGCGGCGCGTCGCACCGACCGACGCGGCGTGCCCGAGAGGGTCTTGCCGAGATCGCCCCGCAGCGTGGTGACGGAGTCGAGGATGTAGTTCTGACGCACCAGCCACGGGCCGTGATCGCCCTGCCGGGGAAAGGCGTCGATCGAGCGCTGGACGTAGCCGGACTGCAGGTCCAGCAGCGGACGCTCCTCGAGCGGGCCGTCGGGCTGCGGGACGATGGACGCGAAGTCCTTGTCGTCCATGTAGCCGAGCACGCGGCACACGAGACGCGACGTCAGATCGGCGCGCAGAGTCCACGACGCGTTGGTGTATCCGATGCAGATGGCGAAGTTGGGGACACCCGTCATCATGGCGCCCTGCCACACGAACTGCTTCGACAGATCGACGGTCACGCCGTCCACCTTGGGCTCGATACCGCCGAAGGCGAGCAGTTGCAGTCCCGTCGCGGTGACGATGACGTCGGCGGGCAACGAGGCGCCCGATTGCAGGTCGATGCCGTCGGGCCGCACGGAGGCGATGCGGTCGGTGACGACCGACGCCTTCCCCTTCTTCATCGCCTTGAACAGATCGGCATCGGGGACGGCGCACAGTCGCTGATCCCAGGGGTTGTACTCGGGCGTGAAGTGCTCGGCCACCAGCTTCTCGTCGCCCAGGATCTTGGTCGAGAGGTTGGTGAGGAGCCGCCGTGCCGCCTGCGGACGACGCCGACAGAACTGGTAGAAACCGGTGCTGAACAGAATGTTCTTGATGCGGATCACGCTGTGCGCCAAGCCTGCCGGGAGAAGATCACGGATCTTGTCCGCCTGCTTGTCCCGTCCGGGGACCGCGCTGATCCAGGTGGGTGAACGCTGCAGCATCGTGACGTGACCGGCGTCGCGCGCCATCGACGGCACGAGGGTCACCGCGGTGGCGCCACTGCCGATCACGACGACGTTCTTGCCGGCGTAGTCCAGATCGTCGGGCCAGAACTGGGGATGCACCACGGTGCCCTCGAACGTGTCGAGTCCCGGGATGTCGGGGTTGTAGCCCTTGGCGTAGTCGTAGTAGCCCGAGCAGCAGTACAGGAAGCCGCAGGTGATCTGCTGCTGCGAGGTGCCCGACTGGTCGGTCACGTCGAGAGTCAGGGT
This sequence comes from Rhodococcus sp. BP-241, assembly GCF_019836145.1. Taxonomy (NCBI): domain Bacteria; kingdom Bacillati; phylum Actinomycetota; class Actinomycetes; order Mycobacteriales; family Nocardiaceae; genus Rhodococcus; species Rhodococcus sp. BP-241. The sequence goes on along the minus strand of NZ_JABUEI010000001.1, from coordinate 74,972 downwards.
CCAGCGAGCCTCCGCGGTGGAGAAATCTGCGCCGACGACGCGGGTCCCGTACCGGATGTGCTCGTCGATCCCGAACTCCGCAGCGGTCTCCTTGATGTACGACAGAATCGAGTGCCCGTCGGCGATGGACTTCGCCTCGCGCCACGGCTTGAACTGGTAGCCGAGCGTGTACATGTCGGAGTCCGAGCGCACACCCGGGTAGCGGAACAGATCCCAGGTGCCGCCCATCGAGGACCGCGCCTCGAGGATGGCCCAGGACTTGCCGGGATGCTCCGTCGACAGGCGGTAGCCCGCACCGACGCCGGAGAGCCCGGCGCCGACGACGATCACGTCGAGATGCTCGAGGGTGGTGTCGGTCGGGGACGAGTCGAGTCGATCGGTGGTGGACGTCATGACTCCAGTGTCCTCGTGCCACCACCCGATGGCTTGACACCTCACGACAACTAGTTGACTTCAGACGACAACTGACCCAAGGTGAGCGCTGTGCCCGCCATCCGCTCCGCCGGTCTCCGCGGCTTCCGCGCGACCGTGGCCGAACTGGGCGGGGACGCCGAGGCGTACGCCGTCGCGGCGGGGCTGCCCGTGGACGCGCTCGACGCCGACGACCTCCTCGTCGAGGACGTCGCCATGGCCGCAGTTCTCGAGATCGCCGCGGCGGAGCTGGCGTGCCCCGATCTGGGGTTGCGGATCGCACGGCGCCAGGATCTCGGCATGCTCGGTCCGCTCGCACTCGCGATCCAGAACTCCTCGACCGTGGGCGAGGCACTCGAGTGCACCGAGCACTACCTGTTCATCCATGCCCAGTCGCTCAGCCTGCGTGCCGAACCCGACCCGTACGGGACGCCGGGGATCGTCGCGCTGCGGTACGGAACGAAGCCCGGGGTCGTCGCGCCCGTCCAGGGCACCGACATGGGGCTGGGGTTCCTCCACCGCGCCACCATCGCACTGGTCGGCGGGTCGTACGGACTCCGCTCGGTCGAGCTCCCCTACGTGCCGGCGGCTCCGGTGTCGGTCTACGAGAACTTCTTCGGCGTCGCGGTCAGCGTCGGCCGTCCCGCCGCCGTCCTCCGGGTCCCGGCCACACTCCAGAACCGACCGCTCCACGGCGGAGACTCGAACCTCAAACGGCTGGCCCTGGCCTTTCTCGCTCGGCAGGGCGCCGGACCCACCACCGAGGTGGCACCGCGAGTGCGCACCATCCTGCAGCAGTCCCTCGGCACCACCCCACCGCACATCGACGGTGCCGCACATCTGCTGAACCTGCACCCGCGGACGTTGCAACGCCGATTGGCCGGGGAGGGAACGTCGTTCGCGGCGATCGTCGACGAGGTGCGCCGCACGGAGGCCCATCGGTACCTCACGACGACGTCGCTGCCGATGAGTCAGATCGCGGCCGCGGTGGGACTGTCCGAGCAGTCCGCCTTCACTCGTGCGTGCCGACGGTGGTGGAACGCGACGCCCACCACCGTCCGCCGCGGCGCTCTCTGACCCGACTCAACTGAAGTCGGTCGACGCCAGATCCTTCTCGTCGTCCACGATGGCCTTGACGATCCGGTCGGCGACAGCGTCCGGATCGAGACCGTCCGGCATGGTGGGCGCCGTGCCCGCGATCGCGCGCCCGGCCAGACCGGTCTCGGTGTGCGGCGGACGTACGTCCACGACCCGCAGCTTGCGCCGACGCGCTTCCGGTCGAGCCGCCTCGACGAACGCGCTGATCCCGGCCTTCGCCGCGCAGTACGCAGCCATCCCGCCGACGGGCTTCTCCGCGATCACCCCACTGATGCTGACGACGACGCCCCCGGACTCCACCTCGGTGAGTGCCGATCGCACCAGCCGCAGTGGCGCCAGCAGATCCACCAGCAGCAGATCGTCGACGGTGTCGTCGTCCACCTCGGCCGCGGGTCCGAACGCCACCACGCCCGAGGCGATCACGACGCCGTCGAGCGTTCCGGTGTGGCTCTTGGCCGCCGCGATCAGGTCGGCCGGGGCCGCGGGGTGGGTCAGGTCCGACGCCACGAGGTGCGCGCTGCCCAGGTCGACACCGGCCAGCGTCTGCTCCGAGCGGCCGGACGCGGTGACGGTGGCGCCGGCGTCGAGCAGGCGGCGAGTGATGCGCGATCCGAGAGCGCCGGAAGCGCCGGTCACCAGGAAGTGCTTGCCCGGGAGGTCCATGTCAGTTCTCCAATCCGGCGAGTGTGTCGACCACGGCTGCGGTGGCGGACCGGGTCCAGGTCACCGGGTCCTGTCCCTGCGGGCTCACGCACACGGTGTCGACTCCGAGCGCGGCGAACCCTTCCATCTCCCGGAGGAATCCGGCCTCGTCGGCCACCGGGTCGAGCGAGGTGATGATGGTCTTCTCGATCTCCGCGTAGTCGCGGTTCTCGCGCTCGCAGTGACCGCGCAGCACGTCGAGCTTGTGTGCCACGGTCTCCTGGTCGGGGGCGAAGAGGTTGCACAGCGAGGCGTACCGCGCGACGAACGCGAGTGTCTTCTTCTCCCCCGACCCGCCGACCATGATGGGCGGACCCGGACTCTGCAGCGGCCTCGGCTCGCAGAGCGTCTCGGCCAGCGAGTAGTGCGTGCCCTCGAAGGGTCCGTCGTCGTCGCTCCACATCTGTCTGCAGATGCTCAACGTCTCCTCGAGACGCTCGAACCGCTCGGCCGTCGACGGGAACGGCACACCGAGGCCGCGGTGCTCGCGCTCGTACCAGGCCGCACCGATGCCGAGCATCGCTCGACCGCCGGAGAGCACGTCCAGGGTCGTGACCGTCTTCGCCAGGAGCCCCGGATGCCGATAGGTCACGCCCGTGACGAGCAGGCCCAGGCGGATGCTCTCGGTCCGGCCCGCGAGGAAGCCCAGCGAGGTGTAGCCCTCGAGCATGGGGTCCTGCGCGGTCGCCAGATTCTCCATCTGGAATAAGTGGTCCATGAGCGTGAACAGCGTGCACCCGCCGTCCTCCGCAGCGCGCGCGGAGTCGGAGAGCAGTCCCGCCGTGGCCGCGGAGCCACCCGGAAGGGTGAAGTAGGGATAGTGGACTGCCAACTGCACGATGGTTCTCCTCGATGGTCGGATCAGCACTCCGCCGACGCGGTGCACTCCCGGGGAACATTCGGAGCACCGGGCACCGTTGGTCCTCGTATGACTGGTTCGAGAACGACACGCACCGTGGTCGCCACGGCCTTCGGTGGACCCGACGTCCTGGCGATCCGCGACGAGGTGGTCGACGAACCGGGTCCCGGACAGGTCGTCGTGGACATTCGCGCCGCCGGCGTCAATCCGTTCGATCACAAGCTCTACAGCGGCGCATTCGGGACGGACGAGAGCACACTCCCGCTGCACCTCGGCAGCGAGGCGTCGGGCGTGGTGTCCGCGGTGGGGCGCGACGCCGTCGGACCGGCGGGTCCCGTCCGTGTCGGCGACGAGGTCATCGTTCTGGCAGACGGTGCCTACGCCGATCGCCTTCTCGTCGATGCCGACGCGGTGCTGCCGAAACCGCAGGCGCTCGGCTGGGAGGAAGCGGCCGGGTACTCCCTCACTGCGGCCACCGCCTACGACATGGCGGAACTCGCGAGCGTAGAGGAGGGCGACTGCGTCCTGATCCACGGAGCATCCGGCGCCGTCGGCTCGCAGGCGGTCCAGCTCGCCCTGCACCGCGGAGCACAGGTGATCGGCACCGCGAATCCCCGCAACCTCGACGCGGTGCGCGCCCTCGGCGCCGTCGCAGTCGCGTACGGCGACGGTCTGCTCGACCGGGTACGCACCGCGGCGCCCGACGGCGTGGATGCCGCGCTGGACACGGCCGGCACCGACGAGGCGATCGACGTGTCCCTGGTGGTGGTGCAGGACCGGACGCGCATCGTGACCATCACTGCCTTCGGTCGGGCAGCCGACGAGGGTTTCCGGTCCGCGGGCGGCGGGAACCACGAGAGCGCCGCACGGCGCAAGGAGGCGCGTCTGCCTCTGCTCGAGTTGGCCGGATCGGTGATCACCGTGACGGTGGCCGGGACGTTTCCCCTCGCGGAGGCGGCCACCGCCCACCGCGAACTGCAGACGCACCACCCGCGCGGCAAGTACGTCCTCGTCCCCTGACGACGGCCTCGCGGAGACGCGCGGGGGTGGGGAGACTACCGTTGAGCTCAGAACGCATAGACATCTAGGAGCGGATACATGAGCGTCGAGACGAACGAGAAGAAGCGCCACCGCGTCGTCGTCATCGGTTCCGGCTTTGGTGGCCTTTTCGGCACACAGGCCCTCAAGCGAGCCGATGTGGACGTCACGCTCATCGCGCGGACCACCCACCACCTGTTCCAGCCACTGCTCTACCAGGTGGCCACGGGCATCCTCTCGGTCGGCGAGATCGCCCCCGCGACCCGCGTCATCCTGCGCAAGCAGAAGAACGCCGAGGTTCTGATGGGTGACGTCGAGACCATCGACCTGACGAACAAGACCGTCACCTCGCGGCTGCTCGAGCGCGAGACCGTGACGCCGTTCGACAGTCTCATCGTGGCTGCGGGCGCACAGCAGTCCTACTTCGGCAACGACCACTTCGCCGAGTTCGCACCCGGCATGAAGACGATCGACGACGCCCTGGAACTGCGCGGACGCATCCTCGGCGCGTTCGAGCAGGCCGAGTTGTCCACCGATCCGGCCGAGCGCGAGCGCCTGATGACGTTCGTCGTGGTCGGCGCAGGCCCCACCGGCGTCGAGCTCGCGGGCCAGATCTCCGAGCTCGCGACGCGCACGCTCGACGGAGCCTTCCGCAACATCGACGCCAAGGACGCGAAGGTGGTGCTGCTCGACGCGGCGCCCGCCGTGCTCCCCCCGATGGGAAAGAAGCTGGGCGAGAAGGCCGCGAAGCGCCTCACCAAGCTCGGTGTCGACATCCAGCTCAACGCGATGGTCACCGGCGTCGACAACGACGGTCTCACCGTCAAGGACAAGGACGGCACCGAACGCCGCATCGAGGCGCAGTGCAAGGTCTGGTCCGCCGGCGTGCAGGCCAGCCCGCTGGGCAAGCAGCTCGCCGACCAGTCCGACGGCACCGAGGTCGACCGCGCGGGCCGTGTCGTGGTGGAGCCGGATCTGACCGTCAAGGGACACCCCAACGTGTTCGTGGTCGGCGACATGATGTCGGTCAAGGACGTCCCGGGTATGGCGCAGGGCGCGATCCAGGGCGCCAAGTACGCGGTGAAGCAGATCAAGGCGTCACTCGACGGACAGAACCCGTCCGAGCGCAAGCCGTTCTCGTACTTCGACAAGGGGTCGATGGCCACGGTGTCGCGATTCAGCGCCGTGTGCAAGGTCGGCAAGCTGGAGTTCGGCGGATTCATCGCCTGGGTCGCATGGCTCGGACTCCACCTCTTCTACCAGGTGGGATACCGGAACCGTCTGACGACGGTGATCTCCTGGTTCGTCACCTTCCTGGGCAAGGGTCGGGCGCAGATGGCGTCCACCGAACAGCAGGTGTTCGCGCGCCTCGCGATCGAGCAACTCCACACACTCGAGCAGGAGAACCGCGTCGACGGCGTGGCGATCCCCACCCGCACGGTCGAGGCGACCTCGAAGGCGGCGGACCGCGAGTCCGGTGCCACGGCCGACGCAGCGGAACAGAGCAAGCAGCTCGACAGCACGGAGAAGCGGGCCGCCTCCGGTGCCTCACCCACACCGGCGGAGCGTCAGGGCGAGGAGCCCTCCGCGAACGACGGAGCGGCGGAGACCGCGGAGGCCAAGCGCGCAGGCTGATCTCCCCGCGCCGAGAGCGCAGCGACCGACCGGGTGACCGGGAGCCGATGGCCGAGCCAGGTGGACAGTGTTCCGCCTCCGGCCATCGGCATCGTCGTCTCCAGTCCGGCCACGGTGTCGCCGGAGGGACTGTCCGACAGACACTCCGGCCAGGTCAACGTACTGATCGACGCGGTCGGCGCGAACAGAGCGTCGTGCCCTGCGGCGCCCCAACCCAGGTCGAGTCGGTGGCGGAGCACCGGACCGGCCACGCCGTCGACTCGAAAGAGACCCGACCACCGGCCGTCCACTTCCCCGGTGCGGCCGATCTGGATCCGTTCGCGCACGGCGGCGCGTACCCGGTCGCCGAGATGCAGCGACACCGACGATCGGTGGTCCGCCGATCCGGCGACGATGGTGGGTTCCGGGTCCACGATCACCTCGGCACCGTCCTCGACTTCCACGGTCCACGACGCGTGTGACACGTCGGTCGAGCGCCCGGGCAACGCCACCGAGGCGGCGACACTGCACACGTGCAGCCGCGCCCCCGCCTCGACCACGATCCGGACGTCGATGGTGTCCCCACCCAGCGGGGTCGCGGCCGAGCCGACGAGGTGGACACGGTCGACTCCGGTCCGGCGTACGGCGAGCCCACCCACCGCCTCGATGCGCGGTGACCTGCTCCGCGACGCGACGACGAGCACCGTCGAGCGCAGCGCGCCGTGCGTCGTCACGTCAGGCGGCGACGGCAGCGAGCTGCTCGCGCACCCAGGTGAGCACCACCGTCGCGGCAGGGTCCTCCGTGAGCGAGATCAGAGCGGTGGGACGACCCTCGCGCACCCGCACCGCGTCGTTCTCCATGACCGTGAGGTCGGCACCCACCATGGGGGCGAGATCGGTCTTGTTGATCACGAGCAGATCTGAGAACGTCACGCCGGGACCGCCCTTGCGCGGCACCTTGTCACCGCCGGCGACGTCCACGACGAAGATCTGCACGTCGATCAGCCCGGACGAGAAGGTCGCGGTGAGGTTGTCGCCGCCCGACTCGACAAGGATCAGATCGAGCGGCGGATTGGCGTCGACCAGGTCGTCGATGGCATCCAGGTTCGCCGTGATGTCGTCACGGATCGCCGTGTGCGGGCAGCCGCCGGTCTGCACGGCCGTGATGCGCTCGTCCGGCAGAACTGCGTGACGGCGCAGGAAGTCGGCGTCCTCCGTCGTGTAGATGTCGTTGGTCAGCACGGCCAGCGACAGTTCTTCGCGCAGCTGGCGGCACAGCGCCGCCACCAGTGCGGTCTTGCCGGATCCGACGGGACCGCCGATACCAACGCGCAGCGCTTCTCCGGGTGTGCGGACGCGCTTGGGCCGGTCCAGGGCGTGGGAGTGGGGCTCGCCGTCGATGAGATGCGGAGGCATGGGTGTTCTCTCTTTCTGTGGGGTGATCAGGAGACGAAGAGGGGGCGTTCGCGCCGGACGTGACGTTCGCCGAGGTGGTCCAGCAGCGGATCCGATTCGTCGGACAGAGCCGGGAGCGCGCGCGCGACCGAGGCCGCGATCCGGTCGCACTCGGCCGCGAGCGCCACGGTGCACCCCGCCACGGCGCCCGGATCCAACGCGAGAAGTCGCTGGGCGGCGATGGCGGCGCCCGTCATGGCCGTGTAGATCTGCACGGACGCCGTCTCGTACGGTCCCGCGCCGGTGACGGCACCGACGACTCCCGCCACGACGGGCAGGTGCGGGCGCCGTCCGACCGCCGTCCAGTCGTGGTCCGGCCACACCGTCTCGGCGAGGCGACGCAATCCCCTCCCCTGGGCGCGGGACGCGGCGCGAGCCGCAGGAGACGGCGTGCGGGCGTCGGTCTCGCGATCGGCGGCGTCCGCGGGCAGGACACCGGCGGCCACAGCGGCAGCGATCGACGCCGCCACGGCGCCGCTGATGCGCATACGCCGGAGTAGATACGCCTCGAGCGTCGGTAGGTCCCGGACGAGTCCCTCGGCGATCGCCTCCTCGACTCCCCCCGAGTGCACGTGCCCACCGATCGGGAGCCGTGAGTCGGCGAGGGTGAGCAACGTGGCGAGGCCGACACCGGAATGCGGATTCGTCATTAGAACAGGAAGTACCGCTGCGCCATCGGCAGCTCCGTCGCCGGCTGCTCGGTCCAGACGTCGCCGTCGATGCGGACGGTGAAGGTGTCCGGATCGACCTCGATGCGGGGAACCGCGTCGTTGTTCACCATCTGTGCCTTCCCGATGCCGCGGACGTTCCCGACCGGAACGAGTCGACGCGCGACGTCGAGGCGATCGGCCAGCCCGTCGTCGAGCGCCTGGGGCGCGACGAAGTGCACGGACGTGGCGGCCGCCGCCTTGGGTGCCGCTCCGAACATCGGTCGCGGCAGTTCCGGCTGCGGTGTCGGAATCGAGGCGTTGGCGTCGCCCATGGTGGCCCACGCGATCATGCCGCCCTTGATCACCAGATGCGGCCGGACACCGAAGAACGCCGGCTCCCACAGCACGAGGTCGGCCAACTTGCCGGGCTCGACGGATCCGACCTCGCCGTCGAGTCCGTGCGCCACGGCCGGGCAGATCGTGTACTTCGCGACGTACCGCATCGCGCGGTTGTTGTCCGCACGGTAGTCACCGGCGAGGAAGCCACGACGCTTCTTCATCACGTGTGCGGTCTGCCACGTCCGCATGACTACCTCACCGATGCGTCCCATTGCCTGCGAGTCGCTGCCGATCATCGAGATGGCACCCATGTCGTGCAACAGATCCTCGGCCGCGATGGTCGAGGGGCGGATGCGGCTCTCGGCGAAGGCGAGGTCCTCGGGAATGGACGGGCTGAGGTGGTGACAGACCATCAGCATGTCGAGATGCTCGTCGAGAGTGTTGACCGTGTGCGGCCGAGTCGGGTTGGTCGAACTCGGGAGCACGTGGGGCTGCGAGGCGACCGTGATGATGTCCGGCGCGTGCCCGCCGCCCGCACCCTCCGTGTGGTACGAGTGGATGCCGCGACCGGCGATCGCGCCGAGGGTGTCCTCGACGAAGCCCGCCTCGTTCAGAGTGTCCGAGTGGAGCGCCGCCTGCACACCGGCCTCGTCGCAGACCCGCAGGCACGCGTCGATGGCGGCCGGGGTCGAGCCCCAGTCCTCGTGCAGCTTGAATCCCGATGCGCCGGAACGTAACTGCTCCCACATCGCGTCGGGTGAGACGGTGTTGCCCTTGCCCAGCAGCGCCACGTTCAGCGGCCACCCGTCCATGGCCTCGAGCATCCGCGCCAGATGCCAGGCACCCGGGGTCACGGTGGTCGCCTTCGTGCCCTCGGCGGGGCCGGTGCCGCCGGCGATGATGGTGGTGATGCCACCGCCGAGCGCCTCCTCCATGAGCTGGGGGGCGATGAGGTGCACGTGGCAGTCGATGGCGCCGGCGGTCAGGATCTTGCCGTTGCCGGCGATGATCTCGGTGGACGGCCCGATGACGAGACCGGGATGCACTCCCGGCATGGTGTCCGGGTTCCCGGCCTTGCCCAGCGCCACGATCCGTCCGTCACGCAGTCCGACGTCGGCCTTGATCACACCCCAGTGGTCGAGCACCACGACACCGGTGATGACGGTGTCGGGCGCACCGTCGGCCCGCGTGGCCCGCGACTGTCCCATCGACTCGCGGATCACCTTGCCGCCGCCGAACACGGCCTCGTCGCCGGCGAGACCCGGCCCACCGCTGCGGTCCTCGGTGATCTCGATCAGCAGGTCGGTGTCTGCCAGGCGGATCCGGTCACCCGTGGTGGGTCCGTACAGCTCCGCGTAGCGCGAACGATCGAGGTACGCCATCAGTGACCGTCCCGGGGTGTCGTGTCGTCCAGTGCGCCGGGCGGGGTGAGCGAGATGCCGTGAACCTCGCGGAGACCGCCGATGTCGACGAGCACGACCTCCTGAGCGATACCCGGTTCGAACCGCACCGCGGTGCCCGCCGGGATGTCGAGGCGCTTCCCGTGCGCGGCGACGCGATCGAACGTCAGCGCGGCGTTGGCCTGCGGGAGATGGACGTGACTTCCCACCTGCACCGGCCGATCGCCGTCGTTCACGACGTCGAGAGTGAGCGACGCACGACCGGCGTTGAGCTCGATCGACCCGTCCTCGGTGATGATCTCTCCGGGAATCACGCGCACTCCTTCACGAGATCGGGTCATGAACGGTGATGAGCTTGGTGCCGTCCGGGAACGTGGCCTCCACCTGCACCTCGTGCAGCATCTCCGGGATGCCGTCCATCACGTCGGCGCGGGTCAGCACCTCACGGCCCGACGACATCAGTTCCGCCACGGACCGCCCGTCGCGTGCGCCCTCGAGCAGGTGGTCGGTGATCAGCGCGATCGCCTCCGGATGGTTCAACCGGAGTCCGCGCTGCTGCCGGCGACGCGCCAGTTCCGCGGCGTAGCTGAGCAGCAACCTCTCCTGCTCGTGCGGAGACAATCTCATGGGGGACACTTCCCTTCGCGGCGAACGACGGCGACAGGCAATGCTGGCACGACCTCGGCCGTCGCGCTCGCCGGACGCGCGTCAGGACGCGCCGATCCGCCCCGTGTCCTCGATGTTCTGCAGTCGGACCTGGCCGCGGGCGATGAGACGGTCCGCGGCATCGGTGATGGTGACGGTCCAGATCTGCTGGGTCCGCCCGCGGTGCACGGGCAGTGCCTCGGCGGTGAGCACGCCCTCGCGGGCGGCGCGGATGAAATCGGTGGTGTTGTTGACTCCGACGACGTGGCCGCGATCCCCCAACCACAGGGCGCCCGCCGTGCTCGCCAGCGACTCGACGACGGCGCAGTGCACGCCGCCGTGCACGATCCCGAACGGCTGCAGGAGTTCCGGGCGCACGGTCCACTCCGCGGTGACCCGATCGGGTCCCAGTTCGCGGAACTGCAGACCCAGCACCTTCCCGAAACCGCTGTCCAGCTGCTCTCGAAGTTCGTCCGACACCGACGGTGACACATCGTTCATGGCGTTCAGTGAATCACGTGGACGGACACGAAGCGGCGGGCCTCGCAGTGTGTCGCGAGGCCCGCCGGGGCACGGACGCCGACGTCGCTGCAGCCCTCAGGACGTCGGCACGATCCGAAGTTCGTGTGGCTCGGACTATACAGGATAGCCTTGCCTAAGTCACGCAGGTCGCCGTAACCGAACGCGCCACCCCGCGTCGACGAACGCATCGAGGAGCATCTGCCCCCTGCGCCAGCCGCCGTCACGAGACACGCCACCCAGCAACGGAACTCGTGCCGAGGCGCCGAGGACCGACTCGCCCACGATGCGGCTCATCTGCGTGGCGTCCAGAGGACCGAGCGCGGACAACCCTGCCGCGGCGACCTCGAGCGAGCGAGCAGCGCGATGCGCGGTCCAGGCCGCGAGCGCCTCGTCGCACGGCATGACCACCGTTCCCGCGGTCGCGCCCGAGCCGGACACCGAGCGCAGCGCCGTGTCCCGCACGCCCGCCCAGTCGATGCCCACGTCGCTGTCGAGATGGATCCAGAGATTCTCGGGGCCGGGGTCCCACACCCGTCCACATCCGACGAACGCCGCGGCCGACCGTCCCACGACCGCGTGCACGAGTGCGGCCGCCACCTGGTCCACCGCACGACGCGGGTCCGGATGGTCGAGCGACGACCGGCGCAGCAGGGCCTCGAAGCGGCCCGACTCGAGCCCGGTGGCGAACGACCACCAGCGACGCTTGCTCTGCTCGGCCATGTCCGCGACGGCGTACACGCGGGGGGCCTCCGGATCGAGGTGTCGCAGAGCGGTCATGGTGTGCCGGAAGGCGGTGGACACCGCGGCTCGACGATCGTGCGGTGAGACGACGGTGTCGATCGTGACTGTCATCGGATGGAACTCCTCGTCTGCAGGTGCCCGGACGGTGACACGCACCGACCGGTCGAGTCATAAGGTAAGCCTAACCAATACATCGAAGACAACCGGGTGTGGTTCGCATCACCGCGAGACCGCGCCGCCACACGACTGCTTAGGCTTGCGTAACCTTCCATGAGAGACACCACCACACCGATCGAGGAGGACCGCGTGACCGACACCGCGTCCGGACCTCTCGCATCTCACCCCGGCCCGAACGACCTCCCCGAGCCCGGCACCACGGTTCGTCCCGATCGCGACTACTCGATCGCCGACGCGGATCGGCGGGCGCCCGGCCGGGTGACCGTCGCGGCAGCCTCGGCGGTCGACGTCGGTGTCGTCCTGCTCCCCCTCGTGCTCGGCCTCGTCGTCGTCCGATCGCTCGCCGACGACAACGGCGGCGGCCAGGTCGACCGCGCGGTCTTCGGCGTCATCGCGGTGCTCGCGGCCGCGGGTGTGCTGGTGTGGAACCGGGGGTTCCGGGACGGTCGCGCCGGACAGAGCGTCGGAAAGTCCCTGTTCGCCCTCGTGCTGCGGGACGCCGAGACCGGTGACGCGGTGGGCGTCCGACCTGCTCTGACGCTGCGTCGGAAGCCCGGTGTCGAGACGGTCCGGCTCACCGTCGCGGTCGCGGAGGACTTCGAACCGGTCGCTCCGGACACCTCCTCGGCAGCGACCCGTCGACGCCGAACCTCCGGACTGATCATCCTCGTCGCCGCCATCGTGCTCGTCGCGCTCATGAGCGTGGCCGTCGGTGCGCGGCCGCTCACCTTCGCCGAGATCTTCCATGCGCTGTTCTCCGCCACCGGGACCGACACCGACGTGATCGTCCGGTCGCTACGCCTCCCCCGCACGATCCTCGGACTCGTCGTGGGCATCGCACTCGGCGTCGCCGGCGCCCTGATCCAGGGCCACACCCGCAATCCGCTCGCCGATGCCGGGTTGCTCGGCCTCAACGCCGGTGCCGCCTTCTTCGTCGTCATGGCGATCTACCTCTTCGGCATCACGTCCCCCGGTGGCTACCTCTGGTTCGCCTTCGCCGGCGCTGCCGCGGCCAGCATCGTCGTGTTCGGTACCGCGTCTCTGGGCGGGGCGAGGGCCAACCCGCTGTCGTTGGCCCTCGCGGGAGCCGCGATCGCGTTCTTCCTGCAGGCCATGACCAACGCGGTGGTGCTGCTCGATCAGACCACCCTCGACAGCTACCGGTTCTGGGTCGTCGGCTCCGTCTCGGGACGCGGGCCGGACATCTTCTGGACCGTGCTCCCGTTCATCGTCATCGGGCTGATCATCGCCGTCGCGGGCACGCCCGCCCTCAACACGATCAGCCTCGGTGACGACGTCGCCCGCTCACTGGGCACCAACATCACCCTCACGCGCGTCGTCGGCATCGTGGCCATCACACTTCTGACCGGCGCGGCGACCGCTGCGTGTGGGCCCGTGGCCTTCGTCGGACTGGTGGTGCCCCACATCGCGCGTGCCATCACCGGCCCGGACTATCGCTGGCTGCTCCCGTTCGCCGGCGCGCTGGGCGGTGTCCTGCTCGTGCTCGCCGACGTCATCGGTCGCGTCGTCGTGCGGCCCGGTGAACTGCAGGTCGGCATCGTGCTCGCGCTGATCGGCGCGCCCTTCTTCATCGCCCTGGTACGCCGTCGGACGTTGGTGTCGCTGTGACCGCGCACCCGACCGTCCGTTCCGCGGCGACCGCGCCGTCGGTGGCGGGTCGCCCGGCCTTCCGCATGGGACCGCTGTCGACGGTGCGTCGCCCCGCCAGGGTGCTCGTCACCCTCGCCCTCGCGATCGTGCTGTTCCTCGTGTTCTGTCTGAACGTCGGGCGCGGCGACTACCCGCTGTCGATCCCGGACGTCGTGAACGTGTTGGTGGGCGGCGGCTCGCGGATCGAGCGTTTCGTCGTCATGGACCTCCGCCTGCCGCGTGCCCTCACGGGCGCGCTCGTCGGCGCCGCGCTCGCCGTCTCCGGCGCGTTGATGCAGTCGATCACCCGCAACTCACTCGCGAGCCCGGACATTCTCGGCATCACGTCCGGCGCGAGCGTCGCCGCCATCTCGCTGATCGTCCTGAGCGGCACCAGTACGGCCGTGGGCCTGTTCGCCACGCTCGGCGTGACCCTCGCCGCTCTCGTCGGCGGGCTGCTCACCGCAGCGCTGGTGTACCTGTTGTCGTGGCGGGGCGGAGTGCAGGGCATGCGGCTGGTGCTCGTGGGCATCGCGATCAACGCCATGATGGTCGCGCTGATCGGCTGGATGTTGGTCAATGCCGACATCACCGACGTCACCCGCGCCCAGCTGTGGCTCACCGGTACGCTCTCCGGCGCCACGTGGTCGCAGGTGTGGCCCGTCACCGCCGCCGTGGTCGTTCTCGGAGCGGGCTCGGTGATCATGTCGTTCCGACTGTCCGCCATGCGGCTCGGGCCGGACACCGCCCGCTCGCTGGGCGTGGACGTGCAGCGGTCTCAGGCCGTCCTGCTCGTCATCTCGGTCGCGATGGCCGCCATCGCCACGAGCGTCGCCGGCCCGATCGGATTCGTGGCCCTCGCCGCGCCGCAGATCGCCCTGCGGCTGACCCGGTGCGCCGAGCCTCCGCTGATCGCCTCGGCCCTCACCGGCGCCGTCACCGTGGTGGGGTCCGACCTGGTGGCGCGCACGATTCTGCCGGTCGAGCTCCCCGTCGGCATCGTCACGTCCGTCCTCGGCGGACCCTTCCTCCTCTATCTGCTGGTCCGAGTCAACCGAAAGGCGACAGTATGAGCGTGCACGCGCATCCGGAGATCACCGGAGCCACACCTCCGCACCGTCTCGCCGCGGAGAACATCTCGGTCGGCTACGGCGACCGCATCATCATCGAGGGGCTCGACCTCGAGATCCACACCGGCGTCGTCACGACGGTCATCGGACCCAACGGCTGCGGCAAGTCGACTCTGCTGCGCGCCCTCGGCCGCCTGCTGTCCCCGCGCCAGGGCCAGGTGACGCTGGACGGCAAGGCGATCGGTCACATGAAGACCCGCGACGTCGCGCGCACTCTCGGGGTGCTCCCGCAGTCGCCGATCGCCCCGGAGGGGCTGACGGTGGCGGACCTGGTGGCACGAGGCCGCCATCCGCACCAGTCCTGGATCCGGCAGTGGTCCCGCGACGACGAGTCCGAGGTGGCGCGTGCGCTGAAGCTCACCGGTATCGAGGATCTCGCCGAACGTCCCGTCGACCAGCTCTCGGGAGGACAGCGCCAGCGTGCCTGGATCTCCATGGCACTGGCGCAGGGCACCGACGTCCTGCTCCTCGACGAGCCGACCACCTACCTCGATCTCGCGCACTCCATCGAGGTCCTCGACCTGGTGGACCGGATGCACGACGAGATGGGCCGGACCGTGGTGATGGTGCTGCACGACCTCAACCTGGCCGTCCGCTACAGCGACCGTCTCGTGGTCATGCACGAGGGAGCGATCGTCGCCAGCGGTACGCCGTCCGAGGTCATCTCCGAGAAGATGCTCTTCGACGTCTTCGGCCTGTCCGCGGCCGTCATCGACGACCCGGTCTCCGATCGTCCGCTGATCGTGCCCATCGGCACCCGCCACGTCCGGGCGGGCGCCGGCATCCGACCGGCCTGACGGTCAGCGGTCGATCATCGTCTTCACGAGCCGGACACTCTGACCGAAGGACACGTCCGGCAGGTAGGCCCGTCCGATGGCGTTGCCGATGCTCGGTAGCGCAGCCGGATCTGGGAACGTCATGTACATCGGTTCGTACACCGGCTGGAACTTCGACTTGAACGCCAGCAACGACCGGAAGCCGTAGACCGGTTCGAGCGTGCGGCCCACGACGTCGAGCAGACGCTCGAGCATCCCCGAGAGTGTCGACGTCTGCGCCGTGTCCTCGGTCGGATCGCCCACCTTGGCCAGCGGCGCTCCCGACAGACTGAGGAACTGCGCGCCCTCCTCCTGCAGGGACAGTGCGGCGGACGCGATGAGGAATTCCATCGCGGGCCGGAAGCCCTCGGACCGACGGCGCATGAAGTCCAGGGTCCAGCCCACGACGACGCCGTCGCGGTACACCGGCATCCACGAGGTGATGCCGTGCACGGTGCGCTGCTCGTCCACGGCGATGAGGCACCGGACCTGCGGATCGTCGACCTCGTCCAGGCCGCCGAGCGTGAAGCCCATCTCGGGCATGCCCTTGTCGGCGACCCATTCCTCGGAGATCGCGGTGATCTGGTCCGTGATCGACAGCGGCGCCGTCGGGAACGAGATCCACTCGGCCTCGACACCGGCCTTCTTCGCCCGGTTCACCGCGGTGCGGACGTCCTGGAACTTCTTGCCCGTGAAGGCGAGATCCGCGAGCGGGAGCACGGTCTCCTCCCCCACCTGGATGCTCTCCCAGCCCAGAGCGCCGGTGATCGCCGCGACGTCCGGCGTCACCGAGTAGAAGCAGGGCGACCATCCGTTCGCGGCGGCGTACTCGGAGAAGCCGACGATGGCCGCCTCCCGGTCCGCGGGCGGACCCACCGGATCGCCGGTGGTGAGGGCGATGCCCGAGATCACCCGGAACGCGACGTAACTGTGACCGTCGGGCGAGAACCAGTACCGGTTGCCGCGCCACGTCGTCATCCAGGACAGGGCGCTGCCGCTGCTGCTCGTCAGCACCGCCCGAGCGCGTTCGGTGGCGTCGGTCTCCACGCCGTACGCCGGTCTCACGAACGACCCCGCGGTCGCGACGACCAGCACCGCCCAGAACACGATGCCGGTCCATTCGTAGAGCACGGTGGCGAGCCAGCTCGTCGGCAGGAAGGGCGGGTCGAACCACTGCAGCAGAACCGGGGGCACGAGCCGCTGCGGGAAGTCGCCGAGCAGCGTCAGCACTCCCGGGCTGCCGTCGAAGCCGGACCGGATCAGCGCGCCGACGGCGACGTAGAGAACGGCGAGAACCGCGCCGGCCCCGACCACGGTGGCCCACAGTCGCGTGTACGTACCGGCAGGCGCGGACACGTCGAAGTTCGTGCGCGTGACCACCAGCAGTGCCATGACTGCCAGGGGGACGACGAACGGGACGGCGGTGCGGTAGAGCGTCGGATCTGCGACGCCGTAGAACAGCGTGTCGCCGTTGTCCAGATCGGCGAAGCGGATCAGGTAGTTGGCGAGCGCCAGGGCCAGGAGCACGACCTGCGAGACCATCGCACCGATCCAGGCGAACCGACGCCCGCGGCGCAGTCCGTCGCTGAGGACCAGCAGATAGACCGAGGGCATGACGCTGGCCAGCACCGGTCCCACTCCGCCGAGTCGGAGATCGAGCAGCCCGCGTCGGCAGTCGGTGGACCCCGGATCTGCACCACAGACCAGGTTCACCTCGTCGAGCGTCCACTCCTGGCTGCGGAACAGTTCGCGCAGCACGGCGAACGGGCCCACCGCATTGGGCGAGAAGGCAGCGATCATCGGGCCGATCGCGGACGCCGCGACGATGAGGGCCACCAGCACCCGACCCTCGCGGCGGGTACCGGCGAGATGGGTGGCGCGAGAGGATCGTCCGACGATCAACGGACCCGCCACTGCGCCGACCACGACCGAGCCGAGCGCGGTGATGTCGGCGAGATGGCCACCGAACAGGGCCATCACGACGGTCAGCGCCACGAGGCCCACCCGCACCCGCCGACGCCAGAGCGTTCCCATGTTCGCGCTGGCCACCATCAGCGTGCCGAGGATCCAGGCCGTGGGGCCCGAGGTGACGCCGAGATGAAGCTGGAAGCCCCACCCCTCGTCGAGCAACTGCCCGAGAGCGGCCAGCGCGAGACCCAGCAGCGAGCCGCCCACCTGGGTCACCAGGACGGCGACCGCGAAGCGCCGAGTACCCATCCGGTGCTCGATCGGCGCTGCCACGACCAGGAACAACGCGGTGGCGACGACGAAGGCGGCCACCCCCACGGCGAAGAGCCCCGACGTGACGGGGGTCCAGAGCCGCAGGTTCTCGATCGGAACGATGCCCAGCGCGGTGTGGTGGTCGAGGAAGCTGCGATAGCTGCGTGTGGTGAGGGAGAGCACGATCAGCCCTACCCACATGACGGCCAGCAGTGCGAGGCTGACCGGAGCCCCCTTGGCGCCGTAGGCGATCGTGGACCACAACCGTGCGCCCTGGCGACCGGTTCGTCCCCACCACGCGGCGATGTCGGTCCGCGCACGGGCGACCGGACCCTGCGCGGGAGATCCTGCGGCGGACGGATCGGTCACGACGTCAACCCCAGCCGGGTGCAGAGCCAGTCCAGCTCCAGCTTCAGGCCCGCAGACCACGTCTCGTAACTGTGTCCACCCGGGACCTCGGCATAACGCACGTCCATTCCGGCTTTCTGTGCGGCGGCGAGCAGCTGCTTCGCCGAGTTCTGGTAATCGGGATCACTGGCGCCGACGACGAAGGCGCCGGCGCTGGTGGGGTACTGGCGTGTGGCCATGAGGTTCATCGGGTTCACGGCCTCGAACGCGGCCTCGCTTCCGCCGAACGCCGCGTCCAGCGTGCGCTGCTTGTCCCCCAACGTCGGTTCGAGCTGCCCCGAGAGAACGAGGAAGGTCGGGTACAGCTGCGGGTAGTTGGTGGTCATCTGCATGGCGCAGGTACCGCCGTAGGAGAGCCCGCCGATCGCCCAGTGCGCCGGATCGGTGTCCACCTGCAGGGTCGCGTTCACCCACGCCGGCACGTCCTTCGCCAGATAGGACGCCACGTTGCCGAGCGGAGAGTCGACGCAGAGCGGATTGGCGATGGTGGACCCGGTCGCGTCCGCCACCACCACGACGGGTGCGAGACCTGCGTGATCGGCGGCGTAGGCGTCCATCGTCTGGACCAACCGGCCGCCGGTGAGCCAGTCGTCGGGCGCTCCGGGTTGGCCGGCGAGCAGCACGAGGACGGGCAGCAGCGGCCGGCGTGCGGTGAAGTACGCGGGCGGCAGGTAGACCTTCGCGTTCCGAGCGGAGAAACCCGACTCCGTGCCCGGGATCGGCGTGTCCAGGATGCGACCACCGGTCGGCATGTCGGCGGGGGCGGTCCACACGCTCGCGAGAGGTGTACCGGTGATCGGGTCGGCGGTGCGGCCGGTGACGTCGTCGACGTCCACCTCCTGCACGGACGAGATCCCCAGGGCGGTACCGACGGTGGGGTAGGCGTCGAAGACCAGGTTGACCTGCAGCGCGGACGTCGCGACCACGGCCACCGTCGCGATCACGGTCACCACGCGGGTCCACCACCGTGTCGCGGCCAGCATCCGCGGCACGAGGAGGAACAGACCCAGGACTCCGAGACCGACCCAGACGTAGACCGACGTCTCGACGGGATCGGGGAAGACCCGCCAGATCTTCTCGATGCCGAACCACGCCGCCACCGTGAGGACGGCCGCCACCGCGACCGCCACCGGGACGGCGCGGGTGAGGTGCCGCCGACGCCGCGCGAGCACGAGCCAGACGAGCCCGAGCACTCCGACGACCGTGACGACGATCGGGACCGGTCCACTGACCAACGACGTGTCGACGAATGCCACGGCGCAACAGTAGCCGCGCAGTAGTTCTCGACGCGTGTTTCCGCGCCGGTGGACGCGCGCCGACGTGCGACGACCCGCTGCTACACCGTGTAGTACGCATTTGCGTCGGAGTGGCCGTATCATCTGACGAATGGCAGGCCTGGGCGATCTCGAACGAGCAGTGATGGAACATTTGTGGTCGAGTTCGGAGCCGCAGACCGTCCGTCAGGTCCACGAGGCACTGGCGTCGAAGCGTGAGCTCGCGTACACGACGGTCATGACGGTCCTGCAGCGTCTGGCGAAGAAGAAGCTCGTCACCCAGCAGCGGGACGACCGCGCGCATCGGTACGCTCCGGTACATGGGCGCGAAGAGCTTGTCGCCAGCCTCATGGTCGACGCCCTCCAGCAGGCCGACCGCTCCGGCGGACGCGCTGCGGCCCTGGTCCACTTCGTGGGTCGGGTCGGCGCCGACGAGGCCGCCGCACTCCGGGAGGCCCTCGCGGCACTGGAGACGCAGGACGACGGTTCCTCCAACGCCTGACCTCTCGACCCTCGACGCTCCCTCCCACACGACGGTGAGGACATGAACGCACCGACAGCACTGGTCTTCGCGGTACTCGCGTTGATCCTGACGGGACCGGTTCCCGCGATGCTGTCCCGTGCGACATGGCCGCACCGGACACCGCGCGCCGCCCTGGTGCTGTGGCAGGCGATCGCACTCGCCGCGGTGCTCTCGGCCTTCAGTTCCGGTCTCGCGATCGCGAGCCAGCTGCTCGTCCCCGGACCGGACGGCCGGCCCACCACGGCGCCGACGGCCGAGATCGACGCCCTCGGCCTCCCGCTGTGGATCCTCTACGTGACGGTGCTCACGATCACCCTCGTCATCGGTGCGCGGCTCGTCTGGGCCACGTCCCTGGTGGCGATCAAGACCCGACGACGGCGTGCGCGACACCGCACGCTGGTCGACATCCTCGATCGCAGTGCGGGCGAGACCAGTGCCCACGGAACCGACGTGCGGGTCCTCGAGAGCCTCGACCCCATCGCCTACTGCCTGCCCGGACTGCGGCAACGCGTCGTGGTCAGCGAGGGCACGTTGTCCAACCTGGACGACGACGAGCTGGCCGCCATCCTGACCCACGAACGCTCCCACCTGCGCGCGCGGCACGATCTCGTTCTCGAGGCGTTCATGGCCGTCAACCAGGCGTTCCCGCACGTCGTGCGCAGCCGGTCCGCGCTGGGTTCGGTGCAGCTGCTGGTCGAGCTGCTCGCGGACGATTCCGCGGTGCGCGTCACGGGCCCTCGTCCCCTCGCCCGCGCTCTCGTGGCCTGCTCCGGATCGTCGGCGCCGCGGGGAGCTCTGGCCGCGGGTGGGCCGAGCACGCTGGTGCGGGTGCGCCGGTTGGCCACTCCCGGTTCCACCCCGGGTGTCGCCACTCTCGCCTATCTCGCGTCGGCGGCCATCCTCGTGGTGCCGACCATCTACGTCGCCGTGCCGTGGTTGACCGAGCTGACGCGCCTCGCACGACACGGTTCATGACTACTGGCTCACACGAGTCGGCATCGGCACCACTCGTCGCGTAGTGTTACCGGTGGTTCATCAGAACCATCCGTTAGTCGATATGGCACAAATTTCGCCGTCGCTCCGATCCGTCCCCTCGTGGACGCCACGGAGTCGTACCGGTGACAAGACACCTCACATTGCGCCCGAGCCCCGCTTGCGCATCGATGACCAGGTGATGTGTGCCCTGGCTCGTCACGCTGCGCGGTGATTCATCGTTGCTGTGCACCGACGCGCCTGCAACCCCGAGAGGTACCACCGCGTTGACCAGCGCCACCCCCGTTTCTGTTTCTGCCACCAGCACTCCCGAGGCGTCGGAGACCACGTTCTCCGACCTCGGACTTCCCGCGGCCATCGTCGCGGCGCTCGCCAAGAACGGCATCACCGTTCCCTCGCCCATCCAGAAGATGGCCATCACCGACGCCCTCGCCGGCCGTAACGTTCTCGGCCGCGCACAGACCGGATCGGGCAAGACGCTCGCGTTCGGTCTGCCGATGCTCGCCCGCCTGGCGTCGACCGGTACCAAGCCCGCCGCGAAGCGTCCCCGCGCACTGGTGCTGGTCCCCACCCGCGAGCTCGCCTTCCAGGTCGTCGACTCGCTGCAGTCCTACGCCACCGTCCTCGGACTGAGCGTGCGTCCGGCCGTCGGCGGCACCCCGTTCGGTCGTCAGGCCGATCAGCTCCGCCGCGGTGTCGACGTTCTCGTCGCCACCCCCGGACGCCTCGGCGATCACCTGCGTCAGGGCACCTGCGTCCTCGAGGCAGTGGAGATCACCGCACTCGACGAGGCCGACCAGATGGCCGACATGGGCTTCCTGCCCGAGGTGCGCGACATCCTCGGACAGACCGCGAACGGTGGCCAGCGCATGCTGTTCTCCGCCACGCTGGATCGCGAGGTCCAGTCGTTGGTCCGCCAGTTCCTGGCCGACCACGTCCAGCACTCGACCGGTGACAGCAAGGCCGCCGTCGAGTCGATGGATCACTACATCCTCAATGTCGGCCGTGGACAGAAGGACATCGTCCTGTCCGAGATCGCCGCTCGCGAGGGTGGCCGGACCATCATGTTCGCCCGCACCAAGCTCGGCTGCGACGGCATCACCGATCGCCTGCGCGCAGTCGGCATCCACGCCGAGTCGCTGCACGGCGGCAAGGCTCAGAACCAGCGCACCCGCGTGCTCGACCGCTTCAAGAGCGGCCGCACCCCCGTGCTCGTCGCCACCGACGTCGCCGCACGCGGCATCCACGTCGACGGCATCGACCTGGTCGTGCACGTCGATCCGCCCGCGGATCACAAGGACTACATGCACCGCGCCGGCCGTACGGCACGTGCCGGTGCGGCGGGCACCGTCGTCGCCATCGCGCTGCCCAACCAGCGCCGCATCATCAGCCGACTGACCGGCCAGGCCGGTGTGAAGGTCACCTCGGTGGACGTCTCCCCCGGTTCGGTGGAGCTCGGTTCCATCACCGGAGCCAAGGCTCCGTCCGGCGAGCCGGTGCGTGAGGCACCGCGTCGCGAGCGTCCCAGTGGCCCCTCGCGCTTCGGCGCCTCGGGATCCCCGCGCACCGGTGGCTACCGTGGCGGCGACTCCGGCGGATACCGGGGTCGCGACGAGAACCGCACCGGTGGGTACCGCGGCGGTGAGTCCAGCGGTGGCTACAAGGGCCGCGACGAGAACCGCACCGGCGGCTACCGCGGCGGCGAGTCCACCGGTGGCTACAAGGGCCGCGACGAGAACCGCACGGGCGCAACGGCTTCGCGCACCGGCGGGTTCCGCAGCCGTGCTGCGGGCACCGCGCGCGACTGACAGCTCTCCCGTCCTTGTCCGGCCCCGACTTTCGCGTCGGGGCCGGGCAGGGAAAGCTGGGGGAATGACTTCCTCGGATTCTTCACCTCTCGCCCAGATCGGTGTCACCGGCCTCGCTGTCATGGGGTCCAACCTGGCGCGGAACTTCGCCCGCCACGGACACGTGGTCGCGGTGCACAACCGGAGTTACTCCAAGACACAGACTCTGCTCGACGCGCACGGCAGTGACGGCACCTTCGTCGCGTCCGAGAGCATCGAGGATTTCGTGGCCAGCCTCGAGAAGCCACGCAAGGTCGTCATCATGGTCAAGGCCGGCGATCCCACGGACGCGGTCATCGAGGAACTCGCCGGCGTCATGGACGAGGGCGACATCATCATCGACGGCGGCAACGCCCTCTACACGGACACCATCCGCCGCGAGTCCTCGTTGAAGGACCGCGGCCTTCTCTTCGTCGGCGCCGGCATCTCCGGCGGCGAGGAGGGTGCACTCAACGGCCCCTCGATCATGCCCGGCGGCCCCGCGAAGTCGTACGAGTCGGTCGGGCCCCTGCTCGAGTCGATCTCGGCACACGTGGACGGCACCCCGTGCTGCACCCACATCGGCCCCGACGGGTCCGGGCACTTCGTGAAGATGGTGCACAACGGCATCGAGTACGCCGACATGCAGCTCATCGGTGAGGCCTACAACCTGCTACGCGACGCGCTGGGCATGGATCCGGACGCGGTCGCAGACGTCTTCCGCCAGTGGAACGAGGGCGACCTCGAGAGCTACCTCGTCGAGATCACCGCGCAGGTGCTCGCCCACAAGGACGCGAAGACCGGGAAGCCGCTGGTCGACGTCATCGTCGACGCCGCCGAGCAGAAGGGCACCGGTCGCTGGACCGTCAAGTCCGCGCTGGATCTCGGAGTCCCCGTCACCGGCATCGCCGAGGCGGTGTTCGCCCGAGCACTCTCGGGCGCGCGCGGCCAGCGCGAGGCGTCCAAGGGTCTGGCGTCGGGAACGCTCTCGGCGAAGCCCGAGGACATCGAGACCTTCACCGAGGACATCCGTTCCGCGCTGTACGCCTCCAAGGTCGTCGCCTACTCGCAGGGCTTCGATCAGATCGCCGCCGGTTCGGCCGAGTACGACTGGAATCTGCACCCCGGCGATCTCGCCACCATCTGGCGCGGAGGATGCATCATCCGCGCCCGGTTCCTGAACCGCATCAAGGACGCCTACGACGAGAACCCGGAACTGCCCGCGCTGTTGCTGGCGCCGTACTTCCGTGACGCCGTCGAGAACGCCGTCGACAGCTGGCGTCGCGTCGTGTCCACCGCGACACTCCTCGGAATCCCGGTGCCCGGCTTCGCCTCCGCCCTGTCGTACTACGACGGACTGCGCGCCGAACGTCTGCCCGCCGCGCTGACGCAGGGTCTGCGCGACTTCTTCGGAGCGCACACCTACGAGCGCATCGACGCCGACGGCAAGTTCCACACCCTGTGGAGCGAGGACCGGTCCGAGATCGAGGCCTGACCTCCGCCGTGAGTTCGTCCGTGCTCGCGGTCGGGCTCTCGCTCGTCGCGGCATTTCTCTTCGCCTGCGCCGCCGTCGCTCAGCAGACGGCGGCGTCGGCGGTCGCGGACGGGGACTCGTTGATCTCGGGTCTCGTGCGCAGCCCGCGGTGGTGGGCCGGGGTGGTCGGCGACCTGGGCGGATACCTGGTGCAGGTGGCGGCCCTGGCCGTCGGGTCGGTGTCCGTGGTGCAGCCGTTGCTCGTCAGCATGCTCCTGTTCGCGCTTCCCCTCGCCGCGAAGTACTCCGGTCTGCGGATGCGGCGCGCCACCTGGATCTCGGCCGTGGGTCTCACGGTCGCGTTGGTGGCGTTCGTCGCGGTCGGCGACCCCACCGAGGGCACCGCCGACGCGCCGCTGTCGGTGTGGGCACTGCCGTTGGCCGCCGTGGTGGCGGTGGCATTGGTCGGCGCCGTCGCCGGTGTGCTCACTCGCGAGCCCGGTCGTGCGGCGCTGCTGCTCGGAGTCGGCGGTGGGCTGCTGTTCGGCGTCGCCGTCGCGTTCACCAAGTACGTCACCGACCTGGTGGAGTCCGATCTGCTCGGCGCCCTCACCGCGTGGCAGACGTACGCGTTGATCGCCGCGGGAGTCTCGGGCTTCTACCTGCAGCAGCGAGCGTTCCAGGCCGGTCCGCTCGCGGCGTCGCTGCCGGCGGTGACCGTGTGCGAGCCGCTGGCGGCGGTGTTCCTCGGCATCGTGGTGCTCGACGAACGGCTCCGCCTCGACGGACTGCGCGGCGTGGTCGTCGCCTCCGCCGTGATCGTCATGATCGTGACCACCGTGGTTCTCTCGCGGGAGCAGGGGCGTGCGGACGACGCCGTCCCGGTTGTCTGACCCACCCTGGACGTCGCCGCCGCAAGATATATCCGTCGGTCGCGTACGCTGGCGTCCCGTGCATTTCCTTCGCGACCAGCGCCCGCCCTACGACCTGACGTACGACGACGTGTTCCTCGTCCCGAACCACACGACGGTCACGTCCCGTTTCGACGTCGATCTGGCGAGTGTCGACGGCTCCGGGACCACCATTCCCATCGTCGTCGCCAACATGACCGCCGTGGCCGGCCGCCGGATGGCGGAGACGGTCGCGCGACGCGGCGGCATCGTCGTCATCCCGCAGGACCTGCCGACCGCGGCCGTCGCCGAGACGGTCTCCTTCGTCAAGAGCCGGAACCTGGTGGCGGACACCCCGGTCGTGTTGACGGCGGAGGACTCGGTCTCCGACGCTCTCGCCCTCATGCCCAAGCGTGCCCACGGCGTCGTCGTGGTCGTGGACGGTGACACGGCCGTGGGCATCGTCTCCGAGGCGGCGTGCACGGACGTCGATCGCTTCGCGCGCCTCTCGACGGTGATGGACAAGGACTTCGTGACGGCCTCCGTGGACACGAGTCCCCGCGAGATCTTCGAGCAGCTCGAGGCCCGGCACGAGAACCTCGCCGTGCTGACCGGACCGGACGGCGCACTCGCGGGAGTGCTCACCCGCACCGGTGCGCTCCGCGCCGGCATCTACCGGCCCGCCACCGACGCCGACGGACGCCTGCGCATCGCCGCCGCCGTCGGCATCAATGGTGACGTGGGCGCGAAGGCCGCCGCCCTGGTCGAGGCCGGGGCCGACGTCCTGGTGCTCGACACCGCCCACGGCCACCAGCAGAAGATGCTCGATGCGCTGGCCGTCGTCGCGGCGCTCCATCTGGGCGTGCCCCTGGTCGCCGGCAACGTCGTGTCCGCAGCAGGTACCCGTGACCTGATCGAGGCCGGCGCGGACATCGTCAAGGTCGGTGTGGGCCCCGGCGCCATGTGCACCACCCGCATGATGACCGGCGTGGGCCGCCCGCAGTTCTCGGCCGTCGAGGAGTGCGCCGCCGCGGCGCGCGAGCTGGGCAAGCACGTGTGGGCCGACGGCGGGGTCCGACATCCCCGCGATGTCGCGCTCGCCGTCGCTGCGGGTGCCTCCAACGTCATGATCGGGTCCTGGTTCGCCGGCACCCACGAGTCGCCCGGAGATCTCCGCGTCGACGCCGCCGGGGTGGCCTACAAGGAAAGCTTCGGCATGGCGTCGAAGCGAGCCGTGGCCGCACGCACCGCGGCGGACAGCGCGTTCGACCAGGCGCGCAAGGGCCTGTTCGAGGAAGGCATCTCCAGCTCGCGGATGCGCCTCGATCCGGAGCGGCCCGGTGTCGAGGACCTCATCGATCACATCTGCGCGGGTGTGCGCAGCACCTGCACGTACGCCGGTGCGCGCTCGCTCGAGGAGCTGCATCGGGATGCCGTGCTCGGCATCCAGTCTGCGGCGGGCTTCGCCGAGGGGCGGCCGCTCCCGTCCGGCTGGTGATCTCGGCCGCACTCGTGCTCACGCCGCCGACTCGGTGATTCCGGGTCGGCGACGATACGATGTGTGCGATAGCGGCGCCCCCGAGCGGGTACTGCTGTGACACGCGCCGATTCTGCGGCGCAGGCGTCGCCTCCACGCGAACGCCACACGACAGGAAGGACACCGGTGCCCGAGGCACCCACGACGACGCCGACCCCCGGGTCCGGCACTCCGTCCCCGGACCGACCGTCCCGAGACCGCCCCTCCCCCGACGGGGAGTCGTCCGGCGGTCTCTCTCCGGAGGGCTCCTCTAGGTCGCCGGGCTCACCCGGCGCTTCCCCGACGACCACCTCGAGTCGCAGCGAGGTGTGTCCCTCGTGACCGTTCTCGTTCCGATCCTGTCCCTCGTGGGCTTCGTCGCGCTGACGGCGGGAACGGCGATCTTCGTCGCCGCGGAGTTCTCCCTCACCGCACTCGAACGCAGCACCGTCGACGCGGCGGCCCGCGACGGTGACATGCGCTCCCGCCAGGTCCAGCACGCGCACAGGACGCTGTCGTTCCAGCTCTCCGGTGCGCAGCTCGGCATCACCATCACCACACTGATCACCGGCTACATCGCCGAACCGGTGCTGGCGCGGTTCATCACCCCCGCCGCCACGGCACTCGGTGCGTCCGACTCGCTCGCCGGCGCCGTGTCACTGGTGCTGGCGCTCGTCATCGCCACCTCGGCGTCGATGGTGTTCGGCGAGCTGGTGCCCAAGAACATGGCCATCTCCAATCCGATGAAGGTGGCGCGGGCGACGGCCGGCCTGCAGGCAGGGTTCTCCCTCGTCTTCCGCTGGGCCATCAACGGTCTCAACGGTTCCGCGAACTGGGTGGTCCGCCGCCTCGGCGTCGAGCCCGCGGAGGAACTGCGTTCGGCGCGCTCGCCCCAGGAACTCGGGTCGCTGGTGCGCTCCTCCGCGGAACACGGCTCCATCGACCAGCGCACCGCTCTCCTCGTCGACCGCTCGCTGCAGTTCGGCGAGCGCACGGCGGAGGAGTTGATGACCCCCCGCGTGAAGATCGAGACCCTCGCCGCGGACGACACGGTCGCCGACCTCATCGACACCGCGGCCCGCACCGGGTTCTCCCGGTTCCCCGTCGTCAACGGTGACCTCGACGACACCGTGGGCGTCGTCCACATCAAGCACGCGTTCACCGTGCCCGCCGAGCGCCGCGCCGGAACGACGGTCAGCTCCCTCGCGCAGCGTGTTCCCAACGTCCCCTCGAGCCTGGACGGCGACACCGTCATGGAACGGGTGCGCGCCGACGGCATGCAGGTCGCCATCGTGGTGGACGAGTACGGCGGCACCGCGGGCATCGTCACCATGGAGGACCTCATCGAGGAGATCGTCGGCGACGTCCGCGACGAGCACGACACCCGCGAGGTCGACGTCCAACGCGTCGCCGACGGGTGGCTCTGCTCCGGACTCCTGCGCATCGACGAGGTCACCGAGTTCACCGGGTACGCGGCACCCGAGGGCGAGTACGACACCCTCGGTGGCCTGGTGCTGACACAGTTCGAACGCATCCCCGACGCCGGCGACCAGGTCATCCTGCCGCCCCCGAGCGGAGACCTCGAGTCCGACGAGGGCGGCTGGGTCGCGCGCGTGGACGCGATGGACGGGCGCCGGATCGACCGGATCCTCGTACGCCCGGCCGCGGAGGACGAGATCGCCCGGCTGCGCGCCGAGACCGTCCGCGAGCACGACCGGGAGGCCCTCGATGGGTGACCTTCTCGCCGTCGGCCTCGCGGTCGTCCTCCTTCTCCTCAACGCCTTCTTCGTCGGTGCCGAGTTCTCTCTGATCTCGGCACGCCGCGACCGCCTCGAGAGTCTGGTGGTGCAGGGCAAGAAACGGGCTCAGACGGTCATCGAGGCCGGTCAGAACCTGTCGATGATGCTCGCGGCCGCGCAGCTCGGCATCACCATCTGCTCGATCCTGCTCGGGCGCGTGGCGGAACCCGCCGTGGCCCACCTGATCGAGCGTCCGTTCGAGCTGCTCGGCGTACCCGACTCCCTGCTGCACCCCATCGGGTTCGCCCTCGCCCTGGGCATCGTGGTGATCCTGCACATCCTCATCGGCGAGATGGTGCCGAAGAACATCGCGATCGCCGGACCGGAAGCGACGGCGATGTTGCTGGTGCCCGTGCATCTGTGGTGGTTACGTGTCGCGAAGCCGCTGATCTCGTTCTACAACCTGTGCGCCAACGGCACACTGCGGTTGTTGCGCGTCGAGCCGAAGGACGAGCTGGACTCGTCGGTGTCGGCGGACCAGCTCTCCGACATGATCGGCGAGTCCCGCTCGGAGGGACTCATCGACGAGGAGGAGCACCGCCGGCTGACACAGGCTCTCGAGACGTCGGGTCGCACCGTGCGGGAGGTCCTCATCCCGCTGGACAAGGCCCGCACGGTGGTCTGCGGACCGAAGGGACCCACGCTGGGTGCGATCGAGGAGGCCGTCCGCGAGACCGGTTTCTCGCGGTACCCGGTCCGCGACGAGACCGACGGCATGATCGGGTATCTCCACATCAAGGACGTCCTCGATCTGATGGCGGACCCGCTGGCCGACTCGGGGACCATCATCCCGCGCTCGGACGTCCGCCTTCTGCCGATCATCGACGCGCGCACCCCTCTCGACGAGGCGTTGGCAGGTCTCCGCCGCCGCCGCAGTCACCTCGGCGCCGTGGTGGAGACAGGCAAGGGCACCATCGGCATCGTCGCTCTCGAGGACCTCGTCGAGGAGTTCGTCGGCACGGTGCGCGACGGCACCCACCTCGTGGAGGACGTCGTCCCCGGACCCGACGCGCCGTGACGTCCGTCGTGTCGGACACCGATCTCGTCGTTCTCGGACCAGACGCGTGGCATCCTCGGCGGCACGCTCACGGCGAGCGGGTGGACGAGATGATCGGTGCCTACCTGGAGCGGCGCGCGGTCGGCGAGCCGCATCCGGTGCTCGACTTCCTCTTCACCTACTACAGCCTCAAGCCGGGCCATCTGCGCCGGTGGCACCCCGGTCACGGCTCGGTACTGACCGGGGCGGGCATCGAGGACTACCGCGGACGCTCCGGGTACGTGGACGTCGCCGTGGGCGGGCGACCCGGCGTGACGGTGTCGTCCGAGTTCCTCGACCGGCGGTCGTCCGCGATCGAGTTCGTGAGCACCCTGATCGGCCGGACGGCCACCCGCCCGGCGCAGCTGGGCTGCTTCGGTCTGCACGAGTGGGCGATGGTCTACCGCGGCGGGGACGAGGCTCTGCGTCACGACGTGCCGCTGCGCCTCGGTCACGACGGCACCGACGCGGTGGTGGAGTCAATGCCGTTGCGCTGCACCCACTACGACGCGTTCCGTTTCTTCACCCCGGACGCGGTCCCGCGGAACACGCTCGAGCTGACGCCGGAGCACCGGCTCCTGACGGAACAGCCGGGCTGCCTGCACGCCTCGATGGATCTGTACAAGTGGGTGGCGAAGCTCGGACCGCTGCTGCCGTCCGAACTGCTGCTCGACTGCTTCGCGCTGTCGATGACGGCGCGCGAACTGGACATGCGGGCGAGCCCGTACGACCTCACGGAGTACGGCTACTCCCCCGTGCGTGTCGAGACCCCGACCGGGCGCGCCGAGTACGTGCGCGCCCAGTCGGCGATCGCGGAACGAGGCGCCGCTCTGCGAGTCGCGATCGGCGGCCTGCTCGCCGATCTGCGCTGACGGTTCGGGTCAGACGCCCACGGCCGAGAGTTCGGCGAACTCCTCGTCGCTGAGCTCGATGCTCGCGGCGGCGACGTTGTCCTCGAGGTGGGACACCGACGACGTTCCGGGAATCGGCATTATCACCGGGGATCGACGCAACAGCCACGCGAGGGCGAGCTGCGACGCGGAGACGCCGTGCCGCTGGGCCAGCTCGGTCAGCGGGCTGCCCTCGCCGGTGAGCTTTCCGGTGGCGAGCGGGAACCACGGGATGAAGCCGATGTTCTGCTCGGTCGACCAGTCGAGGAGCTCCTCGGAGGAGCGGTCCGTGAGGTTGAAGAGGTTCTGGACGGACACGATCGGAGCGATCCTCTGCGCCTGTGTCACCTCCTCGACGGACACCTGGCTGAGGCCGATGTGCCGGATCTTGCCCTCGTCCTGCAGCGCCTTCAGTTCGCCGACCTGATCTTCGAGCGCGACGTCCGGGTCGATGCGGTGCAGCTGGAACAGGTCGATGCGGTCCACACCGAGACGGCGCAGCGACAACTCGGCTTGCTGGCGGAGGTATGCGGGACGACCGACCGGGGTCCACTGCCCGGGGCCCTGCCGGGTGAGCCCGGCCTTGGTCGCGATCACGATGTCGTCGGCGTAGGGACGCAGCGCCTCGGCGAGCAGGTCCTCGGCCACCTCGGGGCCGTAGCTGTCTGCGGTGTCGAAGAAGGTCACGCCCAGCTCCACCGATCGCCGCAGCACGCGGATCGCCTCGTCGCGGTCACGCGGCGGCCCCCAGACGCCTTCTCCGGGCAGCTGCATGGTGCCGTAACCAAGCCGGGTGATCTCGAGGTCTCCACCGAGCAGGAAGGTGCCGCTCGCGTCGGCGGGGCGGGAAGTCGTCGATGTCGTCATGGCGAGTACGACGCCGTGGGGGTCGCAGGTATTCCTGCTCGTGATCGTCCCGCGCGCCACCACCGGTGGGCTCCGCACTACCACTGGGTAACATCGGGGCGATCCAGCGCGGCACGACGCCGCGACAGGCGAGAGTCAAGTGAGGGGCTGTGATGACGGAACGCGTCCAGGTCGGCGATCTGCAGGTGGCGGCAGTGCTGCACGAGTTCGTGGAGAAGCAGGCTCTGCCCAGCACGGGTGTGGATCAGGATGCGTTCTGGGCGGGTGTGCAGTCCCTCCTCGAGGATCTCGCGCCCCGTAACCGGGCGCTCCTCGAGGCCCGCGACGAGATCCAGGGCAAGCTCGACGCCTGGCACTCCGAGCACCCCGGAGCCGGCTACGACCGCGCGCAGTACAAGGCGTTCCTGAAGGAGATCGGGTACCTGCAGGACGAGCCCGCCGCGTTCGCGATCACGACCGAGGGCGTCGACACCGAGATCACCACGACGGCCGGCCCGCAGCTGGTCGTCCCCGTCCTCAACGCACGCTTCGCCATCAACGCCTCCAACGCCCGGTGGGGCTCGCTGTACGACGCGCTCTACGGCACCGACGCCATCTCCGAGGACGGCGGCGCGGAGAAGGGCACCAGCTACAACAAGGTGCGCGGCGACAAGGTCATCGCGTGGGCTCGCACGTTCCTCGACGACGCGGTGCCGCTGACGTCCGGCTCGCACGCGGACGCCACGTCGTACGTCGTCGACGGGTCCGCCCTGGCGGTCACCCTGTCCTCCGGCGACACCGTCGGTCTCGCGTCACCGGACTCGCTGCTCGGCTACACGGGTGAGCCGTCCGCACCGACCGGCATCCTGTTCGTCCACAACGGCTTGCACTTCGAACTGCAGATCGACGCCGAGAGTCCCATCGGCAGCACCGATGCCGCGGGCGTGAAGGACGTGCTGCTCGAGTCCGCGGTCACCGCGATCATGGACTTCGAGGACTCCGTCGCCGCCGTGGACGCCGACGACAAGGTGCTCGGCTACCACAACTGGCTCGGTCTGATGCGCGGCGATCTCGCCGAGGAGGTGTCGAAGAACGGGAAGACTTTCACCCGCACCATGAATCCGGATCGCGTCTACACCGCTCTGGACGGCTCCGAACTCGTGCTGCACGGCCGGTCGCTTCTGTTCGTCCGCAACGTCGGGCACCTGATGACCACCGATGCGATCCTCGACAAGGACGGCAACGAGATCCCCGAAGGCATTCTCGATGCCGTCATGACGTCCCTGACGGGCAAGCACAGCCTGCGAGACGACGTCGCGCTGAGCAACAGCCGCACCGGCTCGCTCTACATCGTGAAGCCCAAGATGCACGGTCCCGACGAGGTCGCCTTCACGAACGAGCTGTTCGCGCGGGTCGAGGACGTCGTGGGCCTCCCCCGCAACACCCTCAAGGTCGGCATCATGGACGAGGAGCGTCGCACGACGGTCAACCTCGCGGCCTGCATCCTCGCGGCGAAGGAACGCGTCGTGTTCATCAACACCGGCTTCCTCGACCGGACCGGCGACGAGATCCACACCTCCATGGAGGCCGGAGCCGTCGTGCGCAAGGCCGAGATGAAGAAGCAGAAGTGGATCGCCGCCTACGAGGACTGGAACGTCGACACCGGTCTCGCGGCGGGCCTCGAGGGCAAGGCGCAGATCGGCAAGGGAATGTGGGCGATGCCCGATCTCATGCACGACATGCTCGAGCAGAAGATCGGTCACCCGCGCGCGGGTGCGAACACCGCGTGGGTCCCGTCGCCCACCGCGGCCACGCTGCACGCCACCCATTACCACCAGGTCGACGTCTTCGCCCGCCAGGAGGAGATCGCGAAGGCTCGCCGCGCCACGGTCGACGACATCCTCGAGATCCCACTGGCCGCCGACACCTCCTGGAGCGACGAGGACAAGCAGCGTGAGCTCGACAACAACTGCCAGTCGATCCTGGGATACGTCGTCCGGTGGATCGACCACGGCGTCGGCTGCTCCAAGGTTCCGGACATCGAGGACGTCGCGCTCATGGAGGACCGTGCGACGCTGCGCATCTCGAGCCAGTTGCTGGCCAACTGGGTCCGTCACGGCGTCGTGACCGAGCAGGACGTCGTCGCCTCGCTGACGCGCATGGCGCCGGTGGTCGATCGGCAGAACGCCGGCGACCCGACCTACCGACCGCTCGCCGAGAACTCGGATTCCAACATCGCCTTCAACGCCGCCAAGGACCTCATCCTCGAGGGAACCCGGCAGCCGAACGGGTACACGGAGCCGATCCTCCACGCGCGCCGTCGCGAGTACAAGGCAGCGAACCAGTCATCCTGACGGGGAGGCCGGGAGCAGCAGGAGAGAGGACGGGTCCCGAGGGTGGGAGAGCATCGTCGCACCGCGTCCACGTCGGGTGGTCGTCGCGGTGTGAGCCGCGGACCCGTCGTGGTCGTCGTCGTTCTCGTGCTGCTCGTCGCGGCCGTCCTGGGCTGGTTCGCCCTGCGCGATCGCATCACCGACGAGGGTGAGCAGGCCGCGAAGGCCTGTGTGGAGGGTGACGCCGTGCTGGCCGTCACGGCCGATCCCGACATCGCCGACGCCGTGCGTACGGTCGCCGCGGCGTGGGACGCCACGGCGCCGGTGGTGCGCGATCACTGCGTCACCACGACGGTGACCGAGACGGCGTCGGACGTCGCGGCAGCGGCCCTCGCGGCCGATCCGTCCGACGCGGCGGCCGGTCCTCGTCCGTCGCTGTGGATCCCGGCGACTTCGGCGGATGCGGCGCCGCTGATCGACGCGCGGCGGGTCGACAGCACCCCCCGGTCTCTCGCCACCAGTCCTGTCGTCCTCGGCGTCGCGCCGACGCTCGCCGACACCCTGGGAGCGGCTGCCGTGGGGTGGGCCGACCTACCTCGTCTCGCCGCCACCCCCGGGTCGCTCGACGCCATCGGCGCCGTGGGCTGGGGATCCCTGCGACCGGCACTGCCGGCGGGGTCGACCACCACCGCGGCTCTGGTGTCGGTGGCTGCGGCGGTCGTCGATCCCACCGCCTCCACCGCGTCGCTGACCGCCGATCAGGCTGCGTCCGCGCCCGTCGTGTCGGCGGTCTCCGCGCTCTCCCGCGCGGCGACGGACGCGACTCCCACACCGCCCGCCGATGCTGCGGCCGCTCTCGATGCGATGGTGCAGGGCGACGACCCCGCGGCCGCCCCGGTCCACGCCGTCCCGGTCACCGAACAGCAGTTGTACGGCCGGATCACGGAGGGCCAGCAGCTGGCCGCCTTCCGCCCGGCCGGTTCGACGCCGAGCGCCGACCATCCTGCAGTGGTGCTCTCGGACGGTGATGCGACCGGACGCGCGGCTGCGGCCGCGTTCGCGGAGTTCGCCCGCGGAGCCGATCAGCAGCAGGCGTTCCTGCGACAGGGATTCCGCGTTCCCACCGCCGACGGAACCACCGAGGCGACACCTCCGTCGGTGGCGGGACTGACGTTCCCGGCGATCGGTCAGCCCGCCGCGTCGCCCGAGCCGGCGGCGCGCACGGCGGTGCTCGACACCCTCGCGTCACCCACCCGCCCGTCGAGCACCACCGTCCTGCTCGACGTGTCGGGATCGATGGAGTCGATCGACGGGTCCGCCACGCGCCTGACCAACGTGACGTCCGCCCTGCGTCAGGTGATCGGCGCGGTTCCCGACACCAGCCGAATCGGCCTGTGGACGTACAGCCGGGCACTGGACGGATCACGGCCGTACCGGGTGGAGGTTCCGCTCACGGAGGCGAACTCCGAGTCCCGCGCCGCACTGGACAGCTCTCTCGCCGGTCTGTCTCCCGCCACCGCCACCTCGACCTACGCCTCCGCGCAGGCGGCCTACGAATCGGCGGTGCAGAACTGGTCGGGCGACGGGACCAACTCGGTTCTTCTCGTCACCGACGGCCCGAACGACGACACCTCGATCTCCGCCGCGTCCTTCCTCCAGTCGATCGCCGCCGCGACGGACCCTGCGCGTCCGGTCCGCATCGACGTGGTGTCGCTGACCCAGAACTCGGACATCGCGACGCTGCGCAGCCTCGCGGGCCAGACCGGAGGCGACCTCGTCGAGGTGTCCTCCTCCGACCCCTCACTCACCGCCACGCTCGACCGATTGTCCTCCGACCGGTGACGATCTCCACCGAATGCCGAAGGGCTTCCCCGTGATTCGCATGCTGACGTTCGCCGTGCTCCTGGCGATCGTGACGTTCGTCCTGCACCGCCGTCTGGTGGTGGCCACCGGACTCACCGGCGCCGCGCGCCTCGCCGCAGATGCCGTTCTCGTGGTGTTCTGGGCCGCCGCGGTGGTCGGGATCGGCAGCGGTGAGGTACTGGATCCCTCGTGGGCCCGCTACGTCGCGTACCCGGGTCTGACCTGGCTCGCCGCACTCCTGTACCTCTGCCTCGGTTCCCTGCTGATCGCCGTGGGCGCCCTGGTGGTGCGGATCGGAGCGCGTGTCGCCCACCGCGACGGGGTGTCCGCACGGCGCACCTTCGTGCGTCCCGCCACCGCCGTTCTCGTCCTCGGCACCGTGGTGGCCGTCGCGTACGGAGTCGTCGCGGCCGCCACCCCGAAGGTGACCCGGACGACAGTCGAACTCGCAGCACTGCCCGCGTCGTTCGACGGTGTGCGGGTGGGACTCGTGTCCGACCTGCACGTCGGCCCGGCGCGCGGCGAGGCGTTCGTGCAGGGGGTCGTCGACACCCTCATGGCCGAGAAGCCGGATCTCGTCATCATCGCCGGGGACCTCGTCGACGGAACCGTGGACCTCGTGGGCCCGGCGCTGGCTCCGCTGAGCGAACTGTCGGCGCCGCTGGGTGTCGTGGTCACCAGCGGCAACCACGAGTTCTACGCGGGCGACGGCGGCGCGTGGCTCGACCTGTACGACTCGCTGGGACTGCGGGTCCTGCGCAACGAGACGGTCCCGCTCACCCGCGGCGTCGACACGATCGACCTGGTCGGCATCGAGGACCTCACGGCGCCGGAACCGTACGAGCCGGATCTGGCGGCAGCCCTCGAGGGCACCGACCCGGCCCGTTTCCAGCTGCTCTCGGCGCACCAGCCCAAGCAGGCGACGCAGGCGTCCGATCTCGGTGTGGACATGCAGGTCTCCGGCCACACTCACGGCGGACAGATCTGGCCGATCGTGTATCTCGTACCGCTGCAACAGCCCTCGGTCCAGGGCCTCGACACCATCGGCGACACCACGCTGTACACCACCCGCGGCGCCGGCGCCTGGGGTCCCCCGGTACGCATCGGCGCGCCGCCCGAGATCTCTCTGCTGGAGCTCCGGACGGCGCGCTGATCACATCGCGTCAGTGGGTCAGGCGAAGGCCTCGATCGGCGGGCAGGAGCACACGAGGTTGCGATCGCCGTGTGCGCCGTCGATCCGCCGCACCGACGGCCACACCTTGGCGCGCGAGGTGCCGGCCGGGTAGACGGCCTCCTCGCGCGAGTACGGGTGCGTCCAGTCCGTGACGAGGCAGTGCGCCGTGTGCGGCGCGCCCCGGAGCGGGTTGTCGTCCACGGTCCACTCCCCTGACGCCACTCGTTCGATCTCCGCGCGGATGGCGATCATGGCGTCGACGAAGGCGTCGATCTCGTCGAGATTCTCGCTCTCGGTCGGCTCGATCATGAGGGTGCCCGACACCGGGAAGCTCATCGTCGGTGCGTGGAAACCGTAGTCCGCCAACCGCTTCGCGACATCGTCGACCGTCACCCCGGTGCGCTTGGTGATGGGCCGCAGATCGAGGATGCACTCGTGCGCGACCATCGAGCGATCGCCGGTGTAGAGCACCGGGAAGTACTCGTCGAGTCGGCGGGCGATGTAGTTCGCCGACGCGATCGCGGTGAGGGTCGCGCGCCGTAGACCGGCGGCACCCATCATGCGGATGTAGGCCCACGTGATCGGCAGGATGGACGCCGAACCGTACGGTGCGGCCGAGATCGCACCGGTCTCACCGAGACCCTCCACGAACGGGTGTCCGGGCAGGAACTGCGCGAGGTGGGAGCGGACGCCGAT
This sequence comes from Rhodococcus sp. BP-241, assembly GCF_019836145.1. NCBI lineage: Bacteria > Bacillati > Actinomycetota > Actinomycetes > Mycobacteriales > Nocardiaceae > Rhodococcus > Rhodococcus sp. BP-241. The sequence goes on along the minus strand of NZ_JABUEI010000001.1, from coordinate 37,965 downwards.
CGGACCGACGCCGGGGCCGCCGCCGCCGTGCGGGATGCAGAACGTCTTGTGCAGGTTCAGGTGGCTGACGTCGCCGCCGAAGCGACCGGGGCGCGCCACGCCGACCAGAGCGTTGAGGTTCGCGCCGTCGACGTACACCTGGCCACCCGCGTCGTGCACCGCGGCGCAGATGTCGCCGATCTCGTGTTCGTAGACGCCGTGGGTCGAGGGGTAGGTGATCATGATGGCGGCCAGCGACTCGGCGTGCTCGGCCACCTTGGCGCGCAGGTCGTCGACGTCCACGTCACCGTTGGTGCGGCACGCCACCACCACGACCTTCATCCCGGCCATCACGGCGGACGCCGCGTTGGTGCCGTGGGCACTGGACGGGATGAGGCAGATGGTGCGTGCGTCGTCCCCGCGGCTGCGGTGATAGTTGCGGATCGCCAGCAGGCCTGCGTACTCGCCCTGGCTGCCCGCGTTCGGCTGGAGGGACACCGCGTCGTAGCCGGTGACCGCGACGAGCCACTTCTCGAGGTCGTTGATGATGCGCGCCATGCCGGGAGCATCGTCCGCGGGCGCGAAGGGGTGCAGGGCGTTGAAGCCCGGCCACGTGATGGGCTCCATCTCCGCGGTGGCGTTGAGCTTCATGGTGCACGAGCCCAACGGGATCATGCTGCGGTCGAGGGCGATGTCCTTGTCGGACAGCGCGCGGAGGTACCGGAGCATGGCGGTCTCGGTGCGGTACCGCGTGAACGCCGGGTGCGTCAGGAACTCCGACGTACGGGAGAGGGCGTCGGGAACGGCGATCGGCGCGGAGCCGGAGGCCGGCTCGACACCGAAGGCCTGCAGCACGGCCTTCACATGAGCGTCGATCGTGGCCTCGTCGCAGGAGATGCCGACGTGGTCGTCGTCGACGAAGCGGAGGTTGATCGCGGCGGTCGTCTTCGCGGCGGCGACCACCTCGGCCGCGCGGCCGGGTACGCGGGCGAGGACGGTGTCGAAGTAGTTCTCGTGCACCACGGTGACGCCACCGGCGCGCAGCGCGGCACCCAGCGAGGCCGCGTGGCCGGCGACGCGACGCGCGATGGCGGTGAGCCCGTCGGCACCGTGGTAGCTCGCGTACATCGCGGCGACGACGGCGAGGAGCACCTGCGCGGTGCAGATGTTGGACGTCGCCTTCTCGCGGCGGATGTGCTGCTCACGTGTCTGCAGAGCCAGGCGGTAGGCGGGCGATCCGTCGGCGTCGACGGAGACGCCGACGAGTCGGCCCGGCAACTGACGAGCGTGGGAGGTGCGCACGGCCAGGTATCCCGCATGGGGTCCACCGAAGCCCATCGGGACGCCGAACCGCTGCGACGTGCCGAAGCACGCGTCGGCCCCCTGCTCGCCGGGCGAGGTGACGAGAGTGGCGGCGAGGAGGTCCGCGCCGACGGCCACGAGGGCGCCCCGATCGTGCGCCTCGGCGATCACCGACGTGAGGTCGACGATGCGGCCCGATGCTCCCGGCGTCTGCGACACGACACCGAAGAACTCGCCCTCGGGCAGGCCCGCCGCGAGGTCGGCGTCGACGAGCTCGATGCCGAGCGGCTCCGCGCGCGTCGCGATGACGGCGCGGGTCTGCGGGAACAGGTCGGTGTCGAGGACCAGGCGGGCCGACTTCGACTTGCCGGCTCGGCGCAGCAGCGTCATGGCCTCCGCCGCGGCGGTGCCCTCGTCGAGCATCGAGGAGTTGGCGATGTCCATACCCGTCAGGTCGGACACCATGGTCTGGAAGTTGAGCAGTGCCTCGAGTCGGCCCTGGCTGATCTCGGGCTGGTACGGCGTGTACGCGGTGTACCAGGCCGGGTTCTCGAGGATGTTGCGCACCAGGACGGGCGGGGTGAGCGTGGCGCTGTAACCCTGGCCGATCATGGACGTCGCGACGGTGTTGCTCGCGGCCAGCGCGGCCAGTTCGGCGAGTGCCTCGTGCTCGGAGACCGGCGCGGGCAGAGCGTCCAGGCCGTCCGCGATGCCGTCGACGGCCGCGTCGAGGATGTCGGCGGGAACCGCGGCGGCAGCGAGATCGTCCAGGCTCGCCACACCGATGACGTCGAGAAGTCGCGCGGTCTGCTCCGCGTCGGGCCCGATGTGGCGGTCGACGAAGGTACGGAGTCCGGAGGTCGAGCGGGGTTCGGCGGTCACGTGATCTCCCGTGGTGGTGGCGAGGTGCACGCCCCACACGCAGGGAGGGACGCCCCTCTCCCTCTGTCGTGATGCCCGAGACCACCGGGCGCCTGAGAGATTCGGCCGCCGTGTACGGCGCCTTTCCCCGTGGGCGGGTGGACGATTCCACCACTTTCCAGAGGCGTCGGAGCCCGCACGGTCCCGGGTGCCTGAGAGATTGACGGAGAGGTGCTGCTCCTTCGGCGCTCGTCGGGCTCGGTCCTGTGACGGACCGTGTCCCGGCGAAGCTCTCCCGTGCGGCGTCGACGCTCCCTCAGTATATGGGAGTGCGCGCCGGCGGGTCAGCCGGTCTTGCGGCTCGCGCGATTCTTGCGGCGGGAGGCGAGCTCGTCCTCGGGCGTCGGCTGGCTCTCGCCGCCGTCGGCACGCTCGGCGGGGAAGTCGGCGATGGCACCGGTCAGTTCACGCATGGCTCCGCTGACCGCGATCCCGAAGACGCCCTGTCCGCCCTGCAGCAGGTCGACGACCTCTTCGGCGGACGTGCACTCGTAGACGGTGGTGCCGTCCGAGAACAGCGTGATGCGGGCCAGATCCGCCACGCCACGACGACGGAGGTGGTCGACGGCGACGCGGATGTTCTGGAGCGAGATGCCGGTGTCGAGCAGTCGCTTGACGATCTTGAGGACCAGGATGTCCTTGAAGGAGTACAGCCGCTGGCTGCCGGATCCTGCCGCGCCGCGGATGGACGGCACCACGAGGCCGGTGCGGGCCCAGTAGTCCAGCTGCCGATAGGTGATGCCGGCGATCTGGCACGCACTGGGGACGCGGTAGCCGACCAACTCGTCCGGAACCGAATCGTCGGGGAAGAGACCGGGTTGCACCTCGTCCACGTCGTTCGATGCCAGCAGGCTCATCTGCTCCGGCTCCTGCGGCTGATCTGCCACGTGTTTCTCTCCCTCTCGGATGGTCCGCCTGGAGTCCTCGTCCGCGGACCTGTGCGGTACGCGCGGTGAGAACGACGATGACATCCGTGACGCTCGGCGAGGTCGAGAATACGCCCTCACCGCGGTGAGCGGCACGTCCTTCATCGACCCGAACGCTATGGACCGCGGAGCCGTGAGGCAACGCGCCACGCGGTAAGCCTCAACCTCAACTCAAGGGTGAGACTCGATCGTTATCTAACCGTCGGTCGCCTTGAAGTCGTCCGGCGAGATGGTGTCCAGGAATTCCTTGAACTTCTCCACCTCGTCCTCGCGCTCGTCGGGCATGACCAGACCGGCTTCGGCCAGAACGGGCTCCTCCGCGAAGATCGGCACGCCGGCTCGCAGGGCGATGGCGACCGAGTCCGACGGGCGTGCCGAGACACGCACGTCCTGGTCGAAGACCAGGTCGGCGTAGAAGGTGCCCTCCTGGAGATCGACGATGCGGACTTCCTTCAGGGATCGCCCGAGGGCCGTGACGATGTCACCGATGAGATCGTGGGTCAGCGGACGCGGCGGTTGCACGCCCTGCTGCTCCAGTGCGATCGCCGTGGCTTCCGTCTGGCCGATCCAGATCGGCAGGTACCGTTCGCCGTCCGACTCCCGCAACAGCAGAACAGGCTGATTCTGTGGCTGCTCCACCCGGATACCGATCACGCGCATCTCGCCCATCGCGCCGCCTCCCAGCTGCTGTGACTCGTCGCCCGCGCACTCGACGGGGCGGACGTGCTCTCCAGTGTATTGACCCGCGGCGCCGACGACCGGCCGTGCGAGCGGCCGACGCACGCCCTCGGGACTACTTGTCCAGTATCCCGTGCACCGCGGACTTGACCAATGACGTGTGCAGCGACAGCGACAACGCGGCCAGCTCTCGGACGAGCTCCTCGGCGCGGTCTCGCGCGCCCGCGTCACGGCCCAGCGCCACCGGCCCGGCGACCTGAGCCAGCAGGTTCGCCTCGCGGTCCGCGGCGAGCTTGAACGCGCGCAGATGCCGCACCTCGAGTCCGTACTGCGCCATCGCCCACGCGGTGCGCACGAGCACCACGGCTTCCTCGTCGTAGAAGCCGGCCGGACCCGCCGAGACGAGGCCGCTCTTCTGCAGTTCGAGCAGGAACGGCTCGTCCACGCCCGCACGCTCGAGCAGGTCGGCACGACTCATCCGGACGCGCCGCTCCCCGAGAAACTCGGTGGGCGAGACACTTCCGGGCGCCAGAGCCAGCACACGTGGCCCCTTCGGCGCCGCGGCGACACCGTCGGGACCCACGGAACGGATGCCGTTATCCAGCGCGTCCAACTGCTCCTTGATGACCTTCAGCGGGAGGTAGTGATCACGCTGCGCCGTGAGGACGTAGCGCAGGCGCTCGCAGTCCTCGACGGAGAATCTCCGGTAACCCGACGCCGTTCGTTCCGGGGAGATCAGTCCCTCGGCCTCGAGAAAACGGATCTTCGAAATGGTGACGTCGGGGAAGTCCGGGCGCAGTCGATCGAGTACGGACCCGATCGACATGCCGCCACCGGACTGCTGCCCGACTGCCGTCATCAGCTACCTGCGCCGGCAGACGTCTCGCCGAGCTGGCCGCCTGCGGACTGACCCTTCGGACCGGTCAGGAACACGAGGCGGAACTTGCCGATCTGCACCTCGTCGCCGTTCGCCAGAACGGCGGAGTCGACGGGCTCACGGTTGACGTAGGTGCCGTTGAGGCTGCCGACGTCGACGACCTGGAAGTCCTCGTCGTCCTGACGGAACTCCGCGTGGCGACGGCTCACGGTGACGTCGTCGAGGAAGATGTCGCTGTCCGGGTGGCGTCCCGCGGACGTCGTGGGCTGGTCCAGCAGGAAGCGAGAGCCCGCGTTGGGGCCCCGCTTGACGACGAGCAGGGCGGAACCGACGGGCAGACCCTCGACCCCGGAGACCGGTGCGTCGGAGGAGCCCTGGGGCGCCGCTGCGGAATCGATCTCGTTCAGAAAGTCCGCTCGGAAGACCGAGGTGGTCTCCGCGGGGGACTCTCCGTAGACGCCGTCGTTGCCGTTATCGCTCACGTTTCTCCTCCTCGATCTGATCGCCCCTCACCCACGAGGCGATTCAGCACATTCTCTTGTCACGCTTGTCTGACGGTTCCGCGGTTCCCCGACCGGGGTGCCGCCGAACCACGTGAGGACCTTACCGACCGTACCTTGCACACACCGTCGCCCGGGCGTGCTTGCCCGCCCGCCGGGCACGGCTGTTACGTGGTCGTGATCGACGCGTACCCCTCGGCGTCCATCATCGCCTCGAGAGCGTCGTCGAGATCGCTCTCGGAGTCGACGGACAGGTCCACGAGCCAGCCGGCGCCGTACGGATCGCTGTTCACCAGTTCGGGGTCGCCGTCCAGTTCACCGTTCACTGCAACCACTTTGGCCGACAGCGGGGCGTAGATGTCGGAGACGCTCTTGGTGGACTCCACCTCGCCGAGCGACTCACCGGCCGACACCGCATCGTCCTCGGTGGGCAGCTGAACGAAGACGACGTCGCCGAGCTGCGACTGTGCGTAGTCGGTGACGCCCACGCGCACGGTGGTGGGGCCGGTCCGCTGGACCCATTCGTGCTCGGCCGTGTACCGCAACTCGGTGGGGATATCGGTCTGGCTCACGTGAACCGGGTCCTTTCGCAGGCGTTGTCGCGGTGCGGACGAGGAGAACCGCACTCGCGCTGAGCGTATTGGCGAGCTTTCCGCCTCCGCAAGGCGGGCGCTCCCCGGCTCATCGTGCGGCGAGCGGGAGGCGTCGGACCGGACCGAGCGCCAGGCCGAGGTACAGCGCGCCCGTGTAGAGGTACAGCGCGGTCCCCCACACCAGCAGGGCCTGCGCGGGAACCGCGATCACGTCGGCGCCGACCCAGTCCACCCGCGCGGCGAGGAGGAACGGCAGGGCGCTCATCAGGACGAACGTCGCGGCCTTGCCGAGGTAGATCACCTCGGGTGGAGCGAGTCCCCGCCGCCGGTAGAGCAGCAGGGTGAGTGCGAGGATGCCGTCCCGCGCGATCAGGACCACGGCCACCCACCACGGGAGGATGCCCGCGAGGGCGAACCCCACGAGTGTGGTGACGACGTACAGGCGATCGACGAACGGATCCAGCAGAGCGCCCAGGGCCGACGACTGGTCGAGCAGCCGGGCGAGCTTGCCGTCCAACCAGTCCGTGGCCCCGCTGAGCAGAAGCAGCAGCAGCGCCCAGCCGTACGCCTGCTCCCCCAGCAACAACCACAGGAACACCGGCACCCCGAGCAGACGAACGACACTCAGAGCATTGGGCACCGTCAGGATGCGATCGCCGACGACACCGGCGACCACGTCGCGAGGGCTGTCGGACGCCGGATCGGTCATTCCCCGAGCTTTCCACACGGGCGCGCCGTCCGGACCCGACGAGCCGCTACCGCCAGGCGAAGACCGGCTGCTCGTAGTCGTGCACGCGGGTGTGCCGCCCACCGAGCACCACCTCGCGGAACTGGTGCACCACCGCGCCCGTGGGCGCGTGCACCAGGCTCGAGCGAAAAGGCCACTGCACCACCGGTCGCGGCGACTCGGCGATCGACACGAACCGGGCGTCGACGTCGAGCTCGTCCGCGGTGACGCGGTACAGGAACTCCACCTCGTCCGGATTGGGCACCGCGTCCCCGGTCCAGTCCGCGATCCACACCACGAACGGACGGATGACATAGCCGGAGCGGGTCCGATAGTCGTCGAGCGTCCCGAGCACGGAGTCCGGGCCGACTCGGATGCCGACCTCCTCGTCGAGTTCGCGCAGGGCGGCCTCGACCGGTTTCTCGCCGTCGTCGACACGCCCGCCGGGCAACGCGAACTGGCCCGGATGCGCGCGCATCCGGGAGGGCCGCTTCGTCAGCAGCACGTGCCGATCGCCGGGCTCCCCGCCGACGGCCACCACGACCGATGCCCGCCGTTCGTCACCGCCCTCGATGAGCCGACTCTCGAAACCGTCCAGCGTCCGCACGATCTCTGCACGTTCGAGGCGCGTGTCCATCAGGCGACACTAGCCAGGCTCACCGGGCCGGTGCGCGCAGCGCGCGCACGGCCGGCGCCGCCGAGTACGGCAGGATGCGCGAGCGATCCGCCGGAAGGGCCAGCTCCACGACAGCGGACTCGTCGATCCGGTACGGCTGCGCGAGCACCACGCCGGCGAAGGCCTTGCGCAGCCGTGACATCTCGGCCCGGACCGTGATGGCACGGCCGTTGTCGCCGAACAGTTCCGTCGCAAGTTCTGCCGCCGTGCGCCCGTCTCTCCTCGCGGCGAGCAGGAAGAGGATCTCCGCGTGCCGAGGTGTCGGCTCGTGGGACCAGGTTCCGAAGGGACTCGACACCTCGACCACGGTGCGCGAGGGGTCGGACACGTCGATGCGGATGTTCGTCGGCGTCGACTCCCCGTCGACCACTCCGTCGCGTTGCGAGGACGCCGGTCGCACCATCCAGCCACCGGGCAGCGGCTCCAGATCGCACACGCCGAGCGTCGGTACCCACAGTCGGCCCGGCGCCACCTCGTCGGGGAGCAGCACCCGATTGCGCACCGGGACCGACGCCACCGCCGCGACCCACCCGTGCCCGTCGACGGCCAGCGCGGGCGTCTCCGACCGAGCCAGCATCGGCGCCGCCACCGAGCGCAGATTGTCGAGCGTGCGTCGATGCTGTTCACGCAGTTGAGCTTCGGCGAGTCGAGACACGGCATCGATCAGCGCCAGCGTGGTCGGGTGCACCGAACTCGCAGGTCCGCTGACGTCGACGAGGCCCAGCACCCGGCCGGTACGCGGATCCTTGATGGGACTGCTCGCGCAGGTCCACGCGTGGTGAGTGCGCACGAAGTGCTCGGCGGAGAAGATCTGCACCGCCGAGCGCGAGACCAGTGCCGTGCCGATGGCGTTGGTTCCCACACTGTCCTCGGCCCAGTCGGCCCCCTCGACGAAGCCGAGCCGATCGGCGCGGTCGAGCACCGAGGGTGCCCCGCTGCGCCACAGCACCCGCCCGAGCCGGTCCGCGACCACCAGTAGGTTGTCGGAGTCCTGCAGAACCGAACGCAGGCTCCCGGTCAACTCCGGCAGGATCTCCACGAGCCCCGAGTCCCGACGCATCTGCTCGAGTGCCGCGGCGTCGACAGCATCGGCGGGTCCGCGGTTCTCCGGATCGACACCCAGGTTCATCACGCGCTGCCACGAGTCACCGATGACGTCGCGGGGGCGAGCGGGCGCGCGGGCACCCGACATGGTCGCGTCGTACACGGCGGACAGCAGCTGTGCGTACCGACGTGGGTCCTCACCTGCCGCGACGGCGGGCTCGGGTTCGGAGGTTCGAGTCATCGACACCGATTGTGCTCCACATCACAGTGCGCGTCATGCCCGGGTCTGTCCCGATCGGTCATCGGTAGACGAGTCCGCCGTCGATGAGACCGGCCTGACCGGTCATGTACGCCGCGTCGGGCCCGGCGAGGTAGGACACGTATCCCGCGACGTCGTCGGGAGTCTCGGCTCGGCCCAACGCGATACCGCCCACGAACTTCTCGTAGGTCGCGCCCTCCTCCGCGCCGGTCAGTTCGGCGAACCGCTTGTCGATGGTGACCCACATGTCCGTGCCGACCACACCCGGGCAGTAGGCGTTCACGGTGATCCCGGCGGACGCGTACTCCTTGGCGGCGGCCTGCGTGAGACCGCGCACGGCGAACTTGGTGGCGCTGTACACACCGAGCATCTCGAACCCGTCGTGCCCTGCGATGGACGACGCGTTGATGATGCGGCCGGGCCGACCGAGTTCGATGAACGTCGCGGCGGCCGCCTGGATACCCCACAGCACACCTTCGACGTTGATCGACAGGATGCGGCCGACCTCCTCCGGCGTGGCCTCGGACAGCGGGCCGACGAGTGCGATCCCGGCATTGTTGACCATGATGTCGAGACCTCCCAACTCGGCGGCGGCCCGGTTCACGGCGTCGAACACCTGGCGGCGATCGCTGACGTCGGCGACGATCGTCGTGGCTGCGCGACCGAGCTCCCGCACCTCGTCGGCGACCTTGCCGATGCCGTCGGGGTGCACGTCGACGAGGGCGATGTCCGCGCCGTCCCGCGCGAGTCGGAGGGCGATTCCCCTCCCGATTCCCTGTCCTGCGCCGGTGACGAGTGCGACCTGTCCGTCGATGCTCATGCGTGTCTCCTTCATGTGATGGTGGATGTCCGGGACGGAGGTCAGAGCGACGGATCGACGAGAACCTTCATCTTCGTGCCAGCATGCAGCGCCTCGAAGCCGTCGTCGATCACCGCGTCCATCCCGATGCGCGACACCCACCCGGTGGGGTCGTACACGCCGTCGGCCATCAGAGCGATGACGGCGTCGTAGTCGGCGGAGGTGTAGCAGAGCGACCCCTGGATGCGGGCCTCCTTCATCACCAGATCGAGAAGCGGTGTGGTGAGCGGCTTCTCGTAGATGGCCACGCTGACCATCGGCTTGCGGGACCCGACGCACGCCAGCGCGGTCGCCACCGCCGGCGCGACACCGGCCGCGTCGTACACGGCGTCGGCGCCGCGCCCGTCGGTCTCGTCGGCCACCACAGCGGGGACGTCGACGGACGTGGGGTCGAGAGTGCGTGCACCGAGCGCCTCGATCGCTGCCCGCCGGGTCGCGGACGGCTCCACCACGAGGATGTCGTCGAGCCCCTTGCCGCGCAGCGCGAACCAGAGTCCGATGCCGATCGGTCCCGCCCCGAACACCATCGCGGTGTCGCCCTCGCGCACCTCACCCAGAGTCGCCGCGTGGTAGGCCACCGACATCGGCTCCACCAGCGCACCCAGATCGAGGGACACGGAGTCCGGCAGCGCGTGCAGCATGTCGGTCGGCACCACCGTGTACTCGGCCATACCGCCGTCGGACATCAGTCCGTGGAAGCCGATCGACTGGCACACGTTGTAGTTGCCGGCTCGACACGGACCACAGTGCCCGCAGCGGTATAGCGGTTCGATGGCGACACGGTCGCCGATCGACCATCCCGTCACTCCCGCGCCGAGCTCGGTGATGGTGCCGGAGAACTCGTGTCCGAGAATCAGCGGCATCTGCTGACCGGTCAGGGCGTGCGGCTCGGTGGGAATGAAGATCGGACCGGCGTAGTACTCGTGCAGGTCGGTACCGCAGATGCCGTTGGCACCGACGGCGATCTTCACCTGATCCGGTCCCGGGTCGGGCTCCGGGACATCGGCGATCTCGACCTTGCCGGGCCCGTGGTACACCGCTGCGCGCATCGTTCGACTCCTCACCGGCCGTCCCAGCGACGGCCGTGATCACCGTTCTATGTGACACGCGGCACAGCACGACAGGGTTGCAGTCGGTTGCACCTGCGACTGCAACCCGCTGCAACTCTTCCTCGGACCGCGTCCACGGCGTGTGCTGTGCATCACACGAGCACGACCACGGAACGACGAAGACGGAGTTGTCATGACCCAGACCCTCGAGCCACCCACGCAGAGCATCTCGCCGCAGCAGCGGGTCGACGCATGGTTGGCCGATTTCGAAGCGGGGCTCGCTGCGCGGGACATCGATCGAGTCGTCGCGATGTTCGCCGTCGACAGCTTCTGGCGCGACCTGGTGACGTTCACCTGGAACCTCAAGACGGTGGAGGGACGCGACGGTATCGCCGACATGCTGACGGCACGGCTCGCCGACGTCGCTCCGCAGGGTTTTCGCACGACCGAGACACCCGACGAGGCCGACGGTGTCACTTCCGCATGGATCGAGTTCGAGACCGCGACGGCACGCGGCAAGGGACATCTGCGGCTACGCACCGACGCGGAGTCCGGTGAGTCGCTCGCCTGGACCTTGCTGACGACGATGCAGGAACTGAAGGGGTACGAGGAACCGCGCGGGCACGCGCGACCGATGGGGGCTGTGCACGGCTCGAACAAGGAGACGAAGACCTGGGCCGAGCGACGCGAGGCGGAGGAGAAGGAACTGGGATACGGCATCCAGCCCTACGCCCTCGTCGTCGGCGGCGGTCAGGGTGGCATCGCTCTGGGCGCTCGCCTGCGTCAGATGGGCGTCCCGGCCATCGTCGTCGATCGCGGCGAGCGCCCCGGTGATCAGTGGCGAGGACGCTACAAGTCGCTGTGCCTCCACGATCCGGTCTGGTACGACCACCTCCCCTACCTGCCGTTCCCGGACAACTGGCCGGTGTTCGCCCCGAAGGACAAGATCGGCGACTGGCTCGAGATGTACACGAAGGTCATGGAGGTGCCGTACTGGACGAAGACGACCGCCCTGTCGGCGACCTTCGACGAGGCGGCCGGGGAATGGACCGTGGTGGTCGATCGTGACGGCGAGGAGGTGACGCTGCGACCGAAGCAGCTGGTGATGGCGACGGGCATGTCCGGCAAGGCCTCCATCCCCGACTTCCCGGGAATGGACGTCTTCCGAGGCGAGCAGCATCACTCGAGTCAGCATCCCGGTCCGGACGCCTACGTCGGCAAGAAGGTCGTGGTGGTGGGCTCGAACAACTCGGCGCACGACATCTGCAAGGCGCTGTTCGAGACGGGCGCCGACGTCACGATGCTCCAGCGATCGTCCACTCACATCGTCAAGTCCGACTCGCTGTGCGAGATCGCGCTGGGCGACCTGTACTCCGAGCGCGCCGTCGAATCCGGAATGACCACGCAGAAAGCGGATCTCACCTTCGCCTCACTGCCGTACCGCATCATGCATGAGTTCCAGATCCCGGTGTACCAGCAGATCGCCGAGAAGGACAGGGACTTCTACGACCGCCTCGAGAAGGCCGGCTTCCAGCACGACTTCGGAGACGACGGCTCCGGACTCTTCATGAAGTACCTGCGGCGCGGCTCCGGCTACTACATCGATGTCGGCGCCTCGGAGCTGGTGGCGGACGGCAGCATCCACCTCGTCGGCGGCCAGGTCGACCACCTGACGGAGAACGCGGTGGTGCTGTCCGACGGGACGGAACTCGAGGCCGATCTCGTCGTGTACGCGACGGGCTACGGATCGATGAACGGCTGGGTGGCCGACCTGGTGGACCAGGAGACGGCCGACAAGGTGGGCAAGTGCTGGGGTCTCGGTTCCGACACCACCAAGGACCCCGGCCCGTGGGAGGGCGAGCAGCGCAACATGTGGAAGCCGACGCAGCAGGACAACCTGTGGTTCCACGGCGGCAACCTGCACCAGTCGCGGCACTACTCGCTCTACCTCGGCCTACAGCTGAAGGCTCGGTACGAAGGCCTGGACACCCCCGTGTACGGGCTGCAGGAGGTCCATCACCTGCGCTGACAGACGCGTGCGCCGTGTGCGTGTCCCTCGACACGCACACGGCGGTCGTCGGAGCGAGAGAACGTCACTTCACGGTCGGTGTGAGGCCGGTCGTCACTGACCGAGCCAGAGCCGCTTCCGGCAGACGGCGAGCATGGGCTCGACCAGCCCGCGGTCGGTGACCCGAACGCCGTTCTCCAGCAACACCTTCACACGACCGAAGAACTCGTGGGGCGTGAGTCCGAACTCCACCAGGATGTCCTCGGCGCGGCCGCCGCCGTAGACGTACCACCGCCGCAGGAAGGCGACCATCGCGAGGTCGGTCTCCGACGGATCCGTCGGATCGGTGGACAGGGGTGCTGCGCCGGGCGTCGTCGACCGGGAGGCTGCGGGGAAGGGTGTGCGTGTCACGACGCGAGTATTGCCCATCGATCCGACACTGCGGTGACGGATCGGTGAACATGCCGACGAGTCACAGCAATTTCTCAGCGGCTGTTCACTCCGGGACAGCGTGATCACCGGGCCGCGCGGGTATGTGATCCCCACCACGCCACCGCGGCGTCGTCCACCGTTCCGGTAGCGGAGGCAATAGATTCGACGGTGTTCGTCGTTCGTCGGCGGCACTACCGCCGGAGGGGCAGCACGATGAACGTTCGACACAGACGACCGGCCACCTGGTTCGCGACCGCCGCAGTGGGCGTCGCACTGGTCACCGCCCTCGCGGCCCCCGCGAGCGCCGCGCCCGCACCGGGCGACTTCTCCGGCGTCCCAGAGCGGACCTCCCTGTCGTACACCTCGCTCTCCACGGGCGTCCACGTCGGCACTGCCAATGAGAACGAGGCACGGCCGGGACTCTCCACGGTCAAGCTCTACCTGGCGGATCACGTGCTCCGACAGGGTGATTCGTCCGCGGAGGACCGCGACCTCGCCGCTCGCATGATCCAGGTGAGCGACGACTGGGCCGCCTCGCTGCTCGACAGCAAGTACCCCGGCGCCATCGACGCCGCGGCGCGCGAGTACGGACTGACCGCGACCTCGCGAGGCAGCTTCTGGGGCGACTCCTACACCAGCACGGCCGACACCGTGCGCTTCCTCGACACCAAGAAGCGCACCGATCCCGGCAGCCCCGTCCTCACGTGGATGACCACGGCGCTACCGGTCGCGGCCGACGGCACGGTCCAGGACTGGGGCACCGGTCGGCTCGCCGCCGCCACCGGAACGAAGTGGGGCTGGGCGGACGACGGGTCCAGCGTCGTCGCCTCGGCCTCCATCGGCGACGACTTCACGGTCGCGGCCAACACCTACGGCGGCCCGGCGACCCAGAGCGACGACGTACTCACCGCGCTGGGGGCGTTCGATCTGGCGACCCCGACGATCGTGACCGCGCCGAGTGTTCCGTCGCTGCTGGACGCCATCCTCGGCATTCGCTGACACCGACATCGACCGGCCTCACGCCGACTTCTTACGACTCCGATTACCGGATCGAGCGGAGACCGCACCACCGAGCAGGATCATGCGCATGGTCCGTTCGGCGGCGTCGGTGAGCAACCGCTCGCCGTTCGCGACCGCTTCGGACAACGGCATCGGCACCGTGATGATGGACGCGATGGCGGCGATGCCCACGTCGTGCACCGCCGGCGCTCCGCGACCGAGTGATCCCGCCAACGCGATCACCGGCACGCCGAACTGCTGGCAGCGCCGCGCCACCTCCGCCGGGACCTTGCCACGCGGGGTCTGGAAGTCGATGGACCCTTCGGCAGTGATGACGAGGTCCGCCTTGCGGATTCGGCGGTCGAGGTCGATTCCCGACAGGCCCGAGTCCAGCAACGCATCGAAGCGGGACCGCAACTGCGCCCCGACCCCGGCCGCGAGTCCTGCACCCAGTCCGCCCGACGCTCCCGTGCCCGCTCCGGTCGCCACATCGCCGGTGGCCACACCGTCCTGCTCGAGGACGCGCGCCCAGTTGTCCAGGGCGGCGGCGAGTTCGTCCACCTGATCCGGGGACGCCCCCTTCTGCGGTCCGAACACGCGGGCGACACCGCTGGGTCCGCACAGTACGTTGTGCGGATTGCACGCGAGCACGACGTCGACCTCGGTGAGACGGGGATGCAGCGCCGTCAGATCGAGGTGGTGCGCCCGGATCAGTTCTCGACCGCCGCGGCCGATCTCATGGCCCTGCACGTCGAGGATCCTGGCGCCGAGCGCCTGCAGTGCCCCGGCTCCCCCGTCGCAGGTGCCGGAATCGCCGCAACCCACCAGGATCGTGTCCGCGCCCGCGTCGAGCGCCGCGGCCATGAGCTGGCCGACACCGTAGGTGGTGGTCGCGCCGGGATCGCGCCGATCGTGCGGTACGAGGGAGAGCCCCGCCGCAGCCGCCATCTCCACCACGGCGACGGAGCGCTCGGAGCCACCGAGTCGGGCCCAGTGCGAGGGCACCGGCTCCCCCACCGGTCCGACGACCGTCGTCTCGTGGAGGGTGCCGCGCGTCGCGGCCGCCAGTGTGCGTGCCGTTCCCTCACCGCCGTCGGCGATGGGCGCGGTGTCGACCCGAACTCCGGGTAGTGCGCGCTGCACCCCCGATGCGATGGCGGACGCGACGGACTCGGCGCAGAGGCTCTCCTTGAAACCGCTGGGGGCGACGAGGATGCGCTGGGGAACTCGTGTGGACATGGTTCTCCTGAGATAGGGGTGGGAGCAGTCAGGGCAGGTACAGCGGAAGACCGAGGGCAGGCCACAGCCATACCGAGCAGACGAGAACGAGAGCGACGGACACCGGGGCGACCGCGGCGGACAGGCGGAGAAGGTGGCCTGCCGAGAACCCCGGGACGGAGTCGCTCGCGGCGAACATCGCCACCGGTTTGGCCGAACTGGTGAGGGTGAGGCAGAAGCCGGCGGCAGCGGTGGAAGCGAACGCCGCGGCGGCGGGATCGATGCCGAGCACCGGCGCAGTGGCGACGACGACGGGGACGAGCACCGCGGAGCGGGCGGACCGTGACTGGACCACGAGGTGGGACAGCAGCGACACCAGCACCAGTACGACCACGAACACGGTCGCGGCGGACGACCCGAGCGCGCTGATGGGCCCGAAGACCAGGTCGGCGAACCACTCGGCGGCACCCGTCGTGGTCAGCGCCACTCCGAGACACAGTGTTCCGGCCATGAAGAGCAGCAGGCTCCACGGGATGGTGCGGACGGCAGCAGGCAGCGTGGTGGCCCCGACGAACGGTGCCGACGCGAGCAGTGCGCCGATCATCGCGACGATGGCCGGTTCGACACCGTGCACCGGCTCGGTGCACCACAGGGTCACGACGGCGACCAGGACGAGCAGGACACGCTTCTGCGGGACGGTGAGTGGTCCGGCGGACCCGCCGAACGCGTCGCGTGTCACCGAGAGCGGTCGGCGTCGCTCCGCTCGATCGGTGAACAGGGACAGCGCGATCTCCGCCGCGAGATGCGACCACACGATCGCGAGCGGCAGTCCGAGGATCGCCCACTGCAGGAACCCGATGCCCGATCCGGTCGTCGTGCGCACGATCTCACTGGTGATGAGGTGCGCGCCGGCCCCCAGCAGCGACCCGACCGCGGAGCAGAGGATCACCGCGGGGAAGACCAGGGACAGCGTCAGCACCACTCGGGGCCGTTCACGCAGAACGGTCGCCAGAGCGAGGAACACCGGCAGCGCGAGCGCAGCCCGGCCCGACGTCGACGGGATCGCGAAGGTCGTCAGGAGCAGCACGAGGGTGACCAGATGGACGAGCTGCCGCGGCGACCGGGCGACCGACAGCACGCGTGCCGCAACCCGAGCGGACAGGCCGCTGGCCGTCACCGCCGCGGCGATGACGAACGACCCGACCAACAGCCAGATCACGGTGTCACCCAGTGTGCGCGTGAAGGTCTCGGTGGACACGGGACCCAGGATCACCAACGTCAGAGCGGCGCCCAGAGCGACGTGGGTGTCGTCGAGGGGCGAGAAGATCCACATCCACACCGCGACGAGGAAGACCAGCACCGTGATGGTCCCGTGTGCGGTCAGATCGCCGGCCACTCCTGCCAGGACGACACCGACGGCGAGCACCGCGAGAATGACGGCACTGACGAGGGTCCGCGGCGACGGCGTCGGAACTCGCCGCGGCGTCCGGGTCGGGACAGGACTGGTGGGAGTACGCCGCCCGGGCGGCGTCGTCGCGAACTCGGTGACGGTCATCGGACGCGGTATCCCATCCCGCGCACGGTCTCCACGCGCTCGGCGCCGATCTTCGCGCGCAACGCACGCACGTAGACGTCGACCACGTTCGAGGCCGGATCGAAGTCGTATCCCCACACCTGCCCGAGGATCTGCTCACGGGACAGCACCTGGTCGGGGTGGCGCAGGAACGTCTCGAGCAGAGCGAACTCGCGCGCCGTCAGATCGACGACCGACTCCCCCACGTGCACACGGCGTGACCGCAGATCGAGACGAAGGTCCCCCGAGGTCAGCGAGTTGTCCGCCGAACCTGCGGTGTCGTCCTGCAACCGCAGGCGTACCCGTGCGAGGAGCTCGGCGAACTGGAAGGGCTTGGTCATGTAGTCGTTGGCGCCGCCCTCGAGCCCGGCAACGGTGTCGCGCACGCTGTCCCGAGCGGTCAGGACCACCACGGGTGTCGACACACCCTCGCCGCGCAACTGTCGGAGCACCGTGAACCCGTCCATCGCCGGCAGGCCGATGTCGAGCACCACCATGTCGAAGCCACCGCCACGCGCCATCATGAGCGCGGTCTCGCCGTCGGCGACGTGCTCGGTGGTGTACCCGGCGGCCCGCAGACCCTTGCCGACGAAGGAGGCGATGTGGATGTCGTCCTCCGCGATCAGGATTCGGCTCATCGGATCTCCTTCGTGAGTGCATCGTCTGTCGTGAGCGCCGGGCCGGTCTCGGACCGCGGGCTGTGGCCCGGAGCCGGGAGGTCGAGGCCGAACGTCGCCCCCTCGCCGTGCACACTGCGCACCCAGGCGGAGCCGCCGTGGGCGTCGGCGATGGCACGGACGATGGCGAGTCCGAGGCCGGCTCCCGACCGCGCTGCCGGTGACGTCCGGTCGGCGGGCGATCCGCGTTGGAAACGGTCGAAGATGACGGGCGCGTCCTCGGGGCGGACACCGGGCCCGTCGTCGGCGATCCACAGCGACAACCGTCGAGCGTCCCCGTCGTCGTGGAAGGTCGATCCGAGCCGGATGCGGCTCCCGTCCTCGGTGTGTCCGACGGCGTTGGCCGCGAGCTGGACCATGGCCTGCGTGACGCGCTGGGCGTCCAGAACACACGAGCCCTCCGCGACCTGCATCAGCAACCACTGCCGATCGCCGAGCGTCTGCACCTTCGACTCGATGTCGAGGACGAGCTGCGCCGCATCGACGGGGGCGGGCACGACGAAATCGGGCTGCTCGGCCTTGGCCAACATGAGCAGATCGCTGACGATCCGCCCCATGCGGGCGAGCTCGCTGTCGACGAGCGCCAACGTACGCCGCCGCTCCTCCGGGTCCTCCGACATGAGCTCGAGATGCCCCCGGACGATCGTGATCGGCGTGCGCAGTTCGTGTCCGGCATCGTCGACGAACTGTCGCTGGGTGATGTACGCCTGCTCCAGCCGGTCGAGCATCGCATTGAACGTCTCGGCGAGATCGGAGATGTCGTCGCGCCCGTGGACCGGGACGCGCGCGGTCAGATCCGTCTCCCCGATCTCGGCCGCGACCGTGCGCACCGTGCGGACGGGAGCGAGAATGCGACCGGCGACGAGATACGCGATTCCTGTCGTCAGCAGCAGTCCGACGGCGCCGACCACTGCCATGGTTTGCATGGTCCGATCGACGAGATCACGGTTCGCACCGGTGAACGCCGTGACGACGAACGTGCCGGCGCGGCCGGTCGCGTCGTCGATGACGACGTGCCCCCACCGCATCTCGCCGTTGTCGGTGTCCAGCACTCCGGCGGGTTCGGCCGACTGCACGACCGTCGTCAGGATCGGTGACCCCGGTGCGAGCACGGTCGGCACATCGACGCCGGGCTGAGTCAGTACCGAGTCGCCCACGACGCCGAACATCACTTCACCCGTGCCGGCCGACTGCCGGGCGAGGTACACCTCGAGAAGCCGCTCCACCGAGACGAACGGCTGCGTCGTCGTGGGATCGACCCCCTCGGAGGCGAAGGTCCGGAACTCCTCGGCTTCCTGCGCGACGTCCCCGTTGGCGCGCACGTCGACGTCGCGCAACAGCAGATTGCGGGCGGTCACCAGCACGACCACCAACAGAAGAAGGGTCGTCAACATGATCCAGGCGGTGATCTTCCACCGTGCCGGAAGTGCCGATCCACGGCGAGCCGAGACACCGGCGGCGTCACTCATCGTCGTCACCGCCGTCGACGTCGTCGACGTCGTCGGCGCCGTCATCGCCGTCGTCCGCGTCGTCGTCGGAGAAGTCGACGATCGGCGGTGCCTGCACTGGGGCCTGAACTGGCGGCGGTGTGATCGGAGCGGGAGCGGCCGGCGCGGGCGCGGGAGAGGCAGACGGGACATCAAGTGTGGGAGCGATCACCTCGGGCGTCGGCTCCGGCGCCACACTCACCACGACGGGCGAGGGGTCGAGGCGTGGCGCCGGTGATCGCGTCACCAGGACCCCGGCGACGAGAACGCACGCGATGGCCACCAGGACGGCGGCCGCGGCGAGTGGGCGGGAGGAGCGCATGACAGCAACTATGCCGGGGGTCCATGACCGTCCCATGAGACGACGATGAAGGTTTCTTCATGTTCGACACGCCGTGAGTGGCGTCAACGGCCGAGCAGGACACCGATCTGATTCTCGATCTCTGTCGCCACGTCCGCGACACTCTTGGTCGCGTTCGCCGTCAGAGCCATGCTGAGAAACAGGATGGCGGAGACGATGTGGGCCTGCACCTGCCGGTCCGGGTGGTGCGTCGCGTCGTCGTCGTCGCGGCCGAGGATCTCCGCGACGACCGCCTCGGTCCGCGCGGCGAGTGACAACGCTTCACGACGATGAGGTTCCGTGTCGTCACCGAACACGACCTCTCGCTGATAGGTCCGGCCGTTCTCGATCTGCTTGCGGTTGCACTCGACGACCGGCATGAGGACGGCCATGACGGCCTCGACCGGATCCACGACGTGGGCGGCCGCGGCGATGCCCCGCTCGAGCGCGCTCGCATAGTCCGAGTTCTGCACCAGAAGAAGCAGTTCACCCTTGTTCTTCGCGTACAGGAAGACCGTTCCGGTTCCCACGTCGGCGCGGTCGGCGACCTGTTGTGTGGTCACCTCACTCACGCCGTACTCGGCGAAGAGGTCGCGTGCCGCCGTGGTGATGCGGTCGAGCTTGTCCTGCTTGTTCCGTTCTCGACGGCTCATCGCCGGGGAGGAAGACACCGCCGCTGCCCTCCTTCGCGCACTCCTGACGGGTGATGTACTCCCGTCATTCTCCCACGGCAGGCTCTCTCAGCTGCCGAGGAAGTCGACGACCACGGGCGCGCGGCTTCCGCGCGCACCGCACGGTCCTCCGCGCACGCTGCATCCTGCGCTGATCGACGTGCGGTGCGCCCGCGACACTGGACGCGAACATGGAAAATGGCCCCGGACAACCGTCCGGAGCCATTTCTGTGTCGGGCTGACAGGATTTGAACCTGCGACCACCTGACCCCCAGTCAGGTGCGCTACCAAGCTGCGCCACAGCCCGCGATCCCTCGAAAGGGATCGTGTGTGCCCCGAAGGGAACGAGCAAACACTACCCCAGTGGCGACGCTGGACGCCAATCGCCTCAGCAGCACCACCGGGGCAGTCGCCTACTTCTTCTTGCGGTCCCGCTTCTCCCGGATACGCACCGAGATCCGCACCGGACTGCCGTCGAAGTTGAACTCCTCACGCAGTCGGCGCTCGAGGAACCGGCGGTACCCGGCCTCGAGGAAACCGGTGGTGAACAGCACGAACGTCGGCGGGCGCGTGCTCGCCTGCGTGGCGAACATGACGCGCGGCAGTCGACCGCCACGCATCGGCGGCGGCGTCGCGGCCACGACCTCCTTGAGCCAGGAGTTCAGCTGACCGGTCGAGATGCGCTTGTCCCACGACGCGAGCGACGTCTCCAGAGCGGGCACGAGCTTCTGCACCGCACGACCGGTCTTGGCCGAGACGTTGACGCGCTGCGCCCACGGCACGCGCATCAGGTCCCGGTCGATCTCCTTCTCGAGCTGGCCACGACGGTCGTCGTCTACGAGGTCCCACTTGTTGAACGCGATGACCAGTGCGCGGCCGGCGTCGGCGACCATCGAGAGCACCCGCAGGTCCTGCTCGGAGATGACCTCGGACGCGTCGAGCAGCAGGATCGCGACCTCGGCCGCGTCGATGGCGCCCTTGGTGCGGAGCGAGGCGTAGAACTCGGCGCCGCTGGCGTGGCTGACGCGCTTGCGCAACCCCGCGGTGTCGACGAAACGCCACACCTTGCCGCCCAGTTCCACCAGTGAGTCCACCGGGTCGACGGTGGTGCCGGCGACGTCGTGCACGACCGATCGCTCGTCGCCGGTGAGCTTGTTCAGCAGGCTGGACTTGCCTACGTTCGGCTTGCCGACCAGGGCGACACGACGAGGGCCGGCGACACCGGTTCCCTCGCGGGGCGTCTCGGGCAGGACTGCCAGGACGTCGTCGAGCAGATCGCCCGTACCGCGGCCGTGCGTCGCACTGACCGGACGGGGCTCACCGAGACCCAGCGACCACAGCAGTGCCGCTTCGGATTCCGTGCGCTCGTCGTCGACCTTGTTGGCCACCAGGATGACCGGCGTCTTCGACCGACGCAGGACTCGTGCCACGGCCTCGTCCGTCGCCGTCGCACCGACGACGGCGTCGACGACGAGCAGGATGGCGTCCGCCGTCTGCATCGCCATCTCGGCCTGCCGGGCGATCGACTGCTGCATCCCCTTGGCGTCGGGCTCCCAACCGCCGGTGTCCTGCACCATGAATCGACGTCCGGACCAGTTGGCCTCGTACGAGACACGGTCGCGGGTGACGCCGGGAACGTCCTCCACCACGGCCTCGCGGCGGCCGATGATGCGGTTGACGAGCGTGGACTTGCCCACGTTGGGCCGACCGACGACGGCGAGGGTGGGAACGGCGACCTCGGCCTCGGCCTCGCCGTCACCCTCGAAGTCGATGTCCTCCCAGTCCGACTCCTCGGACCAGATGCCGTCCGAGGCGTAGACCTCGGTCGCGTCGAGCGTGTCGAATGTGTTGTCGCTCATGAGCGTGCTCCTTCCGGGGCATGAGTCGGACGCCCGATGTCCAGACGCTCGGTGACCAGACGCATCAGTTCGTCGATCACCGCGTCCTTGTCGAGGTCGCTGGTGTCCACGGTGACCGCGTCGTCCGCGGGTCGCAGCGGGGACGTGGCACGTGTGGAGTCCGCGTGGTCCCGACGCTGGACGTCGGCGAGCACGGCGTCGTAGTCGTCCCCGCGGCCCTCGGCGATGTTCTGGTCGTTACGACGCGTGGCGCGCGTCTCCGCGGACGCGGTCAGATAGATCTTGATGTGAGCGTCGGTGAGGACGACGGTGCCGATGTCGCGACCCTCCACGACGATGCGACCGGCAGTGTCCGCGATCTGTCGTTGCAGCGCAACGAGTTTCTCGCGCACAGCGGGCACGGCGGACACCGCGGAGACGGCCGCCGTCACGGCGGACCCGCGGATCGGACCGGTGACGTCCTCGCCCGACACCTCGACCCGCTCCCCCGTGGGATCGGTGCCGATGGAGAGGTCGATGGACTCGGTGAGCGCAGCGACGGCGTCGGCGTCTCCGGGATCGACGTCGTTCGTCAGCACCCATGCCGTCGCCGCGCGGTACATCGCACCGGTGTCGAGGTAGGACGCACCGAGCCGGGTCGCCAACTGGCGGGAGACGGACGACTTGCCGGTACCGGACGGGCCGTCCATCGCGACGATCAGTCGATCCTCCGACGCGGTCACAGGCCGACCGCCCCGTACAGACTGCCGACCTCGCCGCGACCGAGCACCCGCAGCGTGCCGGGGCGCTGGTCGCCGAGGGCGACGGCCCCGATGTCGGTGCGCACCAGGCGTTTCACCGGGAACCCGACCGAGTCGAACAGTCGGCGCACGATGTGCTTGCGACCCTCGTGCAGAACGACCTTCACGAGCGTCTTGCCCTCGTTCACGTCGAGCACCGCGTAGGAGTCCACCTTCGCCGGTCCGTCGTCGAGTTCGACTCCGGAACGCAGCTTCTTGCCCGCGTCGCGGTCCAGGACACCCTGCACCGTGGCGAGGTACGTCTTGGACACCTCGAAGGAGGGGTGCATCAGCCGGTGGGCCAGATCGCCGTCGTTGGTGAGCAGGATCAGGCCTTCGGTGTCGGCATCGAGTCGGCCGACGTGGAAGAGCCGCTGTCCTGCCTGGACCCGCTCCGAGACGATGTCGCCGATGCAGGGCCGACCGAGGTCGTCCGACATCGTGGACTGCCATCCGCGCGGCTTGTTCAGCGCGATGTGGACCAGATCGGCCTTGATGACGACACGGGTGCCGTCCACCCGCACGACCGCGACCTCGGGGTCGACGCGGACACCTTGCTCGGTGACGATGCGGCCGTCGACCTCGACGCGTCCCTCGTCGATGAGCTGCTCGGCGGCGCGACGCGAGGCGACACCTGCCTGGGCGAGCACCTTCTGCAAGCGCACACCGTCCTCCGGAGCCACGTGCGGCCGCGGGCCGTCGGTGTGCTGATGGCGGGCGGGCTTGGCGTTGCTGATGGTCGGAGCAGCCGTCGTCTTGCGCTCCGGCTTCGGCGACTTGCCGGGCTTGGAGCCGCTGTTCTTGGGAGCCACCCGGGGGTACCCGGACTTGCCGCCGGGCTTGCGGCTCTCGGTGCGCTTGCTGTACGCAGCAGCGGCGACCTTCTTGTTGGGGCGCTTCTTCTGTCGTTCGGGAGTGGAGGCGTCGGATGCGCCGTCCCGGTCCGGTGTGCCATCACGGCGAGCGGAGTCGTTCACGTTTCTTACCTATTCGTCTGTGGTGTCGGTGCCGAACTCGGTGGTCGAGTTCGACTCGGTGTTCTCTCGTCGACGCTCGGCACGCAGGACCCGCGGATCGGAGTCCATGCTGTCGCTGATGTCGTCGATCATGTCCACGCCCGGAAGCAGCGGAGCAAGTTCGGGGAGGTCGGACAGTGACGCCAACCCCAACCGTTCGAGGAACATTTCCGTGGTGACGTACTGCGTCGCCGCAGAGTCCGGGTCGGGACCCGCCTCGGCGATGAGACCTCTCGCGAGGAGAGTGCGCATCACGCCGTCCACGTTCACTCCGCGCACAGCACTGACTCGTGCGCGGGTAACCGGTTGACGATAGGCGATCACAGCGAGGGTTTCCAGTGCCGCTCGGGTGAGCTTGGACCGCGCACCGTCGAGGAGCAGCCGTTCGACATAGGGCGCGTACTCGGTGCGGGTGTAGAAACGCCACCCGTCGCCGGCGAACCGCAGGTCGATGCCACTGCCGCGGGCGGTGAGGTCGGCGGCCATGGCGGTCAGCGCCTGCCGGATGCGCGTTTCGTCACAGTCCAGGGCGGAGGCGAGCTGCGGGACGGATGCCGGGGTGTCGACGACGAGCAGCACCGACTCGAGCGCCGCGCGCACCTCGGCGTCCGACAGGGCGTCGGGAGCGTCCTCGCTCGCTGTCATCCGTAGTCCTCCATCCTCGAGACGTCCATCCGGTCGATGTCGGCAGCGTCGTCGTCGCCGGTCCAGGTGACCGCGAGATCGCCCATCGCCTCGGGTTGGTCGAACGCGACGACCTTCTCGCGATACAGCTCGAGCAGCGCGAGGAACCGTGCGACCACCTCGACGGTGACCTCGCAGTCGCGGACCAGGTCGGCGAACGTCGCCCACTCACCCACTCCGCGGTCGCGCAGCATCGCCAGGATCGCCCGCGCGTGTTCCGGGACCGACACCGCCGACGCGTGGAGATGGCCGAGACCGACCGTCGGCACCTCGCGCGGGGTGAACGCCGCCGCGGCGATCTCGGCGAAGCGGCGCGGATCCACACCGAGCAACACCTCCGGCAGCAGCGACGCGAACGAGTCCTCGAGCGAGACCGATCGCGGATAGCGCCGCAGCGCGGCGTTCTCCAGTTCGCCGAACAACTGCGCCACCTGTTTGTAGGCCCGGTACTGCAGCAGCCGGGCGAACAGCAGGTCCCGCACCTCGAGCAGTGCCAGGTCCTCGGCGTCGTCCACCTCGCCCGACGGCAGGAGGCGGGCGGCCTTGAGGTCCAGCAGGGTCGCCGCGACCACCAGGAACTCGGTGGTCTGGTCGAGACCCATCTCCGCGCCCATCGCGCGGGTGTACGCGATGAAGTCGTCGGTGACAGTGTGCAGTGCGACCTCGGTGACGTCGAGTCGGTGCTGCCCGATCAGGGTCAGCAACAGGTCGAAAGGGCCTTCGAAGTTGGTGAGCCGCACCTGGAATCCGGTGGGCGTCGGCGCGTCCCCGACCGCCGTGTCCGTCACGACCGTCCCGTCGGTCAAGACTGGGGTGCGGTGTCCCGGTGGATGACCTCGCGGGCCAACGACCGGTACGCGTCGGCACCCGCGGACTTCGGCGCCCACGTGGTGATCGGCTCGCCGGCGACGCTCGTCTCCGGGAAACGCACGGTGCGCGTGATGACGGTGTCGAAGACGACGTCACCGAACACCTCGACCACGCGATTCATGACCTCTCGCGAGTGCAGCGTGCGGGCGTCGAACATCGTGACCACGATGCCCTCGAGCTTCAGCCGCGGATTGAGACGATCGCGCACCTTGTCGACAGTGTCGTTGAGCAATGCGAGTCCGCGCAGACTGAAGTACTCGCACTCCATCGGGATGAGCACGGAATCGGCGCACGCGAGGGCATTGACCGTCAACAGGCCGAGCGACGGCTGGCAGTCGATGAGGACGTAGTCGTAGCGATCGAGAATCGGGTGCAGCACGCGTCCCAGCGTCTGCTCGCGGCCGACCTCGGTGACCAGTTGGATCTCGGCCGCGGAGAGATCGATGTTGCTGGGCAGCAGGTCCATCCCGTCCACCCGCGTACGCATGAGGACGTCGTCGATCGCGACCCGCGGCTCCACCAGCAGGTTGTGCACCGTGAGGTCCAACTCGTGGTGTGGCACACCGAGACCCGCGGAGAGCGCGCCCTGCGGATCGAGGTCGACCAGCAGGACCCTACGTCCGTACTCGGCCAGCGACGCACCCAGATTGATGGTCGACGTGGTCTTGCCGACGCCGCCCTTCTGGTTGCACATCGCGATGACCGTCGCCGGTCCGTGCGAGGACAGCGGCTGCGGATCCGGGATGTCGCGGTACGGGCGGCCCGTCGGCCCCATGCCCGACGGGTGGGCCAGCGTGGGATGTTCCGGTTCGGGCTGACGAGTGCGGAACAGTGCTCCGTCGTCGTGCGCCGCTGACACCACCGGACCTCCATCCTCACCTCGTGCTGCAGTTCCCCTGAACGCTACCGCGTGTCGGGTGCAGCTTCGTGCGGACACGCTACCGTGCGCGCGGATGCGCCTCGGCCCACACTTCGCGCAACGTCGTGACGGTGACCAGTGTGTAGATCTGCGTGGTGGTCACCGAGGCGTGACCCAGAAGTTCCTGCACCACACGTACGTCCGCGCCGCCGTCGAGCAGGTGGGTCGCGAAGGAGTGCCGCAACGTGTGCGGGGACACGCTGGCTCCGATCCCGGCGCGCTCCGCCGCGGTCTGGAGGACCTGCCAGGCGCTCTGGCGTGACAACCGGCCGCCTCGCACGTTCAGCAGCAGGGCGGGCGTGCCCTGCGACACCAGTGCGGGTCGACCACGGACGAGGTACGCGTCGACGGCGTCGAGTGCGGGACGACCGATGGGCACGATGCGCTCCTTGCCACCCTTGCCGTGCAGGACCACGGACCGCGAGTCGGAGTCGATGTCGTCGACGTCGAGACCCACGGCCTCGGAGATGCGCGCACCGGTGGAGTAGAGGAGCTCGAGCAGCGCCCGGTCGCGAAGACCGCGCGGGGTGTCCGCGGCCTCCCCGGCGACGGCATCGAGGAGCGCGAACACCTGCTCGACGGAGAGCGACTTCGGGAGCCGGCGGCCCGGCGCCGGCGGTTTGACCCCGGCAGCGACGTCGACGTCGACGATGCCCTCGGCCAGCGCGAAGCGGTGGACTCCGCGAACCGCGATGACCGTACGCGCGGCGCTGCTCGCCGCGAGCGGCGGGAACAGCTCGTTGCCGGACCGGAGGGCCGTCACGAACTCCGCGACGTCCACCTCGGTGACGTCGCGGAGACTGTTCCGGTCGAGTTCACCCAGATGGCTGGCGTAGCGCGAGAGGTCGCGGCGGTACGAGGTGATGGTGTTGCGAGCTGACCCGCGCTCGACGGCGAGGTGATCGAGATAGGTCGCGATCACCTCGCCCGGCGAGTCAGCTGCCATGCGCGCCCTTGCGCTTCTCGAACGCGGTGGGTCGATCACGCCAGGGTGCATCGCTCGGCCGCAACGGAACCGAGCGTGACCGCACCGCCGCCAGCGCCAGGATTCCCGCCACCGCCGACGCGTTCACGATCTCGCCGCTGAACACCCGCGACACCGCCTCGTCCACCGGGACGCGGACGAGCTCGATGTCGGCTTCCTCGTCGTGTGCCTCCGGTCGATCGACCTCGGTCACCTCGTCGGCCAGGTAGATCCGCACGGTCTCGTCCGTGAACCCGGGTGACGCCGCCACGTCGACCAGCAACGACAGGGACGCCGCGGCGAGCCCCGTCTCCTCGGTCAGCTCACGCTTCGCGGCCTCGACGGGGTCCTCCCCCGGCTCGTCCAACAGACCCGCGGGAAGCTCGAGCAGGCGACGCCCCAGAGGGTGCCGGTACTGGCTGATCAGCACGATGCGCTCGTCGTCGTCCAGCGCGACGACGGCGACCGCACCGTGATGTTCGACGACCTCACGTTCGGCCCGACGACCGCCGGGCATCGTCACCTGATCGAGCCGGAGCGCGAGAATCGCACCCTGGTACTCGACGGACGACTCGAGGATCTCGAACTCGTGACGATCGGCCATGGTCAGGCCTTCGTCGCGGCGGGTTCGGCCGGCTGCGCCGTGTCGGACTCGTCGCCGTGGACGTCGACGGGCAGCCGCTCCTCGGACTTGTACGAGAGCGCAGCGGAGATCAGCGACGCGAAGAGCGGGTGCGGCCGCGTCGGCCGGCTCTTGAGTTCGGGATGCGCCTGCGTGCCGACGAAGAACGGATGCGCGCTCCGCGGCAGTTCGACGAACTCGACCAGGTGGCCGTCCGGGGACGTGCCGCTGAACTGCAGTCCACTCTCCGCGATGCGGTCGCGGTAGCTGTTGTTGACCTCGTAGCGATGGCGGTGACGCTCGGAGACGGACTCGCTGCCGTAGGCCTGCGACACCACCGACCCCTTGGTGAGCGTGGCGGGGTAGGCCCCGAGGCGCATCGTGCCGCCCAGGTCCGCCTCGCCGGCGACCGCCTGCTCCTGGTCCGCCATCGTCGAGATGACCGGCTGTGTCGTCTCGGGCTCGAACTCGGCCGAGTTCGCATCGGTGAGACCGACGGACCGCGCCGCCTCGATGACCATGCACTGCAGACCCAGGCAGAGCCCGAGCGTCGGGATCTTGTGCGTCCGGGCGTGGGTGATCGCGCCGAGCTTGCCCTCGATACCGCGGATGCCGAAGCCGCCGGGAATCACCACGGCGTCGATGTCGGCGAGCGCCAGCTTGGCGCCGGCCGCGGTGTCGCAGTCGTCGGACTGCACCCACACGAGTTCGACCTTCGCGCGGTTGGCGAAACCGCCGGCCCGCAGCGCCTCGGTCACCGACAGGTAGGCGTCGGGCAGATCGACGTACTTGCCGACCAGGGCGACGCGCACCGTCTCACGAGGCTGGTGCACTCGCTCGAGGAGGGTTCCCCACACGGTCCAGTCGACGTCCCGGAACGGCAGTCCGAGCTGCCGCACGACGTACGCGTCGAGACCCTCGCCGTGCAGCACGCGCGGGATGTCGTAGATGGAGGGCGCGTCGGGTGTGGAGATGCACCCGTCGACGTCCACGTCGCACATGAGCGCGATCTTCGCCTTGAGAGCCTGCGGCACGTCGCGGTCTGATCGCAGGATCAGCGCGTCGGGCTGAATACCGATGCTGCGCAACGCCGCCACCGAGTGCTGCGTCGGCTTGGTCTTGAGCTCACCCGAGGGCGCGAGGAACGGAACGAGCGAGACGTGGAGGAAGAAGACGTTCTCCCGGCCGACGTCGTGGCGGACCTGACGCGCCGCTTCGAGGAAGGGCTGCGACTCGATGTCGCCGACGGTGCCACCGATCTCGGTGATGACGACGTCGGGCTCCTGGCCCTGCAGATCCGGTCCGCGCATCGCGAGGATGCGGGCCTTGATCTCGTCGGTGATGTGCGGGATGACCTGGACGGTGTCGCCGAGGTACTCGCCGCGACGCTCCTTGGCGATCACCGTGGAGTACACCTGGCCGGTGGTCACGTTGGCGTATCCGGAGAGATCCCGATCGAGGAACCGCTCGTAGTGGCCGACGTCGAGGTCGGTCTCCGCGCCGTCCTCGGTGACGAAGACCTCGCCGTGCTGGAACGGGTTCATCGTTCCGGGATCGACGTTGAGGTAGGGATCGAGCTTCTGCATCGTGACGCGAAGGCCACGTGAGGTGAGAAGCTGACCGAGGCTCGAGGCCGTGAGCCCCTTGCCGAGCGACGACGCGACGCCGCCGCTGACGAAGATGTGCTTGATGTCGGCCCGCGTGTGAATGCGTGACTGCAAAGAGACTCCCGTGACGGTGCGACCCGATGGTGACAGCGAGCGAATCGCTCAACATCGAGTGGTTCGGAACCTGGCCGACCCACGGGACTTCACGGTAACACCTTCACGCGAGTTCGGTCGACACCACGCGGGCGACGACGGCTGGAGTACCTAACTCGGGGTCGCCCCGACCGTCACGGCCGTCGCGGCAGGACCCGTTCCGTACCGACCCGTACCACCGGCGAGCTGCTCACCGAGTGCCAAGGCGACGGTGATGCGCCCCGACGTGCGATCGACGTCGTCGACGGTGCTGGTCCCGGCTGCGAGGGCGGAATCCGACCGCACCACCGCGATGGGACCGCTGCCCTCGGCCGAACCGGCACGGCCCGCGAGCACGGTTCCGGCTCCGCGTCCGTCCAGAGCGCCGGCGAAGCGAGCCACGATCGCGCCGCGGTTGCCGTCCTCACCCGAGTCGGCGGCCTGTCCGGAGACCACCACCGCGAGCTGTGCCGGTGCCACGGCACCGTCGTCGTACGTGATGAAGCCGCCGCCGCGCAGGGTGTCGAGGGCCAGGCCCAGTTCCTCCGGCGTGCTCTGCGGTTGGGCGGTCTGTGCGTTCAGCAACAGCACCGTACCGAGCAGATCGCCGGCGAGGCTGCCCTGATCCACCGATCCCGTACGCAGTTGCGCGCCTGCGGGAACCACGTTGGTGAGGCGCGTGCGGAGATCGTCGCCGCTGGCGGCGGACACGAACGCCTCGGTGAGCCCCACTCGTCCGGTCACCGACCCGCCCGCGTCGGCGATGGTGCGCTGCACACCCTCCACGTCGGCGGGGTCTGCGTCGGGCGTGGTGACCAGCACGACGGTGCGGTCGGCCAGCGCTCCCGCGACCACCCGGGTCGCGACGGCCGCGTCGAAACCGTCGGCGGCGTTGAGTTGCTCACCGAGTGCGTTGTTCGCCGACTGCAGGTCGTTCACCTCGGTCTGCAGATCGTCCCGGTCGTCGCGCAGTCCGGACAGCACTCGACCGGACAGCAGGCCGGAGCCGAGGACGACTCCGACCGCGAGCGCCAGGAACACCGCGATCAACGAGATGGTGTGCTGACGAAGCGAAATCACTGAAGCAGCCCCTGCACCCACAGGGCGAAGCTGTTCCAGGTCTCGATCGCCCAGTCCAGAGTCGCACCGCTGCCGTTGGTCACGACGAGCGCCGCGATGACGGCGATGAGGGCTGCGAGGACGAGCAGCGCCACCGCGCCACCGGAGACCCGGCTGCGGTACAACGTCGCCATGGCCTTGGCGTCCACCAGTTTCGGACCGACCTTGAGTCGGGTCATGAACGTCGACGGTGTGTCCGCGCGCTTGCTGGCGTCGAAGAACTCGTCGAGCGACGCGGCACATCCGACCGTGACGATGAGTGAGGCGCCGTGGTGGTCGGCGAGCAGGAGCGCGAGGTCCGCCGGGGTGCCCGTGGCCGGGAACGTCATGGCTCCGATGCCCAGGTCCTGGATGCGCTCGAGGCCTTTGGCGTGGCCGTCGGAATCGGCGGGGAGCACCACCTCGGCGCCGGACTTCAGCGTGCGGCTGCTCACGTCGTCCGGGTCGCCGACGATCAGGTCCGGGCGATATCCCGCCTCCGACAGCGTGTCGGCGCCGGCGCCGACACCGATGAGGATCGGCGAGTACTCCTTGATGAACGGCTTGAGCGACTTGAGATCGGCCACGTGGTCGGTGCCCTCGGCGACGACCACGACGTGACGACCGTTCATGTCGACGTCCACCTCGGGCACTCCGACGCCGTCGATCAGCAGCGGCGACTCGGTGCGGATGAACTCGATCGTGTTGCCCGAGAACGCTTCCAGGTGATCGATCAGACCAGACTTGGCCTCGATCATGCGGTCGGAGATGTCGGCCTCGGACTGCTCGGTGCCGGTGGCGAGACGTCGCTCCCCGGCGTACACGTTGCCGTCGTGCAGGCGGATCTTCGAACCGTCCTTGACCTTCTTGAAGACGTCGGAGCCCACCTCGTCGATGAGCTCGATGCCGTTGGCGACGAGCACCTCCGGACCGAGATTGGGGTAGCGCCCCGAGATCGAGGCGGAGGCGTTGACCACGGCCGTCACGCCGGCCTGTACCAGCAGGTCGGCGGTGATCCGGTCGAGGTCGAGTTCGTCGAGAACGACGATGTCTCCGGGACCGACACGGCGCAGGAGCTTGGCCGTGGAGCGATCGACCCGAGCGATTCCCGTGACTCCGGGAAGTGAGTCATGACTACGCGAGAGCAGAGCCGGCATCTTCATGCACACGATGATGGACAACAACACGGCAGCATCGGCGGAGGCGCGCCGTAACAACTACCACATCATTCACATGAGTCACATCGGCACATGAGTCACACCAGCACATCGCTCTCAGGCGGTCGCGGACTCCCGTTCCGCCGTCGCGGTGCGCAACAGTTCCTCGGCATGTGCCCGGCCGGTCTCGGTGTCGTCGAGCCCGGCGAGCATGCGCGCGAGTTCCACGACACGCTCGGAATCCGTCAAAGTGCGCACACCACTGTTGGGGCCGCCACGTTTTCCGTCGGTCTTGTTCACCACCAGGTGCGTGTCGGCGAACGCCGCGACCTGCGGGAGGTGCGTCACGACGATGACCTGGTGCGTCCTGGCCAGGCGTGCCAGCCGCTTGCCGATCTCCACGGCGGCGCGACCACCCACGCCGGCATCGACCTCGTCGAAGACCATGGTCGCTCCGGCATCCGATCGCGCGAGGACCACCTCGAGCGCCAACATCACGCGGGAGAGCTCACCGCCGGACGCGCTCTTGTTGAGCGGCAGCGACTGCGCACCGCTGTGCGCGGACAGACGGAACTCGATCTCGTCGGTGCCGGTCGACCCGGCGTGCAGCGCGGTTCCGTCGACGGACAGCGCCGACCGATCGTCCGCACCCGCAGCGCGGGGGCGCACCTCGACGTCCAGCTTGGCCTTGCCCATTGCCAGGCCGGCGAGTTCGGCGCTGACCGCCTTGGACAGTTTCGCCGCAGCCTTCACCCGCGCGGCCGACAGCTTGCGTGCGACCTCGGCGGTCGCTGCACCGGTGGTGGAGACGCGCTCGGTCAGCGCTGCCACGGCGTCGGCGGAGACGTCCAGTCCCGTCAGGCGGGTTCGTGCGTCCTCCGCCCACGCGAGCACTCCGTCCACGTCGGCGGCGTACTTGCGAGTCAGACTCTTGAGCTCCGCTTGACGCGAGAGCAGCGTGTCCAGTGACTCCGGATCGGCGGGCAGATCCTCGAGGTACGAGGTGAGCTCGGCTCCGACGTCGGTCACCACCGCGATAGCCTCGGCGAGACGTGGGCCGACGGCCGAGAGAATCTCGTCGTCGGTCGAGGCGAGTCGATCGCGGGCCTCGCCCAACAGCGCCATGACGGACACGTCGCCGGGGTCGTCGCCACCGGTGAGCGCCGTGTGCGCGGCGGACGCCGCATCGCGGAGCGAGTCGAGATCGCTGAGCCGCCGGACGGTCGCCGCGATGTCGGTGTCCTCGTGCGGTGCCGGTGCGACCGCGTCGATCTCGTTCAGGGCGAACGTGAGCTGGTCCGCCTCGCGCGCGAGTTCGCGAGCCTTCTCCGTCCGCTCCCGCAGTTCGGTCACCGCAGCGACCCACTGCGAGCGGCGAGTGCGGTACGTCTCGAGCAGCGGCCCGATGGCGTCCGCAGCGAAGCGGTCCAGAGCGGCCAACTGCTGATCGCTGCGTTGCAGACGCAGTTGATCGTTCTGTCCGTGCACCGTGAGCAACGATCCCGTGAACTCCGACAGGACGCCTGCGGGCACACTGCGGCCGCCGAGATGAGCACGTGATCGGCCGTCGCTGCCGACCGTCCGGAGGGCGATGATGCTGTCGTCCTCGTCGCGCCGACCGCCGGTGGACTCGAGCAACTGCTCCACGTCGCCGCGGACCTGGTCGGTGACGTGGTCGGTGGTGAAACGACCCTCGACCACCGCGCGGTCGGCGCCGACACGGACACGCCCGGCGTCGGCGCGCGCGCCGGAGAGCAGATGCAGGCTGGTGACGACCATCGTCTTGCCGGCACCGGTCTCACCGGTGAGCACCGTCAGGCCCTCCGAGAACGACGCCGTCGCCTCGGCGATGACTCCCAGGCCGTCGATACGAATTTCGGACAACACGTCGGTTACGTCACCCTCCCCCGCCAGCCGGTGACCGGCAAGGCGAACTTGTGTACGAGTCGATCGGCGAACGGCGCGGAGTCGAGCCGGATCCACTTGATCGGCTCACATCCTCGCACCACCTCGACGCGAGCACCGGCGGGCAGGCGCAGGGTGCGCCTGCCGTCGCAGAAGACCACCGCGTCGTGTCCACCGTCGAAGGTCTCGATGGCGATGTGTGACTCGGGACTGGTCACCAGCGGCCGCGCGAACAGCGCGTGGGCGTTACTGGGGATGACGAGGATCGCCTCGAGCTCCGGCCACACGACCGGACCACCGGCCGAGAACGCATAGGCGGTGGACCCGGTGGGGGTCGACAGCAGAACACCGTCGCACCCGAACGAGGACACCGGACGGTCGTCCACCTCGAGCACCACCTCGAGCACCCCGAGCCGCGACCCGTTCTCGATACTGGCCTCGTTCAGCGCCCACCCACGTTCGATGATCTCGCCGTCGACGTGCACGGTGATGTCCAGCGTCATCCGCGGTTCGATGCGGTACTCGCGGCGCACCACGATGGCCAGGGTCTCCTCGAGATCGTCGGCCTCCGCCTCGGCGAGGAATCCGATGCGTCCCAGGTTCACGCCGAGCACCGGGATGGACGCCACCCGCGCGAGTTCCGCAGCGCGCAGGAAGGTTCCGTCGCCGCCGAGGACCAGGACGAGCTCGCAGCCCACCGCCGCCGACGGACCGAACTCCACGACGGAGACGTCGGACTGCGGTGTGGAGAGCGCGTCGATCCCCGACGTCGACTCCAACCGCGACGTGTCGTGCTCGTCGACGAGCACGCGCAGGGCGATCCCGTGATCGTGGAACACCTTCGCCGCGCGCAGAGCCGTCTGCTCGATGTCCGGGCGACCCGGATGCGCGACGAGCAGGATGGTGCGCTCGGGCACGGTCGACTCGCTCACTGAGGCCCCTTCTCCACGGCGTCGGACACCAGTTGCTTGACGGACGTCGACTGGGCTGTGCTCGGATCGTCGTCCGGACCCGGAACGGTGAGCCACAGGAAGTACTCGACGTTCCCGGACGGACCGGGCAGTGGGCTCGGCTCCACACCGGACGTGACCAGGCCCAGGTCGGCCGCGGCGCGCGCGACTCCGAGCACCGCGTCCGCGCGCAGGGCGGGATCGCGGACCACTCCCCCTGCACCGACGCGATCCTTGCCGACCTCGAACTGGGGCTTGACCATCGGGAGGATGCTGGCACCCGGACGGGCGCACGCGGCGAACGCCGGGAGTACGAGAGCCAACGAGATGAAGGACAGGTCGGCGACCACGAGGTCGACCGGCCCGCCGATGGCCTCGGCATCGATGCCGCGGACGTTCGTACGGTCGAGGACTCGCACCCGCTCGTCGGTCCGTAGCCGCCACACCAACTGTCCGTAGCCGACGTCGACCGCTACGACCTCGCGTGCACCCTTGGACAACAGCACGTCGGTGAACCCACCGGTGGACGCACCCGCGTCGAGACACCGCGCGCCCTCCACCGTGACACCGCGTGGCTCGAAGGCGGCGAGCGCGCCCAGCAGCTTGTGTGCACCTCGAGAGGCCCACGACACCTCGTCGGAGACCTCGGTGACCCGTAGCGCCGTGCCGGGCTCGACCGCGGTGGCGGGCTTCGTGGCCACGGTGCCGGCGATCAGCACTCGACCGTCCGAGATGAGTTCCGAGGCGTGATCCCGAGAGCGGGCCAGACCGCGGCGGACGAGTTCGGCGTCCACCCGAGCGCGACGTGCCATGTCAGTTCTTGTCCACGGACGCGAGCGCGTCGACGAGTACCTCGTGCGCGCGGTCGAGGATGCGGGCCTGCCGCGTCAGCGTGACCAGGCCGTGCGGGTCGTCCGTACCCTCGCCGAACGGCGCCGACGCCGCCACGTCAGCCTCGGCGACCAGCGCGTCGACAGCCGAGACGACGGCGTCGGGATCGACGGACGTGCCCTCGACATCGGAGTGCGACGGCAAGTGCTGACCGGGGCGGGGAACGGGCGTGCTCATCGCGGACAACGCTAGCCGATACCCCCGACGACGTCGGTCGGCGGTGGTGACCGTCAGAGTCAGGCGGTCCACCGCGCGACGACATCCGCAGCCGCACCGGACGCGCCCTCGACGGTGTCGAAGCCGCCGAGCGCCCAGACCGCAGGGAGAACTTCGCGCAGTGCCTCGATCCAGAGGTCGCCGTCGGCGTCGACGTCGCCCGTGGTCTCGACTCGCAGCACGGAACCGGACAGCGACACCGACCAGGTGTCGGAAGGCTCGGAGGGAACGAGAGACGCGGCCGGCTCCTCGAGCAGAGCCGACAGGGACGACGCGAGGTACGTGGGGCGCTCGTGCGGGACGGCAGTGAGCACGTCGTGCACGGTGCTCACTCCGGTGAGCACGAGGAGTGACGGCACACCCACCTCGTTGGCTCCCGCGATGTCCGTGTCCAGACGGTCACCCACCACCAGCGGCGTGGTCGACCCGCTGCGCTCGAGCGCGTCCTTCATGAGAGGTGCCTCGGGCTTGCCCGCCACGATCGGGGCGGCCCCCGTCGCCGCGGCGACCGCCGCGACCATGGCACCGTT
Organism: Rhodococcus sp. BP-241; assembly: GCF_019836145.1. Lineage (NCBI taxonomy): Bacteria > Bacillati > Actinomycetota > Actinomycetes > Mycobacteriales > Nocardiaceae > Rhodococcus > Rhodococcus sp. BP-241. Next base: position 1,971 of record NZ_JABUEI010000001.1, on the reverse strand, counting down.
TCCCGGCCCGAGACCGCGAGGCGTCGGCAGGCTGGTGTCGGCATTCGTGGCCACCCAGCGTGCGCCGGCACGGACCGCGTAGGTCGCCTCGGCGATGTTCGCCCACCCCGTCTCGGGGGAATGTCCCTGGACGACCGCGGCCGGAGTGGGGTCCGCTGTACGAACCGGCACCAGGCCGGCGGCGGACACCTCTGCCTCGAGGGCCTCGGTTCCGACGACCAGCACGGACGCACCTGCGGGCAGGAGACCAGCGAGAAGCCGCCCCGCCGCCTGGGAACTCGTCACCACCGACTCGTCGGGCGCACGGAAACCGAGATCGCGTAGGTGCTCGGCCACCTGAGCGGGAGACCGACTGGCGTTGTTGGTGACGTAGCAGAGCTGAGAGGAGCACTCGCGGAGAATGTCGACGGCACCGTCGATCGGATCGGGACCCCGGTACAGAGTCCCGTCGAGATCGAGCAGCAGGGCGTCGTGAGCGTCGGTCAGACGGGTCACTGACCGGTCAGTTCGTCGACTCGGTCCTCGGCGTCCGTCTCACCCTCGACGTCGGCGGCGGCGGCACGGAGGAACCACTGCACCCCGTCGTCCGCTCGACCGGCGGCCACGAGAGCGTCGGCGTAGGCGTAGTACAGCCGCGCTGCAGCCGACCCCGTGCGATCTCCCTCGAGATCCGGAGTCTGCAGCGTCACCACCGCCTGGTCGTACTGCCCCATGTCCATGCGGGCACCCGCGACGACGATGCGCAGTTCGGACGCATCGTCACCCGTCAGCTGGCGAGCCTCGTCGCTGCGTCCGAGCTCGATGGCGCGCTCCGGCCGACCGAGGCCCCGCTCACAATCAGCCATGACGGACAGCAGGCCTGGCCCACCGGCCATACGGCGGGCGGCGCGGAGCTCGGACAGAGCCTCCGCCCACTCCCCTGCGTGATACGCGGCGATGCCGGCCGTCTCTCGGACCACGGCGATGCGGCCGGCACGCTGCCGCGCCGCTCGCGCGTGCAGCAGTGCTGCGGCGGGATCGTCTCCGATCAGCTGACTGACCATGACCATGTGTCGTGCAACAGCTTCCGCGTTGCTCTTGTCAAGGCTCAACAGGTCTCGACGGACCCCGGGTTCGAGATCTTTCGCGTCGACGTCGTCCGGCAGATCGGGCTCGACCGGACGAGGAGCGCGAGAATCAGGGCCTCGCCCACCGCCGGCGCGCGGACCTGCGCTCCCTTCACCGCCGCGACGACGGGGAGGTGCACCCTGTCCTCGAGTGCGGTCGGGTGCCTGGCCCCTGCCGGAACCCTGCCGACGGTCGCCGGACGTCGATCGATCCCCGGAGCGCCCACGGTCGCCGGTGTGGCGACGTTCGTCCTGGCTCCCGGAACGGTCACCGGAGCGAGGGGCCGATGATCGGAACGACCCGCGTTCCCCCGCGCTGTCGCGGCGAGGTGCCCGGTTGTCGCGCGCGGGCGGCCGGCGGTCCGAATCGGACGTACGACCTTCCGATGACGGCTCTTCCGGCACGGTGGTTCCTTTCGATCGATCGGCGACCGAGCTCTCCCGCTCGTCACCGGTGGTGTCATCATGCCGCACTCACGATCGGAGTGCAGAAACACGAAAGGGGACCCATGTGAATGGGTCCCCTTTCGGAACGGATTGTTCGGCGGTGTCCTACTCTCCCACACCCTGTCGGGTGCAGTACCATCGGCGCTGGAGGGCTTAGCTTCCGGGTTCGGAATGGGTCCGGGCGTTTCCCCTCCGCTATGGCCACCGAAACTCTGTGAAACAACAGAGCACGAGGCACACACGTTTCCTGTCACCGGTGCTGCTGGTGATGGATCGGTGGTGCGGGTTTGGAGTTATCTGCTGACCAACTCGTGTGTTGTCTCAGATACTGCACAGTGGACGCGTAGCTTCTTTGTGGTAAGTCCTCGGCCTATTAGTACCAGTCACCTGCACCCATTGCTGGGCTTCCAGTTCTGGC